>NZ_JBHTHC010000008.1:0-378745 GCF_042676285.1 Paenibacillus sp. GCM10027626 | reverse complement strand
CAGAGCCTTGAAATCGAGTTCGTACTCAAGACCACGAAACGGGCGCTGGGGCGGCGTAAACCGGGAATCATCAACAGTGACCAAGGTAGCCATTTTACGAGTCCAAAGTATATCGATCTGTTGAAAGGGAACGAGGTTCGGATTAGCATGGATGGCAAAGGGCGTGCCAAGGACAACATCGTCATTGAGCGCTTCTGGCGCAGTCTGAAATACAACGAGGTCTATATCAACGACTACAACAGTCCTCGAGAGTTGAGACAGGGTGTAGAACGATACATCCATTTGCACAATCACTATTTGCCGCATCAGTCTCTGCAAAACCATACGCCGGCCACTGTATACAACCGAAACATTATTCTGTTGTCCACATGTGAACGAACAAAGAAAAAAACATAGCTCCCGCGCCTTCGCTTGGGCTACGTCCTCCACCTGTGGACAATCTAATTCACAGCAGTTTCGACCAGAATTCCCAATTCTGAATAACCAACTGCCCGCCCCTTCGGGGCAAGGAACCAAACATTGTGAATGATTTCACATCTTAAAAATCTAAAAAAACTGTCTTGACATCTTGTAGCACTATATTCGGCTGTATCCAGACCGAGAAGACATTATTGTGAATAAAATCAAGGAAGGCGCTGTGGATATTGGATTGATACTCGAAAGCAGCCCGTCCGATTCAACACTTAAATGGCAAACAATCAGAGAGGAGCCCTTGGTTCTCGTCGCCAGTCCTGACCATCCATTATCATCACTTCGCAAAGTAGAATTGAGCCATTTAAATGGTTTCGAATGGATTATGACTGAGGATAGCTGCAATTATCGCATTATGCTAGAAAAAGTGCTGCGCGCAAAAAGGGTAATATATCGAATTGGCTTGGAATTAGGCAACCCGGAAGCCATAAAAAGATGTGTGATGGCAAGTTCGGGTATTTCTCTTCTGCCCCAAATCGTAGTTGAGGAGGAGGTACGCAGAGGGGAGCTGGCAGTTCTTCCATTTACCCATCCTGACATTCGGTTGGATCTACAAATGGTGATTCACCCGAAGAAATGGATATCTCATTCGTTGAAGGAATTTATCGACATGCTAAAATGAAACTCAAATAAGAAGTCGACCGGAAAGTAGTTTTAGGAAGCCCATGTAGAGTTAACCAAAACGAAGGAGGCGTGAGAACATGTCGCACTTGGACAAAGAGAAGAAGGTTCTGGAAAAAGGGAAAATCGTGTTTGAAACAAGCGAGGTCATAGCGACGAATGTCTATAAGGTCAGTCCGGAGATGAAAGAGAGGTTCGATCGTCTAGCGGAGGAAAGGATTAAACAGGCACGCGAGGAGGCACTACCGAAGATTCGCGAGCGGTACGAACAACGGGTTAATGAGATAAGGCTTCAACAGCAGCCGAAGGCCGACGATAAAGGAAGAATCTAAAGTTCACTTTTTTTGGGAAGTTAAACCCTGATTTTTCTACACTAAGCAGAAGAATCAGGGTTTTATATTGCTTTCTTGTTTTCAGATTTTTCAATTTCCTAGTGCTGGAATCTCAAACTAACGCCCCCGTTAGCCATCCATGAAGCGCAAAAAATCAGCGCTTCAAACTTCGTCATGAAGTTACTTCTGCACGATCTGAATAAGGTTGCCGCATGTATCGTCGAAGACAGCTATTGTGACTCCGCCCATTTCTGTCGGTTCCATAGTAAACTTCACGCCTTTTTCCATTAATCGGTTGTACTCTTTGCGAATATCTGCAACGCCAAACATTGTTGCCGGGATGCCATCGGCAAATATCTTCTTTTGATACTCCTTTGCGGCAGGATGGTCATTCGGTTCGAGCAAAAGCTCGGTACCGTCTTGATCATCGGGAGAAACAAGCGTTATCCACCTAAATTCTCCGACAGGAACGTCCGCCTTTTTTATAAACCCCAGCTTTTCTGAATAAAACTCCAGTGCCTTGTCTTGATCTTGTACGAATAGACTGGTAACAATAATTTTCATACTGTTTTTGCCTCCTTTGATATTTGTAACGCATGGTGCTGTACGAACAATCTGGCTGCAAGCAAAACAACTCATACATTCGTCAGTAGTACTGTTCCGATTTTATAAAATTACTCAATCCATCCTTTCAGCAAATTTTTAAGTGGTTCGTTGTTGAATATAACTACTCGATATTTTCCCTTTCGTCTTGATATTACGAGTCCTGCATCTTCCAATACAGAAAGATGTTTAGCTATCGCTTGTCGCGAAATGGAAAGGTCGTGCTTCATAATGAGACGTACTGTAAGCTCATACAACGTCAGCTCGTTGCGTTCGGATAGTTCGTCTAATATAAGCCGCCGAGTCGAGTCGCCAAGTGCTTTGAATATAGCGTCTTTGTCCCAATTCATATATCGAGTATAAGCAACTCTACGGTTGCTTGTCAAGTATAAGCAACTGTAGAGTTGCTTGATAAAGGAACCGTATCTTGCAATCATCGGGGGTCAAGCAATTCCATCGCCATCATCTCCAGTCCTCATTCATACTATACCACGATTTCCATTGTCAGTTACATAATGACGCGCCGCGTATTTTGCTTTTTCTCCGCTAGCTTCGCTTTTGGTATCAGTCTAGTTCAGTTTCAATTTTTGAATCCGTTAGTCAAGTCCTATCCGTTTTAAAATGTGTCTTCAAATGTGTCTAATTCAAGCACCAGCTTCTACATGAGGAGTTGATGGGGGCAAGATTGGCAAAGCAAGCTGGAAATGTGCTGACAAGGAAAAACGATGGAAGAATTTATAGGTCCATATGCGATTGCCCCGTGATAACACTACCATCTCTTGCCTATTTCATTTGAGTGTAGTATGATTAATTTAATATGCTGGTGTAGGGGAATGGTCACTTCATAATAATTAGCTCTTAAGATGCGAAATCTGGATCTTAAGAGCTTTTCTTGATTTTATAGAATTTATAAGTTTCACTTGATAAATGCTATAAAATATAACGGGAAGAAACTTGCCTCGCTTCAAGGACGTCGTCAGCCGTTTCTTCTTGCATGTAGATTAAGAGGGGGGAGTCACATGGGGATTTCCATTCATCTTCGTATTATGCCAAACAAGATAGAAAGCGCAGAATGGGAAAGCGTTTACAAGGAATCGCTCGAGCTCATCAAGGCATACCCGTTTCTGGACAGGATTGTTGACCGGAAGACGTATGGATGTGACTGGATGTATGTCGATCGCGCGAAAGAACGGGTGTTGGAGTCCGAGGGTTGTCCGGTTGGATGGCATGTGTTCGGGGATGCCGATTCCATGCAGACTGCCGAATCGTTTAAGCTGATCAGGGATTTGCAGTATTACAGGAAACAAAGCAGCGGGAGAGGTCAATGTGATGATATCCTTATTTCGTTAATCAGCGAAGATTTGGACGATAGTGAAGTGGATGATGTCGAGGTGTTTGAATCCAAAACACAAGGCCTTCCGTATCACATCCCTGTGCTGGCGATCGCCTGTCTGATTGAAAGCCGATTTCCGGGGCATGCGATTGTCTTTGGCGATGTGTCCTTTAGTCAAATATATAAAGCGGTGGAATGGGCAAATTCGAAACTAAAAAAACCAATCGAGCTGATGGATCGGGCCGATAACGCGAAGCTGCTGAACAGAATAAAAAGAGTGTTGCACGATGAGATTGCTGCATTGAAAGCTTTGATGGAATTGACCTTGCAAGAAAAGAACTCGGCGCTGGGGGACTTTGCAAGAAAACAATTCAGAGCGGAAGTGATTTCGGCTTACTTTACGGAACGGTTTAAGCAATTCGATGTCAATATGGTCGGATTTCGAAGCTCGCTTGCCGCTTATTTGAACCAGGGTTACAGCCTGGAAGAGGCATGCGATATCTGTGTGCTTGAACCACATGGTTGCAGATTTGATCCGGCCGATTTCATAGAAACGGTACTGTCAATGGAATGGGGAACAGAGGAGGATAGCCTGGATGAATTCGTGCGGACGTCGATCAATCATCCACATAGTGAGAAACCGGAGACGATCCCTTCTTTGTTTGGAAAGATTTTGTTGCAAATCGCAGGGGTTCAGGAACGTGTGAAATCGGGTTTGTCTTTTTCAGATATGGTTGCTATGTTACGATATAAACTTGGTCATACATGCGATATAGAGGCGTTGTTGGAGAAAGAGCGCGGCATCCGGGAAGAAAAGGCTGAGCTATGGCGCGAGTTTCAATCGTGGAACAAAGAAGAGTCGGTGGAGCATGTGGTATCTGCCCCCACGAACGTGATCACAGATTTTGATGATTTGCTATTGTGGGAAAAGGGTGACGCGATTCATCCACTGCTGCTGGAAGCTCTTACGAAATTGAAGGATTATGTGAAAACGGAATTGGAAAGTGACCAGCAACAGTTTGCCCGTTTTCAAGAAATGAAAACAAATGAGAAAATCCGGTTGCTTGCTGCACGAAATCGATATTTTTATATTCATAAAAAAGCATGGGATGATATTATACAGCATTTTGATCACTCAAGATTGTCGAATGTCGTTCTTGCCATCCTTTCAATTAAAGCGCAAGAAGTGAACGTGAACAAGCTTTGCAAGGCTGTGTTGAATAATCGAGATTTGCTAAAAACATATCTTTTGTGATGGTTCGACCAGTCAAGTCTAGCCGTATTGGTTTGTAGATGACCGAAAAAATTCAATACTTTTGAACATGAGTTTAAACAATTATTACAAGGGGATGGCTGCATGTATCTCGATGATGACCAACGACTACCGAAACTTAAAGGGCGCGTATGGAATCATAACAGTTTTATAAAAGGAGGCTACTCGTGGGATCAAGCTTGGCAACAAACGCTAAATTTGACTTTTTGAAAAGCTTATGTTTTAATGATACTAATTTGCGGGGGGACTACTTTGTAGTTGAGAAGGTTAAAACCTGACCCTTTGAACCTGTTGGTTAAGACCAACGTAGGGAAGCGAATCATTACATCTTTCTATGTATATGGTTAGAGCGCTTTCTACGAATCGAGAGAGCGCTCTATTTTTATATTAACTGCAGTGTGCTGCTAAAACTGAATATGGCTTATCGTTTGCGGGGGGACTGTTCGCGGTTGAGAAGGTTAAAACCTGACCCTTTGAACCTGTTAGTTAAGACTGACGTAGGGAAGCAAATAACAATTGACCGTGTTATTTTACCCTTGTCAGAAATAGGACAAGGTTTTTTTATTTTATACATTTAACAGAATGGGAGTGGCAAGCATGAAAAAAGTATTAACGATTGCCGGTTCGGATTGCAGCGGAGGCGCTGGCATTCAAGCCGACTTAAAAACTTTCTCGGCTCATGGCGTTTTTGGCATGAGTGTCATTGCTTCAGTAGTAGCCGAAAATACGAGCCGCGTCATTGACATTCAGGATGTCAGGCCCGATATGATTGAAAAACAAATCGATGCTGTTTTCGAGGATATTGATGTAGATGCAGTGAAAATTGGTATGCTCTCACAGCCGGATTGCATGAATGCAGTTGCAGGAAGGCTCAAACAATACGCTCCCGCCAATGTTGTAATTGATCC
This sequence comes from Paenibacillus sp. GCM10027626, assembly GCF_042676285.1. Classification (NCBI taxonomy): domain Bacteria; kingdom Bacillati; phylum Bacillota; class Bacilli; order Caryophanales; family Paenibacillaceae; genus Paenibacillus; species Paenibacillus sp. GCM10027626. Next base: position 373,204 of record NZ_JBHTHC010000008.1, on the reverse strand, counting down.
TGTTATGTATGCGAAAAACGGCTGTCCGCTTATGAACCCCGACGCAATAGACACAATGATCCAAACGGTTATTCCGTTAGCTGACCTTCTTACTCCTAATATTCCAGAAGCAGAGAAAATCGCCGGCATACAAATTAACAATGTCGAAGATATGAAAAAATCGGCCGCAGCGATTTATAAAATGGGCTGTAAAAATGTCCTTGTAAAAGGCGGTCATGCTGCAGGAAACGCGCTGGATATCTTGTTCGACGGGGAACAATTTTATTCGTTCGACGCACAGCGTATAGAGACAAAAAATACGCATGGCACAGGCTGCACCTATTCATCCGCTATTGCATCCAACCTCGCATTGGGGTATGGATTACAGGAAGCGGTACATAGGGCGAAGGAATATATCACAATCGCTATTCAGCATTCCTTGTCCATCGGAAAGGGCAACGGCCCGACTCATCATTTTTATGAGCTTTACAACAATGGATTAAAGAAAGGGCCTGAGATCAATGGACAATAACTTAACCTTAAACATCAGCGGTTTATTGAGCAACGTCCGGCAAACCAAGCCTTTGGTTCACCATCTTACCAATTATGTGACAGTAAACGACTGCGCAAATGTTACGCTTGCAATCGGCGCTTCTCCCATCATGGCTGATGATATCGAGGAAGCGGCTGAAATTACTGCAATATCCTCCGCGCTTGTGTTGAATATAGGGACTTTAAATAAAAGAACAATAGAATCTATGCTTGCCGCGGGGGAAAAAGCAAATGAAATGAGCATACCCGTCGTTTTGGACCCGGTGGGCGCGGGCGCGTCGAATTTCCGCAATCAGACGGTTAGGATGATGCTCGAACGGCTGCAATTCAGCGTCATTCGCGGCAATATGTCTGAAATTCGTTATATCGCCGGACTCCAAGCAACAACGAAAGGAGTGGACGCTTCCGAAGCGGACTTGGAGAACAGTCTGCAAAGCGGCATAGATATTGCAAGCGGCTTGGCGGCTCAATATAACTGTACGGTCGCCATTACCGGAGAAACTGATATCGTATCCGATGGCAAAACAGTCATTTGTATTGAGAATGGGCATCCAATGCTCGGCTCCATAACCGGCACAGGATGTATGTGCACGTCCCTTATCGCTTCTTTCTGCGGCAGCACAGGGGATTACCGTATGGCGGCAGTCGCCGGTCTTTTGTGTACGGGGATTGCAGGGGAACATGCTTATGAAAATGCTGGTCAAAAAGGAAACGGCAGCTACCGTACAGCTCTCATAGATGAAATAAGCAAAATAAGCGCCCAAACGATACACAAAGGGGCTAAAGTATATGAAGCCTGAGCTGGATTACAGCCTTTATTTGGTTACGGACAGCAGCCTGATGAGTACGGATGCGTTGGAACAGGCAGTAGAACAAGCGATTTTAGGCGGGTGTACGCTGGTTCAATTACGTGAGAAGAAATTATCCTCATTGGATTTTTATCATACTGCAGTGAAAGTATTAGCGATTACTAATCATTTCAATATTCCACTCATCATCAATGACCGTGTGGACATCGCTTTGGCGGTAGGAGCTGACGGCGTACATATCGGACAAAGTGATTTGCCCGCTAAAATTGTGCGAAAAATCATTGGAGAGGACAAAATCCTCGGCGTATCCGCATCCAGTCTTGCGGAAGCTCTTCAAGCCGAGAAAGACGGTGCCGATTATCTCGGCGTTGGCGCTATGTTTGCGACAGGCACAAAAACAGACGCTGAACTGGTAGCTATGGAAGAATTAAGAGAAATAAGAAAGGCGATTCAATTGCCAGTCGTGGTGATTGGCGGCATAAACAAAAACACCATCCCCTTATTTTCGAATACAGGGATAGATGGAATTGCGGTGGTTTCCGCTGTCATTTCCGAGGACGATATAACACTCGCGGCTGCCAAGCTGAAGGGTTTGTTTCTGGGGATTGATTCCAAATTATAATAGGATAAGAGGGACCCGCATGAGCAGGTCCTTTTCTTTTGATGTATTCGACGACTACTAGAGGTTACTATTTTTCCCGGTCATCCCGAACGTATCCGCAATCAGCTCGTATGAGCGAATTCGCGCCTTCTCGTCATGGATCGGGCTATTGATGAGAATTTCACCAACGTTGTAGTCCGCCGCCATTCGAAGCAACTGTTCTTTCACTTGGGCAGGAGTGCCGACTACTCGTCGCTTTCGAGTTTGCCGGATGTGCATTAAATCCATTTCCGTATACGGATAAGCCGCGGCTGTTTGCACGGAAGGCAGAAATGGCATCTCCCTGCCAGTAGCAATGCCAAGGAACAATAAATCGCTGCTTTTTGCCAATCGGTCCGCTTCTTCTTCCGTATCGGCGCAAATGGCAATTGTGGCGATCATCGAGCGCGGTTGATCTTCCAGTACCGGGTTCGGCTCGAAATGCCCATTGTAATACTGGGTCGCCTCTTCGCCTCCCGGCGTACCGAAAAATTCTGCGAATGCATATGAAGTTCCCAGTTTTGCGGCAATCCTCGCACTTTCACCACTTGAACCGAGCAGCCAAATTTCCGGCGCCGTCGGAATGTCAGGGGAGGCCAACAACTTCTCGAATGGGTGGCCCACAGGCATCGCGTTATGGAAGTAACCGATAATATCCAGTACCTGTTGAGGATATTTGTTCACATCAACAAATTTATCCTGCTGCAACGCTTTCGTTGCAAGCGGCATGCCGCCCGGGGCGCGTCCCAAGCCAAGATCGATGCGTCCGGGATGGAGCGCCTCCAGCAGCCGGAAGTTTTCCGCAACTTTATACGCGCTGTAATGCGGGAGCATAATGCCGCCCGATCCGACGCGAATGCGTGACGTTGCGGCAGCCAGATGTGGGATCAGCACTTCCGGGCTGGAGAAAGCGAGCGCAGGCGTAGCATGATGTTCTGATATCCAGAAGCGGTAGTAACCAAGTGATTCTGCTGCCTGAACAAGACGGGTCGACTGTCGCAATCCGTCTGCGGCAGTCCCGCCCTCACTGACAAATACTTGATCCAGAACACCTAACTTGATCATCATGATTGACTCTCTTTTCCGGGAATCGCACAACCTTCGTCCGTACATACCGCACCTTCGGCAGAACCGCCGAGTACGGTTAGCGGGTGGTCTTCTTCCCACGCTTTTTGCAAGCCCTCCAAAAATACTTCACTCGGCTGTGCGCCGGATATGGCATATTTTCTGTTAATGACGAAGGACGGAACGCCCTTGACGCCGATCCGTCTGGCTTCCTCTTCATCAGCACGTACTTCATTCGCGTAGTCGCTGCTAGTCAGAACGCGGAGAGCTTCGTCGCGATCAAGGCCGATCTCCGCGGCCAAATCGGCTAAAGTGTCTTGATGGCCAATATGAAGCGTATCGGTAAAATGAGCTTTCAACAATCGTTCCGTCATCTCGGCGAGCTTTCCTTTCGTTGCGGCAAAATGCGTCAGACGGTGAGCGTCAAATGTGTTGGTCAGGATCGTGCGATCAAAATAATAGTCGAGCCCGAGCGCTTTTGCCTGCTGTGCAAGATTGTTTGTGTTGGCGATCGCTTGCTCGCGGCTCATGCCATATTTGGCAGCAAGCATGTCATATACGCTCGGATTGCCGTCTCGCTTTGCATTAGGATCGAGTTCAAAACTTTTAAATACAACTTCAACCGCTCCTTTGTTCGAAAACTGCTGCAGCGCGGCTTCGAACCGGCGTTTGCCGATATAACAGAAGGGGCATACAAAATCGGACCATATTTCAACTTTCAACACTTTCGCCTCCAATTTTTATCGGATAATGATGTGATTTGCTTTGCTTTGATATTTCCTTTTCAATCGGAATGATATAAGATTAGTTCAACACTTCGATTATTACAAGTACTACGTTTTTTGATAGGTAGTATGTTTTTTAGTACTAAAGGAATTCGAATATAGAAAGGGGTAATTATCATTTATGGCATCTATTGACGATACATGTATAGCATGTCCGATTACGTTGGCCCAAAACTTAATATCGGGAAAATGGAAAATAATAATTTTATGGCAATTGCGGGACGATGCCCGCAGATTCAGCGAGCTGCAGCGGGCGATCCCGGGCGTGACGCAATCGATGCTTACGCAGCAGCTCCGGGATCTGGAGAAGGGTGGTCTCATTCATCGCGAAGTGTACAGGCAAGTTCCGCCCAAGGTGGAATATACACTTACGCCGATCGCCCGGGAACTGCTGCCGGTGCTCGTCATGTTGGACGAATGGGGCGCGAAGTATGTGCGGAGCCAATCTGGATCGTAAGTACCGGGAGGAATATTAAGTACTTTTGGCAAGGACAACTTCATTTTAACACTTGCACGTGACGTAACGTCATGTTTTATCATATAGTTACCGGTAAACAGATGCGCAGCATACAAGGAGGAATGGGCATGACGGAAAAACGTGCGGCAAACAACGAAATAAACGCAGAGGAAGAATACGAATTGGTAACAACGCGGGTGATAAATGCATCCCTTGCTCTCGTTTACGAAGCCTGGACAAAACCCGAGCTTTTGGCACAGTGGTGGGGTCCGAACGGGTTTACGAACACTTTTCACGAATTTGATTTACGGCCGGGAGGGATATGGGAGTTTGTAATGCACGGACCAAACGGAGTCGATTATCCCAACAAAAGCGAATTTGTCGAAATTGGGCCTGAACGGATCGTGCTGCGGCATCTTTGCACACCCCATTTTCAGCTCACGGCAACCTTCGAGGATTTTGGCGGCAAAACCAGACTGACTTGGCGCCAGCTTTTCGAAAACGCTGCCGTATTCAACGCCATCAAGAAAATCGCATTACCAGCCAACGAGCAAAATCTTGACCGGCTCGAAGCGCAATTGCAGAAGATGTCCGTCTGAGAGCTTGTTTCCCTACGCTAATAACTACATAAAATGAAGTTAGTCGCTAGCCCATACTACTGCGCGGCATCATCACTACGCTGACGGTGGGGCTAACGAACCTGAGACACTCTATTGGCCAATAAATCGGCTTGCTCAGCGTGTAACGAACCAGACACACGTTAATGGAGGAAAAAAGGCGGGAAAGCGGCCAATTTTCGGTGAATAACGATCGGTAGATTCATTACAGTCCACAAGGCCCCATTTTGAGCCGAATAAGGTTTGTCAGGTTCGTTAGCGGGTTTGCCAGGGGCCACTAAAGTGTTTTCTTAGCCAAGTGGACACACGATCCGCTATTTTGTCGAATACCGACCAATTCAAAGGTTTCGCGGACAATAGGATCCGTTATTTGCTGGTTTTGCCGGGTTTTCGTAGCGTTTTGAGACCAATAACGGATCTAAGGTCCGGAGGAAGCCGTTTTGGCAGGTTTGTTCACAGATAACGGATCCACTGGTCCGCTCCGGTCCGCTTCCGTCCATGATGAACGAATGCTAACGGAAGTCAAGGCCGCTATTTTCGCAAATTCCACCGATCTGAAATTGTAACGGAACTGTGCGCCGCTATTTGCTGAGGAGGAGGCCGATTTCGCCCAAAAACGCCCCATTAAGATCGCTCACATCCGTTAGATTTAAAAATGCGGGGTTATTGGCGATATAACGTCTGTGGCCTCCGTTAGATGAAACGTGGCTCCCCCCCTTGACCTTCGATTGCCGGTAACACATGCCATAGGACGGCGTCAGCCGTTTCTTCTTCATCATCAAAAAGGAATTCTTTCTGAATGAATGGTGTATTTATGTTCATCTGCCCAAGCTACGAGGCCATTCCAGAAATCTTCGCAAGCGGAAATGATTCTCGCTCGTTCTGTCAAATCTCCAGACATGACTAGTCTGGCAATATTATCGTACCCTGCCGGACGATTCGGCAGTTCCAAAGATTCAGGTATGACCATGGCACCGGTCGAGTAAAGTTTTTGATTGTGTAACCCGACCAACATGGCGCCGTATTGGACGAATTGCATGGCCAAGTAAGGCAAATAGGTTTGCGGGCCGTTTACACTTATATTTCTTAGTTTCCCAATAAATTCGTACATTTCACCCACAAGAATCCCGTTGATGGCCTGCGTGAACTCTTCCCTCGTTGGTGATTCTGCCGCTTCTTTTAGCGTTGAAAAGAAGTTCTTGGGATCATAAAGACTCAGCGGCGCAAAGAATGGACCATGTGTCAGCGACCAATCGTCTTCAACAGTAGCGGCTGTTTCCAGAATGACGTTTGCGCTAAGTACATTCACTTCAGCTTTCCATGGTCCCGCAGACCATTCATAACTAAAATCTACGTTTTTATTTGATTCCTCAAGTACACAAAACATCTCAATGTCCGAAAAAGGGCCGTCTGTTCCGCGGGAAACAGATCCATAAACCCCTATGGCCAAAATATTTCCTTTGTATACTTCATGTAGTCGCGCAGCAATTTCTTGACAGGTTTGAAGTCTTTCGCTTTTGGAAACTTTTACAGGTCCGTTCATGTTCATTTGTGTGCATCTCCCTTGGGATCTATATATATATTTGGGTTGAGTTGACACAAACAAATGAATGGAGGACCACGGGATTAACGGGGGACTTTTTTTGGATGCATGAGAACTCCTTTCTTTTTAAAAAAGATGGTTCATCCGATTGAATTGATTACGTTGCTTCACCTGATTCGTCTGTCAGCGCTGAAATGCCATTTGTCACGCGATCAAGTAAATCGAGGAATGTGCTGCGTTCTTCGATACTTAATGAGGAGACCATGGCTTCTAATCTCGAAAAGTGCTCTGGGGCCATGTCACGCATTTTTTTTGCCCCGAGCTCAGTTAGGACGACTGCTTTTTGCCGGCCATCTTTCAAGCTGGCTCGCCGTGATACGAGACCATCACGCTCCAGAATATCGATAAGTCCCGTAACAGTAGCCCGCGTAACACCTAGATGCTCAGCTAATTGTGAAGGTAATGCTTCGCCTTCTTGATCTTCAAGGTCAGCCAACAATCGGTAGCGGCCTGTTGACAAACCGAAACGGGAGAAGTGAATCTCAGCAGCATGACCGAGCTTGGAGCCTGCTTCCATGAGTCTTGCTGCGACAAGTATAGCTTGTGCGTCTACATTTAGGTTATAGCGCTCAATTTGCTGCTTTGATTGTAACAGTGACGGAACTGCACTATTTTTATTGACTTGGTTAGGGTTGGTAGTCATAGGTAAAGTATGGCGCCTAACTAGTTTTTTGTCAAGTAAAGTGGCAGGCCCCAAAAAAGTTGTTGACATCAAGGTAGTTAGGTACCATACTATATTCACGGTCTCCAATATCAACATGCTATCGGATAGATCGTGTGAATGGCGGGAATAAGCTTGATATGTGTGGTACAGGGTCAAGAAGCTGGCCTTTTTTTTCACATATATAGTTAGGTTCCTAATTATATGAAAGGAGGAGCAGTCTGATGAATAAGACAAAATATTCGGACACGACAGAAGGTGCCTATAGTACAAGACCTGCTCGTTCCGGTACCAAAGCATTTGGGCTATGGCGGGAAGTGTTAATGGCTTATGTCTCCCCAGCGGTTACGGCAGGCATTGGCGGATTGGTTACTGCAGATAAGATTCTTCTATTAAGAGCATTAACCACAATTGGCGGAGCGTCTGCTTTGTTTGCTTTACTGATTGGCCTGTGGCTACGAGCTAAAGGGAAGCAAAAACGCTGGCTTGTTTCTACTCCGCAATGGGTAGCGGTAGCGCTATTCGCACTCGGTGGAAGCATGCTAGGCTTACTATCTGCGTGTGTAACGACAAGTATACTTGAAATAGCCAAACCGGGTGATTTCTTAGCTTGGTCAAGTCATATCTGGACTGATTTTCCACTGTCAGCAACGATTGCAAGTACGATCGCAAGCTGGCGGTGGCGTACATCACTTAAAAAATAAATCAATTGGAGGAATGCTGTAATGATTGCGATTATTGGAGCGACAGGAACGATTGGCAATGCACTTGTGGAACGTTTGGTCAAGTTAGATGTACCCGCTCGGGCGCTGAGCAGAAAACCTGAGCGGCTGCATGCCAGGATCCAAGAATTAGGCGGCTCAAAGATTGAGGCTGTTATGGCGGATGCATCCGACCCTTCATCGCTGTATCATGCTTTTTCTGGAACAGATCAGCTTTTTCTTGCTATGTCCAATAGCCCTCAACAAGTTGAAATGGAAACATCGATTATTAATACAGCTGTCCAGGCCGGTATAAAGCATATTGTCAAGATTTCAAGCCCCGCTTTTGAAGAGAGAGCTCCTGTCGCTGTAGCCGGCTGGCACGGGGAAATTGAGAAGGTGTTAGCCAAATCAGGTTTAACTTATACGATATTGCGGCCTTATGCTTTCATGCAAAATCTGCTGCGTCTTATACCGACGGTTACGACACAAAGTATGTTTTTCGGCTCGATGGGCAATTCCCCTTGTAATTTTATAGACTGCCGAGATATAGCCGATGTTGCCGCTGAGGTATTGACTAACCGCGAGAAAGCTGGACAGACTTACACTTTGACGGGCCCTGCAACGTTCAGTTATCCACAGATCGCAGAAAAGTTGTCTATCTTACTGGACAGATCTATTCGCTATATCAATTTGGAGCCTGACGTTCAACGCAGCAATCTGATCGAGCATGCACAGATGCCGCCGTGGCTAGCGGATCACGTTGTAGAAATCCAGACGATGGCCACTGTGGTGCCGGAAAGACCTACTGATACAGTCAAACGATTGCTCGGTAGAGATCCGCGAACGCTTGATGCGTTTCTTCGGGAGCATGTTGAACTTTTTAGGTAGAAGCGGGATGATCTTCTCCAAAGCTGGACAGGATACCCTCCCGTTGTTATAAATCTTGCAATATTGTACTATACACTTGTAAAGAATAAGCTGTATGATTCATTAGATTACAGGAGGGGATCTAATGAACATTGCAGCTTTTCTCATATATTGTGTGATTGTTACATTTACGCCTGGGCCAACGAATGTTGCGATCTTGTCGATCGCGCATCATTTTGGGCTTTATGCAGTTCATCGGCTGCTTATATATGCTTTATCTTGCTTACTAAGTGTATATAATGAAGATATCAGGGGATGTTTCCAAACAAACGGCCACCTTTATGTAGTTTATTCGGCAATAGAAGTATTAGGGCTAGTGTGAAAATAGGCAAGAGGTGAGTCGCCATGGATAAATTAATCTATAAAAAAGCGGCAGGGGGTCACTTGAATATTTCGGTACCCGCACCAGACGCCCCCATAAGAATCACATTCAGTTTTTCATGGATGTACTTGCCGGTAGCGAGCCGCAGAATGAGGGATTGCTCTAAGCGTCGGTCGGCATGATATTCAATGTCCTCTACGCAAGCATTTGGATAACGGAGTGTCGCTTTCTTGATGAGCCTGCTCAGTTGATTCGACTTGCGCCTTGTCCATTCCGCATCGACTACTAATCCGACTCGTTCTTCAAATGATAAGTTCGTATATGCAGGGGATTGCAACTGCTCACGTAACGAGTCCGCCATCGCGCTGAGCCGCATTTCAGAAGGATAGACCACGGATTTATTAAAAAATAACTCAAATAAAATGTACGATTTTGCAAGAATTATCTCCCAAAAAGAACTATCATATAGAATAGAAGTGGATTTTTGGGTAAAAGGACTTAAGTAGTGGTTGACAGAAGAGTGCACAATTGGAATCTATCAAAATACTTGCAAATAATTACAATATGTGGTATAAATGGCACTGTCCCAAAATTACCCAAAAAGAATGAGTATGAAGAAAACCAAGAAAAAGCTGATGTTAGGCATGGCTGCATTACTTTGCGCTTCACTTAGCTTTACAAGCGCTGCTTCCGCCGCTACTTCTGTTTATGGCCAGGTTGCCGGGTATTCTACGAGCGGGTATCTATCGATGGGGAGTTCAAGTGCCACGGCTTCAACAACCTGCAGTACTGTAGCCGGTGTATCTGCTTACGTTGCTTATACTTACTACTATAACAATTTTCAAACAGAAACCGTCACCAACAACACTTCTTTAGGAAGCACAAGTGTGTCAACAACCGCATCGGCTAAATGGGTTTCAGTTCAATCGCGTTATGCAACAGGATCTCATTCTGTCACTTATCAAACTCAGTACTGGTCCGCTGGAACATCGACCCAATAAAGGGAATAGGGTAGGGACGAACCGAAAGAAGCTTATTCAAGCTTCTTTCGGTCGTTGTTGACAAATTGGTGACAGAGGTGTAGACGTGATGGGAAAAATTTATACATCTATCATGATCAGTATGTTACTTGCGATGGTTTTAACGGCCTGCCAAAAGGACACAGTCGATTACCGAAACGAATACGATGCGTCAACAGATTTTCCGTATATGTTTCAAATGCAAGGGGATGGCATCCTGGTTGCGCCAACCGACAAGGGGTACTATTTCCTGAACGGTTCCTTTCTCTATTACGCGGACAAAATCAATATGAAGCCGGTACTGTTGGATAATCGGCCGGAAAACGATTGTATGCAAGCATCCGACCAGGGGGCCATTCGAAATTGTTATGCTTATGTGAAGCATGACCCTCAGTTTAGGCACAAATTTCTTGGTTATCACGACGGCAAGCTGTATACTTTGGAGAGCGGCGAAGGATTGGGGAAAGATAATGAAAACCGATTCAAGACTATGTTAATCGAGTTGTCCGAGGATGGCTCAACCCGAAAGGTCAAAATGGAATTTGACTCTGTACCCAGATCTATGGCTATTCATCGGGGAATGCTTTACTACACCCTGAGAAGTTTTGATAAAGAATCGAATGCAACCTCTCAATTGATGCAAGTAAATTTGAAAGGATCCGGCAAGCCCGTACCTATCTATACAGGCAACGCTTCCGGAAGCGAGATTTCAGATATTACTCCTTATGGAAAGAACATCTATTTTTACGAAATTGGTGGACAATCGATCAGGTTTATGAGATATGATCTGGAGAATCGCACAGCCACGAGATTGTTTACGGATGAGGATGGGAGAATCGCTAAAATGGAGGGGATCTACAATAACCGCTTGATGTACGTTGTGAGTTCCCCCATTAAAGATGAATCGTCGTTAAGAGACGAAGAGCATTTAAAGGTCTTTTCCTCGGATCTTGAAGGAAGAAATGGAAAGGAACTCCCAATCAAAAGAACATTCTTTTCGTTCTATTATGTCAGCGGCAACTATTTTTATGCCCGGCCTGTTTTTCCGTTTTTATTCAATGAACAATTTAAGGAGAAATTAAAGGACATCCGCCATGAGTTGACGGTCTATGATCAACAATATAATATCGTAGACAAAATTGATATGTCGTTTCTCCCAATCGATCACTCGTTTATGGTCGGCGACGACCGCTATGCGTTCGTCCAGATCTTTAAAGATGGCAAGATCATGATGCAATACCTGGACAAAAGCGAGTTTGGTACGGGAAAAGCGGCCTTCAAGCCGTTGCTGGAAAGTCCTGATCTGTAAACGCCTGGATTTTGGGGGATGCAAATGAAGCTCATTGGCTATGAATACCTGAAATGGTTCCGGAAGCGCCTTTTGGTTGTTCTCATCCCGCTCCTGCTGATTGGCAACGGCTACCTCTATGTAAAAGATCAGTACAACAAAAACGGGTATCTCATCGACAATATCGATGCTTACAACAGCGCGGAAAAAGAGTACGCGAGAATGCGCATAGACCAAGGGTACGAGCGAATCAAACGGATGAATATGGAGCTTCAGAGATATCAAATGATCGTCATGGCTGCTCAGAACCCCGACACCCCCTCATCGGCTGAGGATTTGGCACGCATCAAGCAACAGTCGCCGAACATCATGGAGGCCTTCAAGAGCAGCGGGTATAGCGAAAATTTGGATAAATTGAGACAAGATACTTATATTTCGGAGCTTCTATTGAAGCAATACGAAGCGATGCGCGGCTACAAGGAATATTCGAACGGGATTCGAAAGCGGGCCGACGAATTACTCACCGTATCGATCTTTCAGGACGAGCATTCCTTCTCCTACCGCAATATCGTGAAAACGCCGCAAGATTTCGCTTCCTTAGAGGACCTGCCCCTGCAATTGGGCCGCGAATGGGGCGTCGTGTCCGCCACGACTTTCTCGATAACCGATGCGCTTATGATTTCGCTTATTTTCTTATTGTGTATTTATTTGTTTCAATATGAAAAGGATTCCAGTCTTGTGAAGCTTACCCGTTCGACGGCCAGGGGAAGGTTTCCTTTAGTGACATCGAAAGTCGCCGCATTGATTTCCATGTCGGTGATCTTATCCGTCTTTTTTTATGGGTCATTGCTGCTCCTTGCGTATAATTTGTATGATTTTGGCGACCTGTCCCGGTACGTACAGTCGATGGAGGCCTTTCGCTACTGCAACTTGCCGTTGACAGTCGGACAGTATCTGGTCCTGTACCTGATCTGCAAAGTGATTGTCACGATCTTGGCGGCGCTGGCCATCTCGTTTCTGTTCATACTGCTTGGAAATATATTCTCCGTTTATGCGGGTCTATTTGCATTTCTTGCTGTGGAGTATTTGAGTTTTCGCTACCTCCACCCGCTATCCCCGCTTCAATTTTTTAAATATATCAATCTGTTTTCTTTCTATGATGCCTACGGGCTGCTTGCAATTTACCGAAATTTGAATTTAGGAGGGTATCCCGTCTGGTATCCGCAGATTGCGGGTGTCAGTGCCGTTGTTCTGCTTTTGCTGCTATCAGCTGCCGGTATCATGTGTTATACGTACCGATATCCTACGGCCACTCCTTCCCGAATCTTCAGTTGGATTGCTCAGCAACTCCTCAAGCTGCGGAAGCCGCCCGCGTCAGTTCGCCTGTTTCGTCATGAATGGTACAAGTTTATGTTTGCCGGCAAAGTCTATCTGGTGCTGGCCGCGGCGCTATGGATCGGCTATCAGGACCTGAACATGCAGGAGCTGAGATTCAATGAAGAGGACGCTATCTATAACGGTTATATGCGGGTGCTCACGGGAAGCCTGGATCAGAGCAAAATCAACTATATTGTGAAGGAGCAGCGCCGCTTTGCCGAGCTGCCCTTGCAATATGATCGGATGCTCAAGCAATACCAGGAAGGGAAGCTCTCTCCGGCGCAATATCTGAAACAGAAGGGAGAATTGGACCTCTTTTCATTAAAAGAGAAAGCGTTCAGTAGGGTATACACGCAATACCTGCACTTGGTGGAGCAAAAGGAAACGAGGGGTATCAACGGAAGCTTTCTCAATGAGTTATCGACCAATTATCTGTTTCGGAACCATTACCGGGATCTCGTAAATGGCTTGACTTATACCATTTTGCTGATGCTTTCCTTAAGCGTTGTTTTTCCCGCTGATTACCGGAATGGCATGGCAGCGATTCTGCGGAGCACCCGAAGAGGCCGTCTTCCTTTGTTTGCCGTCAAACATGCTATCGCCGGAATTGCAGCCTTGACGCTGATGCTTATTCTGTATTCGCCAGCCGTCTATAATTCCATTGCCAGTTACCCTTCCATCGACTGGGAAGCTCCAGTCCAAAGTATTCGCGTATACGGTCACCTGAAGGACGCGCTTACGGTTGGTGAATTTGCCTGCGGCGTGTTCGGGCTCCAGATTTTGGGGGCGATGCTTGTCAGCGTCTGTACTTTGTACTTGTCGATTCTGATGCAGAAGCGAGCGCCTGGTCTGCTCTTGGCTTCGACAGTGTTTGTGATCCCATTTCTCATTCAATTGGCAGGCTTTGAGGAGATTCGCAGCTATACGTTTACCGGGTTTTTTACGCTGTTTGGCGCTTTTGCGCAAATGGATTCCTTGCTGTCAATAGGGGGTTATACCGGGCTGCTGATCGGTTTGTCAGCTATCGCTTGTTTCAAAGCCTGGCTGTTGTATACGAATCCAGAGAGTTTGGGGGTTAGGCTGAAATGCTACTTTCGATCGATGCCATCAGCAAAAGCTATAATAAAGGGAAAAACAAAGCTTTAGACCGCTTTACCGCGGAGCTGACTCCGGGGATTTACGGACTGCTCGGGCCCAACGGTGCCGGGAAGTCGACGCTTATGAATATTATTGTGGACAATCTGAAGCCGGATTCCGGAGAAATCTTGTTCAATGGAATCCGAGTGTTGGAGATGGGCAAGCAATACCGGGCCCGGCTTGGGTATATGCCGCAGCAGCAGGGGATCTACGATGACTTTACTGGGCATCGGTTTCTTTGGTACATGGCGGCCCTGAAGGGGCTGTCGAAGCATGAGGCGAAGCAGCGAATCGAACAACTGCTGGCGGTTGTGAATCTGACTGATAGCGGAAACAAAAAGCTGGGTTCCTATTCCGGAGGCATGAAGCAGCGCATCCTGATTGCCCAAGCTTTGCTGAACGACCCCGACATTCTCATCCTGGACGAACCGACGGCGGGATTGGACCCGAAGGAACGGATTCGCATCCGCAATTTTATCTCGGAAATCGCTCAGAACAAAATCGTCCTTCTGGCGACACACGTGGTCACCGATATTGAATATGTGGCGAAGGAAGTTTTGCTGCTGAAGAAAGGCAAACTGGTCCTGCAAGGGAAGCCGGCTCAGGTGCTGGACGAAATGAAAGGCAAGGTATTCGAAGTGCGCGCGAATGCGGAAGACTTGGCAACCTTGCAAAAGAAATATAAGGTAAGCAATATCTCCGGTGACGCTTCAGGAGTTACAGTCAGGGTTGTAGGGGACGAACCTCCGGAGGGATACCCTGCAGAGCCGGTTCGACAAAATCTGGAGGATATTTATCTATATTTCTTCGAGTAAGTGTATTCCGGCCGGAATGCGAACCGGAAGTTATTTTTCTAAGCCAAAACTGCTGCCAAGCCATTTCCGTTTTTCCATCGCATTAACTCTCGCTCTTGCTATGCGGCTCCTGCAGCGCCTCTTGCGCCAGACTGCGCAGAACGGTGTCGTCCATCGGCGGATTGTGCAGCCCGGCCCGGACGTCGCGGTACATCCGTTCGAGCGGCAGCGTCCGCGACAAGCTCGTTCCGCCGACGATTCGCATCGCCTTGTCGACGATTTGAATCGCGTTGTTGGTCGCCACATATTTGGCCAAGCCAAGCTCCGGTTTCAGATCGGCCCAATTGCCCGTTTCCTTGTCCCAGCGATCGGCTGCCGTATATAGCATGTTCCTTGCCGTCCTTAGCTCCGCTTCCATTTGCCCGATTTGCAGCTGAATGTGCGGCAACTCGGCGATTGGGCCGGGCAAGCTGTTCGGACGGTACGTCCGCGCAAATTCGACGGCGAAGTCGCGGGCAGCGTGGGCGATGCCGATATAGCAGGCCGGAATGTGCAGCAGCCATCCGCTGGCGTCGTCGGCATGCGGAAGCGGATGGCCTAGAGCGTCAAGCTGATCGATCCGTGAATCCTCCGGGACGAAGGCTTGGTCCAAGATCAAATCATGGCTGCCCGTCGCACGCATGCCAAGCGTGTTCCACGTTTCCTCGATCCGTACGCGGTCCGATTTGCCGACGAGAAAATGCCCGAGCCGCTGTTCGTCCTGCACCCAAGCCGAAACGATAAATTGCGTTAAAATTGGACTTAGCGTACTGAAAATTTTGCGCCCGCTAATCAGCCAGCCGGCGTCCGTTTTGATGGCGGTCGTTTCCGGCTTGCCGCCGCGGCTTGGACTACCTGTCGCCCGCTCGGAGGCGAACGAGTTGATCATGGCACCGCGTTCCACAACGTCTTGGCAAAACCGCCGGAACAAGGGCTCGGGCCACGATCCGGTCGAGCGGTAATGCAGCGTCTGGCCCAGATGCCAGCCAAAGCCGAGCGTCGTCGAACCGTCGCCGGCAGCAAGCCGTTCCTGTACGATCACGAGCTCGTACAACGAGATTTCGTCGCCGCCGTACCGTTTCGGAACGGTCAGTTTATAAAAGCCTGCTTCGCGCAAATCGGCGAAATTTTCAAACGGGAAGGAGCCTTCCGCATCGTATCGCGCCGCTCTGCCGGCAAAAATACCGGCCAGTTGTTCGGCCCTGGCAGCGAGCTTCTCCTCTTTGCCGTTTCGTATATATTGATCAATCGATCTCCGTTTCGCCATAAAGGATGATAACCCCTTTTCTGATTGGGATGAATGTCTTTGATATAATCCTATACAAAAAGTCGGAATTTCACAACGTCTGGCCGCTTATCTTTTTTTGAACGATATTTCAACTTCATTGTTCATTCTTCAGTGGCCTTCATTTGACCGTTCGCTTTTTTTTAACTTGCCGCCAGTCTCATCGGCGTCCCCGGAAGGTTCGGCGCAAGTCCTCAACCCACATGTCCGGTATTTCCCAAGGGATGAAGTGGCCTCGCTGTCGAGAAAATTTTGGGCGCGATTTTCGGTCGTGACACCCGGCACGAGGGGGGCAGTTTCGTCAAAAGCCATACGCACAGCGAGCGCGGCAGCTTGACAGGAGCCTGGTTCAGGAGCCAATTGCCTTGCGTGGTTATTTCGATGTTATTTATATTCCATTACCCAATATTTCTGTCCCGGGTTACCCTCTTCAACAACTCTCCTCCAACCTTTATTCTCATAAAACTTCATCGCTCTTTGATTTGCAGATACACACTTTAATCTTAACGGCTTATTCATAATTTCGATGGAGGCATTAAGCAAAAGGCCACCAGCGCCCCGACCAAAGAAATCGGGGTGAACAAATAAATTGTGAATAAAGCTATCTGGCAAGTACAGTGAAGCAAAGCCGAGAATATGACTGTCCGCCTCAGCTAAAATGATATGTTCTCCTTCAGTATGCCGATCAAAATCTTGCAAAGTCATTTCTTCTATATCTGCCCAATGAAAGCTTTTACGGCGGGATTCAAGGTAAATCATTCTTAAAACAGGAAAATCTGCTTCATTTGCTGTTCTAATCTTCATATTTTCACTCTCGCTTTTCAAATTTTCTCGTTAAGTATATGGAACTTTAAAGCAAAATGAAAGGGGAATGGGAGTATTCGCCCTATGATTCTATCAGCCCCACCTCTTTACATAACTCCACCAATTGATGAACACCGTAAAATTGTTTGCGATTGCGTTCATGGATGCTTGACAGTGCCTCTACGGTCACTTTTTTCGCTTTTTCCATGCTATGCTGTTCCACAGCTTGAACAATTTCCTTCATATTCTCCAGAAAATAGACAGTCCTCCTCAATGTACGGATGAGCAGAATTTGCCGTATATGCACTGGTGTAAATATCCGGTAACCGTTCTCGGGATCCCGCTCCGGTCGGATCAGTCCTTCTTTCTCCCAATGTCGGATGGCTGAAGCTTGCACATCTGTTAACGCAGCAGCTTCGCCAATAGTCATGCGGTTTTTCAGCTTTTTATTTGGTGTAAACGGCAGCTCCGGGTTTTGCAGCAATGAAAGCGTCTGGTCAGCAACGGTCTTTTCATGATGCAGAACGGCCTGCTCATGGTTGACGAGCCAGAAGGCAGCGTCCAAATCGGCATTTTGAATGTGACGAAGCACTTTACCGGCGACCGTATAGCCGAATCCGGAAAACATGGCGCGCAGGCAGCGAAAAAAGGCGAGATGCACTTGGGTATAAAGGCGATAACCATTCGCAGCGCGGGCGGGGGCCGGAATGACTCCCCAAGACTCATAATGCCGCAAAGCGCTCGTGCTAATGTGAAGCTCTCTGGCAATTTCGATCGGTTTGTAGTAGCGCAACTTACGTTCCTCCTTGCTAAAAATGGGGCTTCAATACATTAAACTTTATAAAAAAACTTTAAAGTCCCTCGCTAAACTTTTTTATGCATTTCATTCTACATTTTCAAGGATGTTTCCATTATACCTTCTCACTTGCATTAGTGTTATAGAATAGTTGGTGTAAAATAAAGAAATGGATTCAGGAGGAGATCGGCATGAACAACGTCATTGAAATCCGGGGCGCCCGGGAAAACAATTTGAAAAATGTGACGCTTCACATTCCTAAGCACAAGCTGGTCGTCTTGACTGGACCTTCCGGGTCGGGCAAATCGACGCTGGCCATGGACACGCTGCAGCGGGAATGCCAGCGGCAGTACATGGAATCGATGGGGATGACCTCGGACGCTATCGCCAAACCGCAGGTCGATGCAATCGTCGGCTTATCTCCTTCGATCAGCGTGGGGCAGCATGTAACGAACCGAAATCCGCGGTCCACGGTCGGAACAATCACGGATATCCATACGTACCTTCGCGTCGTCTACGAGAAGCTGGGGGAAAGGGCCTGTTCCCACTGCGGAGGCCGCTTCGTGCCCGGACCGGGCAACGGTCCGGCCGGCGCAGGTACCCGGGAGGAGGAGGGATGCCACGAAGCCGTCCAATGCCCTCATTGCGGGAAGGAGATGATGCGCTTGACTCGCAGGCACTTCTCCTACAACACCCCGGAAGGCGCTTGTGAAACCTGCGGCGGGCTCGGCCATACCGTCATGTTGAACCTAGATGCCGTTTTCGACGAAGAAAAGAGTTTGCTCGGCGGCTGCGTTGCAATCTGGTACGACGTGATCAGTAAATACAGCGCGTCAACCTTAAAAGCGGCGGCGAAACATTACGGTTTCGTCTTCGATGCCGATTTGCCGCTCAAGCATTTTGACGCCGTGCAGCGCGACCTGCTGTATTACGGGGTCGAGAGCGAGGCGTTCACCGCCCATTTCCCTGGCGTAAAGCCGCCTAAATCGGTAAGTGCAGGCAAGTTCGAAGGGGTTGTGACCGGTATCTGGAGGAGGTATAAGGAGAAGGGCAGTGAATCGGGCGAGTCGGCGTTATTCCGCGAAGAGACATGTGCGTCATGCAACGGCGCCCGGCTAAAGGAGGAAATTCGCCAGGTGACGGTTGACGGCGCTTCGATCGCTGACATTTCCGGATGGGCGCTGCAGGAGGCGCTACCTTGGCTGGAGCAATTGATGGGGGAGCTGCGCATAGAGGAGAAGGAACAGATAGAGACGCTACTGCACGATTTGACGGTTCGTACGAAACGGATCGTCGATGTCGGACTCGGCTACCTGTCGTTAAGCCGCCAGTCGGTATCGCTGTCCGGCGGCGAAGCACAGCGGCTGCGGCTCGCTTCAATTCTCGGCTCAGGTCTTACCGGCGTGCTGTATATTCTGGACGAACCGACGGCGGGCTTGCACCCGCGCGATACGGAGGGACTAATTCGTGTGTTGAAACAATTGCGGGATTTGGGAAATACCGTTCTGGTGATCGAGCATGACGTCGAGATGATGCGGGCGGCGGATCATGTGATCGATATGGGGCCAGGTGCGGGCAGCTTTGGCGGAAACGTCGTAGGCGCCGGAACGCTTCAAGAGTTGATGGACAATCCGAAATCGGTCACGGGTGCTTTTCTGCGGGAAGCGGGAGTCTCTGCCGAACGGGGGGCAAGACGGCTGGGTAACGGCAAATTTCTTAACGTCAGCGATGCGTATGCAAGGAATCTGAAGCATATCGATGCCTCCTTTCCGCTTGGCTGTCTTATCGCCGTCACCGGCGTTTCCGGCTCCGGCAAGTCCACGTTGTTGTTTGATCTCGTGGCGGCCGGCGGACGCGATGAGCAGAAGCGCAATGGATGCAGGAGCATTACCGGCTTCGACGCCATCGACAATATTGTGACGGCAGACCAATCGCCGATTGGGCGGATGAGCCGGTCCAACGTTGCGACCTATTCCGACGTCTTCACAGCCATGCGGAATTTGTATGCTGGTTTGCCGGAGGCGAAGCGCGCGGGGCTGACTCCGAAGCATTTTTCATTCAACACACCAGGCGGGAGATGCGAACATTGCCAAGGGCTAGGTGTTGTGCCGATGGATATGTTCTTCCTGCCGGGATTGGAGGTGCGTTGCCCGGTCTGCAGAGGAAAACGTTTCAAGGAAGAGGTGCTGCGCGTCACTTACAACGGGCTCTCGATTTCCGACCTGCTCAACTTGACCATTGAGGAGAGTTTGCCGCTGCTTCAAGGCCAAACCCGAATGGACGGACAGATCGCCTTGCTGGTTGACGTAGGACTCGGATATCTTCAGTGGGGCCAATCGGTCCGTACGCTGTCGGGCGGAGAAGGTCAGCGGCTCCGGCTTGCCAAAGAGTTGAATGGGAAGACGAAACGGCATACGCTCTATTTGCTGGACGAGCCGTCAACCGGGCTGCATCCGCGCGATACGAAACAACTGCTGGTGCTGCTGAACAGGCTGGTTGACGCTGGCAATACAGTTATTGTTGTGGAGCATAATCTCGATATTATCCGCGAGTGCGACTGGGTTATCGATATCGGTCCCGAAGGAGGGATCGCAGGCGGAAAAGTGGTTGCCGCAGGCACACCTGAAGCAGTTGCAGCCGTCGAAACCTCCCATACCGGACGTTTTCTAGCGGATATGCTATTGTAAAAATACTGCGGAAATCGTCACATGGGCGCAAGGGACGCTTGTCTAAACAAATTCAGAATAAATTCAGAAATTCCCTCAGATTTTCCTCATGTTTCTTCGCTATGCTTGTTATGCATTTTCGGTCATTGAAAAAACTGTTCCCCTCAGTATGTCGCCTGCCTTTATCTATATTTTACAAAAGAAAGGGGAATGTGTAGCGATGGGGGTTTGGAGTTTTGCTCTCTTGGAACTGTCCAAGCTTGTCTGGCTTGTATTTGTTTTATACTGTATTATGCTGATTATCCGTTTTAACAAAAAAAACATACGAGGAGACAATGGATGGATAAGACAATTCTTATCGTCGATGATGATACGGAAATTCGGGACATTGTACACGTCTACTTGCGTAATGAAGGATTTCAGGTGATGGAAGCCAGTGATGGCATGGAGGCGCTTCAGCTCTTTGCAGCAGGAAAACATTCATCTGATTATCCTGGATATTATGATGCCGAATCTAGACGGCATCCATGCTTGCATGAAAATTCGGGAGCTTTCAAGCGTCCCGATTATTGCATGGGGGAACGCTTCAATGCACCCATCAACAAGGACGATATGTCTTTAGCATAACCATTCCCCAATCGAAATAACTAAATTCCGATTGACATACTATGAAATAAAAGCTAAAGTAGAGCTGTAGCCGTCAACCGGTCAACCGGAGACCCGCGAAGCTTTCGGCCTTATCAGGTCGATTGTTTTCAAGGTCTCCTTTTTTTTGTTTCCATTACTACACTTGGGAGGGGAAAGCAGTATGGCGAAAGTTGCGTTTCTATTCGGAAGCCCATCCAGACAATCAAGGCTCTTGCATCTGGTTGAATTCAGCCGCGAGGTGTTGAAAAAGAGAGGAACGGACACGGAGGTTATTTACATCAGCGATTTGCCTGCCGAAGATCTTATACATGCGAACTTCTCCAGTCCCTCCATACAAGAAGCTGTGCAAAAGGCCGTTGAAGCCGATGCCCTCGTTGTTGCCAGCCCGGTATATAAAGCGTCATATACAGGAGTTTTAAAAACATTTCTGGATTTGCTTCCGCAAAAAGGACTGGAGCATCTAGCGGCATTTCCGCTTTTTATTGGTGGAACGACTGCCCATTTGCTTGCAATAGACTATGCTTTGAAACCGGTATTGTCGGCGCTGGGCATTCGCTTGCTCGCGCAAGGCGTATATGCAGTTGATTCGCAAATTGTGCGGAATGGGATGGGACAGCTGCCATTGACGCCGGGCTGCAGGAAAGGCTGCGCAGTGCGTTGGATGAGTTTGTAAACACAGTTAATCGCGATCAGCCAGTTGCAGTGTCCGAATAAAAGTGTGAACGTCTACCTAAATGCACTTTAGAATTGACAGTATGCGAAAATCATGGTATTTTACAGATAAATAACCAACTAAGTCAATGGGATTTAATAATTTCAAAAGTTGTAATTTGCAGCCATTGTGATGCCGGCAAATTCTTCTTTTTTCACCAAAACTGACTGACTAGTCAATCAGTTAAGACGGGAGCGAGCATGTGACTTTAAAATCTTCAAAAGAGCAGGATGCAGGCAGACGAAAGCAACTAATGGATATTGCCGTGCAGTTATTTGCGCAGAAAGGGTATCCAAACACCAAAATTTCGGATATCGTGGCAGCCGCCGGTGTGGCCCAAGGCACTTTCTACTGGTATTTCAAGAGCAAGCAAGAAATTGTCATACAGCTTGTCGCCGACGGCCATGCCCGACTGCTGCAGGTGATTGGTCAAGGTTACCGGAAGCAAAGCGGGACAGTGGATGATATGGTAAAGTCCTCCACCAAGCTAATGAAAGACTTGCTTGAATTCGCCGAGTCCAACCGCCACTTGATGGCGCTGATGTTTATTGAAGGCAGCGGCGGAGACGAGGCGATCCGCAGTGCGATATCGGAGACGCGCATTGCAATTGAGCAAGCATTTCGTCGCAATATCGAACGAGCTGTGGAATTGAAGATGCTTCCGGATCATATCGATTTCGCGCTGCGATCCTCCATTTTGACCAGTCTTGTCGAAGGGACGATTTCCCGATGGCTGTTCGGGGCAGGGCATGATATGAGCCATAAGCCGGCACTGCCCGCCGACGTTGTAGCCGCGGAGCTGGCCCGATTTGAATTTTTCGGTTTGCTGGGATCATAAGAACAACTTAGAAAGAGGGAGCAGAACATGATCAAGGTAGATTGGCAGTCGGGAATGGATTATAACATCAGGAACAAGAGCGGCTTTATGCTGCACGGCAAAGCTGCCTCCGATGCAGAGGGCTTGACTCCGATCGAGCTGCTGTCAGGCTCGCTCGCGCTCTGCGTCTCGATGTCTCTGGTAAAAATTATGGAGATGGACAAGGTCGATCCGGGACAGCTTTCGGTTAGTGTTGCTGCCGAGAAGGCCGCTGATCGCCCGTCGCGGGTGGAACGCTTTGTGGTCTATGTCCAATTTCCGAAGACGATTGATTCGTCCTATCGGAACGTACTTATTCAAAAAGCCGAGCAGATGTGTACGATTGGCAACACGCTGCAGCTTGGCGCGGCAATTGAAATTGGTGCAAGCAGCCTAAAATAAGGGGAGAAAAAAATGTCAGCGAACAAATTTGAAGCGCAATCGGATGATTTTGCTTTACAGCCCGTTCCGCAGGCTAAGCGTCGAAGTACACTGAATATTAGCATTACAAGCTGTGCATGGGTCATTTCGTTGTCAACGTTATTTACGGGCGGCGCGCTAGCGGCAGGTTTGCCGTTCAGCGAAGTTATTGTCGCCGGAGTTGTCGGTATGTTGATCTTGGCAGTGTACGGATTTTTTCAAGGCTATGTGGGCGCGAAATATGGTCTTTCGACTACAGTGATCGCCCGACAGGCTTTTGGCCGCCATGGAGCGGGCTTGTTCGGGCTTGTGCTGGCTGTCGTTCTTGGCGTCGGCTGGTTCGCGTGGCAGGTCGCCTTCTTCGGCATAACATTGTCGGAGATGTTCCCGGGTCAATGGTTCGCCGAACCGAAGGTTGCAATGGTTTGGGGCGGCATTTTGATGATGCTCACCGCTTTTATCGGTTATCGGGGGCTTGCGGCAATTAGTTTTGTAGCCGTTCCGCTTGTTGGAATTTTGAGCATCTGGGGCATTATTGCCGCCGTCAATCATTCCGGAAGCTGGAGCGCCCTGATGGAGGCCCAGCCGGCCGGCGATCCGATGACGCTGTTTGCAGGTATTACGGTCGTCGTCGGCAATGCGGCGCTTGGCGCGGTGGTGTTTCCGGATATTACGCGATTCGGCAAAACTCCGCTCCGCGGAGGATTAGGGGCGTCATCGGGCTATTTTCTGGGCGGCCTGTTCTGCATCGTCTCCGGCGCGGCAATGACAATTGCGGCCAATGTCCCGCAGTTCGGGTCAACTCCGAACATTCCGGCGGCAATGGCGAAGATTGGCCTCGGGTTTTTCGCTTTCCTCATTCTAGTGTTTGCACAGTGGACAACGAATGACAACAATCTGTATTCCGGAGCCCTCGGGCTGCGCAATGCTGTAAAAATACCGAAAAATGTTCTTGTTGTAACAATGGGCATTCTCGGATTGATTATTGCTTTGAGCGGATTGGAAAACAGCTTTGTGCCGTTTCTGACTGTGCTTGGCAACTACGTTCCGCCGATTGCCGGGGTTATGATCGCCGATCACTGGTTTGTAAAAGGCAAGCGTCAAGGCGGTTATCAATTCGGAGCAGGTACGTCTTATTCCAACTGGAATATTGCCGCTATAGTGGTTACGGTTGCTGCAGGTTTCATCGGTTCAAGACTAAGTTTCGGCATCGCACCAATCAATTCTACTTTAATTGCATTTATCGGCTATATTATTGTGGCCTATCTATTGAAAGCAATTCGCGCCCCCTATGAGCTCGGCCAATCGACCGAGAAACAGTCCGGCTTTTAACTTTGGCGATCGAAGATTAACAGGAGGTAAATAAAATGGAAAATAAGCGCGAGCAAGTACGATGGGTGCTGGGTGTCGATGTAGGCGGAACATTCACCGATCTGGTGGCAATGAACGAAAGCGGAGCCTTGTATTCAGTTAAAACACCTTCGACCCCCGAGCAGTCGGAAGGAATGATGAAGGGGATTGAGAAGGTGGCGGAGCGGATCGGCATTGCTCCATCGTCTTTTCTCGCGCAGTGCCCGCTCATTGTACATGGGACGACGGTCGCGACGAATACGCTGCTCGAGTATAGAGGGGCGAAGGTAGGATTGTTGACGACGCAAGGCTTCCGGGACGAGATTGAATTCCGCCGGGCTTACAAGGAAAGTGTATTTTCGCCAAGATTGCCGGCTCCGCATCCGATTGTGCCGCGATATTTGCGCCATGGTATTCCGGAGCGGCTGGATGCATCCGGCGCTGTACTTGTAGCGATCGACGAAGAGGCTGTCCGCAAGTCAGTCCGTCAGCTTGTAGCTGAAGGTGTGGAATCGCTCGCGGTATGCTTTTTGTTCAGCTTTATTAATCCTGCGCACGAGCTGCGTGTCCGTGAGCTGATCCATGAGGAATTCCCTGAGCTTGCCGTGTCTCTTTCTTGTGAGGTGCTGCCGCAAATCCGCGA
The DNA here is from genome assembly GCF_042676285.1 of Paenibacillus sp. GCM10027626. Lineage (NCBI taxonomy): Bacteria > Bacillati > Bacillota > Bacilli > Caryophanales > Paenibacillaceae > Paenibacillus > Paenibacillus sp. GCM10027626. Next base: position 348,249 of record NZ_JBHTHC010000008.1, on the reverse strand, counting down.
GTTCGAGCGGGTGAGCACGACGATTGTCAACGCCTACACCCGTCCGGCGATGGAGCTGTATTTGAGCAAGCTCGAGGGACGGCTGCGGGTGCAAGGCTTTAATGGCGAGCTCTTTGTCATGCAGTCCAACGGCGGCGTGCAAAGTGTAATCCAGAGCGGGCGCTTCGCCTCAGGCTGCCTGCTGTCCGGTCCGGCAGGGGGCGTGACCGCGGCATCGTTTATAGGGGAGAAGGCCGGCTATCCGAATCTGATCACGGTCGATATGGGCGGTACAAGCTATGATGTGGCCGTTATCGAAAATTTGCATCCTACTGTGACGACAGAAAACTGGATCAGCCGTTACCGCGTTGCTCTGCCGATGCTGGACATTCATACAGTAGGGGCCGGCGGCGGAAGCATTGCCTGGATTGACAGCGGCGGCGCGCTGCAGGTCGGACCGCGCAGCGCAGGGGCGACGCCGGGACCGGCTTGCTATGGAAGAGGCGGCACGGAGCCGACGGTAACGGACGTCAATCTTGTGCTCGGCTATTTGAATCCGGATCATTTTCTCGGCGGCGAGATGAAGCTGGACCGCCAGCTCGCGGAGCAGGCGATTGCCCGTCACATCGCCGAGCCGTTAGGCATTAGCGTCATCGAAGCGGCTAGCGCCATTTCCCAAATCGTCAATAGTAATATGTCGAACGCGATTCATTTCGTTACGACGCAGCGCGGCTTCGACCCCCGCCAATTCGCCCTGATGGCAGTCGGCGGCGCGGGAGCGGTTCATGCCGGAAAGCAAGCCGAGGATCTTGGCATTAATACGGTAATTGTGCCGGCGCTTGCGCCAGTATTTTGCGCGCTTGGCGATGTAGCGGCCAATCTGAAGGTAACGGAGCTGCATACCCGCTTCGAAACGGTGGATCAGGTTGATCTGGACGGGATGAACGCCGATTTTGAAGCGATGGAGGAGACGGCGCGCGCCAAGCTGGGCGGACAATCCATTGCCCGCCATTATGAGACGCGGCGCTACCTCGATATGCGCTACGCAGGGGAAGTGCATGAGGTGACGGTGCCGGTCCGCTCGCGGACGCGCAAAGTAACCGCGCTTAATCTGGAAGCGACGCTTGCCGATTTCCATACTTTGCACGAGCGGCTTTACGCTCATAAGGACAGCTCGCAGCCAGTGGAAATCCTCAATTTGCGGCTTGATTTGGTCGGGGTGCGCGATCGGATGCAGATCGAAGAGGAGCCGTTCGACCGCGAAGATCCGGCTGCGGCTCTGCGCAGCACGCGCCCGGTCATTTTTGACGGCAAGCCTGTAAATACGCCGGTGTATGATGGAGGCGTCCTTAAGCCCGGCAATCTAGTTGTCGGCCCTGCTGTCATTGAGCAATGGGGTACGACAATCGTCGTTTACCCGGGGCATGAGGCGCTGATCGACGCTTACCGCAATTGTGTCATCGAGGTGAAGCATGACGCCGGGAAGGGGTGGCGGGCATGATCGAGGCGCAAATTTTTTATGGGAAGCTGCAGGCGGTATGCCGGGAAACCGGCAACAATTTGTACCGCAATTCGCGTTCCGCCCTGCTTGCCCGCGACCGATCGTTCGCTGTTGGCGTTATGACCGGAGAGCAGGAGCTGGCTGCGCAAGTGCAGTACGATCCGGACCACTTATTTGCTCTTAGAGAAAGCACGCGCAGCTTGTTCGAATATTTCTCCTACGATATTTCTGAAGGGGATGTGCTGCTGACGGCAGATCCTTACCGCGGCGGAACGCAAGGCCAGACGCTTACGATGGCTGCGCCATATTTTCACGACGGCGAGATTGTGCTGTATCCGGTTATCCGTGCGCAAATGACGGATCTGGCGGGCGAATATCCCGGAGGCTATCATGCGGAGGCGTTTGAGTTGTGGCAGGAGAGCATGCGGCTGAGTCCAGTCAAGCTTTACAAAGGCGGCGTGTTGCAGCGCGATGTGCTGCGTTTCCTGCTGGCCAATAGCCGTGTGCCGACTTTGTTTGCCGCGGACTTGCGCGCGATGCAGGCCTGCTGCCTTGCTGCCCAGAATCGTTTAGGCGAGCTGATCGAGCAGCATGGCCCGGAGCGTTTGAAGCAGCACTTGCATGAAATGTTCGATTATAATGCCAATCGGGTTGCCCGGCAATTCGAACGATTCCCGGCTGTATCCAATACTGGCAGGGCGGAGTTCGTAGCCGGCTCATCCGGCCAGGTGGAAATTGCTGTCACCCTCCGCCGCGATCCAGCGGATGGCGGCATTACGTTTGATTTTGCGGGCACGGGAGCTCAGGTTGAAGGTCCGTATAATGTGACGACGGCTGCTGCCGCCGCTTATGCTGCCTGGCCTGTGCTGGCACCGGTCTACGAAGAGCTGTCCATTAATGAGGGGACACTGCGGGCCTTTCGGCTGTGTGCGGAGAAGGGCAGCCTCGTCAATCCGACATTTCCGGCTGCAACAGCCTTATCGCGGGCAGTGACCGGACATTACATTGCCAAGGCGGTAGCGGATGCATTGAAAGGCGAGTGTGCGGGCGAAGCTGAGTTTGCTTACCAAATTCACGGTCCTGGCCCGCAAGCGATTCTTTATGAGCCGGTCGGAACGAAGGCGGAGATTGAACCGCTATTTTTGACACCGGGCTTCGCCGCGGCAGCGGGAGGCTGGGGGCCGCCGGGTTTGAATGGCGAAAGTTTGCTCGTTTCCGCCGAGGAATTGGAAATGCACTACGGTTTCCAGCTGCTGAAGCGTGAAGGGGAAGCGGGATCAGGGATGACAGTGGAAATGATTAACCGTAAAGGGCTGCTGCATATGAACGTTATTGTGCCCAAGGAGACGGGTGGATCAGCCGGTTCCATTGAGACGGGCAGTAAAGTTTATGTGCAATCCGCCAATGGGGTCGAATTGAAGACAGAGGAACGGCTGACATTCCGCTATCCGGGAAAGGAAGGTGAATCGCATGGCACATGCTGATACGATTTTATCTCAGGTAATTGGCGGATCGCTCGATGCGATCGCCCGGGAGATGAGCGCAACAGTGACACGGACGGCGCGGTCGCCGATTTTTAATGAAGCGCATGATTTTACGACGGGAATCTTCGATTTTGCCGGCCAGAAGTCACGCCTTGTCGCGCAGGCACCCGGCTGCACGCTGCACCTGTATGCGATCGTTGGCGCGGTCGATCATTTGCTGCAGGAGTTCCGCTACAATCTTCATCCCGGCGATATTTTGCTTGTGAATGACCCGTATCACGGCGGCTCGCACAGTCTTGACTGGACGATCGTCATGCCTGTATTCCATGAGCGCAAGCCGGTGCTGCTGCCGGCTGTACGCAGCCATATGGGCGACAATGGCGGTCCGGTCGCCGGCGGCTACAACCCGAAATCGCGGGACATCTGGCAGGACGGATTGCGGCTTCCGCCAATCAAAATTTATGAACGGGGCGAGAAGCGCCGCGACGTGTTCGATATGATTGTGGCCAACAATCGGCTGGCGCACTGGCTGGAGGGCGATCTTGACGCGATGATCGGCGCCTGCAAGGTCGCCGCGGAGCGGATTGAGCGGATGCTGGAGCGTTATGGCGCAGACGGCGTCACCCGTGCCATTCAGCAGAGAATCGAATATACGGAGCGCAGAGTGCGCGAGGAGATTGCCTCCTGGCCAGACGGCACGTATACGGCTGAAACGTATGCGGATCATGACTATCAGGGGAACCGGAATATTAGAGTAAAGGCCTCGGTTACTGTAGCGGGCAGCGACCTTCATATTGATTTTACCGGCTCTTCGCCGCAAACGGCAGGTTTCATCAACAGCCCGCTTTCCAATACAACCTCCTTCTCGTTCGTCGCTGTCTCCACCTGCTGTGAGGAAGATATTCCGATCAATGAAGGCTACATGAATCCGGTTAAGGTTACAGCGCCACTGGGAACCGTTGTCAATCCGCGAATGCCGGCGCCGTGCGGTCATGCTACAGCCTGCGTCGGAGGCGAAATTGCCGAGGCTGTGCTGCTGGCGCTGTCGCAATGCGCGCCGAAGCGGGTCGGCTGCAACGTCCATAAGCTGCCGCTTGCCTATACGCATGGCAAGTACGCCGATGGCCGGCCTTGGGTAAATTTGAATTTCTACGGCTATACCGGCGGCGCCGGCGCCGCTTACGAAACCGACGGCTGGGGGCTGTATCCGCCGGTTATGACAGGGGTTATTTTGCCATCGATCGAGATGAATGAGGTGCAGTATCCGAGCCGCGTGCTGAAGCACGAGTATATCGCCGACTATACAGGAGCGGGACGCTACCGCGGGACGCCGGGGCTGGATGTGCAAATCCAGTATTTGGATGAATGCAAGACAAGCGTCATGATGGCCGGGGTGCGCAACACGTCGCAAGGCTACTGCGGAGCACCGCCAGGGCCGGGAAACAGAGTAATTGTCAACTGCGGCGATCGGGATGAGATCGATGTACCGGAGACGGATTTTGGCATACCGATGAAAAATGGCTGCATGATTCAGTTTTACCGCGCCGGCGGCGGCGGCTGGGGAGACCCCCTCGACCGCGACCCGGAAGCGGTTCTGTCGGATGTGCGCAATGGCTATGTGAGCGCGGCCGGGGCGCTGCGCGATTATGGCGTAGTCGTGGAGGACAGCGGCCGGACGCTCGATCTGGAGGCGACAAAACGCGTGCGCGAGTCTAGGCGGGCCAAAGGAAACTAGAAAAAAAGGAGTTGTCTCACAGCGGCGGCTGCAGCTGCTGGGAGACGGCTCTTTTTTTTAGACTGCCTGACTGCTGGCTTCCCATCTCTCGATTATTGGATGGCCATAATTCATTTTCGATTGGATGGTTTGTTTTGTTCGGCATTCTTTTATCATAGTAAACAAGTCGGAATGATCAGGAGTGAATGCGGTGTCGTCTAATCGTGAAGAGAACGTGTCAAAAATCGAAAGAAGCGCTGCTGGAATCTTTTACCCGAGAACGCGAAGTTGGAGAGGAATTCGGTGTATACTGGCGCCGCGCCGGAATGGAGCGGCATTGCGGAGGGCAAGCTGATGCCTAAAGCTAAGGGGCTTGAAGATAAACGGATTGCGCTGGCCGGGTCGCGCAAGCTGCAGGAACTGAGCGAAATTATTGAGCGGCAGGGCGGGGTGCCCATTGTCCGTTCACAGCAAGGAATTGCGTTATTGCAAGAAAGCGGGTTGGAGCATGCGCTGCTGCAGCTGATCGAAAGCGGGACGGATTGGGCGATTTTTACAACGGGTACTGGCCTCGATGCCATGCTGCAGCAAGCAGAACGTCTGGGCCTACGGGAGCGGCTGCTGGACTTGATCAAGCGCTCCAAGGTCGGAGCGAGAGGGTATAAAACCTTTGCATTGTTAAAGCATCTGGGTATTCAGCCGCTCGCAATGGACGACGACGGGACGGTTGAAGGACTGATTCGCTCGCTTGCTGCTTACGATTTTTCAGGGCTGGGGGTGACGGTCCAGCTTCATGGAGAGACGATGCCGGCATTTGCGGCTTTTTTAGAAGAAAAGGGCGCTGCCGTCCGGACGATTTTACCGTACAAGCATGTGCCTCCTGACCCGGATGTATCGCAGGCGTTATGCCGGGAAATCATAGAAGCTTCTGTCGATGCGGTCTGTTTTACAACGGCTGTGCAGGTCCGGTATTTTTTTCGGTATGCCAACGCCCATGGGCATTATCCGGCAATCGCAGAGCGGTTCCGCGAGCGGGTGCTCGCGGTTGCGGTGGGCAGAGTGACCGCCGAGGCTCTGCAGGAGGAGGGAGTGCGGCGGGTATTGGCGCCCGGCAATGAGCGGATGGGCGCTATGGTGATCGAAATAGCGCGTTATTACAGAAATGTACCGAATCTATAGCGGGGGATGGTAGAGTGAAAGCTCAACAAGTGACAGTGGCGGTCGTTCAAGCTGCGCCAACTTTGTTTGATCGGCAATCTGCAATGGACAAGATTGCAAGTATGGCGAAGGAGGCGGCTGAACAGGGAGCCAAATTAGTTGTCTTCCCTGAAGTGTTTTGCCTGGATATCCGCGGGGGCTAAGTTTCGGCGCGCGTGTCGGAAGCCGTACCGAGAACGGAAGGAAGGATTGGCAGCGCTACTGGGAAAATGCGATTGAGATCCCGGGGGCAGAAACGCAGCTGTTAGGCGAGTTGGCCAAAGAGCTGGAGGTATACCTAGTAATTGGGGTTGTGGAGCGCGATCAGCAATTCAGTTCAGGTACTTTATTTAATTCGATGGTATATATCGGGCCAGAAGGCGAATTGCTGGGCAAGCACCGCAAGCTTGTTCCGACAGGCTCCGAGCGTTTATTGTGGGGGCAGGGGGACGGCAGCACGCTCACCGTAATCGACACTCCGTTTGGCCGGATCGGCGGTTTAATATGCTGGGAAAACTATATGCCGCTCGCCCGCACGGCGATGTATGCGCAAGGGATTGACATTTATTTGGCTCCTACGGCCGATGCCCGCGATTCGTGGCAGTCTACGATCCGGCATATTGCCTGCGAAGGCCGCTGTTATGTCATTTCATGCAATCAATTTGCCGCCAAATCCTCCTATCCTGCAGATCTGGCCTATTATGCGGACATAAATGACGACCCCGACATTCTCAGCAGAGGGGGCAGTGCAGTCGTAGGGCCGCTGGGCGATTATGTCGTTGAACCGCTATATAATGAGGAAGGCATACTGCTTGCGACATTGGATCCCGCAAAGATTGTGCAAAGCAGGTTCGATTTTGATGTGGTCGGGCATTATAGCCGTCCGGATATTTTTCAATTGATCGTAAATGAAAACAAACAGGAGATTGTTCGGTTTACCCGGAATTAATGGGAAAGGAGTTATTCAGGATGGAAAAGAGACTGCTGGAAAGCATATTGTTGGGCGATGAGAAAATCGGGTCCTTGGAGGACGAGCTGCTTGCTATCGTGCCGGAGCTTATCGTCTGTAAAAATTGCGAGCAGCGCATGCCGGCGCATCGTCTGCCTGTGCTGTCCCATACGTACGAGGTCGTTGACGGTGTAAGAAATGATATTGTATTAAAGCTGGCCGCTTTGTTTCACGATATCGGCAAACCTTACACCAAAGTGACAAAACATGGTCTCGATAGTTTCAAGGGGCATGAGGAAGTAAGCGTTGTGCTGGGCGATTTAATTTTACAGCGGCTCAGTTTTGAGGAGAGGGTGCGCCGGGAGGTTAGCCTGCTGGTAAAATATCACGACTATGAATTAGCGCCGACGCAGGACAGCATGAACGATATGATTCAAAAAATCGGAAAAAATCTCATGCTGCCGTTGCTGGAGCTGCAGTTATCGGATTTATTGGCTCATTCGGAGCAAAAAGTGAATGCTCATCTCGAGATTAGAAAAAATACGCTCAAGTTCTTTTTGCGCATGGAAGGCAGAGAAGAATAGTGTTTGATTGGGGCGCCTCCGCCGGGAGGCGCTTTTTAGATTAGAATCGCAGCAATGATGGCAGCCGTTACATTAATCGGTATCTTTTTTGCGAAAAGGGTGGTATATAGTAAAAGAAGGAAATTAGAGAAAGGAGAGAGATAGATGCGTTTAAAACAGAATCCGAAACATCGTCAACACAAGCCGCAGCAACGGTGGATGGCTGTTCCAATAGCACTAGCCATGTTGGCGGGGACTGCAGTCATGCCTGCTGCGATCGGCAAAGGTTATGCTGCGAGTAAAAGTGCTCAGCCTGCTATTCAGTTGAAGACGATACCGATGATCGTAAACGGACAAGCCCTTCAAGTTCCGGCAGGTATGGTGGAGAGCGAGACATATATCGGGCTGCGGTTTTTGAGCGAGCAGTTGGGAATGGCCGCGAAATGGGATCCGAAGACAAATACAGTATCGGTTAGCAAGAAAAACAAGGCGATGACCATGAAAGCGGGCAGTAATGAGTTTACAGTCAATGAGCACCGTATTTATGGTTCAGCGCCGATTGCGCTAAAAGGGACAACTTATTTGCCGCTGCGTTTTTTATTGGAACAGATGGGATTCCGTATTGGCTATGATGGTACGAAAAAGACAGTAACCATTCAAAACATTCAAGAAAATGATGTCATAATGACGAATAAAATGATTGATACTCCTTATCGCAAGCTTTCGCTGACACTTCAATATCCGCAACTGTCTGGCTGGAAAGATGCAGCTGTACAGGACAAGATCAACAGCTTCCTGACCTCAAAAGTGAAAGAGTATGAAAAAAGCGGGAAGTCGCTTATCGATGATGCTTACGAGTGGGGTTATGAGGAGGACCTGTCGAGGGTTACATACAGCCTGGACTACACCGTGACCTACAACGAGCAAAATAAGTTAAGTCTATATTTTGACATTTATCTCTACTCTGGCGGGGTTCATGGTATGTATGATTATGTGGGGTACACCTTCGATCTTACAACCGGCGAAGAGCTGTCGCTGAAGCAGGCGACGGGTAATCATCCGGACTATATCAACATTATTAATCGTGAGATTAAAAAACAGTTGAAGCAATCCGAAATTATACTGATGCATCCATTTGAAACCATTAAAGCGGATCAACGTTATTTTTTGCGCGGCAATGCGATCGTAGTTTATTTTTCGTTGTATGAGTACCTCCCTTATGCAGCAGGAATACCTGAATTTTCAATTCCGCTCTCTGCCTTCAAATAGTGACAGATATCGAAAAAATAAATTACATTTTATGAGAATTTGTGACGAAAGGGGAGGTAGTCATCGATCCGAATCAACTCATAATGGATCATATAGGTTTGTTTATTTTCCTATTGTTTTTTGTGCCGATTGTGATGACTGTTGTTATGCTGTACATTTTAAAAAAGGTATTTAAAAAATAATGTTAACTCTTCATGTGCCTAGTGAATTGGATTGGAGAAAGATATAGCTGTGAAAAGAAAGTGGAAAAAGCTGATTTACAGCAGCGTGCTTGTGCTGCTGATCGCAGCCGCGGCTGCGCTATTCTTCCCGACATGGACGCCTTCCATCGAAGGGGAGCGCAGCATTCATCTATTGAAGCAGGTCAACATTAATGGTGCCGGCCATGAAGTCATGATTAGAGGCAAGGACCGTCGAAATCCGGTTCTGTTGTTTGTACATGGAGGGCCTGGCTGCTCGGAAATTCCATATGTGCGCAAATATCAGGATCAGCTTGAGCAAAGCTTTACGATTGTTCATTACGATCAACGGGGAAGCGGCAAGTCGTATCATTTTGGCGAGGATTATTCGCATGTGACGGCTGAGCTTCTCATTGAAGATCTGCTCGCGCTAACGGATTATGTATCAGAGCTGCTGGAGCAGGATCATATATTGCTGGCCGCGCATTCATACGGCACATATATCGGATTGCAAGCGGCTGCGAGGGCGCCGGAGAAGTATCGGGCTTATATCGGAATCGGACAGGTGGCGGATCATACGCAAAGCGAGCTGGACAGTCTGCATTTTGTATTAGAGCAGGCGCGTCTTGCTGGAAATCAGGCAGACATTGATCGTTTAGAGGAGCTGCGTACATCTATTGAGCAGGGTGAAGGCCGCACCCCACGAGGACTGATCCGCAAGTACGGTGGAGCCGCCCGCCTGATTGATGATAATGGGGATTATGTAATGGGGTTCTTATTTGGATCAGAATATAATGGGCTTGATGTCATTCGTTACTTGCGCGGAATCGCGGCCACGCAGGAGCAGCTGCTGAGGGAGGAAGCGGCAAAACCGCTGACGAGCATTGTGAGGGAAATCAAGTTGCCAGTCTATTTCGTGATGGGAAAGTATGATTATATGACCTCCACGCAAGCCGCGGCAGCCTATTTTGAGCAATTAAAAGCACCCAAAAAGGAATTTGTTTTGTTCGAGCAGTCCGCTCATTATCCGCAATTTGAAGAAAAGGAGCAATTTGCTTCGTGGCTGAACCAATTGAAATAAACCGAGATCGGGAAAAAAAGAGATATTTACGGCACAGCCATCCGCATGTAGATTGGAATTGATGCGATGAAAGTTAGAAACGGGAGGGAGCAGCGTGATGCCCGCGAATGGTGCGGCACTCATTTTTCCTTGCGCGCCGCACGGATTTTATACTCGTATTGCTTGAAAATTTGCTCCCCTTTGTAGCGAGAAATAATTTCCTCACGGTATTCCGGCCAGTGCTCGCCCGATTTGTCGGTGAAGAGCATTTTCACCTGCAGCTCGTCTTGCCGCGCGCGCATCGTATCGACGCGGATACCGAGCGGCGGCGTCAGCGTTGTACCCACCCCTTCGTGAACCGGAATGTGCGTGATCATTTCGTGAATCGCTTTATCCCGTTCCGTCTCGCGCGGATCAACGACCGTGAGCCCAAGTACTTCGGGCGTATCGGGCGTAAAGAAGCTCCAAATATCGAGGAACCGCCCTTTGCTGGCGATATCTGCTTCGATCGCCTCAGGCTTCAGGGTGATGACGCTGCCCTGCCTGTCGTAATGCTTGCCTGAGATGCCATAGTGGGTAAGCAGGAACCCTTCCTCGCCGGCAAGCCAGTCGAGAATGGTAGCGGTTTTTTTCAGTTTTTCCGGCTTGAGGCCTGCGGTTTTGTTGGAAAATACGAATGGATGCCCGGGCGATACGGCTGTTCGCAGCGGCTTATTGCCGAACGGGTTAAACGAAATCCACTCGGCCATCGGGTTGATTTGCTTGCTTCTGGCCTGCAAGCTGTCCGGATTGGAATCGTAGGCGAAATTTTTCGTGTCGCCGAGCACGATGCCTGCTTTGCCCCAGACGGCTTTGTTAAAGGCATCGTCGCTTTTGTTCAAAAACCAGTCCGGATCGACCAGCCCGTCGTCGATGACGCGCAATATGTCGGTTACGACATCTTTGATCCGCAAATCCATCTGCATGTCGATCAGCTTGTTGTCCTTGTAATAGGCGGGATACAGAAGCCCGTTGTTAACATATTCCGGCCAGTCTGTCGAAAGCCCCGTGCCATTCCCGGCGGTGGTGAAGCCATATGTATCGTTAAGCCCGTTGCCATCCGGATCGCCGTATGTAAAGGCATGCAGTACCCGGTAATATTGTTCATATGTCGTCGGAACATCAAGCCCGAGTCGGTCGAGCCAGTCTTTGCGAATATAATAGGCGCGGTACGTCTTTTTATCATACGGGACAGGCGCACGCATAAACTTGTTGTGGAACTGGTACTGCCTAAGCTCCTGCCCGCTGATCCAATATTTGAAATAATTCGGCATTGTCGCGGGGGAAACGAACAAGGTCATGTCGGCCAGCGCATTGTCGAGCGCATAGGACGCCCCGCCATCAGTGCCGAGACCCAGCCACATATCGGGCGGATCGTTGGCGGCCAGCAGCGACGCGAGCTGCGTATCATATTCGTCCCCGGCTTTAACAGCGGAAAGGGTAAGCTGGACATTAAACTTCGCTTCGATCGCGCGTCTGACAAAATCGTCGGCTTCTCCGGGCAAATTTGCGCCGGCCGGCAGGCTGACAAACAGATGGAGGGCCAGCTTGTCCTTATCCTCTGATAATGATGGATCCGGGGCAGCCGTACTGAGGTAAGTGTTAAGCCACCCGCCCTGAAACAGCCAGGCGAGGGCAATGAGGACGGCGGCGGCCGACGCGAGGGCGAAATGATACGCACGTTTCATAAACAGGTACCAACCTTTCACACTGTTGTCATTTCACTATCTTTACTAGCATTTATAGCACGAAATCGGGGAAAAGAAAATGGGTGCGTTTACAATTTCATCTAAAGCAGTTTAAAATGAATGTCATCTCCTAAATGTTGTCGTGAAGGAAGGGGCTTAGGGCATATGCGGAAAACCTGGTTTAGCAGGCTGTTGTTTTCTTACTTGCCCGTTTTTTTTGCCATCAGTTTAAGTCTTCTGCTGATTACCTATTTAACGCTGAGCGAGATGTCAAAAAAATCGGCGGTGCAAGCGAACGAAATGCTGTCGCAAAATATTATGCAGCGCATCGACAATCAATTGAAAATCATCGACGAGCTGATGCTGCAGCAGCTTTTGCACAACGAAAAAATACGCAAGTTTTTTAGTCCGACGGCGCCAGCCGAACGAATGAAAGCGGATTTTGAAGCCGCCGAGGCGCTAACCGAATTGACGCGTTCCAACAAACTGATTTCCTCTGTTTATTTATACCGGACAAGCGACTATATGGTCCTCACACCGACCTCCTATACACGCATTGAAAATTTCGGCGACAAAAAGTTTATCGGGTCCCATGTCAACAGCTCCTTGCCTTTCCGTTGGGAAACGAGCCGGCCTTACCGCCCTTATCCGGAACAGGACATGCAAGCGTCCCACGTGTTTTCCCTGGTGAAGTACGGGAACTTGGCGAGCGGCAGTCTGATGGTCGTTAATGTGAACGTAGAGATTGTGTCTAAACTTATCCGCGCCATGTCAGGGTCAGGTTTGCAATACGTGGAGTTGCTGGATGAGACAGGGCAGGTCATCGCTTCCAAGGACGCGGACAACCCGGCGGCCGGTGCCGGAAACGAAAGGTTGAGCAAGCCCAACGAAGGCAAGCAGCTTTCCTCAGTACATTCCGCCTACACGGGGTGGTCGATTCGCAGCGGTATCTACGATTCGAATGCGCTTGCATGGGTATCTTCGCTGTTTTACGTTTGGATATTGTTCGGCTTTGCGGTTATTGCCGCCGGAATCGTCTGGCTGTTTTATGTGACGAGGCGGAACTATAAGCCGATTCAAGCCATCGTCCAGCGAATTTCTTCCAATGGCGGCAGCCAGGACGATTTGACGGAAGGAAACAAGGTGGACGAGCTGCAATTTATTGAAACTGCGGTGGAAGGGTTGTTGAACAGGTCCAGCCTGCTGCAGGAGCAGAATAAGGAAAACCTCGTTTTCCGGCGCAGTCATGTGTTTCTCCGACTGTTGGACGAAGGGCACAGCTTCGCGCACGACGCGGAGACTTGGAAAAAGGAACTGGAACGGATCGGCATCGACCCCCGCTGTAGCGGCCTGATCGCCGTAATTGTGGAAATTGACAAATATAGCGATTTTTGCAGTGCATTCAATCGCCGGGACCAGTATTTGTACAAGCACGTGCTGCTATCGGTCAACAGCGAAATGAACGAAAACGAGTCATACCGCGTTTGGTCGGAATGGATGAATGAACGCCAGCTGGTTTCGTTATATTTGCTGAAGGAGCCGGCCCAGGACGAAGAGGTTGCCCGAGCCAAAGCGGAGAAGCTGCGAGTATGGGTAGAACAGCAGCTGCCTTTTACGATTACAGCGGGTATCGGCACGTACGCCGCCGATTTCGGCAAAGCCGCCGACTCCTATCGTAATGCGGCGGAATTGTTGACTTACAAAGCTTCACTCGGCTGCAATCGCATCCTGGCCCGCACCGACCTTGCTTCCCGCCCGCGCGGCGAGCCGTTCCGCCAATTGCCGCGTATTCGCGCCATCTGTCAGGCATACCGTTCGAACGATGCGGCATGGGAGGAAGAATTCGCCGAGATGCGCCGCCTGGCGCAATTGCGGTTGTTCTCCCGCAATGAAATAAGCAGCCTGTTTCATCATTTGATTGATCATCTGCATAAGGAGATGACAGAGCTGCCTGAGAAGATGCAAGCTTTGTGGGATGGAACGCAGGTGGAACTGTACCGGATCGTTGCCCATCAGGAACTGGCCGATGATATGTTCGAAAGTTTCCGCAGCGCACTGGCTTCTGCGTTTGAACGAATGCGCGAAAAGCGCGAAAGCAAGTCGAACAAGCAGCTTATACGCCGTGTGAAGCAATATATTCATGACCATTACGTCGACCCCGACCTGTCTCTTGCCCGTCTGAGCAAGGAATTCGGTCTTGGCGGAAGTTATATGAGCCGGTTGTTTAAAGAGGAGTTCGGGGTAAAATTTATCGATTATGTTACGCAGGTGCGGGTCGAACAAGCGATTACGATGCTTAAGGAAACGCAAAAAACGGTGCAGGAAATCGCCGAGTCCGTCGGTTATGTGCGTACGATGACGTTTATTCACGTCTTCAAGAAAATAACCGGCACTACTCCGGGCTCATACCGAAAATCGCTGGAATGAAGCGGGCGGCCAAAGACGGGGCAGCCCGCTTTCAGTTTAGGCATTTTATAAAATAGAGATGAGTAAAAAAATAAGCTTTATGCTGAAAAAAGACCGCCGCTGCCGGTTTTGGCGTTTTTGGAGATCGGTAAAAAACGAGAGATTTACGCCACGCCAGCGGGAATGGTAGCTTGAAAATGTAAAGAAGCTTCATCCTCCGATGCGGGCTTCGGCACATTCGGATAAAAAACAAGGAGTGATGCAAACGGTTGCATGGGTAGCGAAGATGGGGATAGTGAGGAACAAATAATTACGAAGGGAGAGCTTGCATGAAAATACAAATGAGAGCGATTTCAATTATGCTTGTATGCGTATTGGCAGGGCTGTCGATCCAGGGGTGTTCGAAATCGGAGGAGGGCGGCGGACAAGTAACAGATGGCGGAGCGGGGCAGAAGAAGGAGCCGGTCAAAGAGGCGGAAGAGGACGTATATCCGGAAAATGGCCTGCCCAAAAACGAGAAGGTGACGCTGAAATTCGGCTTCTTTGATGCCGGAATGGGGCGAGAATGGTTCGATTACGCTGTCGATACGTTTAAGCAGAAGTTTCCGAATGTGGACTTCGCCATTACGTATTCGCCGACCATCGATCAAATTATACAGACGAAAATCGCCGCCGGCGACGATGAGGACATGTTCGATATGTTCAACAGCACGATTCCGGGCGGTACCAAGGCGATGGCGCCACTTGTGAAGGCAAACAAGCTGGAGCCGACCGAAGATTTGTGGGACAGCAAAGTATATGACGCGAACGGCAAAACGGTGAGGGAACTCTCGGCTGACGGCATAGAGAAATCGGCCCCCCGCATACTGGGCAAAACGTATGATTTTCCGATTGCCGGCACCGGTGCGGGATTATTTTTCGACAAAACCTTGTTCGAGCAAAACGGCTGGAACCAAAATCCGAAAACGTGGAACGAGTTCGTCCAGCTGCTTGAGGATATTAAAACGAAAGGTTTGATTCCGATCACGTATCCGGGCGTTTACCCTAACTATCTGGAAAATGCTTTCGGACCGTGGAAGCTGTTCGAACTGGCGGAAAACAACGGGAACTTGCAGCAATTCGAAGACAATTACCGCAATTTCAAGCTGCCGGAATATATGTCGCCGGAGATGCAGGAATTGTGGAAGAGGATCTATGAGTTGGGCCAAAAAGGCTATTTCCCTGAAGGCGTGGCGGCGCTCGACCATACGCAGTCGCAGATGCAAGTATTGCAGCACCAAGCTGCAATGGTGTCTACCGGAAGCTGGGTGGAGAACGAGATGAAGGATTCGACGCCGGAGGGCTTCAAGTGGGGATTTATGGCGGTGCCCATGGGCGACACGGCAGGCAGCACAATCTGGACGCGCAGTTCGTCCAGAAGCGGCAGCTACATCTGGGCGGCAAAACCGGAGCTGAACAAGAAATGGGCGAAGCAATTCAGTTTATGGATGTGGAATATGGACATTCAGCAGCTGATCGCCGAAAAGGGCGGACAACTTCCGCTGCGCAAAGATTTTGCGGACGATCCGGTTCGGGCCGAAAAACTGCAGGATGTTTCGAAGGCGATGCTCGAGTATATGAAAAATAACAAGGTGATGGGAGAAAGCTCCTTCCGTAACGTCACACTGACGGATCCGGCTTATTCCAACGCGGTGGACATTTATTACAACATGATTACCGAGGTTACGAGCGGGAAGCTCGATCCGATTCCTAAGCTGCAGGAAGCCGAGGAGCTGATGAAGAAGGCTGTTGCGGCTCAAGGCGGCCAATAAACGGCGAGAGGAATGATCATCATTGAACTTTCCGGAATCGACCGCATACGCGAAAGTTACCCGGCGCAACGAAAGAAGGATGCGAAAGGCGGGAACGCAGAAGCTAATATTTTTGCTGCTCGCGCTCGCTCCCACATTCGGTGGTTATCTGCTGTTTAATTTGTACCCTAACCTGATGTCGGCGTATTATTCTCTCCTTTATTGGGATGGATTGTCACCAGCGGAGTTCGTGGGACTGAAAAATTACACCGCTTTGCTGAAAGATGAAAACGTATGGCGGGCATTATCCCACAACCTGTTTTTTGTCGTTACCGTACCGCCGCTGACGCTTGCGATATCGCTCTTGCTCGCTTACCTGTTGGCCGTCAAGAAATATAAGGAATCGGGCTTCTATAAAGTGCTGTACTTTTTTCCGAACGTGCTTTCTACCGTTGTCGTTTCGCTGCTGTGGGCATTTGTTTACAACGGGGATTACGGCTTGCTGAATGCGATGCTCCGGCTGTTCGGGATTCCGGTCGGCAATTTTTACTGGTTGGGCGACACGAAGACGGCGATCTGGTCGCTTCTTCCGCCTTATTTATGGGCGACGGTCGGTTTTTACAACATCATTCTGATGAATGCGATCATCTCCATTCCCAAGCCGCTCTATGAGGCGGCCGTATTGGAAGGGGCATCTCACATGACGCGGCTGTACAAAATTACGATTCCGCTCGTTATGCCGGTCATCCGCGTCAGCGCTTTGTTTCTAGTTCTTGGCGCATTCCAAAGTCTTGAAAGTATCCTTGTCCTTACGAACGGGGGGCCGGCCGGGTCAACCAATGTGATTGGATTGTACATGTTCAATATTGCTTTTGGCGATAAATATCACAACTACGGCTATGCAGCGGCGATAGGCATGTTTTTGTTCCTGATTCTGGTCGTCGTCAAACTGATGATGGACAAATGGATGGGAAATAAATCTTATGAATATTAAAGGCGCGTAAGGCCGCCTGGAAAGGAGGAGGGCCTTGGAAGAGAAACGCTCGCCGGTCGATTGGCTGTGGCGCGTCTTACTGCTCTTGTGGGCACTGGCGATCTTGTTTCCGCTGATCTGGATCGTCTATCAATCCTTCAAAACGAACCGCGAATTTTTTCAGAATATATGGAAGCTGCCCGACATTTGGCAGTGGGGCAACTATGGAACGTCGTGGACAAAGTATAACATTGGCGGAGCGCTATTGAATACGCTTTATTATGTCGGCGTCAGCCTGATCGTAGGCACTTTTTTAACCGCTCTCAACGCTTATGCGCTTACCCGAATCGAATTCAAAGGCAGGAAGCTGCTATGGGGCATCATTATGCTGTCGTTGTTTTTGCCTGGTATTAACGCCCTTGTTCCGCAGTACATCTTAATGCGCGATCTGCACCTGACGAACAGCCTGACGGGTCTGATCCTTCTGGAGTGTTTGGGAGAAAGCGTTTTTTACCTTATGCTTCTTGGCGGTTTCATGATGTCGCTGCCGAAGGAATTGGAAGAAAGCGCACATATGGACGGTGCAACACTGTTTCAAACTTTTTTCAAAATCATGGCGCCTTTATCGCTGCCGGGCATTGTAACCGTCGCTATTTTTAAATTTCTAGGTCTGTACAACAATTTCCTAAGTCCGTTCATTTATTTGAGCGATCAGAACAAATATACGATCGGCGTTAATATGTACCAAGCCTACAATATGATGAAATACAAGGCTGATTGGGTGATGCTGTTCGCCGGTGTAACCGTCGTGATGGTACCGTCGGTGCTCATATTCGTCCTGTTTCAGAGAATGATCATGGAAGGAACGACGCTGGGCGCGGTGAAGGGATGAATTTAATGAGAGGAAGGAAGAGTCGGATGGAAAAATTGGCCATACATGGAGGAGAGCCGCTGCGCAAGGGGCCGCTGCCTCCCAATTACCCCGGCGCGATGCTGATGGGCGAAGCGGAAGCGATCGCGTCAGCCGATGTGATCAAAGCCCGCTCCCCGTTTCGCTACTATGGGCCCGACATGCAGCATGCGGTGCGCCGGCTGGAGGAGCGGATGTGCTCCGATTTTGGCGTTCCGTACTCGCTTGGCGTCACGTCCGGCACGGCCGCGCTAATTGTCGCTTTGCGGGCTGTCGGCGTAGGATACGGTGACAAAGTAATCGTGCCGGCGAATACGTTCGTCGCCACGCCGGGTTCCGTCATATGCTGCAACGCGGTACCCGTCTTTGCCGACATCGACGATACGATGAATATCGATCCGAACGATCTGGAACGGGTGATGGATGATGAGGTGAAGGCAATTATCGCCGTACCGATCATAGGTACGCCATGCGATATGGATCCGATAATGGAATTTGCGCGCAAGCATAATATTGCCGTGATCGAAGATGTAGCCCAATCATGCGGGGTGAAATACAAAGGGAAGTATCAGGGGACAATCGGCGATATTGGCGCCTTCAGCTTTCAAATTAACAAAATTTTGACGGCCGGCGAAGGCGGCGCCGTCATGACGAGAGAACGGTCTTATTTCGAGCGGGCGCTTCGCTACCACGATCAGGGCAATATTCGCGAGAAAGACCTGTACGGCATCGATTCGCCTGACGACCTGTATGCGTTCGCCGGGCAAAATTACCGGATGAGCGAGCTATCCGGCGCTGTGGTGCTGGAGCAATGGAACAAGCTGGAAGGCATCATTGCGCATATGAAGCGTTGCTGGAATGCAGCTCGCAGCGCCCTGCTGGCGGAATTGCCCGGAATCCGCTTTCGACCAAGTCCGGACGAAGACGGCGAACTCGGGTCGAACTTGGGCATCGTCCTGTCTTCTGCGGATGAAGCGAAACAGTTCAGCGATGCGCTTGAGGCTGAGAACATATCGAATTATATCTTGTATGGCGGAAATCCTGTGTACAATTTTCCGCAGATCATTCATCAGCGTACAGCTGACCGGGACGGATTTCCGTTCAATTATCCGTTCAAACGGCCGGTCCGCTATACGGCGGGAATGTGTCCCAAAGCGGAGGATTTAATCCCGCGGGTCGTATTTATCCCGATCAGTCCGGTCCTTGCCGATATCGACGTGGAGCAAATCGTCGCCGGCATCGTGAAAGTCTATCGGGGTTTACAGATCGGACTCGGGTGAGTCCTCCTGTTCGTTGCTCGTTCAACCTCAATCCCAATTCATAGCGAAAGGAAGAGGAAACATGAACAGCATGAAACGTAAAGCGATACGGACGTTTGCGGCCGCAATGGCCTGCGCAATGATGCTGTCCGCTTTGGCCGCATGGCCGGCCGTTGCTGAAACCGCACTGTTATCCCCGGCAGAGATAGAGGCAGGGGCTGCGGCATTTGCCGCCGCCCCTGCAATCCCGCAATTTGCCGATCGCTGGGCGGTCGTCAATGAGGCCCATAAAAAGCCGGTTATGGACGGCAAGCTGGAAGAACAGGCATGGAATAAAGCCGCCAGTTTAAGCCCATTTGTCACGATGTATTTCAATCAGCCAGCCAAACCTGCAACCGGTGTGAAGCTTGCCTACGATGCAACCCATCTGTATATCGGCATATCCGGGCAGCGTGCCGCGGCGAATGAGGCATTGAAAGCCGAATGGGTAGAAATTGTGCTTAGCCCTGCGGGTGCAGGCGACGATTATTATCATATTCCTGTCGTCATCGCCCAGGACGGTGTGAAGCAAGGAAATATGAATTTCGATACCCCTCCCGAGATTGCTGTCAAAGAGGTGCCGGGCGTTACGACCGTGCTGGCGGGCGATGCCGGCAAATGGACGGCTGAGCTTGCCGTCCCGTTCGCTTCGCTTGGCGTCCAGGGTGTCAAGGCCGGGGATGAATGGCGGATGAACGTTGTTCGCGTTCGTCCCGGCGCAGATCCCGTCAGCTCCTGGTTTCCGCTGCGTCATTCCGCCTACTGGTATGAGGGGAACGGCGATTATACGCTGGCGGCGACAGGAATCACGGAAGGGCGGCTGGGATCGGTATTTTTTCAATCGCTGCCCAGCGAGAATGGCGAGAAGAAGCCGCGCCATTTCACGGGGTGGGTGCCGCCCGCTGTGAAGCTGTCGTACAAAGGCTTTTCGCAAAAAGAGCTGGCGTTTGAAAGCGGCAATTCGTTTAAGCCGGAGCAAATGACCGTCAATTTGCTGCTCAAATCGCCGTCCGGAAAGTGGACGCCAATCGACGATGCGGTGCTGGCAGGCGACAAAAAGAGCCATACAGTGACATTCACGCACCCTCCATTGGACGAATACGGCGCTTACCAGTTGAAACTGACGCTTGCCAAGAAAAATAACCCGAACGCCGACGTTGCGTTTATCGCCTTTGACCGCGAGCAGGTCATTGCCGCTGGAGAGTCGGCGTGGCATCCCGATCCCGGACAAGGGGCCAGAACGAAGATCGAGCCGGCTCCGGTATCGGATAAGGTGAAGCGGCTGCTCGACATGATTCCGCAGCAGCCGGGCGTCTATTACGCCGCTTTGCCGGAAAAGCCGGAGCTCGATCCTTATAATTTGTGGGACTGGGACCCGGAAAAGCCGAATCAGCTTACAAGCAAAAACGGCCAGCTTATCTATCCGAATGCGCAATATCCGGAAAACAAGACGTACAAATCGATCAACGCCAAGAGAGAAACAGTCGAGTTTCCTTATTATGAAGACGACAGAGGCCGGCGTTATTATATTACTGCACATTTATGGTATAAGCAGCGGGAATACGTCATGAAAGAGACGCTTAAGCTGGCAAATTCGGATCCGCTCGGTGCAGCCCGTCTGCTGAACAAATTCGCTGATGTCTATCAAGGCTACGTGCCCGTCTACGATTATCCCTGGTTAAGCTTCCCGGCGGACAGCGAAGCCGGACCGCCGTACCCGTACTATGGAGGCACATGGTCATTCTGGTTTTACTTAGAATTGTCAGGACGCGGGATGGGACCGCTGATCGAAGCGTATGAGAAAGTGAAGCAAACCGATGCGTTGGCGGTGCTGTCCGCCGAGCTGCACGAAGATGTCGAGCGCAAGCTGATTGACGATGTGTTCAAGCCTTCCGCGGAATATCTGCTGTCGTTTCCGATCTGGCATACAAATATGGATTACACGGCGCGCGAAGGGCTTATCCGTCTCGGCAAGGCGATCGGCTACCCTGACTACGTGCACGATGCGATCGAACGGATGGAGAAATATACGCAGTCATTTTTCCTGTTCGACGGTTTTTGGAACGAAGTTACGCTGTCCTACCATAACCAAAGCACGAACGGGACGCTCGCAAATATTAAGCTGCTAAACGGATACACTGATCCGGCCGGGTACATCTCATCGCGGTTCGGTAAACGTGCGGACAATCTGGACATGGCCAAATGGTTTCCGGCACTCGACAAGTCGCAAAAACTGCCTTCCATGCTTACTTATCCGGACGGAAAATATTTGCCGATTCAGGATACATGGGCGTCTACCTCGGACAAATCGCCGAATTTGACCGCAGGCTCGCTGCTCATGCCGGCTTCCGGCATCGCCCGTCTGTCGGCGGGAGAAAGCACTGGCCAGGCACAGCTGTACATGATGTTTGAGCCGAAATACGGGCATGCGCATTACGATCCGTTGAACATCGCACTGTATGCGAACAGCCAGGAGCTGCTGCCGGATCTCGGATACACGCATACGAAGTACCGTGCCTGGACAACGATGACGCTGGCGCACAACACGGTGGTAGTGGACGGGAAAGATATGACCGTCGACAACAAGTCGAAGCACGGCGGCAGCATTGAGCTGTTTGAGCCGCAAGGCAATCCGTTCCAGGTGATGCGGGCGCGGCAGGACAACGCATACCCGGGTGTAAGCGAGTACCGCAGGGAACCGTGGGTGATACAATTTGAAGGCGCTCCCGATAACGCGGTTTACATGCTTGATCTGTTCCGCGTTTCTGGCGGCAGCAGGCACGAATACACGCTAGGAGGGGACGCGAACCGCGACGCCGAGATGCGTACGAATTTGCCAGTGGAGGAATACGGCCCTTATTTGCTGCCGGAAGGCACGCCGGTGGTCGAGCCGCAGACGGAATTGGATCAGGGCAGCGCAGGCGGCGAATACCCGGGTTATCTCTATGTACGCGACGTGAAGAAGGCCGAACTGACAGACGGCAGTTATGAAGCAACATTGACAACGCAGGCGGGCGGGGCCGAAGCGGCGGGGATGAAAATAAGCGGTTTCGTTGCAGAAGGCGGTTCAAGCGAAATGTTCCTCGGCCGTTCTCCTTCGCTGCGGGCGACGCGTGTCAATGACATCGATACCAACGAGCAGGCCGACAAATATACGATGCCGAAAATGGTGCTGCGCCGGGAAGGCGCAAATTTGCGCAGCACGTTCGTCACGGCGCTTGAGCCGTATGCGGCAGGATCCGCACCGCGCATCGCCAAAGTCGAGCAGCTCAAGCCGGACCTCTCGTCTCCGGGCGACGTTGCCGTATCGGTTGCCTACGGCAATACGACGGACATTGTGCTCAGTTCGTCCAATGAGGACGGACAGCCGCTTGTCGTCGGGGACATTGTGCTTGACGGCGAGATGGGCTTTATCCGGCTCGTCGACGGCAAGGTGACGCAAATGACGCTGATCGGCGGAACCCGGCTGCAGAAGGGGGATGAACAAGTGAACGGAAGCGGTCCGGTAACGGGCGCCGTCGATGCAGTTCGCCGCGTTGCCGAAGGAGCCGCGTACAATGCGCTTGTCACTGCTGCGGCAGTGCCGCAAACGGCAATCGGACAATACGCGGTCGTCACCCACCCCGACGGCAGCACCCATGGCTACCCGATAACCGGAGTAGTTCAAAGCGGCGGCAAAAGTGAGCTGTTAACCGGCGAGATGGACCCCGGCTTTACGATCTCCGCCGACGGGTCGAGCGGCATGAAATTTTTCCCGTTTACTTCCTGGTCGGGCGGCCATACGTTCCGCATCGATAATATGGAGCGCAAATAATATTGCAATATTGCAATTGAAAGTACAAGGAGGGTGACGAAAGCATGTCACAGTTGCTGAAAATCGGCATGATCGGCCTCGACACTTCGCATTGCGAGCTGTTCGCCGAGCTGCTGAACAAACCGGACCATCCGTTTCATGTGCCCGGCGGGCGCGTTACGATTGCTTACCCGGGCGGCTCGGATGATTTTGAATTAAGTTATTCCCGCGTCGGCATGTATACGAACCAATTGCGCGACGAATTTGCCGTACAGATTGTTGACAGCATGGAGAGGGTGGCGGAGGAGGCCGATGCCCTCCTCCTTACCTCTGTCGACGGCCGGGTCCATCTGGAACAATTCGCGCGCATCGCGCCTTACCGCAAGCCGGTATTCGTCGATAAGCCGTTTGCTGTCAGCACAAAGGAGGCAAGAGCCATCGTGGACATCGCCGCCGAGTGGCAAGTGCCGATGTTCAGCTGTTCGTCGCTGCGTTATGCGGAGCCGCTGGTCAACATTTTGCGGGAGACGGAGAGCGGCGCCATTATCGGCGCGGACTGCTACGGCCCGATGCCTGTCGTGCCGACGCAGCCGCCTTTGTTTTGGTATGGCATCCATACGGTAGAAACGCTTTATGTCATTATGGGCAAAGGCTGCGTTAGCGTCACTGTGCGCATGAACGAAGACCATGAAGTGATCGTTGGCGTCTGGCGTGACGGCCGGATCGGTACGGCGCGCGGCAACCGTAAGGGCAGCAGGGCGTTCGGCGGAATGATCCATCGCGAGAAGGCAACGCATTTCGTCGATACGTATGCAAGTCCAAAGCCTTCTTCAGCGGGGCTGCTTGAGGCAGCGATGCAGATGTTCCGCACGGGCCGGCAGCCGATCGACGCCGATGAAATGATCGAAATCGTCCGTTTTCTCGAGGCGGCCAACGAAAGCAGGCTGACGGGAGAGACGGTGTTATTGTAAACGGAGACGATAGGGGACGAAGCGAATGGACTTGATTCTAGGTACATCCAAACGGGATATTACGCCGGATCGCCCCGTCCCGCTTGCCGGCTTTAGCAGCCGGCAAGGCTTTTATGAGGGCGTGTCCCGTCCGCTGCATGTGCGGATTTGGTTTTTTCGCCAGACGGATCGCGACGGACGCGAGCGGCAGGCGCTGCTGGCTCAGGCCGATTTAATCTGGTGGGGCACCGATTTGGCGGCTCGGGTAAGGAGAAGGCTAGCTGAACGGTTCGGGCTCCCGGAAGAAGCTATTATTTTGCATGCAAGCCATACGCATGGCGGGCCGCAAACGAGCGGAATGTTTCCGCGCGGATTAGGCGAGGCCGATGAACGGTACGTTGCGGCGTTGGCGGAGAAGCTGGAGCAGGCGGCGGAGGAGGCGTGCATGGCGGGCGAGCCGGTTCGCGTGGAGCGGGGACACGGGTTATGCCGGATCGGGATAAACCGGCGCAAGCGTTCGGGCGCCGGGATTGAGTGGGCGCCGAATCCGGACGGCCCCGTTGATCCGGAGGTGACCGTTATCCGGTTTGCAACGAAATCCGGGGGGACGAAAGGCGTATGGTTTCATTACACGTGCCATCCAACAACGACCGGAGACAACCAGGTGACATCAGAGTTTCCAGGCGTTGCCATGGAGGCGGTGGAAGAGGCGCTTGGCGGCGGGTCGATCGCTTCTTTCCTTCAGGGATGCTGCGGCGATATACGGCCGAACATCGTTGATGGAGGCGAGTTTCGTGCCGGCAGCGACGATGATGTCGTCCGGTTGGGATGCGCATTGCGC
Source organism: Paenibacillus sp. GCM10027626 (assembly GCF_042676285.1). Classification (NCBI taxonomy): domain Bacteria; kingdom Bacillati; phylum Bacillota; class Bacilli; order Caryophanales; family Paenibacillaceae; genus Paenibacillus; species Paenibacillus sp. GCM10027626. The sequence continues at coordinate 323,666 of NZ_JBHTHC010000008.1, read as the reverse complement.
GACGAGGTGCTGCGCGTGCTCGCTTCTCCGCTCGAGCCGATTTCCCTATGCGAGCTGCGTGGCGAAAGGCATGTCGTACCGCTATATTTTGAGCGGATGCCGGACATTTCCGAGCTGAAGGAGCGCCAGGAGGACGCAGGGGTAATGGGCGAATGGAGCCGCTATTTGCTGGCTGCTCCCGAGCGGCGGAAAGCCGCTGCCCCACTCGATATGACCGCGCTGCACATCGCCGCTGGCCTGACCCTTGCCGCCATGAGCGGGGAAATAGTCGTCGCTTACGGAACATACATTAAGAAGCGCTACGGCGGCAACGTGCTGCCGCTCGCATACAGCAATGGCATGGTCGGCTATGTCCCGACAACGGAGCAGCTTGCCGAGGGCGGCTACGAATCGGTTGAATCGGCTTACCATTTCGGCTTGCCGTCTCCGTTTCGGCCGTCCGTCGAAAGCGATATGATTACCGGACTTCACAAATTGCTCGATGAAACGGGAAAACCGTGTTAAACGTATAGTGTAAGGGATGCTGAATATAGCTCCGCGGTTGAAACATAGACACTAGAATGACAGGAGCTGTAAATGATGAGTAAAGAGAGAGAAGAACGGATGGATTGGGAAGAGGAAACAATTGAAGATCCTGCGCATTACGTGCTGCACCATGCAATGAGAGGGCTGTTCGAGGCGGAGGAAATTGTGCGGGAGGACCATATCTACATTCCTGAATGGCAGCTCGCCATTCGCCCGTATGTTGCAAGATGGTCGGAGCAGTCTGTACTTTTAAAATTCCATCTGAGCTCGCCGAAATGGGATCGGGCAATCGTTGAAACTTCTGCAGGCATAGGCAGCAGCGCGAAAAATGCGCTCGGCATGGCCGTAGGCGGCTTTACGCTTTCGCTAATGCAAGGTATTGCCTCGATGGAGAATGAACGGGAGCCTGAGTTGTTGGAGACGAAATACGGAGACACTGTCCATCATTGGAAGGTGTATAGAAGCAACATCGTTGGTCTGGGGGAATCCATAGCCGAAAAGAGCGAAATCCAGTTTTGGGAAGCGCTGAAGGATGAAATCGCCAAGCGGGTGGGCAATCAGAAGCTCTGTTATATTAAAATTTATGCTGCCAAAAACGGCGACGATATTACCGGTGAGTGCCGCATAAATGATATTCCTAGCCCGGAGCTTGGCAGCATCGTAGCAGAGCTGGCCAGCAGCTGGCAGGTCGATGGCTTCGCTTCGCAAAAGCAGTTTATTTTCCTGCAGCAATCGGAAGGGACATATACGCCGTACCCTTATCAACCGGAGCAAATTGCGGCGGCCACGCGGACGGCTGTTGAACTGTTTAAGGCATGCGAAACACAGGAGCTGTATGATGATTTTCCGGTGCGATTGGCGGAACGTTTGCAGGATAACAGTCTGGCGCAGGAGCTTTATTCTTTTTTGCCGGAAATTTGTGCAGAGAATGCCTTTGAGGAGCTTACCTATACTGAGGAAATGTCGATCTATAAGGGCGAGGAATCCTTCAGTATATACCGGACTCAATTGGCCAGCTATTATTTGATTTATGACGCCTTGTTTGCGGGCTTCCGCGAGGAGCAGTTTGATAACGAAGTGTATAACCAATATATCGGAGTAAGTTCCATCTATAATGTGATTTGCAATGCGAAAGAGCAGGGTGCGGATTTGCTGGAAAATGGCGGTGTGCTGACGTTATCCTTTGCGATGTCGGGCAATTACCGGTTCAGATAGCCGCCGACAATCGAGACGCATGCTTGGTCCGCTCCGTATGGAGCGCGGCTGCAGCTGCGTCTTTTTTAATGCAAGCGAGTATTTTCATGGATATGCAACATGTAATATGATAGAGAAAGGAGGAGGAGATTTTTCTTATGAAGCTGCCAAAGCTGCCGGCAGACCTGCCGCAATGTGAATTGACTGTTCTAAACGCCGGTCACTATTATGCTTCATTGCATTTGATGAAAAAGGGAAACGAGAAGCAAAAAATATGGGGCCCTGCTTTGTTTTATTTAATTAAACACCCCAAGCATGGCTATATTTTGTTTGATACCGGATACTCGACGCGCTTTTTTGACGCTGCGCGCTCATTTCCATACAGTTTGATGCGCTTAACTCTGCCGGTTCGGATCTCTGAGGAAGAGAATGCGGTCAATCAATTGCAGGCCATGGGTATAGCTCCTGATGACGTAACTGTAATTTTGTCCCATATGCATGTGGATCATGTTGGCGGGATTCATGATTTTCCGAACTCGCGCATTATTGTCAGCAAAGTGGAGTGGGCATTTACACGCCATTCTGCTTTTAAGTTGCTGCGTAATTCGTACCTGAAGTCTCTGTTTGACAAAATCAATCCCAATCTCGTACAGCTTGTAGATTTTGACCGCGCTGAGCGTTACGGCCCTTTTGCAAAAGCGTTTGATCTGTTCCAGGATGGCACGATGATCCTCGTTCCCCTTCCTGGACATGCCATTGGCCAGATGGGGCTTATCTTGAATTGCTCGGCAGCAGAAAGGTACTTTTTAATTGCGGATGCCGTTTATGTGCAAGGAAACTATCGAGAAAATAAGTGCGGCGCCTGGTTAAGCAAAATTGCTCATTATGACAGCAAGCAGTATGAAAGTCATTTTCCTTTTTTGCGCGCCCTTGAGCAGGCAAACAGCGAATTGCTCTTGCTTCCTTCACACGATCCTGATGTGTATGCAAAATACGTTAACAGAGAGGCTTATGTCTAAAACATAAACTTTTTGTTTGATCATCGCTAAAAAATACGCTCAAATGCATGTTGTAGGTCTCGAGAATCATCTCTAGGCCTATTTTTTGTGACAAAACTATCAGATATTATGATATAATGAACGATGTTTCTGTTGGCAGATTGAGGGAAAATGGAGATGGGGAAAATGATGAGAAAAGCTGCAGCGGTTCTGATTATGAGCATGATTCTATTCGGCAGTGTGTCTTACGGGCTGGTTGAGGCCAAAAGCTACACCACGCTGCCGCAAGCTGTATGGTCACAAAAGCCGAATGCCGATTATTTGGCGGTAAATGAAGACATTTTTTATGTACCGGAAAAAAATACGCTGTACATACATCTGCAAGAAGAGAAGTTTTCAGCGACCAAGGCGTGGTCGCCCGATTCGCTGCGCGCAATTGATCCTGAGACGGGAAAAGTAAAATGGGCATTTTCTTTTGCCAAAGCAGGCTACGGCTGGCCGAGCACAAAGGATCCTTTTGTGTATGCGCCGGATGGGACAGTGTATGCATACTTTTCTTTTGAAAAATTGCTATATTCGGTAAGTCCTTCAGGGAAAGAGAATTGGAGTAAACAATTATCGACTGATATTCCCTTGAATGGGAAGCTGTACCGAATGGCAGATGGCACTTTAATTATAGCGGCCGAGAAATCTGCAGTAAGCGGTAAAGAAGCAGTGCAATTCATCGGCTTTGATAAAAACGGGAAACAGAAGTTCAATAAAGTTGTCGCGGGCAAGCTCGTTACGGTGACGAATGGCCAGCTTATTGTTGAAGCGCCTGCAAAAGCCAACATGCAAGCAGATGTCTATAATGCCTCGTTGCAGCGCGTTTTTCAACATGCATTCCCAAAAGACGTGTATGTTAATTTTCATACTACATTCGCTTTGGCGGATGGGACGATTGTCTTCCCGGTTAGCTCCAAACAAAAAACAAATATGCTTTTAGCCATATCCCCGAACGGCAAAACAGTCTGGGAAAGGAAAACTGGACAGCAGGAACTGGCTTTTCCGTCAGGGTCAGGCTACCTGCTATTGGACTACTCAGCCAAAAAGTTAAGCTACTATAATCAAAAAGGCTTGGTCAAGGCGCGCGTCTTATCCAATTTTACAATTCCTGAGGGGGATGTGCTGCCGCGGGCCCATACAACTGCGGATGGCAAACTGTTTGTCGATCTTGTCAGCCGGCAATATGTTTTCGATCCTAAAACACTTACTGCCATTCACGAGTTCGATTTAAAAACAAGCGGATATGTGCTCGATTATCGCAACAATAGCGTGTTCGTTTATTGGAAAGAGAGTAAAATCTCCAAACATATTTTGAAGTAATCGTTGGGGTTAAAGCTAAAATAGGAGAATAGGATGGGGACGATGGCGATGGCGTTTTTCAAAAAAAGTATAGCAGTAATCGCAGTGGCCGCTATTTTGCTGGCCGGGCTGGCTGTCCATCAAGGGGATGCAGCCGCGGCAAAGGCAAGTGCCAGGTACAAATTCTCAATCAAGGATGTGAATGGCAAAGCGCATACGGTCACATTGGCATCGGACAAGGAAAAACGGTTTGTCGAGACGCTTCCTTCGGCGTTTGGACAAGAAGGAGATATCATCTATAATGGCGCGTACTACTTGACAGTCGATGGCAAGAAACAGTCTGTGAAGGTCCGCAACAATGAAGTACTGCGCATCAACACGAACCAAAATGATATTTACAAGCTGACCAGCGTGGCGAAGGGGACGCCGGACCTCATTATCGTTGGCCAGCGGGAATCATCGAACTATTATTCCTTCGAAGCTTTTGCGGTTACGCCAAGCGGCACAGCCCAAAAAATTGGCTTTAAGCCATACGGTTCCAAAAAAATCGAATATGAAATGTATGCCAGCAGCAAATTCAAAAATTTCAGCTCGAATTATTTTCAGCTGGCCAGATATGATAATAGCGAGGCGGCAGGCTGGTATTTTGACACCTACAAGTTCAGCATGGAAAACTATACGATGACCGGCAGCAGCATCCTGTTCTACGGTTATGAACAGCCATATAAAGGCGTGAAAAAAGGAAGCTACGAAGAGGGCCAGAAGCTGATTGCCAGATTCAGCAAAGAGCCTACATTCGGCGTTACGGATACAGCGACGTCCGCGGCAGCCGGAAAAACACTGAAATTTGTGCTCGATAAAAATACGAAAGCTAACTTGAAGAAGGGCAAAATCCCAGGATTCAACGTGAAGCTGGGGATGTCCTATAAGCAGGTCAGTCAAGTATTGGGCGAACGGACAACCTCTTTCTATGAAAGCGGCGGGAAGTATTGGAATTTTGCCAAGACGCCTGGTGTAGGCTTTTGCTTCGGCGTGGACGGGGAGCTGGATGAACCGCTGTTCGCTGTGACGATCAATAAGAACCATCTGCCGAAGATGACCTTTGCGTCCGTTAAGGCGATGCTGGGCACGCCGGATTTTGCGGGAGACGATGATGTGGACGGCGGTTATTTGTACCACTACCAGTACGATGACATCTACATTTTCTTCATGGGTCCGAGCAAAAATGGTGCTGTTACGTATATCAATATTATTCAGAAGTAAATGGAGAGAAGCAGCGCGTTTAATACGTACTGCTTCTCTTGTTATTTTTGGAGCTGATGCGCAATGGTTCTCTGCCTGCAACATTTTGGTATTTTTGTACGTCGAATAAGAAAGAGCGACGGACAAAAATGGATTGCAGGTGATGATGCGTGAGGAGACGAAAGTGGCATTCTTGGCAGATCATGATTCTTGTTGCGTCGGCAATACTGCTGCTGACAGGCTGTTCCTTTTCCGGAAAAGGAACTGACCGTACGCTGCCTGCGCCCGAGAACTCTGTTTCTGAAGAGGCAGCGCTGCCGCTGCGAGTTGTGGTGAGCGTGCCTGATCGGGTTCAGGCAGGTCAGGTGTTTAAGCTCTCTGGCCAGCTGTGGAATGACAGCGACGATACGCTGGAGCTTAACCATGGCGCGGCGATGATTACGTATACGATTTATGATGAAGACGGCGAGCCGGTTACGGAGGAACCGGGCATGCGCGCAGTTGCTGACATCGGGTATCATGTCTCTCTGCTCCCGCGGAAGAGCTACAGTTTTAATGAAGGGGATCATGTTTCGCCGCCGCTGAACAAACGTACGCTGCAAAAGGCAGGAAGCTACATGGTTGTAGGAACAGCTGAGCTGCAGGTGGGACGAAATGGAAAATGGAGCACGCAAAAATTTGAATCTGAGCCTGTTTCGTTTGTGGCGGGTGGAGCTGCAGGCGAGAAGTAGAACACAAATAAAGAAGACGAAAGGATGGCTAGCTTGCCATCCTTTTGATTTCAAATGAATTGCAATAAAAGCAGTTACGTGACGGATGACTCTTTTCCAAGATCCGGTCGTTCTCTTTGCACAAGGCCCAAGTAAGCGAGCAGTGCAAGTATGCTGGTCATGAGGATGGTAACCCCCATAGGAACTGCTGAATACTCGCCTGCAATACCGACAAGAGGCGAGGTGAGCGAGCCCAGCACAAACGGCAGAAGCCCTAGAAAGGCTGATGCGCTCCCCGCCATTTTACTTTGCGATTGCATCGCCAACGAGAATGAAGCGGTTGAAGTCATACCGATAGACATCACGAAAAAGAACAGGGGCGTTACTAGCCCGAACAGTGGGCCGCGCGTCAAAATAACAATTAAGGCTATCAGACTGGACAGCCCGGAAAGCAGCAGTCCGATAACAAGAAACCGGCGTTCGGAGATAAGATGGTTGAATCGCCCGACAACCTGCGAGCCGATAATCAAGCTTATGCCATTGGATGCGAACAAGAGCGCGAAGAGCTGCGGGGACGCTCCATAAATATTTTGATAGATAAAGGGAGTGCCCGATACATAAGCGAATACGCCGCCAACCATAATTCCTTGTGCAAGTGCGTAGCCGACAAATTGGCGGTCCTTGAGTAAGGTTTGAATGCCTCGGAACAACTCGCCGAAGTTGCCCTGGATTCGATTCTGGACAGGCAAGGTTTCCTTTAAATTCAAGGTAGCAAGGATGACCAGCACCAGCCCGACAAGGCTTAAGGCGATAAATATCCCGATCCATGTAGTAAAGGAAATAACACCGCTTCCCGCCATTGGCGCGATTAAGGGGAATAGGTTGTTTACTAGCATCAACAGCGAAAAGAACTTCGTTAATTCCGAGCCGCTGTATAAATCGCGAACGATCGCGCGCGAGATAACAATTCCGGCAGAAGCCGCGAAGCCTTGTACAAAACGGGCGATGATGAACAAGATAATATTAGGCGCGACCGCACAAAGAAACGAGGCGACCAGATAAAGAAGCATCGAGTAAATGAGCGGCTTACGCCTTCCATGAACATCACTCAAAGGCCCGATAATAATTTGCCCCAGTCCTAATCCGATCAGGCAGGCGGTCAAACTCAGTTGAACCATAGAAGCTTTAGAGCCGAAATCAGCTGCAATTTGGGGGAAGGATGGCAAGTACATATCGATTGTAAGAGGACCCAGTGCTGAAAAAGCACCCAATAATAAAACAAGCCGAAGGCGGGTAGTTACTTTTGTTTTAGAAACCATATTCTTTTTTCTCCTAAATATTGTGCTAAGCAAAAGTTGTGAAGGCGCATGCTGAATTTTACACGCATGTTGCTCAAGAAGCAAGTATTATATGAATATTATGGGCGACCAAATGGTTCTAATAGAACCTGCGGGAAGCCCTCTTTGTTTTTAATTCGTACATGATAAAATAGATGTAAAAATTAGGCTAATTCAATAGCGTGTTAATAGGAAGAGGGGCTCTATGAAGACTAATAAAAAGTTTGTGATCAGTTTGGAACGTTTTAAGCCTCATACTTTTCAGGCGGAGCAGGGCGAAGGCCTCTTTATGTCGCATTCTCATGAATATGATGAGATGACGCTTATTTTGGATGGGGAGGGCTACTACAGCTCGCAGCAGCAAAATATGAAAGTGATCGCGGGAGATCTGATTTTAATTCCGCCACACCTCCATCACGGCTTTGTCTGCACGGAGCCTTGGCAAGGAATATCCGTTCATTTTTATCACGACATGCTCCCTGCCTATTGTCAACATATCTTTCACAATACTGAGCGGGAGTCTGACCGGATTCGCAGCGCTCGTCTCGCCGAAGATGATTTGCGCTGGGCCGAGATCAGCTTTTTTCAATTGGAGAAGGAGTGGAAGCAGGGCAGAAGCAGCGTAGATTCCAGCAGCTTCATGCGTGTGGCTTTTGAAACGGCATTGCTGCTATTTCAGCGGAATCGGACAATTCTTCCTGCAGTGGAGAGAACGGCGGATCAAGCGGTAGTCGAAGAGGTGCTGAAGGAAATTCATGCGAGCTATTACACGCAAATAACAGTTAGCGAACTGGCGGCGCGGCATTTTCTTTCCGCGAGCAACTTGCGCAAGAAATTTTCCGAGCTGACGGGCGTTTCTCCGAAGCAGTACATGATCAACCTTCGCGTGCAGGAAGCGAAGCGGTTGCTCCAGCAAACAAACAAAGCGATTGAATGGATCTCTTCTGAGGTAGGTTTTACTTCTTCGAGCCGGTTTTATGATTACTTTGTCAAGTCGGTGGGCGTTACGCCGCTTGAATGGCGCAAGCAAAATCAATAAGAGGAGTGAAGGGTACCCCGGCAGCCCCCGGCAGCGGGGTTTTTTCGTCGGTCGAAAACGATCCGGAATTGATTTTTTTTGCAGATTAGAAGAAGCGAATTCACAATTGTTCCTGTCATCCTTCTCCGCAATAATAAGAAGTGCAGGGAAGAATAACATAAAGGGGTGTAAAAGGATGAGGCTTTGGAAAAACAAATCGGGTAAAGGTTTGTTGGCGATCATCTCGTTGATCCTGGTTGCAGGCGCATTGGCCGGATGCGGCAAGGATAATGAGAAGCCTGCTGGCGGCGGCAAGCCGCAAACAAATGAAAGCGTTACAATTCAGTTTGCGGGATGGGGAGATCCGTCTGAGAAAGAAGTATTTACGAAGCTGGTGAAAGCATTCGAAGATCGAAATCCCGGGATTAAGGTGGATTACTTGCACATTCCGTCAGGCGATTATGTAGGTAAAATGAATACGATTCTTGCAGGAGGAAATGCCCCTGACGTATTCTATGTGCCGGACGGCGATTTCGGCAGATGGGTTAGCCAGGATTTGTTATTGCCGATCGAGGAATACGTAAAAAACAGCGATATCGATCTCGCAGATATGTGGGAATCGGGGCTGGCTCGCTACCGCTATGACGGAGCGGCGAATGGAGTAGGAAAACTATATGCGCTTCCGAAAGATATCGGGCCTACTGTACTCTACTATAATAAAGATATTTTTACCAAAATGAATGTGCCTTTTCCGGACGCGGAGACGCCGATGGGGCTAGAAAAGCTGCTCGATACCGCGCAGAAGCTGACGGTGAAAAGCAATGGCAAGACAACGCAGTACGGAATGGGGCCGATCTGGTGGGAGGGCTTCGTCTATGGCAATGGCGGCAAATTTCTGAGCGATGATAAACGGGAGTTTGTTGGCAACAGTCAGGAAACGAGCGAAGCGCTGCAATTTGCGGCAGATCTCACCAACAAACACGGCGTCGTGCCAAGCTCAGCCGCGCTTAAGGACTTGAACGATAGTGAAATGTTCAAAACAGGCAAACTGGCCATGATGATAACCGGACGCTGGATGGTGCCGGAATTCCGCAAGCTTAGCTTTGATTGGGATGTCGCTCCGCTGCCAACCAAGGAGTGGGGAGGAACAAGCGGCTCTGTCGGTCTTTCGATCTACAGCAAGACGAAGCATGTGGAAGCGGCTTACAAGCTGGTCGAATACTTGGGCGGACCGGAGGGACAAAAGGAGCAGTCCCAGATGGGCTTTTCCATCCCGAGCTTCAAGTCGATGGCAGAGACGGACGTATTTCTGCAGCCTGGCCAGAAGCCGCAGAACGCGCGGGCTTTCATTAAGGCGGCAGAGGTTCAGGTTGCAGGCCCGTGGACCAATCTGCCTAACGCCAAATGGTATGACATGCTGGCCCAAGGGCTAGCTCCGATGTGGGAGGGCAAAAAACCTGCTGCCGAACTGCTCAATGAGCTGAAGCCGAAAATTGACGCAGCGATCAAGGAAGGGAATCCCGCTTTGTTCAAATAAGCCGCTTATAGACGGATGAAGGAAGCGCCTGTCATCGAGCGCCGATAGGCGGCTTCCTTTGTCTCAAGCGATGGAGGGGGAACATGAAACGCAAGGAATATCTTTGGGCTTATCTGTTTATCGCCGCACCGATCTTGGGATTTATGCTGTTTGCCTTTATCCCGCTCAGTTATTCCGTATACGTAAGCTTTACCGAATATAGCGGGTACAAAGCGCCCGTATTCAGCGGCGGAGATAATTATGTCAAGCTGGTAAAAGACGAACTGTTCTGGAAGACGTTGTTCAATACCTTTTACTCTGCGCTGAGCATTCCGATCGGGGTCGTGGTTGCCTTGGGCATTGCGACAGCGCTTAACCAGAAAATTCGCGGTATCGGCTTTTTTCGGACTTTGTTTTTTCTGCCGGCGATCAGCTCAGTCATCGCGCTAACGCTGCTGTGGAAGTGGATTTTTAATGATACGTACGGACTGCTCAACAATTTGCTGGAGCAAGTCGGAATTATCGGTCCTGCCTGGCTGAGCAGTGAACAGTGGGCTATGCCGGCCATGATCATTCAAGGGGTGTGGGTCGGACTTGGCATCAATATCGTCCTTTACCTGGCTGCGCTGCAAGGCGTGCCCAAGAGCTTTTATGAAGCGTCGGAAATAGACGGCGCCAATCGCTGGCAGCAGTTTCGCCATATTACGGTTCCATGTATTTCACCGACGACGCTCTACATTCTCATTACGGCTACCATTGCCGCGCTGCAGGACTATCCGCGTTTTCAGATTATGACGGAAGGCGGGCCGAATTACTCGACGACGACGATCGTTTATTATCTTTTCCAGAATGCTTTCCGGTATATGAACATGAGCTACGCTTCGGCGATGGCATGGATACTCGGCATGATTATTCTTATTATTACGCTTTTGAATTTTTATTTATCCCGGCGATGGGTGCACTACGAGTAAAGGGGGGAATGCATATGACAAAGACCGTGAACAGCAGCGGGTGGCAGCGAAAAAAGAGAGCGGGAGAAAGGATTCGCAAAGGACTGGCCTATCTGTTTCTTACGGCTGGCGGGCTGGTGATGGTCACCCCTTTTCTGTGGATGCTGTCCACTTCGCTCAAGCAGCAGGGATTGGAATTTGAAATGCCTCCCAAGTGGATACCGGAGCGGTTCGAATGGGGAAATTATCGATTTGTGCTGTTTGAATCCGACATTTTACAAGGATTTTTCAACACGATGCTAGTCATTGCTTTACCATGTCTCGTAGGCTTGTTCACCAGCGCGCTGGCAGCAAGCGCATTTGCGAGAATGGAATTTCCTGCGAAAAATATATTATTCACCTTGCTGCTGGCTACGATGATGATTCCAGGTGTCGTCACGATGATTCCGACCTTTATTTTGTTCAAAAGCATCGGCTGGGTGGACCGCTGGCTGCCGTTAATTGTGCCGGGCATGTTTGGCGCGGCTGCAGCGGTGTTTTTGCTGCGGCAGTTTTTCATGACGATACCGAAAGAACTGGAGGACGCCGCCAAGGTTGACGGAATGAACCCGTTTCATATTTTCATCCGCATTTTGCTGCCGCTATCCAAACCGGCGCTCATTACGCAAGGGCTGCTCGGATTTTTGGCGGGGTATAACGATTATCTTGCGCCGCTCATTTATATTAACACGCCAGAGAAATACACACTGCAGCTCGTGCTTGCCTCATTTCAAGGTTTCTACACATCGCAATGGACGTATATTATGGCTGGTTCTGTGCTGGCTTTAATTCCCACCTTGCTGCTATTCTTCCTTGCACAGAAATATTTCGTCGAGGGCATCACCTTGACCGGGATGAAGGGATAGAGGAGATAATCATGACAAACGACTTGACATTTCGCAATCCGATCGTGGCAAACGCCGCCGATCCCTGGGTGCTGAAGCATACGGATGGAAACTACTACTTTATGTCTACACAGTTCGGGCGTTTGGAGCTGACACAATCTGCAAGCTTGAGCGGACTTGCCGCAGGACGCAAAAAAACGATATGGGCCCCTCCGCCGGGCGGCCGCTACAGCCATAACCTATGGGCGCCGGAAATTCATCGGCTGGCTGGAAAGTGGTATGTCTACTATACCGCCAACGACGGCGGCGGCGACGAGTCCCGGCGCATCTGCGTGCTGGAGAATGCGGAGACGGATCCGCTTGAGGGCGAGTGGACATGGAAAGGCGCGCTTCCAACCCCTGTTCCCGGACTGGACGGAACGGTATTTATGCTGCGGGACGAGTTGTACTTTCTCTATGCAGGCTACGGCTATTTCCCCGATTATGGATCAGCCATTTATATTTCGCGTATGGTGAATCCCTGGACATTGGAAGGCGAGCATATTTTGCTGACAGCACCGACTATGGAATGGGAGAAACAAGGCGGCATGGCGATCAATGAGGGGCCGGTGATGCTGCAGCGCAACGGTTATGTATTTCTCGTTTATTCTGCCAGCACGACCTGGTCGGAAGACTACGCGCTTGGCATGCTGACGATGAATGAGACAGCCGACCCGCTCGATCCTGCCTCGTGGAAAAAATCGGTTGAACCTGTGTTCCGCAAAAGCGTACAGAACGGCGTATATGCGACGGGGCATAACAGCTTTACTCGCTCCCCGGATGGGAAAGAGGATTGGATCGTCTTTCATGCGCTGCCTGCGCCGGCTGCCGATACGGACCTCAGATCGACCCGCATTCAGAAATTTACTTGGAGGCTGGATGGAACACCGGATTTCGGGATTCCTTTGAGTGACAATGAAGCTATTCCTGTACCGTCCGGGGAATAAGAAATTAGGGGAGGAATAAGGATGAGAAAACGATGGAAACATTTTTTTCTGATCGTCTTGACGACAGTATTGCTTGCAACGATAATCGATGCTTCGCCCATGCGGGCAGCAACGACGGGTTCAGTCATTTACAGCAGCGCGGCGGAACCGGAACCTTATTATGCACGTGCTGTCAAACTGGATAATGGCGATATTCTCTCTACCTTTACAAGAAAATTTCCCGGGAATACCGGCTGGGTCGGCATGAAGCCTTTTCCGTTCTACCGGAGTACGGACAACGGTGCAACCTGGTCGCTGCTTAGCGAGATTGATCCCGGCGACTTTGGGTTGAATCGGGATCAGCAAGGTATGACGACGCTGTATGTACTGCCGCAGCAGGCGGGTGCTTTACCGGCTGGGACGCTGCTGTTTGCGTCGACAGATTGGGATAATTCCGCTCCGTACACGATTCATATCTGGAGGAGTACGGATAATGGCGCTACCTGGCAGTTTCACAGCAATGTAGCCGCGCGGGGAACAGCCGGAACCAAACGTACATGGGAACCGGAATTTGCGGTCACGAGCGACGGTAAGCTGATTTGCTACTATTCCGATGAGCGGCAGCCGGGCTACAATCAGGCCATTGCTCAGGAAATATCGGACGATGGAGGAATCACGTGGGGGAACTACAGCATTATTATCGGCAATGCAGCAGACTGGAACTGGCGTCCAGGCATGCCGAGGGTGCAGAAAGCGAAGAACGGAACGTATTTCATGTTTTTCGAGATGCTGGGCGCCGCTCCTAATTTTGCTGTGCGCTTTAAAACGTCTCCAGACGGTATCAATTGGGGCAGTCCTACCGATTTGGGGACTGTGGTCGGTACAGGAATATATCGCGCTTCTCAGACCCCGGAGGTCGCCTACGTTGATGACGGAACCGCAAACGGCAGATTTTATGTGCGCGGCATGACGGATGTCGTATCTTCCGCCAATAAAATGTTTACGAGCGGCGATTACGGCGTTACCTGGACGCAGGTGGATGCACCGCTCACTGTCAAGGGGACGAATCAGAATACACCTGCTGCCTGGAGTGGAACGCTGCTGCCGCTTGACGATTCGCTATTGCTGGAGGTGAACACCGTAAAGGTTGGCAGCCGCAATGAAATCCGCGCCAATGTTGCTCAGATTGATGGGAATTCTTCACTTGTTTCCGGCGGGATCTACAAGCTGATCAATGAAAATAACAATTTGCTGCTGGACAATGCGGGCGGCGGTTCTCCTCCCGGTACGAAAGTGATCCAATGGAATGATCTTGGTCTCGATACGCAGTGGTGGCGGCTGGATTACAGGGCTGGCGGCTTTTTCCGCGGCACGAATCTAAACAACGGCCTTGTGCTGGATGATCCTGACGGTATGATGACGCCAGGCACGAACGTGATTCTATGGACGAACAATGAGCTGGATACGCAGCGCTGGAAATTTGCTTATAAGGGGAACGGCTACTATACGGTCTTGAATCAGCATAGCGGATTGCTGCTGGATAACGCGGGAGGCGGCTCTCCTGCCGGCACCAAGGTGATTCAAGGGACCGCCAACGGTCTCGATACGCAGAACTGGAAGCCGGTGAGAGTCGATTCCGAGATTCCAGTCAACCAGCTGGAGAGTTTCAATATCGGGAACAGCTTTATTCGCTATCACAACGGTCGCGGGAAGATCGATGGCGGTCAATACAGTCCGGAATCCCAATGGAAGATTGTCAGCGGGTTGGCGAATCCGTCTGCCGTTTCGATCGAATCCGCCACGATGCCAGGCTACTATCTCCGCCACCGTGACGGGAAAATCTGGCTGGAAGCAAACAATAATTCAGCTTTATTCAAAAATGACGCCACCTGGCATATCCGTACCGGCTGGGCCACCTCATGGGCGGCATCCTTCGAATCGTACAATATAGCGGGCGCCTACATGAGACACAGAGACGGCTTGCTGGAAATTTCTCCAGTCTCAACAACATTGGATCGGCAAGACGCCACTTTTTACTTGAAGTGATCAAAAGGAGCGAGAGGTTGTGAAACAAACGGAAGTGCGAGAACTGGAGGAGCAAGGGACGCTGCCGCGCGCGGAATATCCGAGACCCCAATTCGTGCGCAAGGATTGGCTTTGCCTGAATGGGGAGTGGGAGTTTGCGTTTGATGACAGCAGGGAAGGCGAGAGGGAACAATGGCAAAAGTCTGACAAGGCTTATCCGCGAAGGATTAAAGTTCCTTTTGCCTTTCAAAGCAAACTAAGCGGCATCGGAGAATCAGGCTTCCATGATGTCATCTGGTATCGCCGTACCTTTGAGGTTCCGCAAGCCTGGGAGGGTCAACGCGTCATCCTTCATTTCGGCGCAGTCGATTATTTGGCCAAAGTTTGGGTGAATGGGCAGCTTGCAGCCGTTCATGAAGGCGGGCATACGCCATTTCAAGCTGATATTACTCATTATTTGCAGCCGGCACATATGAATACGGGCGGAATTGGAGAATGAGGCGGGGGTACTGCGAGTAATAAGTTAACGGTTAAAGTGAAGAAGTAACGTTTATGAGGGCGTCCCTTTCCTTTTCAGGGGGGGCGCTCTTTTTTTGCCATTTCACGTAACATCTTAATTCGGTCAATATGTTGCGTTTATTTTGGAAATGTTATACTATATTTAGTGTTTTATAAGGTGGATGAGAGGTGGAGCAGAAATGAAAACAATGAAATCAATATGTGTCTATGCAGGTTCGAACGCAGGCGTTCATCCAGCTTATGAGCAAGAAGCGATTCATCTGGCAAAGACGATTGCAGAGCAAGGACGTACGCTTGTATATGGCGGATCGCGTATCGGACTGATGGGACGATTGGCCAATACGGTGCTGGAGCATGGTGGTCAAGTGATCGGTGTAATGCCGCGCGGGCTGTTTAAAGGCGAAATGGTGCATCAAGGGCTGACTGAGCTGTATGAAGTGGAGTCTATGCATGCGCGGAAAGCGAAAATGATGGAGTTATCCGATGGCTTTATCGCCCTTCCTGGCGGCTTTGGCACATTCGAGGAACTATTTGAGGCAGTAAGCTGGTCGCAGCTTGGCATTCATGAGAAGCCGATTGGGCTGCTAGATGTAGAAGGATTCTATGCGCCGCTCGTTGCTTTTGTCGAACAAGCGGTCAAAGCAGGCTTTATTCATGAAGCGCATGCCGGTTTGCTGCTGCTGGACCAACAGCCAGCCGAGCTGATTGTTCGCATGGAGTCGTTCGTCCGGCCGCAAAAAGTGAACAAATGGTCAGAGCTTCCAGCGACTGAATCATAAAATGCGGGAAAAAAGAAACGGTTCGGCTGCTCTACTGCTGCAGCTGGCCATTTCTTTTTTTGCTTTATGGGAGACGGCAACCATATAGACATTCGGGGAAGCGGTGAATGGCAAGGAAGCGCCGCTAGCTTAAGACGCGATCTGTGGCCCCGGCCGATTCGGCTGCTGGCGCTGAAGATGGACAAAGTTGACATTGCCGCCCGCGGGCGTTATGGTGAAAAATAGCAGATGGAGCAAGGAGATAAAGAGATGGTTACAAGAGACGATGTGGCAAAGCATGCCGGAGTATCCGTAGCGGTAGTCTCCTATGTGGTCAACAATAAGAGCAATGTCAAGGAAGCGACCAGGCAGAAGGTGCTGCAAGCGATCGCTGAGCTGGGCTATAACCCTAACCTTACAGCCAGAAGCCTGAAGACGAAGAAGACCGGACAGTTCGGCGTTCTTTTTCACAATTTGGGCAACCCGTTCGAGACCGGGGTTTCTTTAGGATTGGAGGAGCGGGCGCGTCAGCTGGGACGATCGCTTATTTTTCAGACTTATATCCGTTCCGAAGAGGAAAAGCTGAAAACTGTGTTCATGGGACGTGCCGACGGTCTGCTCCTGATGGGACAAAGCCTGCAGCCGGAGACATTAACGCACTTTGCCAAAATGGGTGTTCCCGTCTATTCCGTAACGACCCCGGCGCACGCCGCACCGACAGTGAAGGCGATCGATATCGACTGGCTGGATGCGATGCTGCGGCTTGTAGGGCATTTGCATGATCTGGGGCATGTCCGGATCGGTTTTATGGGACATTCCATGCCCGATCACCATCACCGTATCCGCTACGAGCAATTTTTACAAGCGCTCCATAAGCTTGGGCTGGGCTTTGACCCGGCATCGATGCTGCTTGAAGGGGACGGCAAGCTTGAAGTCGCCTATATAGCCATGTCCAAGCAGCTTCGCGAATGTGCGGGACAGCTGCCGTTTACGGCGATCGTCTGTGCGAACGATTTGATGGGAATCGGCGTCTTATCAGCCTGCAAAGATGGCGGCCTTGCTGTTCCGCGGCAGTTGTCTGTCGCTGCCTGCGAAGACATCTTGATGGCCTCGCATACGACACCAACGTTGACAACATTGCACTTTCCGCGGCGGGAGGCGGGTTTTACGGCGATCGATCTGCTGGTGCAGCATATCGATGCGGAGCATGAATTGCCTGATTGTACGGTCGATTTTAAGTTGACCATACGCGAATCAACGGCAAGAGTCCCCAAAACGGAATAAATTTCCTGCAGACCCTGCAGGCTCGGGAGAGGGCGGTTGCCCTGCAGAGCCGGCGGGGTTTGTTTTTTGCAGTGTGGACACAGCGGCCCTAAGCGGATCGCGGTTCCGTTACTCTGTAAACAAACGTGCCAAAATGGCGGGGATGCGACTTTTTTTCAAGATATTAAAAAAATGATTGACAGTGATAATTTTAGTTTATTATAATTACACCAAGAATAATTCAATATATTAAATTTCTAATTGGCATTTTAGAAGGAGTTGGTCGTATAAGGGGAGGTCAGTACTAGAGAGGAGTCATGTAAAACGAATTCCGCAACGGGTTCGATTTTTTTAACATGTTGAATGAAACCGCTTTCCTTTCGCATTCTGCTTTTCAGCCCATGCTTCCTGAGGAGGAACTAACCGTGAGTCAATTGAAAAGAGAAACAAATGAAGGACAAGCCTTACAACGTCAAAGAGAGCTTCATGAGATTGATCGTGCACCACAGCAGGCTGCAAATCAGCAGGTCAATGACTTTGCGATGGAGCCGGTGCCGCAGCAAAATCGGCGTTCATGGTGGGAAATCACTTTTGTTACTTCCGGTTTTTGCATGGCGGTGTCGGGGATGTTTGCCGGAGCAGCATTAACGGCAGGGCTTTCTTTACAAAATATTATGATTGCTATCCTTGTCGGCAACCTTGTTCTGGCATTGTATGGCGGATTTACCGGAGCGATCGGGGCGAAGACGGGCGTATCGACGACGATGCTGTCCAGGCATGCTTTCGGACGGCACGGCTCGCTGGTCATCAGTATTGTCTGGGCCATTACGTTAATTGGCTGGTTTTCGGTGCAGGCGGGCTTTTTCGGGCAAACCGTCCATTCGATGTACCCGAATGCCGGAGGAATTACAGATGTTCCAGTAGCGGCTGCCTGGGGCGGCGTCTTGATGATTTTTACCGCTTACATCGGTTTTAAAGGAATACGCTTACTGAGCAGTATAGCGATTCCGTTGCTTATTTTGCTTTGTATTGTTGGTGTAGTAATGAGCTTGAATCAGGTTGGAGGTTTTAGCAATCTGCAAGCGACGATTACCAAGCCGATCTCGCTTATGGAAGGCATCGTACTTGTTATCGGAACTTTTGCGGTAGGTGCCGTTATTCAGCCGGATATAGCCCGCTATGCCAAATCGCCCAAGCAATCGTGGACTGCTATTATAGTAGGAATGGTTATTGCCAACGGCTTTATTGTGTTTGCCGGCGCAATCACGGCCATAGCGATGGGCACTGGCGATCTGCCGGCGGTCATGCTGCAGCTGGGGCTTGGCATTCCGGCGCTACTTATTCTAATTGCCGCACAATGGACGAGCAATGACAGCAATCTATACTCGGCATCGCTGGCTTTATCGAATATTTTCCGGATTGCCAAAAGCAAGCTGGTCCTCGTTGTCGGCATTATTGCAACGATTATCGGCGCAGCGGGGATGGCTGATCATTTTGTAAACTTTTTGCTCGCTATTGGGATTGCAGTTCCGCCAGTTGCTGGCGTTCTGATTGCTGATTACTTTTTAGTGCATAAGCAGCGTTATCAATTTGGCAAAGGGACGAAATATGCTTCTGTTGTATGGCCGGCCTTTGTCGCCTGGGCGATTGGCATTGTCGCTGGCGTGTTTATCGACTGGGGAATTGCTTCATTAAATTCGCTAATCGTTGCGCTGCTGGTTCACTGGGGGCTTTATGCGATTGGCAAACGCTTCAACATT
Source organism: Paenibacillus sp. GCM10027626 (assembly GCF_042676285.1). Classification (NCBI taxonomy): domain Bacteria; kingdom Bacillati; phylum Bacillota; class Bacilli; order Caryophanales; family Paenibacillaceae; genus Paenibacillus; species Paenibacillus sp. GCM10027626. Next base: position 304,658 of record NZ_JBHTHC010000008.1, on the reverse strand, counting down.
CCGGTGACAAGCGGCAGCGTCGAAGAAAAAGCAGACGGATTTTAAACGGCGCTCGGTAACCGCTTACAGATGAGCGAGGCTATTACAAAACTTAAGCGTATGCATTCGAAGTAAGTTTTGTTGCGAAGTTAATCAAGGAGCGCAGCTCCACAAAACTTTAAGCGTTTGCTTCCGAAGCAAGTTTTGTTACGAAGTAAATTCAAAGAAGTATATCCTTCACAAAACTTTTAAGGAGACTGATTATGGCACGTACAATCGGAGTCGAAGAGATGGAATATTTGGCGCTAGGCGCTGCAGTTCTTGGTACAGGCGGAGGCGGGGATCCTTTCATCGGCAAGCTGATGGCTCAAAAGGCCATCGAGGAATGCGGCCCGGTAACGCTGCTCTCACCGGATGAGGTGCCGGAGGATGCGCTGGTCGTTCCGGTAGCGATGATGGGAGCGCCGACAGTCTTTTTTGAGAAGATCCCAAATGGTGATGAGGCGCTGCATTCATTGAGACGTCTTGAGGATCATCTGGGGAAGAAGGCTTTTGCAGTGATGCCGATGGAGTGTGGCGGCTTGAACTCGACGGTTCCTTTTGTCGTCGCAGCACGCGCCGGACTGCCGCTGGTCGATGCCGACGGAATGGGGCGGGCCTTCCCGGAGCTGCAGATGGAGACGTTCAACGTCTACGGCGTGTCTGGAACGCCAATGGTCATTACGGATGAGCGGGGCAACTGGTGCCTGGTCAACACGGTAGATAATGCGATGATGGAGCATATAGCCCGCGGAATTACGGTCAGAATGGGCGGCGTCGGCCATATTGCCGAATACCCAATGACCGGCGAGCAAATGAAAGCTTCCTCGATTCACGGTACGACGACACTTCTTATCGAAATTGGCAAAGCCATTATTCATGCCCGCGAGAATCATGAAAATCCGTTGACAGCGATGTCTCGGGCGTTAACCGAATCGATTTATGGTGCACCGGTCGTATTATTTGAAGGTAAAATTGTGGACGTCGATCGCATGACGGCGGAAGGCTTTACGCGCGGAACTGTGAAGCTGGATGGGGTCGGCAATGACCTCGGCAGCAGTTTCCAGGTTGAATTTCAAAATGAAAACCTGATCGCATACCGCAACAATGAAGTCGTCGCAACGGTTCCGGATCTCATCACATTCCTTGATATGGAGACCTATAAACCGATTACGACAGAGACGCTGCGTTTCGGCTACCGGGTTGTCTGTATTGGCATACCGACACCGCCGATCATGCGGACGGCAGAGGCGCTGGAAATTTGGGGGCCGCGATATTTTGGCTTTGACCTTCCGTTTATTCCAGTGGAACAGCTTGCAGCGAAAGTGCAGAAAGGGTGAGGAATCGATGACGGCAAAACAATATAAAATCGGCATTGACGTTGGCGGAACAAATACAGATGTTGTCATTTTGGATGAAAATAATAAAGTGCTGGCTTCGACGAAATCGGCGACGACCTCTGATGTGCAGGAAGGCATCTTTAACGGGATTCAGACAGTGCTGGAGCAATCAAGGGTTGACCGGTCGCAAATCGCTTATGTATCGCTTGGCACGACGCATGCTACGAATGCGATTATCCGCCGCAAATTGTTGTCTAAGGTAGCTGTCGTCCGCATTTGCTTGCCGGCAGGCAAAGGGGTGCCGCCGCTTATGAACTGGCAGGCGGACTTGGTCGAAGCGATGGGCGCCGAGCCGTACATGATTCACGGCGGTTTCGAATATGACGGGCGTCCGCTTGCCGGCAAAGAGCTTGACCGCGATGAGTGCATGGCTGTACTAGAAAAGATGAAAGCGTCCGGCATTGAATCGATTGCAGTATGCTCGATTTTTTCACCGGTCAACGGCAAACATGAGCAGCAATTTGCAGAATATGCGCGTGAAGTGTTCGGCGAGCAAATTGCCGTTACTGTATCGGCCGAGATTGGCAGCCTTAGTCTCATTGAGCGAGAAAACTCAACGATATTGAATGCCTCGGTCGTCGGTGTGGCGCTGCGGGCAGCCAACGGTTTGACCGAAGCGCTTGCCCGGTTCGGCATTCATTGCAAGGTGTTCTTTGCGCAAAATGACGGAACACTGATGGCGCTGGACTACGCGATCCGCTATCCGATTCTGACGATCGGCTCAGGGCCGACCAACAGCTTGCGCGGTGCCGCTTATTTGTCGGGCTTGAAGGATTGTATTGTAGCCGATATTGGCGGTACATCGACAGATGTCGGCATTATGGTCAACGGTTTCCCGAGGCAATCGGCGGTTGCGGTTGAAGTTGGCGGTGTGCTGACCAACTTCCGCATGCCGGATTTAATCTCGATTGGTCTTGGCGGCGGCAGTATCGTTACCGCCCGCGAGGACGGTACCATTCAAATCGGGCCGGACAGTGTCGGCTATGAAATTACGAAGCGGGCGCTCAGCTTTGGCGGAGATACGCTGACAGCTACAGATATTGCAATCGCGGCAGGAATAGCGACAATTGATTCGCCGCATTGCGATGCAGCGCGCCTGTCGCATCTGGATCCGGAATTTGTCCGGAGGGCAATGGACGAAATTGTGCAAATGGTTGCGGGCGCCTGCGACCGGATCAAAACGTCGACAGATCCACTGCCGGTTGTGCTGGTTGGCGGCGGCAGCATTTTGATGCCGCAGCGGGTAGAAGGTCTCGGAGAAATTATCCGCCCGAACAATTTTGGCTGTGCCAATGCGATCGGCTCGGCAACAGCGGACGCCAGTGGCGAAATAGACGCCTTGTGGGGCCTGGAGAGCATGACGCGCGAGGAAGCGATGAAGCAGGCGAGAGAGCAAGCGATCCAAAAAGCGATTGAGATGGGGGCTGATCCTGAATCAACAGAAATCGTAGACATGGAACTGGTGCCGCTCACCTATCTGCCGGGCAATGTCGTACGTATTAAAGTAAAAGCGGCCGGGCCGCTGCGCTTCGGAGTGAATGAGCATTGCGTATCGCCATAGGGCAAGTATTGCATGAGACGAATACCTTCTCCAGTGAGCGGACTGATGAAGCGGCATTTCGCCGTCAGGAATGGTGCGAAGAAGCAGAGATCGTCCCAGAGCATGACGGCGTGCGCGATTACGTTGGCGGTATGATCGATGAAGCGCGCGCCATTGGCGGAATTACGCTCGTGCCGACACTGGCTGTGTCGGCCGAGCCATCCGGGATCATTACAGCGGCAGCGTGGCGCCGTATCAAGGAAGCGCTACTTGCCAGCTTAAGCAAAATCGATGGCATTGACGGCATTTGTCTGGCTTTGCACGGTGCGGGCATAGCCGAAAACTGCGACGATATCGAGGGCGAGCTGCTGCATGACATAAGAGCGATGTTCGGTCCAAGCATGCCGATCGTTGCCACGCTGGATCTGCATGCAAATGTGACAGCGCTAATGGTAAACAATGCCGACGTGCTGCTGGGGGTCAATTATTATCCTCATTCTGATGAATACGATCGCGGGCGCGAAGCCATTGCAATGCTGCATCATATGTTTTTGGGCAAAATCAAACCATGCATGCATCTGGAGCGTCTGCCGATGATTATGCCTACTTGCACGACCTTGTTCGGGCCGGCTGCGCAGGTGAATGAAGTGTGCTGGGAGTGGGAATCCCGCCCGCATATGCTTGACTGCACCTTTTTTCACGGCTTTCCTTATTCCGACCGGGCGAATACAGCTGTCACAGTCGTGGCAATTGCCAATAACAATCCGGCATTAGCGCAGGAGGCGGCGACAAGCGCTGCCCAAGCGATATGGGACAAGCGCGCAGCATTTGACATTCGCTATTTGTCGCCGGCAGAGGGGATGCGGGCAGCGCTTGCCGCTGCAGAGCATCCGGTCATCATCAATGAGACATCGGATAATCCGGGAGCGGGGGCGCCGGGTGACGGAACTTATTTGCTGCGGGTAATGCTGGCTGCGAACGAGCCGGGCACATGCTTTTGCCATATTTGCGATCCCGAGGTTGTCGAGCAGGCATTCCAGGCGGGGGTAAACGGCTGGATCGATACGGAGCTCGGCGGCAAAACCGATCAGCTGCACGGTACTCCGCTGCAAATAAGGGCGCAGGTAGCTGCACTAACAGACGGTGTATTTGTGCAAACCTCACCGATGTGGAGCGGCAAGCGCGTGGACTTGGGGCGCTCGGCACGGTTGTTGATCGGCAATGTAGATGTCATTGTGACGACGATCAAATCGCAATTGCTGGATGACGAGCTGCTAAAACTCCATCAGATCGACTATCGGAGCTGCCGAGTTGTCGGGATCAAATCAAGTCAGCATTTTCGCGGCTTCTTTCAAGATCGGGTACCGGAAATTATTACTGTAGACAGTCCAGGGATTTCTACGTTCGATTTTTCGATTTTTCCATATGAGCATATTAAGCGCCCGATCTACCCCTTGGATCTCATTGCTTCGCATGAAGTAATAATAGTAGACTAGACATAAGAAGTGGGCAATGTTTCCAAATGGGGGGAGTGGATTCATCATGTCAGAGGCGTTTAACGGACAAAAGCTGCGTACGATTCGCAAGCAGCGCGGATTAACGATGCAGCAATTGGCAGAGACAGCTAATGTGAGCACAGGACAGATAAGCCAAATTGAGCGTGGTCAAGTGATTCCAACATTGGTTTTGTTTTGGAAATTATGCAAAGTATTGGATGTTCCGCTGCATGTATTTTTTGAAGGTGATGATGTTCAAGTGGATGAGCAGATCGTCGTGCGAAAAGACCAGCGCAAACAAATCTTTTTTCCGAATTCTAATGTCGTCTATCATTCGCTGACGCCCCATAACAAAGGTGAGCTGGATTTTCTGCTTATTGAAATTCAGCCTGGCGAGGAGCATGGAAAGGAGCAGCAGGTGTCGCATGCAGGCGAGGAATGCGGCTTTGTTCAGTCCGGAGAGCTCACAGTGTTGCTGGGGGAGAAGCGCTATGTGCTTAAGGAGGGCGACAGCATTTCGTTCCAATCCTCTGTGCCGCATCGCTTTATCAATGAAGGAGCGGAGCCGTCGATCTCAATTTGGGCAATGACACAACCGAGAAAAGCTGATTAAACAGCACAAACAGGAGGAGATTATAGTGTTGATCGGCATCCCGAAGGAATTGAAAAATAATGAAAATCGCGTGGCTATTTCACCTGCCGGTGTAGATGCCTTGACGAGAGCAGGCAATCAGGTTGTTGTGGAGACCGGAGCCGGCGAAGGCAGCGGGTTTACGGATGAGCAGTACCTCGCCTCCGGCGCCTTCATGGAAAGCAATGCTGCACAGCTGTGGGCGCGGGCAGACATGATTATGAAGGTGAAGGAGCCGCTGCCGGAGGAATATCGTTATTTTCGGCAAGGACTTATTTTATTTACTTATCTGCATTTATCGGCCGTTCCTGAATTGGCGCGTCAGCTGAAGGAGCATGGTGTCATTGCGATCGCATATGAAACGGTGCAAAGCGGCGGCCAGTTGCCGCTCCTGACTCCGATGAGCGAGGTTGCAGGGCGGATGGCTGTGCAGATTGGGGCGCAATGCCTTGAGAAGCTCCATCATGGCAAAGGTGTGCTGCTGTCCGGGGTACCGGGCGTGCGCCGCAGCAAGGTGACGATTATTGGCGGCGGAGTTGTCGGCACCAATGCGGCCAAAATTGCGGTCGGTTTGGGGGCTGACGTCACTGTGCTGGATGTAAGCGCGGCCAGACTGCGCGAGCTGGACGATATTTTCGGCAAAGGGATTAATACGCTAATGTCCAACCCATATAATATTGCCGAGGCTGTGGCAGAAGCCGATCTAATCATCGGCGCGGTGCTTATTCCAGGCTCGCGGGCGCCGAAGCTCGTTACAGAGCAAATGGTGCGGGCAATGTCGCCGGGTTCGGTCATCATCGACGTCGCTGTAGACCAGGGTGGTATTTTCGAGACGGTAGACCGCGTCACGACGCACGATGAGCCGACCTACGAAAAATTCGGCATTATCCATTATGCGGTTTCGAATATGCCTGGCATTGTTCCGCGCACCTCGACGATTGCACTGACGAATGTGACGCTCCCTTATGCGCTGCAAATCAGCAGGCTGGGCATTGCAAGAGCGCTCGCTGACAATCCGGCTCTGCGGGCAGGGGTAAACACGGCAGGCGGCCATATAACATGCGAGCCGGTTGCCCGCGATCTCGGCTACAAGTATGTATCCGTTGACAATTGGATGGAAACGATCAGTGCATAAAGGATATCGCGATACATGGGCGGAAATCGATCTGGCGGCTATTCGTCATAATGTACATGAATTTCGCTGCAGAATGGCGGCTAGCTGCCGTTTCATGGCTGTAGTCAAAGCGGATGGCTACGGGCACGGAGCTGTTGAGGCGGCGAAGGCGGCTTTGGACGCAGGCGCCGATTATTTGGGCGTTGCGCTGATCGACGAAGCGCTGGAGCTTAGACGGGCCGGCATCGCGGCGCCGATTCTCGCGCTCGGCTACACACCCCCGCGAGCGGCAGCGATTGCTGTTGAGCACCAAATTACGCTCACAGTTTATTCGGAAGATGTGCTGGACGAGCTTATCCGTTGTAGTGCGGCACAGCAGCGGGAAGCGAAAGTTCATCTGAAGGTAGATACGGGGATGAGCCGGATCGGCACGACAAACATCAAGCAGCTGCTTGCGCTTGCCGAGCGTATTGGCGACTGTCCCCGTATACAGCTGGAAGGGATATTTACACATTTTGCTGAGGCGGATGCGGGGGATTCACCGTTCACAACAGAGCAATTCAGACGTTTCATGGCCGCAGTCGAAACATTGCGCGCGCATGGCATTGAGATTCCGCTCAAGCATTGCTGCAACAGTGCGGCGGCGATTCATTTCCCGGACATGCATCTCGATATGGTTAGGGTAGGGATCTCACTTTACGGTTTATTGCCTTCACGGGCGATGTCGGTTCCTTTTTTGCGCCAGGCGATGCATTTTAAATCATGTATTACGATGGTCAAGGCTGTAGAAGCAGGAGTAACGGTCGGCTATGGCCGCAATTATACTGCAGCGGGCGAAGGCGGACGAATGATTGCAACGATTGCTGCAGGCTACGCCGATGGGCTTTCCCGGTCATTATCCAACCGGGGAAGCGTGCTTGTCCATGGGCAGCGGGCACCGGTTGCCGGCAATGTATGCATGGATCAGACGATGCTGGACGTAACGGGGATCGCAGATGTGAAGACCGGCGATGAAGCAACGATATTCGGCGCCGATGGAGAGCGGTTTATTTCGGTGGATGAGCTGGCAATCGCCATGAATACGATCAATTATGAAGTCGTCTGCTTGATCGGCAAGCGAGTGCCGCGGCTTTACAGAAACGGCTCATAGTCGGCCGAAATTGGGGATAAGCAGGGTTAAAGGCTTATCCTTTTTTGTCGTTTATTGCGTTAAACCGTTGACATGAGATAGCGGTTATGACTACAATCGGAATTAAGATGAACTATAAAATTTGGAAAGGAGACGGCATGAGTTATTTAATTGCATTTTTATTGTCATTTGTTATCGTAATTGCACTCATTCCTCCACTTCGCAAATTAGCGCTCCGCATTGACTTTGTGGACAAGCCGCGAGCAGACAGTGCGCGCAAAATACATAGAGAACCAATACCGCTGACAGCGGGTATCGCCATATTTGTTGCTTTTGCTATCGCTTATCTTCTGTTTGTAAAGGATGAATGGTATCAGATGGCCGCTATATTGGGCGGCGGATTTTTAATCTTATCTATCGGCATCATCGATGACTGGTTCAAAACACACGGCAAGGAATTTCCGGCCCTGCCGAAGTTTCTTGTTCAAATAACGGCAGCGATACTTGTGTATGCTTCGGGCATTGTTTTTGCGGGCTTTGAGAATCCGTTTAATGGCATATACATTGTCTTGCCGGCCTGGTTGTCTTTCTTTTTTACTGTGATGTGGATTTTCGGAGTAACGACGGTCATCAATTTTTCGGATGGCATGGATGGCCTCGCGGGCGGCTTATCGGCGATCTCAGGCATAACGCTGCTTGTTGTCGCGCTTGTAGTCGGCCAGCAAGGGTCGGCTATGATGGCTGTTATTGCCGTTGGGGTATCGATTGGATACTTATTCTTTAATCGTCCGCCTGCCAAAGTATTTATGGGAGATGCAGGTGCAACCTTCCTCGGATTCATTTTGGGGGTTGTTGCACTGGACGGCGCCTTCAAGCAAGCGACAATCCTGTCCTTGTTTATCCCGATTCTGGCACTCGGCGTGCCGATTTTTGACAATATTCGCGTCGTTATTAGCCGGATGCTCAAGGGAGTGCCTGTCTATCGCGCGGATGCTTCGCAAATGCATTACCGATTGCTGGCTACCGGCCTCAAGCCTGTGCAGGTTGTATCCTTTTTATATTTGCTCAATGTATGCTTCGGGCTGTTTTCGATCGTAATTTTGCTCGCAGCTCAATAAATGAATGCTGATGCGCTCCTTATGGGGCGCATATTTTATTTTCCAGTCACAAACACTGAAGGTAGCTTGTTAAATTTAAACCTGGGGAGTGACAGAAAATGAAAAAGCTTATGCTGCTTGCAGTCATTGCCATTATTGCCGGGGCCAGCAGCCCGTCAGCATGGACGGCCGCCAATGGCAGTGAAGAAAGCAGGCGGGTTGCTGTCGTAATCGACGATTTTGGCAACAATATGAACGGCACGGAGGAAATGTTTAATTTACCCATTAAAATAACGGCGGCTGTAATGCCATTTCTGCCGTCAACGAAGCAGGATGCCGAGCTTGCCCACCAAAAAGGGCATGATGTCATCGTCCATATGCCGATGGAGCCCGTCCGCGGCAAAAAAGAATGGCTGGGGCCAGGCGCGCTGCTAAGCACGATGAGTGATGCAGAGGTTCGGCAGCGGGTGGAGGCGGCGATCGATAATGTACCTCATGCCATCGGCATGAACAACCATATGGGCTCGAAAATTACAGCCGATGAGCGGATTATGAGAATTTTGCTGACGGTCATTAGGGAACGCGGCATGTTCTTTTTGGACAGCCGAACAACACCCAAATCCGTCGTGCCGAAAATAGCACGTGAATTGGATGTTCCGGTGCTGCGCAACGATGTGTTTCTCGACGATCAGTATACGATGCAGCATATTGTTAAGCAGGTCGGCAAAATGAACAAACATTTGGAAGCCAATACAACCTGCGTCGTTATTGGCCATGTTGGACCGCCAGGGAAAAAGACGGCAGCAGCATTAAGCAGCGCCATCCCGCGAATCAAAGAAAAAGCAGATTTTGTCCGTTTATCGCAAATGCTGAAAACTGCATCACTGGAGAAGGAGATAGTTCCGCACTCCTGAGGCAATGGCATCTGCTGTTTGCATTTGGTAGTCAGGGTCAGTTAATAATCTGCGTTCTTCGGGATTGCTGATGAATCCCATCTCCACGATAACGGCAGGTGCCTTTACAACATTCAATAAGTAAAAGGGTTTGCCAAGTTTAGGGCGGCGGTTGGCATTTTGCTGCTTGTTTAATGTATCTTGTATGCAATTGGCGAGCAACGCGCTTTGGCCATTTTTTTGGTGAAGTACAAGCGGACCGCGCGTAGCCTTATTTTTTCCCGAATTGACATGCAGGCTAATCACGAGCGCCGTCTCGATTTCTTTTGTTAATTGGGACCGCTGGGAAAGATCGCGATGATGCCTGGAGCGGGTGGGCAGCCAGCGATTATCGTCACTTAAGGCGTAATCGCCGCTGCGGTTAAGTACAGCCCGAAATCCGCTTTTGTTAAGCAAGACATACAGTTTTTTGGCAACCGCCAAATTAATATCCTTTTCGAGCACATTGCCTTCAAAGCTTCCGCCGTCAATCCCGCCATGACCGGCATCAATAATGATGTCCGCACTTGGCAAAGCCCGTTCGTACCGCGGGTCATCTTCGAATGCAGCGGCATCCGGAGCGCATGACATAAAGCTGAGAATGCTTACTAAGCCAAGCATTATAATCTGTTGTAGTCGTTTCATGATATCACATCCTTTCATCTTTATCGTGACTCATCGCTGAGCAACTCATTCATCCCAATGCTGTCAATAATATGATGCCATCAAGGTTTGAACAAGCGCTGGGGAGGGGACAATAGAGTATAAATAAACGGAAGGGATGTTGAATATGGCTAGTCGCGACGAATTGATCAAGTATGTAACAAAGCAGCTTGTTGTGTACATGGAGACGCCACGTCAGGAACGGAAGCGGCAACGGCAAGCAGCCAAAGCGGCAAGGCAGCCTTGGCTGACACATTGGTTCGGAATCGCGCCGCTTGGCATCGCGATTTGGTGGCGGGGAAGGAAGGAGAAGAAAAAAGTAAAGCGGAAGCAGCAGTTCTAATTAAAAAATTTTCCTTGCTTGGTTAAAGCATGCAACGGAATATAACGAATGCCATACGTACTGTCATCCTGAGAGAAAGCGATAAATAAATCTGATGTATCCCAACGGTGATATCCGATGACAAGCCAGATGAATAAGATGCGGCTGTCGAACATTTCGGCGGCAAAACGGATTTGCTGTTTCCGATCAAGCTGGTTTTCCAGTTGCGCTTGGGCTGCCAGCGGTGTTTTGGTTAGCCAAGGAAGGCTGGCAAATAAATCAAACGAATCGTTTAATTTGGCTTTTACAATTTGCCCGGCCTTGATGCTGAGTGTCGAAGTCGCGCTTTGCTGCTTTACTGCAGCCTGCCAGTCCTCGTCGCTGACAGGAAGCACATCGCCTGTCCAGGCATCCATATAATAGATTTGCCCGTCAGGGGCAAGCCATTTCCAAGCGGCCAACAGCGGATGAACGTATAAGCGTTCAAGCTGAAGCGGCTTTTTTATTGCATATTCATAGGAAGGAATAAGATCCTGCTGTACCAAGGACTGGTACAGCGTATTCGCATTAAAGATCGGTTGGCTGCCCGTTCCGTATTCGCCCAGCGAAAAACCGCCGTCTTCTTTCGCATGGACGATCATATAGCCGACATCCTGCTTGTTGTGGCGCAGACTCACAAGCCATCCATGCTGGCCCGGGCCAAGCGGCGTAATGACGGCCTCCGCCTCCTGCCAGCTGTGAAAATCAGGCTGATTGGAAATGGCTTTGATCCACTTGTCAACTTGCGCTTCCAATGCGGTGGCGGGGGCAGGAGGAGAAGGCGCTGCGGCTGTAACGGTAAAATGTGCGGCAGGCTGCAGGACAGCAGCGAAAATAACAGCGAAAAGCAATAATGCAATGCTGAGCGGTATTCGTTTGCGCATCTCGATTCACCTGTGCTTTCTAACGAATTTTGGCGTAACGTCATTGTATCGCTTTGAAGGTAAGAAGGGTGTTGGAACCTGTCGCGCGCATGCGGACAAGCTCCCTTCTAATTTTGCCGTAATGCTGCGAAAGACCGCTAATAAACGGTCTGTCTGTCGTTATCCGATGCCCTGCAAATAGAAAATGCCGCAATTAATGGCGGATAACGTCACCCGCGGCTCGTATTGCCAGCGAATTTCTTCTTGTCGGCGGCCAAATTGATCGGTTATTTCTTGGACGCGCTCCGGTTCGGCTGCCTGGATCATCGGCTCATAATAATGAGCGATCGTTTGCAGCTCCTGCTGCAGCCGGGCGGCAGCTTCATCCGCCCAGCCGTAATCATAAGTTTTCAGCTTCCGTTCAATTGCTTGCTCCGCAATGGATGTAGCTTTCGTAAAGGACAGCCCGTTTTTGGCGGTATGCACATTGGGCGGCAGGCGAGGCGTCATTTTTAATGCCAATAAAGTATCGTTGAACCGCTCTAAACATTGTCCCGTGGCAAGCGAGACCCCGATGGAATGTATTTCCTCACGCTTCATGTCACATGCAAACTCCACCTTAAAGGTAATGCCTAGCCAGGCCGTATATGCAGTAGAGTGCAGCGGATGCGCCTTTTTTTGGTCAGGCTCCTGAAAGAGGCAAACATAGCTGCCAGCCGCTTTGGCGGATTGGAAAAGCTGCTCAAGCTTTTTGGAACCGTAATAGACATCTTCGCGCGGAATGCGCACCGAATGGTTCAATGCCCCATGAACATATCCCAGCGAGCGGCCGAGAGCGGCATTGGCCGCGGCATTCATTTGGCTGGCCTGATCTGGAACAGGCTGCGTTTTGGCCGCTGTTTCCTCATATTTTCGCTTATCGGTTACAAGCAGCATTGACATTGTTTCCGGGTCAGCGCCAGTACGGTCGACAAAGCTCCAGTAAAATGGCCGGTTCGTTAAATCCCGATCCGCCTGAGGAGACAGCTTAACATGAAAGTGACACGGTGACTTTTCTAAAATTTGACAATTGGTCGTCTCTAAATAACGCTGTACGAATTTATGCACCTGCCGTTCATTCATGGCCGCACCTCCACAGTCTGTCCTGTGGCATCCATAAGAGCAGCAAAGCTGTTTCCGCTTCCCGCCTCAGCCTCTACTTCATCGCGAATTTTCGTTAATGAGTTGCCCAGTTCATCCATTTTTTTTCGCAGATCAGAGGAATTGCCCGATTCCAGCATTGCTTTGGCCAGTCGCTGCTCCAGCGATTGCTCATTTTTCTCGAACCGCTCGAGAATATGATCCAGCTCGCCAATGACAAGTTCGAACAAGTTGATTTTTTCGTGCAGCAAATGAACGATATGTTCTTCGATGGTGCCGAGTGTACATAAATTGAAAATTTTCACATCATTTTTTTGTCCAAGCCGGTGAATGCGGCCGATTCGCTGCTCGACGCGCATTGGATTCCACGGAAGGTCAAAGTTAATGATGTTATGGCAAAACTGCAGATTGATACCTTCACCGCCGGCCTCTGTTGCTATCAGCACCTGCGCCCGCCCGCGGAACAGATCCATCATCCAGTCTTTTTTGCCGCGGTTCATGCCGCCGCGGTAAGGGACGGCGACAATATTGTTCGTGCGTAAATATTGCAGCAAATATTCTTGGGTTGCCCGATACTCGGTGAAGACAATGACTTTGTCATTCATTTCTCGAATAAGCTCGATCGTTTTTTTCGCTTTTGTGTTTGCTTGAATGTTGCGGATAAATTCGACAAGCTCCCATATTTTGGCGCGTTTTGGCGAATCCTCCGCTGTTTTTTTGAATAAATTAACGAGTGTCAGAAATACGGCATCGCGGCTCGAGCAAACTTCCCGCTGCAGCGTTACCAGCGACAGCATACTGGCCAGGTCGGCGCCGCCCTGCTCGCTTTCATTGTAGCGCTGGCGGACAAAGGCTGTCACTGCATGATAGAGCGCCTGTTCCTGCTCAGACAGCTCGAGCGGTATATTTTTGACGATGCGCTTCGTAAAGTGGATGCCGCCGTCGCCGCGGCGATTGCGAATCATGACGCCGGACAGCGCCTCCTGCAGCTGATCCTCGTTTTTCGGCAATCGTTTGTCGACGACGAAATTGGCGGCAAATTCGCTCTGTCCGCCAAGCTGCCCGGGCTTGAGCAAAGTAATCAAGTTATACAGCTCGTCCAGATCATTTTGCACAGGCGTCGCAGTAAGCAGCAAGCAATATTTTTTACGGAGCTGGCCGACAAATTGATAATTGGTCGTTTTTTTATTTTTTAGCTTATGGGCTTCGTCAATGATCAGCATGTCGTAATCCTGCGCCAGCAAAATATCGCGGTGCGGATCGCGCTTGGCTGTATCGATGGAAGCGACGACGATATCGTACTGCCATGTATGCTCTTTTTTTTGCGCCACGGCGGCAATGCCGAACTTTTGATTCAATTCGCGTACCCATTGCAGCACAAGTGAAGCCGGAACGAGAATAAGCGCCCGCTTTACTAAACCGCGTACCAAATATTCTTTCAAAACGAGCCCTGCTTCGATCGTTTTGCCAAGGCCGACCTCGTCAGCTAAAATGGCCCGACCGCTCATTTCATGCAGCACCTTGCGGGCTGTGCTGAGCTGATGGGGCATCGGCTCTAGCTCCGGCAGGCTGCGCATGCATTGCAAATCATCGAAGCTGGCGATCAGCTTCGACTGCTCTGCTTCAATCGCGAGCTGATACATCGTCCAGTCGTCCCAGGGGCCATTGCGGTCAAGCCGCTGCTGCAGCTCATGATGCCAGGTGCGATCGATGTGCAGCTCGACACTGCCGCTCAATTTTCTTTTTATAATGGAAGAAGATCCATCTTCCTGTATTCGGTCATTGGTAATATTTGCCATCGTGGAACTCCTTTCCAAGGAAGAGATTGGCTTATTAAGGATAGTATGGCCTTACGGGCGGCAATTCATAAGAGTAGTTGAAAAGAAGTTTGACAGAACTAGTTGTCCGGAATATAATTGCATAGACAACTATTTGAGCGGCGGTGGACATAGTGAGTGATGATGTGAATCAAGCGGGCGGCAGCAAGCTTGCCGAGCTTGAAAGATCTATAGGATTTAATATGGGAGTCACTTATCGTAAGCTTACTTCCTTGTTTCAGCAGCGGTTGAAGGAATTTGGCATTACGCCCGAGCAGTGGTCGGCGCTCTATCAGGTGGAACGGGGCGACGGGCTGATGCAGAAGACGATTGCCGAGCGTACCGGCAAGGACCGGCCGACGACGACCCGTATTTTGGACCATTTGGAAGCGAAAGAACTGATTTACAAGCGTACAGGGGAGCATGACCGGCGTTCTTTTTTTGTATATGCGACCGAGAAGGGCAAGGAGCTGATAGCGTTGACGGTGCCGGTGGAGCAGCAGATGGTGCGGGAGCTGACCCGCTGCATGACGGAGGAGGAATACGAGCTATTGTTAGCATTGCTCAGCCGGATTGACCGGCATATCGACAGTTTGTAGGGGAGAAATGTGAATATGTTTGAGCAGAACCAGTCGGCCAAGCTTTGGACGACTTCCTTTATTTCGTTGACTTTATGTTCCTTATTGTTATTTTTGAATTTGCAAATGCTGCTCTCATCTTTCCCTGCATATGTGAAGGAGGAATTTCAGGCTGGCGACTTAATGGTCAGTCTTGTGACGAGCTTATTTGCATTATCTGCTATAGTGACAAGATTTCTGACGGCAGCCTTAATGCGGAGAATGAGCAGAGGGACGCTGCTGTATGCCGGTCTAATCATTGCCGGCGCTGTGACTTCCGTTTATTTGCTGGCAGACTCGATGGGCTCACTGCTCGTTATGCGTGTCCTTTATGGCATCGGCTTCGGCATGGCCAGTACGATCATTCCGACGCTCGTCTCGCAAATTATTCCCGGCAACCGCATGGGAGAAGGAATCGGCTATTTTGGACTTTCTACCAGTCTGGCGATGTCAATCGGCCCGGTAATCGGGATGAATATTATGAATGAATTCGGATTTGGCCCCTTGACGATAACAGGAGCGATCGTTGTGCTGTTGGCCGTGCCGCTTTTATTTGCCACCAAGTCGATTCCTCCGGAGAAAAAGCCGCCGGCGAAGGTACAGCATACAGGGACTCCAGCCGCTCCAGCCGAGCCAGCGGCAAAGCGCGCTGTTATCTATTCACAACTTATTTTGCCGGCGTTGCTTAATATGATCGTGGCGATCACTTACAGCGGCTTGCTCAGTTTTATCGTGCTGTTTGGCAAAAGTGTGCATCTCGAGCAGGTTGGTCTGTTTTTCCTGTTTAATGTGATTACGATTGTCATTATTCGGCCAATATCCGGCCGGATATTTGATAGCAGGGGACATGGCGCGGTTTTGATTCCGGCAGCTATCAGTATTGTCGCGAGTATGACGATTCTGTCGTTTACGACAACGATGCCGACGCTTATTTTGTCCGCGCTGCTGTATGGACTTGGCTTTGGCGCTATACAGCCGACTCTGCAAGCGTGGATGCTGCGCTCATGCTCGACTGAGCAGCATGGGACTGCGAACGGTATGTATTACAATTCGACCGATCTTGGCGTAGCTGCGGGAGCGATTATTTTAGGGGCAATCTCTTCGGCGACCTCCTATGCTACGATGTATCTGTATTCTGCAGGAGTGATGGTGCTGTTCCTCGCCGCTTATTTGCTGGGGCGCATGCTGGTGGCAAGACAGCAGCAGGCTGCCGGTCAGGTGACGGAGCATTCAGGCGTGTAACCAAGAAGATACGGCTGACGCCGACCTTGGCGCGAGGCAAGTTTCTTCCGTTGAAGTTTTATAGAATTTATCGATGGCACTTATAAATGCTATAAAATCAATAAAAATGGAATCCTCGCTATAGCGGCTTGGATTCCATTTTCCTTTATGTTTATGAAATTGTTTGCGAAGCTTCGCTTCACGGGTTGGTGTCGTTCTTGTAACCGGGTTAATACCGTTCCAGTCCAGCCGCGATATTGCCGGATCGGCTTTACCGCCGCGCACTGCTTGCTGGCGTTTTTTTCTGGCTTCACTTTTGGCCATTATAATACACTCCTTTGATTGTTAAAGATATGATTAATTATATCATAATTCAGCCTTTTCAGTGGTGAAAAAGGACTAAAGTCATGGTACGATAAAAAATATTGGCGGGAAATGAAACGTCCCGGGATTTCCAACGTACATACAGATATAAGCTGAAGTGATTTGAGGAGGAATGAGAGATGTCTCTATTTAAACGTTTGCGTGATGTAACGATGTCCAATGTGCATGCCCTGATTGATAAAGCGGAAGACCCGGTTAAAATGACAGATCAATATATTCGTGATATGCAAGAAGACCTGGAGGATGCGGAGAAGGCTGTAGCGGCCCAAATTGCCATCGAGAAGAAATTCAAGCTGCTTTATGAAGAGCAGGAGGCATTGTTCAAGCGGCGCGAGGAGCAGGCTCATACTGCCGTACAAATGCAAAACATCGATCTGGCCCGCCGCGCGCTCGAAGAGAAAAAGCTTGTTGAAGCGAAGATGAACGAGTACAAGGCAAGCTATGAGGCTAATAAAGCTTCTGCCGACAACCTGCGCGTCAAGCTGGAAGAGATGCGCAAGCAATTGAACGAAATGCGCAGCAAGCGCGATACGCTCATTGCCCGTTACAATGCAGCCAAGGCACAAGCGGAAATCAATAAATCGCTGGCAGGCTTCAACACGGACACAGCAGCTGCCGGTCTGAAGCGTATGGAAGAGAAGATGCTGCAAATGGAAGCGCAAGCGGAAGCGAGCAACGAAATGACCAGCCGCGGCAAGTCGCTTGATGATGAATTTGCCAATCTTCATCGCGACAGCGGTGTAGAGGATGAGCTTGCAGCACTGATGAAAAAATACGAAAACAACGGCAATTCATAATCCGCTTGTAAGTAAGAAGACTAAACGTCCGGCGACCATGAACCCGCGATAGCATCAGACGGGCAGGTCCTCGGCGTTTTTTCATTCCGTAAATATTGGAGGATGTGAGTCTATGCTGCACGATATCGTGTCAATGGTCGTGTGGGTCAGCTCAGGGGCCGTGCTGCTCTTTCTGCTCATGCTGGCCGATTCGCTCTTTACGAAATATAACGACATGCAAGAGATCCGCAATGGCAATGTAGCCGTGACGACCCGTTTTATTATGAAGCTGCTGTCGCAGGCATATATTTTGTCTCAGTCGATCTCCGCTGCAAACAACCTGTTGCAAGCGCTGGTCGTGTCGTTTATTTCCTTTATTATTTTGCTATTGCTGGAAAGCTTGATGCGCGTTGTGCTGCGCACGTGGTTCAAGCTGCATATTGAGCAGGGGACACAGGACGGAAAAATTGCGCATGCCCTGTTTGCCGGTTCGATTCATGTAGCTGGAGCGTTAATTATCGGCGCCTATTTATAATTGCACAGCCATAGGGAAGGAGCAAATCCAGGGTGAGTATATTTCAACGTTTGAAAAGGGTATTCGCTAAGCCGCAGCCGCTGAAGGCTGCGCCGAGTGTATTAACGATCGGTCCCGGAGATGTATGCGAGGTCTCGCTCGTTACGTATCAGGTCGTCGGCCGGACACAAAATCGCCAGCGCAACTTGATTGTGCTGACTTTGCAGGATGGCTCGCAAATTAAATATTTGACCGTTGAAGAGCGTGAGCGCACCGTATTTGCCCTGTACGAGCCGATCGACGGACGCCTGGATGCGGTAGATGAGGTTCCGACCGTTCTAGAGCTGGATGATCGCACGTATCATTTGGAAGAGCAGTATTCAGGATTTATTACAGCCGCGGGCAAAACGCCATTTGTCCAGGGCGGTGAACAATATGTGTGGCAATTTCAATCGGACGATATGAAGCTGCTTAGAATTGAGTGGCAGGATGGCCGTTTTATGCTTTATGAAGGCGAGACTGTGCTGCCGGCTGATGTCCGTGTGTTGCGCGGAGAGCAGCCTTCATAACCGGAAGGAGGCAGAGAATGCGGAACAAAACCGGCTTCATAAGCGCTTATGCACTTAAACTGCTGCTCGTCTTCAGTCTTATCGTCCCGCTTCTCGCCGCTTGCGGCGGCATTAACGAGACGATTAAGGAAACTTACCCGCTGGAGTCCGTTAATGGGAGCGGCAATCAGACATCTTATGTGTATCGCGCCGCCAATAAGTCAGTCCCAGAGGTGGCGAAGGAGCTTAGCGAACAGTCCAAGCCGCAGCAGCAATCCAAAGAAGCGGATGATCGGATGTTCCTGGTCTATTCCGACCGGATCGTCCATCTGCAGCAGGATAAGCAGCAGCCTGAGGATACTTTAATCGAGGTCGATTCAAAGGAATACGTTAAAAAAAATTATAGCATGAGCTTTCTGGAAGGCTATTTGCTAGCCAGTCTGCTAAGCGATTTATTCGATGCAGGCCGTTATGGCGGCGGCAATTACCGCGGCTACAATGACCGCGATACGTATAAACCGAAAACGGGGACATTCCACGCTCCGACAGCCAAAGAGAAAAAAGCGACGCCTCCGCTGACCGTTGAACGCAAAGGCTCTATTTTCAAGCGCTCCAAGGATGCCGGGAGCGGCGGATTTGGAGATTTGGGAAGCGGTGGCGGAAGCATATTCAGCAAACCGTCCGAAAAAAGCGGTAAAATTACGCGCAACGGGTCAGAAAGTAAAAAGTCGGGCGGCAGCATTTTTTCACCGGGTAAATCGAAAAAACCGAAAACGAAAAGCGGCTTCGGGCGAATTATAAGGCGCCGCTGATTGCGAAAAGAAGAAGATTGGGCGGATAAGCACGTTCTGCTCAATCTTTTTTCTATTCTATTGATTTGCAATGATAGGGAGCGGTATAAGATAATAGGAAGATCGATAGAAAGAGAAAGGGTGGGGAAGTTGATATTGCGCAAGTGGCTGACGCCGCTGAACACGGTTGTTTTGACCCAGTTTTTAAGCGCGTTTGCCGATAATTTGAACTTTTTTCTCATTGTAGGCATGGTGAAGCGCCAAGGGGTGGACAATCCGGATGGAATGGTAGCCTATATACAAATGGCGTTTTTATGCGCATATGTTATTTTGGCTCCGATTGTCGGGGCTTTGGCAGACAAAAAGGCTAAATCTCATGTGCTGCTGATCGGCAGCATTTTGAAGGCAATTGGCATTGCGCTGCTGCTGTTTGGCTTGCCGCCGGCATTATGCTATTTGTTCGTTGGCATTGGCGCTGTTGTCTATTCGCCGGGCAAATACGGCATTTTGACAGAGTTAACGAAGTCTGAGGATGAGCTGCTGCGAGCCAATGCGAAGGTGGAGGGCTCGACAATTTTTGCAATCCTGCTTGGAACGGTAGCTGGCGGTTTATTGGCGAAAAATTCGGATATGCCGGCTATACTGGCGTGTCTAGCGATCTATTTAATTGCTTTGTTTATGACTTTGCTTATTCCTGCGCGGGCGGGAGACGCCTCGATCCGCTACGGTGCGGAGGCGCTGCAGTTTTTCCGCGATTGCAAGGTGCTATTTGCGAATCCGCGCAGCCGTTTTTCGCTGATCGGCACTGGTGCCTTCTGGCTGACGGCCGCTGTGCTGCGCATTGCGCTCATTGCATGGCTGCCGCTGAATCTCGGGATTACCGACACCGACCAGCAATCCATGATCATTGGCGTAACGGCGCTCGGCGTCGTAGCCAGCGCCTTTGTTACCCCGCGCTGGGTACCGGCCGGCAAGCTGCATCGCGCCTTTTATTATGGCTTGCTGATGGTAACGACCGTAATGATTGCGACTTTCACTTACACAATTTGGCTGACGGTGACGCTGCTATTCTTTACGGGTTTGTTTGGCGGCATTTTCGTCATTCCGCTTAATACGATGCTGCAAGAGGAAGGAAAGGAACTGATCGGTGCAGGCAAAACAATTGCGGTGCAAAACTTTACGGAAAATGCGCTGACTGTCACCGGACTGATTATTTATTTGACGTTGAGTGAAATGAAGGTTTCGGTCAATTGGTCCGTAATTGGCATCGGTGTTATCCTGCTTTTATTTATATTGTCGCTGAGTACGCAGGTTGGCAAGGTGCGGGCAGGCTATGAGCAGAAACAGATAAACCAGTAATATCGATAAGGAGGGCTGAACGTATGAATATGACCCTTATTGCCGCTGAATTGTTTGCTGCTGGCGTTTTGCCCAGCGGCGAGCTTGTGATGGACAAGCTGCAAGGCGGTACTGCTAGCGAGGTTTATGTATTGGAGTGCGGAGATAGCGGAAGACTTGTCTGCAAAATAAACAAGCCGGATGTCATTGCGGCAGAGGTTCGTTTTTTGCAAATGTATGAGCGGCTGCCGATCGTGCCTTCTTTACGTTATGTTGATCGGTCCTCGCGCTACTATTTGTATCCCTATATCGAAGGGAGCACGCGCTATCGTCCGGGAAAAAAAGGGGCGGTATTGCTAAGCGTGGCTCGTCAGTTAATCGCCAAATACCGTGAAGCTGAGTGGGAGGGCACCCATTACAAGACATGGCAGCGCTATTTGGCAGCCGAGGTGGAAGGAACGAGGCGGGAAGCGGGAGATTTGCTGACGGACGAGGATCACAGCTTCATTGCGGAGCTTGTAGCAAAGCCGCGCCGGGTTACTGGCCCTTTTTATCAATTGCATGGGGATTGCGGCATTCATAATTTTATTTTCGATGACGAGGGCGAACTGGCGGCGGTTATTGATCCGATTCCGATAATAGGCCAGCCGCTCTATGATTTGGCCTTTGCTTACTGTTCTACGCCGGATGGCTTGACGCCGGATGTTATTGCTGAGGTTGTCTATCATGAAGACTGGCCGTTCACCCGCGATTTGACGACTTTGTATGAAGAGGTAGCTATAGCCCTCTACAACCGGATCGTCATCTGCACCTACCATCATCCGCAAGATTTGAATGCTTATTTGGCAGCTTGGACGCATTGGAAAATGATTGTTGGCGCACAGCGATAGCAGCTTGTACGTATGGGAGGGACTTTAGTATGCCGAGATTGTATGGTGAACGAATTATGCTGCGCGAATATCAAGCAGAGGATTTGGCTCATATGCGGGAATGGGTAAATGATCCGGAAGTGGTAAACAATTTATCCGATATATTTTTGTATCCTCATACAATGGGCGAAACAGAATCCTTTTTGCAATCGATTTTGGATAAAGAAGGCGAGCACCGCGGCTTTGTTATCGCTGATAAGGAGAGCGGGGCCTATATTGGGCAAATTGATTTATTCAAGTTCGACTGGAAAAATCGGGCAGCCGAGCTTGGCATCGTCATCGGCAGCCGGCAATGGCAGGGGCAAGGCTATGGGGCTGAAGCGATCGGCGTTTTGCAGCGCTTTGTATTCGAGCAGCTAAATATGAACCGGCTGCAATTGGAAGTACATGATTACAATGCCAGAGCGATTCGCTGCTATCAAAAATGCGGCTTCACAGAAGAAGGGCGGCTCCGCCAGCGGCATTACCGAAACGGCATATATTCAGACATTATCGTAATGTCGATTTTACGAAGCGAGTATGAGCAGATGATGAAGGGATAGTGCGGCACTATGCTTGAATATGGGAGAGGCAAAAGTTTGGCCGGCAAGTCAAGTTTGCCGGTTAAGGGCTTTGGCGGATGGCTTATTTTAGTGCAAATTGTTTTGTGGCTGTCATTTGCCGGAACGGCAATGCATTTTCTCGTAGACCTGCTGCCGATTCAAAGCGGCGAAAAATGGCTCTGGCTGACTACGCCGGGTTCGCCAGCCTATGATCCGATGTGGAAGACGATTATCCGTTTTGAAGTCTATGGCAATCTTGCGCTTCTTTTGCTGCTTGCTTTGTCTATCATATGCTTCTATAAGCAAAAGCGCATGTTCATATCGCTCATAATTGCCTACTTGATTGCGATCATTATTGTAACTATTGTCGCCTATGGCTTAGTTCAAGCGAGCGACATGCTAGCTGCTCAGCGAACAGGGATGTCATCAAGGAAAGTGATGCAAAATATTGCGACCAGCGCTGTGCTTATCCCTTATTTTATCAAGTCTGCAAGGGTTAAAAATACATTTGTAAAATAAAGATTTGGACAAGCCTTTCATCTGCATGGAGACACATGCGGTCTGAAAGGTTTTTCTTTTTGTTCATATATTGCGTTCCGCAGCCTTATGTCTATTATCCCGTCGACTCAGACTTTGCTCATGCATCCGCTATTCCATGTTATTCAATTTATGCGAATCGCTGCTTACAAAACAGCTTTAAAGCAGAGGCTACAGTCATAGGTCTAGTTGCGATTGCGGCGGACTGCGGCGATTTTTGTACCAAGGCGCGGTAAGTGGTCACTTTGGTGGCAATACAGCTGTGAAAGAGTCCCTCAAAAGGGGATTTATTTTGTATAAGGTGATTAACGCGGAAGCAGTATTCATTAAGATAGGCTTGCAAATGCTTGGCGCCAATCCCGCAGAATGTGTCATTGAGCCAGCGGCAGGCTCTCTTGCAGTGTGCAATTAATGGTTGAAAAAGAAAACCGGGACGGCGGCCGGTGTAGCAGATAAAATCGGCCGGCTGCGGAGCGACATGTTCCTGCTTGAAATATTCAACGCCTGCAGGCAGTACATGAGCATTTGATAAAAAGTGATCGGCGATCTGCTTCAATTTCATATACTGGATATCGCCTCTCATATTAATGGCCGCGCCGCCGAGAATCGGGTGCTCTTGAGGATGGCGGAAGATGGTTGGATTATGTGGCTTGCCATATTTAGCTGTATTGACATGAATGATGCCTTCCAGCAATTGCCGCTGATCGTAAGCGCTCATTGCGCCGCGGAGCTTATGAAGAATTAGCCAGGCTGTTTTATAAGTGACTTTAATGATCTTGGCGAGCTTAACCGCATTAATGCCAGTGCCTTCGGAAGAGATGAGAAAGAGCGCTTGAAACCATTTGGGCAGAGGGGTGCGGCTGCCTTCCATCACGGTTCCGCAAATAAGAGAAGCTTGATAGCGACAAGCTTGGCATTCATATAGTGGTAGCCTGCGGGTATGAATGGTCGAAGCGATATGGTGCGAACAGCGGGGGCAGCGATAACCGTTAGGCCATTTGGCGCTGTATAAAGAAGCACAACATGTTTGTTCAGAACTATAAATCTGACTAAATTGCTCAAAAGATAATGTTGATGCCATAAGGAGCACTCCTTAAAAATAAGAACATACGTTTCCGTTAACAACAATATACCAAACATATATTCCTTTTGTCAACGCGAATTCTCCAGTAAGTAAATGTAAGGTTGAGGGAATACCTGACTCTTCGGGATAAAGGGCAAAAGGATCAGGGGAAGCAAACAACTATATCAAATTTACAGTTTTCTAGTCGGAATTACCCGAATTAATAAAGAACTAGGTCTAGGATTGGACTAGCCGCAAAGATATGAAGCGGCTGTAAATCTGATCCAATTATCCCGAATTAGAAGCATATCGGTCGATAGTCCTTACTTTCAGCCGTAAATGAGAAACGGGCCCGAAATAATTAGAATAATTAAAATTGCTGAAAATGCACTAAGCAGAACGGTTTCGGCAAAATTTATCAATTTATTTGTAAGGTTTATGTAAGACTTTTAGATGAGGATTATGAGAAGTAAATAAGAATAAATTCATCGTAT
The DNA here is from genome assembly GCF_042676285.1 of Paenibacillus sp. GCM10027626. NCBI lineage: Bacteria > Bacillati > Bacillota > Bacilli > Caryophanales > Paenibacillaceae > Paenibacillus > Paenibacillus sp. GCM10027626. The sequence continues at coordinate 280,703 of NZ_JBHTHC010000008.1, read as the reverse complement.
TTCCTTACCCATAATACATCTAACAAAGTAAACTATGTAATTATATGTTAATTGATTTAGTGTAAATTCGAGCTTGGTATAGGGAAAGATGCTTATTTTTCAAATCAGAAAATAAACATGTACGCCTAATTGAAAATATTACCTTATCCCCTCATTGTAATTGGTATTTTTATGACATAATCAAATCGTGCTTGAGATCGAGATCAGGGAGGAGATGGAATTGATCGATCTTCATTGTCATCTGTTGCATGGTATCGACGATGGTCCGGAAACGATGGACCAATCTCTGGCGCTGGCACGGGCGGCTTGCAATACCGGGATTACGACAATATTTGCAACCCCTCATTATCGAGCAGGACGATTTGATACTACACCGGAACAAATCCGCGCAAAGACAGCGGAGCTGAATGCCGAGTTGAAAAATAATCAAATTCCGCTGCAGGTGCTTGCCGGCCAGGAGATTCGAGTCTATGAAGGCCTGCTTGAGGATCTGGAAGCGGGTAAAGTGCTTCCCCTCGGAAATTCCCAATATGTATTATTGGAATTTTCGTCGTCTCTGCTGCCTTATCGCTTTGAGGATACGCTGCATGAGCTGCTTATTGCCGGCTGGAGGCCGATTATTGCGCATCCTGAACGAAATGCAGAAATTGCGGAGGCGCCGGAAAAGCTTGCAGAGCTTGTTAGGCAAGGGGCGTATTGTCAAGTGACATCACATTCTTTGACAGGAAGGTTTGGGAGAAAAGTGAAATCGCTCGCGATTGAAATGGGGCGAAGGAATATCGTTCATTTTATCGCTTCCGATGCGCATAATGAGACGACGCGGCCGTATGAGCTGGTTGCAGCCTACAAGACGGCAGCAGCCAAAATTGGGGCTGAACTGGCAGACAGCTATCTAAGTAATGCCCAAGCCGTATTGCATAATATTCCGCTGGAGCCGTTGAAGCCGAGAGTGATGAGTAATTATGTGCGACAATTGCGGCTATTTGCAGGATGGTCGCCCTTTAAGACGCAGGACGGAGGATCATAGCCCATTGACAACTGAATTGGATTTAAAACATTATTTGTCGATAATTCGCAAGAGGCTTTGGCTGATCGGGCTGATCGTCGTGATCGGCACCGCAGCTGCAGGTGTAGTCAGCTACATGTTCATGAAACCGGTATACCAGGCATATACCAAGCTGATTGTTAATCAGCCTGGCGGCAAGTTAGGCAATATCCAGCTTGATCTGAATGCGATCAATACCAATATCAGCCTGATCAATACCTATAAAGAAATTATACGCACACCAGCCATAATGGATCTGGTCGTACAGGAGCACCCGGAATTTAATGTAACCGCAGAGGAATTGATGCGGAACGTTACATTCAGCTCAGTAAACGGAACGCAAGTGTTCACATTGACCTATTCGGATACGGACTATAAAAAGGCGGCATTGATCGTCAATGCCATTTCTGAAGTTTTCCAGGAAGAGATTCCGATCATTATGAAAGTGGATAATGTTTACTTACTGCACATGGCAAAGGTCAGCAAGGTTCCTGCGCCTGTCAAGCCGAACCCGAAGCTGAATATGATGATTTCGTTCGTACTTAGCCTGCTGCTTGGCATAGGAGTAGTTTTACTGCTCGATTATTTTGATGATCGTATTAAGACAGAAGCGGATGTCGAGCAGGTGTTGGGCTTACCGACGCTTGCCCTTATTCCGGCAATCAGGCAGGGTGATCTGAAAGACCGCCGCAAGCATGAGGCTCTGTCGAAGAAAGCAGGTGAAACGTCTCATGTCACAAACTGAGTCTCGCCCTATTATTACAGAGCTTAACCCGGCATCGCCGATTTCCGAGGCTTACCGGACATTGCGGACAAATTTACATTTTTCGAATGTAGATCACAAGCTGCATGTTCTTATGGTAACGTCGGCCAATCCGCGGGAAGGGAAGACGACAACGATCAACAATCTCGCAGTCGCCTATGCCCAAAGTGAAAAGTCGGTATTGCTTATCGATGCCGACTTGCGCAAGCCAACCGCTCATCAAACGTTCAAATTGTCCAATCGCTGCGGCTTGACGAACGTATTGACCGGACAAGCTCAAGTTGACGAGGCGATTAAGGAAACATCCAACTCCTTTTTGCATGTGATGACCTCCGGGCCGATTCCGCCAAATCCGTCGGAATTGCTCGGCTCCAAAAAAATGGATCAAATCATCGAGGAGCTCAGTAACCGCTTCGATTTGCTCTTGATCGATACTCCGCCAGTGCTTGCCGTCAGCGATGCGCAAATCATGGCGACCCGTTGCGACGGTGTCCTGCTCGTGGTCAATGCCCGCTCTGTGAAACGGCAGCATGCTATAAAGGCGCGGGATGCATTGCAATTTGTACAAGCGCGAATAGTAGGCGTTGCCTTGAATCAAATATCAAGCCGCGAGATGAACCCGTACTATACTTATTCCCAATAATTAATTGCCACACTATAGTCAGGAGGTTCGTAGTAACGATGATCACCGCTTATCGTACACATTTATTGGTGGCTCTGGATTTAACGGCAGTGATGCTTAGTTTGGGTATCGCATTGAAGCTGCAGTATGCCGACCCCTGGAATGGAATGCCGACTGGAATCGGGCTAGTCTATATGCTGTTAACGGGCCTTACGGGGCTAATATGCATGATGAGACTGAAGCTTCATCGGCGGATATGGCAATATGCCGGGATAAGCGAGGCTTTTGCCATCATCGCCGCCGCTGTCTGGACGGGCATCATTCCTTACATCATTGTATGCCTGGCATATGGCATTGTATTGCCGAAAATGATTTTGCTGCACCATATGATTGGCATCGTCTTCATGATGGCTGGGCCGAGACTGCTTTGGCGCGCTTTTTGCGATAAATACAGCTCGCGCCGGCAGGCAGGCGGCTACCGGACGCTAATTATCGGGGCAGGGAGCTGCGGAACGATGATCGCCAAAGAATTGCTGCAAAACACGATGTCCCGTCATGTACCTGTCGGTTTTATCGATGATGATCCGTACAAACGGCATCTTACTGTCTGCGGCTTGTTTGTATTCGGCGGGCGGGACGTGATCGCCCATACCGTTGAAGCTGAAAAAATCGATGAAATTATTATCGCGATGCCTTCGGCATCAAAAGCGCAAATTTCTGCCATCATTAATATTTGTAAACCGACGAAAGCCAAATTGAAAATTGTTCCGGATCTGCAAGAGGTCATTCAAGGAAGAAACGCATCCGGACAAGTTCGCGATGTGTCTGTCGAGGATTTGCTGGGCAGAGATCCGATCCGAACAGATTTAGATGGGATTGCGAATTATGTAGAAGGGAAAACGGTGCTCGTCACCGGTGCTGGCGGCTCGATTGGATCGGAACTATGCCGGCAAATAACGCTGTTCAATCCAGATCATTTGCTGCTGCTGGGGCATGGCGAGAACAGCATCTATTTGATCGAGATGGAGCTTCGCGGCCTGTACCCGCATTTGCAGCTCTCGACAATTATTGCAGATGTCCAGGACCGCAAACGATTGGAAGACGTATTTGAGCAGTTCCAGCCGCAGGTCGTTTTTCACGCTGCAGCGCACAAGCATGTACCATTGATGGAAAGAAATCCATCCGAAGCGATCAAAAACAATGTATTTGGAACGAAAAATGTGGCCGAGTGCGCCGACCGGTATGGCGCAGAGCGTTTTGTGCTTATTTCCACGGATAAAGCGGTCAATCCGACCAGCATAATGGGCACGACAAAACGAATCGCCGAAATGTTCATTCAAAGCTTGGATAAACATAGTCAAACGAAATTCGTCGCGGTGCGTTTTGGCAACGTGCTTGGCAGCAGGGGAAGCGTCATTCCGCGGTTTAAGGAGCAAATTGCTAAAGGCGGGCCGGTTACCGTTACCCATCCGGACATGGTGCGTTATTTCATGACGATACCGGAGGCCGTGCAGCTTGTTATACAAGCGGGCGCGTTCGCCAAAGGCGGAGAAGTATTCATTCTCGATATGGGCAAGCCGGTGAAAATTTATGATCTTGCTGTCGATTTGATCCGTCTGTCCGGCTATGAGCCCCATCTTGATATCGACATTCAGTTTTCTGGCATTCGTGAAGGAGAGAAGCTCTATGAGGAACTGCTGACGAATGAAGAAGGAATGAGTTCAACCAAGCATAATCGCATTTTTATAGGCAAACCGATGCAAATCAACCGGACAGAGCTGGAATTTGAAATCCGCAAGCTCGAGCAAGTGATTGGACAGCCTCCGGCTGAAATCCGCGAGATTTTGAAGCATCTCGTTCCGACCTATCGCAATGTATCGTAGAGACGGAGTGAATTATGGCAAAACAAGCGACAAATACAGCGATGAAAAAGATGCTGGCACGAAGCGGGAGCATCAGCTTTCTCATCAATTCATGCGGGATGGGGCTGGCGCTGCTCATGCAAGTGACGCTTGCCCGGATTTTGGGCGCAGCATCTTATGGAATATTCACCTTTGTCTCGACCTTGATGACCTTCCTCGTATTTCCGGCAAAGCTCGGGTTCGATACATCCATTGTGCGGCTCGTGGCATCTTACAAAGCTATGAACGAATGGGGGCTCATTAAAGGGTTATTAAAACGAGCCAATCAAATTGGACTCATCCTATCGCTTGTTATAACTGCAGCAGGGGTATTGTTTCTCATCCTGCAAGCGGACGGGATGACAGCCGAGCAGCTGTGGACTTATTCGGCGGGGCTGGCGACAGTCCCGCTGCTGACACTGGCAACATTGCGGCAAAGTGTATTACAGGCGGTCAAAGACGTGATGTTTTCGCAAATGCCGGAAAAAATAGGCCGTCCTGTCATTACGATGGCGATTCTTATTGGCTGTGCCGCCCTGCCAGGCGTGCAGGCGGATGCCGGAACGGCGATGCTCTGTTTTGCGGCAGCGGTGCTGGCGAGCTGGCTTATCGGGGCCGTTGTTATGCGCATACGCATCGGTTCGCAGCTTCAAGGGGTCGTGCCGCAATTTGATACGCGGTCATGGACCAAATTGTCCGTGTCGCTTATGCTGAATGCCGGCATGTACCTGATTTTGGGCCAGCTTGGCGTTTTGATGATGGGAATGATGTATTCCGAGACCGAGTCGGGCTTGTTTTCCGCAGCCGTCCGTCTGGCCACTTTGGCGGCATTCGCACTGACAGCTGTCAATATGACTGCGGCGCCGCTGCTTTCCGAGCTCTATGCTACAGGCAACCGTGCCCAACTGCAGCGCGTATGTGTGACGACCGGCTGGTCGGGCTTTCTGTTCGCGGCCTTTTTATTTCTCGTGCTGGCTGCGGCCGGTCAGCCGCTGCTCGGTTTGTTCGGCGCAGAGTTCAAAGCGTCATTCTGGCCAATGCTGATTATGACATTCGGGCAAGTCGTCAATGCCTACTGCGGGCAAAATGGCATGATTGCCACAATGACCGGATATCAGAATCCGCTCACCAAGGCACTCGTCGTCTCCACCCTTATCAATATTGTAATGAATGTAGCGTTGATTCCATTGTGGGGGATGATCGGGGCGGCACTGGCTACTTCAGCCGGATTGATTTGCTGGAATGTCATTATGGTCATTTTTGTTTATCGCAAGATGCAGATCGTTACGGTTGCCTGGCTTCCGGCCTCGTTGTGGAGAAAATTCGAAAAGAAAATGACTGCGGAAGGAGAGAAGGATGAGACGTAAAATCAAAGTTCTTCATGTCGTGGGCAAAATGCATCCAGGCGGCATCGAAACACTGCTCATGAATGTATACCGGCATATTGACCGGGAACGATTTGAATTCCATTTTGCGGTGCAAACAGAGGAACGCGCTTTTTATGATGAAGAGATTGAGCAATTGGGCGGAACGATCATCCGGCAGCCTCATCCGCAAAAAGGTCTCGCCCGCTTTCGCCGGCAGCTGGAAGCGAATATTCGCCGCCACGGCCCCTATGATGCCGTCCACAGTCATATATTCAGCTTTAGCGGCTATGTTCTGAAGATTTGTAAAGATATGGGGATACCAGTCCGGATCAGTCACAGTCATACCGTACACCGCAGCGAAGTGAAATCGCTGCTGCGCAAAGCATATCTTGCATATATGCGGCATCTTATTCGCCGCAATGCCACGCATTTGCTAGGCTGTTCGCGCACCTCCTGCGAGTCGCTGTTTGGCGCCGATTGCTGGAACGATCCCCGTGTTGACGTGTTTCCCAATGCGATTGCACTGGAGCCTTACGCAACATTACCGGCAGAACGTTCGGCACTTCGGGAGCGAATTGGCCTGGACAAGGGGGCGGCTCCCTTATTTGCACATATCGGTCGTTTTCAGGAGATGAAAAATCATCCTTTTTTACTTGACCGTTTCGCCGAGTTTGCGCAGTCTTCCCCTGACGCCAGGCTGATCTTGATTGGCGACGGTCCTCAGCGCCTGCACATCGAGGAGCGCGTGCGCGAGCTGGGGCTTGCCAGTCAGGTGGTATTTCTCGGGCAGCGCAAAGATATACCCGAGCTTCTCGGGGCGGTCGATGGCTTTATTTTGCCTTCTCTGATCGAAGGGCTGGGAATTGTAGTCATCGAAGCTCAGGCAGCAGGTGTCCCTTGCCTTGTATCGGAAGCAGTGCCGAAAGAAGCGGATCTGAACCTGGGGCTTGTCCGTCAGCTGCGGCTCGATGATACGCCGCAGCTATGGGTGGAAGCGATGCAGCAGCTGCTCCATAGTTCACAGCCGGATTGGGATAAAAGGCGCCAGGCGCTAGACCATGCCGGTTACAATATGACAAGCAGTGTACGTCGCCTGGAGATGCTGTATGGAAGCTAGATCCGGCCGTATTTTTCAGCATCCGCTGCTGGCCGTCATGTATTTTGTTATGCTGATGCTGGCGGCCAAGCTGTGGTTTCCGCTTGATGATAAGCTGGGGATCGTTCTGTTTTTTATATTGCTGCTGCCGTTTTTTTTCGTGCTGCTGCGTTGGCCGAATACACCAGGTGCCTTATTCGGCGGTTTATGTGTCATGTTTGCGGGCAAGCTGGTGTATGCACTCACGACAAGTCCGGCAAGCGGCCCGGATGAAATTCACTATTACGAACAGGTAAGCGCCTTTCAGCACCTTTCGGAATTTATGAGCTACGCCGTTGATCATTTTTTTACGCAATGGGGCAACATTTCTGCTTATCCGATGTTCGGCATGCTGTATATGCCATTGTTTAAATGGCTCAGTCTGGAAGATCCGCTTGCCATCATTATGTTGAATTCATTGCTGCTCATGCTTGTCGTCAATCAGACGTACCGCATTAGTGCGCAATATTTTCGCTACGAAATGCCCGCTTTGGCTGAGCGGGAAGCAGAAGAGCGTCAAGGCAGTTCCTTTCATGCCATTATCATATTTGGCTTGCTGGCCAGCCCCTCTTTTATGCTGCTTTCCTCTGTATTCGCCAAGGATGTAGCTTGTGCGCTGCTTGGCTTGTATGGGGCAGGGCTGCTGCTGCGCCGCAAATATATATGGTTCATAATCATTGCGGCATACGCTACTGGACTGCGCGACTATTCGATCATTTATACGCTTGGCATTTATTTTTTATATGCCCGCAAAGTGAAGACGGCGACGTTGTTTATGCTGATAGCGGCAGGCGTGCTCGTCACGCAGATTGGCCCGCTTGGCGTATCGAATGCCGTATTGCTAATGCTGTTTCTGTTTATTAGCCCGAACCCGATCCAGCCGGGTAACTGGGATTCGCAAGTGATCATGCGCACGCTGGAGGCGCTTTGGATGAGCGCGGTGCTGATCGTATCCATCATTAATTTTATGAAATTCAGGGCAGTGCGCTCATTTTACATTATTGCCTTGCTTATATTGTTCACTTACGCATGCGCATTGGTGCTTGTCGGTTATGTTACTGTAACCGGGCGCGATTTGGAGTACGGGCTTGGAACTGTGGGCGACAACATGGTACGCAAAAAGCTTCCGGTACTGCCGATACTCTACGTCATTAGCGCATACACGCTTGTATGGGGACGAAAATGGCTGCTGCCGAGAAAAATGAAAGGAGAGGGACATGGCTAATAAGCGGGGGAGAGATTTGTTTTATCGGGCAAAACCGTTGTTGAACGGGGTAAGCGCCTGTCTGCGCCTTGTACCGCGACCGGCCGCATTGTGGCTTTGGGCCATAAGCGATTGGCTGCCGGAGCTGCTCGGCGTGGCCTTCCGCTACTGCCTGCTTAAGCGGCTGGCACGGCAATGCGGCGACAATGTACGCGTCGGGCGCGGTGTGGAGCTGAAATATCCGGAGCGTCTGTCTGTCGGCACAAATGTAAGCATTCATAAGCAATGCTATCTTGATGCTTACGGGGAGCTGGACATCGGAGACGAGGTGTCGATCGCACACCAAAGCTCGCTCGTCTCCTTTCAGCATACTTGGAGCGATAGCTCTTGTCCCATTCGGGACAATCCGCTAATTTGCGGCAAAATCCAGATTAGAAGAGATGTGTGGATCGGCTGCGGCGTGCGGATTATGGCCGGCGTGGAAATCGGCAGCCGGTCGATCATTGCGGCGGGGGCTGTCGTTACGCGTAATGTGCCGTCGGGCGTCATTGCAGCGGGCGTCCCCGCTCGAACCTTGAGAGTGATCGAAGCCCAGGCTTCGGATCGCAGGCCCAAGCAGAACGGGGGATGACCATTATAACGGGAGGGTATTGCAAAATGCATGTTCTTTGGGCGCATGACCATACTTTTTATTTCAATGAAAGCGGGAAATTTTACTCGGGAGGCAAGCTGCCATATGCGGTTTGGGAGCGGTATTTAGCTGTTTTTGACCATATCACCGTCGCTTGTAGAGGGCAGCGCACGCAGCCCGATGCGGATATGAGCGGGAAAACGCTGTCGAGCGGTCCCCAGGTAGAATTTCTTGTTCTGCCGTCATTAAGCAACCCGGTCAATAAATTGACGAAGCGCGGGTATGTCGATCAATGCTTGACAGAGGCGATCCGCGAAGCGGATGCCGTCATTGCCCGCATGCCCAGCGAGATCGGGGCAGAGGCGATCCGCATTGCGCAAAGGCTCGGTAAGCCGTATGCGGTGGAGGTTGTCGCTTGCGCATGGGATGGGCTATGGAATTATGGCAGCGTCCAAGGGAAAATGTACGCGCCGATCTCGATGTGGCGCACGCGACGGATGATCAAGAAGGCGCCGTATGGGATCTACGTCACGGAACGATTTTTGCAGCAGCGCTACCCGCTTGCGGCAAACGGGTTTGAAGGCGCCTGCTCCAATGTCGAATTGCCTGCTGTCCCGGAGTCTGTTCTGACGTCGAGATTGAGCCGTATCTCTGAAAAAAATAGCGGCGACAAGTTCCGTATCGGCTTAATCGGGTCGTTGAACGGCAAGACGAAGGGGATTGATACGGCGCTGCGGGCATTAGCGCGAATTGCCGGAAACACGCCGCCGTTTGAACTGCATATTTTGGGCGACGGTTCTAAAGAGAAATGGCAGGCGCTCGCCGTAAAGCTCGGCTTGGGCGACCGGGTGACATTTTGCGGTGTTCTGCCGAGCGGCAATGCGGTCTTCGAATGGCTGGACAAATTAGATTTGTATATCCAGCCGAGCTTCCAGGAGGGGCTTCCGCGAGCGACGATTGAGGCGATGAGCCGGGGCTGTCCGGTCATCGGTTCGACGGCCGGCGGCATACCTGAGCTGATACCGGGCGAATGGCTGCACAAGCCTGGACATGTGAAGCAGCTGGCGGCAAAACTGCAGCATGCAATTGGCAATAAGGAATGGCTGACTGAGCAGGCAGGACGTAATTTCGCCCGTGCCCAGCATTATACGAAAACGAGATTGGATCAGAAACGGCTGGCTTTCTGGAAAGCGTTCCAGGACTATGCTGCAAGAAAAGCCTATGCAGGCAATGCAGGCATTGAAGGCCGCTATAGTACGAAGGAATCAAAAGGAGCGGGTGCATAATGACAATTCTAGTTACAGGAGCGGCCGGTTTTATCGGCTATCATCTGTGTGAGCGTCTGCTTCGTGAGGGAGAGCAGGTAGTCGGGCTCGATAATTTTAATGATTATTATGAAGTGCAGCTTAAGGAGGATCGCTTTGCCCGTTTGTCCGAACAGCCCGGCTTCAGCGGCGTGAGGGCGGATATCGCTCAGTACGATGCCTTAAATGCATTATTCGGCCAATATCAGATAAAAAAGGTCATACATTTGGCGGCACAGGCGGGGGTGAGGTACAGCCTGACCAATCCGTTTGCTTATCTGGATACGAATTTGCTCGGCTTCGGGAACATGCTGGAAGCTTGCCGCAGACATGAAGTCAGTCATCTGGTCTACGCCTCCTCCAGCTCTGTCTATGGCGCCAACGTAACGATGCCATTCAGTGTCCGCCACGGCGTCGATCATCCGGTCAGCCTATATGCGGCTACGAAAAAAGCCAATGAACTTATGGCGCACACCTACAGTCATTTGTACGGCTTGCCCACAACTGGATTGCGATTCTTTACCGTTTACGGGCCATGGGGACGTCCGGATATGGCTTACTTCAGCTTCACCCGGAATATAGTGGCAGGCAAGCCGATTCAAGTATTCAATGAAGGCCGGATGGAACGCGATTTTACATATATCGACGACATCATTGAAGGAATTGTCCGGCTGCATGGCCGGCCGCCTAAGCCTGACCCGGCATGGGATCGGGAGCGTCCCGATCCGGGCACGAGCTATGCTCCTTACCGGGTATACAATATCGGCAATCATCAGCCAGTGGCGCTCATGCATTTTATCCAGACGATCGAACAGAAGCTTGGCAAAAAGGCGAAGCTGGAATTTCAACCGATGCAGCCGGGCGATGTTAAAGCGACATTCGCCGATATTGATGATTTGACGAGAGAGATCGGGTTCAAGCCGACGACGACGATTGAGGAGGGGATCGGACGCTTTATTGACTGGTATACCGCTTATTACAACGTGATTTGATAAGGAAGGGGAGGGGCATGAAGAAAAAAGTAGCACATGTATGTACGTCGGGTATCAGTTATAAAATTTTGGGCGACAAGCTGGCGCTGCTGCAAGAGGCTGGCTATGAGGTGACATTCGTCTCAGCCGGCGACGGGCTTGATTCCCAGATCAAGGAGGCTTACCCGTTTCAATGGCGGACAATAGCGATGCATCGGGCCATTCGCCCCTTTCAGGACCTGTTGTCGATATGGCGCATGAGAAAGCTGTTCAAAGCCGAACGGTATGACATTGTGCATACGCATACTGCGAAGGCGGGCATTATTGGCCGCATCGCAGCCAAGCTGGCCGGTGTGCCAGTCGTCATTCATACGAGTCACGGACTGCCTTTTTACACGGGACAGTCGCGGCTCACCTATACGATCTATCGGCTGATGGAAAAGACAGGGGCGCTATTTTGCGATGCGCTTGCTTCGCAAAATAGCGAGGACATACAAGTCATGCAGCGCCTCGCCCCATGGCGGAAGCTTTACTTTGAAGGCAACGGCGTCGATCTGGAACGGCTTGAGATTGCTTCGCGCAAAGCGCTGTGCCAATTGAAAGCGGATGATCTGAAGCGAGCCTATGGCATCCCCAGGGATGTACCGATGCTGCTGATGGCTGCCCGTTTTGAACCAGTCAAGGATCATAACCTGCTGCTGGATGCACTTGCCCTTGCCAAACGGGAAAACAGACTGCACTGGGTAACGGTGCTGGCCGGTCAGGGGCCGCTTGAGTCAGCTATCCGCGAACGTATTGCTGCGGAAGGCCTGGCAGACGATGTAGTGCTGGTCGGACAGCAGACACCGCTTGTCCCGTGGCTGTTGATGGCAGATTGTGTCGCCTTGACGAGTGAAAAGGAAGGCATCCCACGGTCATTAATGGAAGCGATGGCCTTTGGCAAGCCTGTAGTGGCGACAGATGTGCTGGGCACGCGCGAGTTGGTTGCTGCAGCTGGCAGCTGTTCGACCGGCATATTAGTGCCAAGGCATCAACCCTTGGCGCTGGCTGACGCGCTGGACCGGATGATGAGCGATCCGCTGCTGCGGAAACGAATGGGGGCTGCGGGACGCGCAAGAATCGAGGAGCATTTCACAGAAGCGGCTGTTGTGAAAAGAATGATCCAGATGTATGGCGAAACTGAAGCGCGCACGCAGAACAGAGGGAAGAAACGGCTGTACAGCGCGGTAAAGCGAATCGCCGATATCGCGATCAGCCTGCCGGCATTTATTGTGCTGCTGCCGATCATCCTGTTAACTGCGCTGGCCGTGAGAATCAAGCTGGGGTCGCCAGTTCTGTTCAAACAGCAGCGTCCTGGACGCTATGGGGTGCCGTTTCATGTCTACAAATTTCGCACGATGACGGATGCGCGCGATACGGACGGGCAACTGCTCCCAGACAGCGTACGGCTGACTGCTTTCGGGCAGCTGCTGCGCAAGCTCAGCCTGGATGAGCTGCCCCAACTGCTCAATGTGATTCGGGGAGATATGAGTCTTGTCGGTCCCCGTCCATTACTAATGGAGTATTTGCCATTATATACAGCTGAGCAGGCAAGAAGACATGATGTTCGTCCTGGCATTACCGGCCTGGCGCAAGTGAGCGGGCGGAATGCGGTCGCCTGGGAAGATAAATTCCGGCTCGATGTTCAGTATGTTGACCGCCGATCTCTCTGGCTTGATTTGAAAATAATGTTCTGGACTGTCAAAAAGGTTCTCAAGCAGGAAGGAATTCAGCAGGAAGGGCAGTCAACAGTATGCAAATATAGCGGGAGTACCGGGAGCAATACGGGCGCGCAGCAGCGAGAGGTGGAGAGGGTTCTGTGAAAAGGGACACATATAACACAATCCCGAAAATTCCTTTATGCGTCATCGGGAACGGGGGACACAGCAAGGTGATTGCGGATATTGTGCAGGCGCACGGGTTATTCCGGATCGCTGCGGTTGCCGACGATAAGTTCGCGGAGCTCGCGCTGCACGAAGGCGTTTATTACGGTCCCCCCCGTGTCATTCGCGGCATGCTTGGCGTCGAGCTGGAAATGATGGTCGTGATTGCGATTGGCGACAATCGGATTCGCAAGCAGATGGCGGAGTATCTCGATATTGCTGCCGAGCGCTATGCTGTTCTCATTCATCCGTCGGCAATCCTTTCTCCCCATGTCACAATCGGCGCAGGAACGGTTGTCATGCCAGGGGCGATTATCAATCATGGAGCAGCAATCGGAAAGCATGCCATCGTAAACTCCGGTGCGATTGTCGAGCATGACAGCTGCCTTGGCGACTTTGCCCATTTGTCGCCAGGGGCAGCGCTTGCCGGAGGTGTTTGCGTCATGGAGGGGGCTCATGTCGGCATCGGAGCTGCTGTTATACCACGCGTACAAATCGGCCGCTGGAGCATTTTAGGGGCGGGCGGAACGGCAATTGACGATATACCGGATGGAGAAACGGCTGTCGGCGTGCCCGCACGACTTATAAACGGATTAGTAAGAATTATTAAATAAGGAGCGATGGGAGTGGCCAACAACGAGCGAATCTATTTATCTCCCCCACATATGGGAGGAGCCGAGCAGCAATATATCGAGGAGGCGTTCGCAACGAATTGGATCGCTCCGCTAGGACCCAATGTCGATGCGTTCGAGCAGGAGCTTGCCGGTTACGTGCAGGCTGGCGGAGCAGTCGCTTTAAGCTCGGGAACAGCCGGTCTTCATCTGGCGCTCAAGCTGGCTGGCGTCGGGCTGGGCGATACGGTGTTCGTCTCTACATTAACCTTTGTAGCCAGTGTGAACCCGATTTTATATTTGGGTGCGGAGCCGATTTTTATCGATTCGGATTTCGAAACCTGGAATATGTCCAAGGAAGCTTTGGAACGCGCCTTTGCAGCTGCAAGCGCAGAAGGGAAGCTGCCGAAAGCGGTCATCGTCGTCCACCTGTACGGGCAGAGCGCAGACGTGGAGCCGATTATCGGGCTTTGCCGCCAATATGACGTTCCGCTAATTGAAGATGCGGCTGAGTCGCTGGGCGCAACTTATAAAGGGAAAGCAAGCGGCACGCTCGGCGATTACGGCGTATATTCATTCAACGGCAATAAAATTATTACAACCTCCGGAGGCGGGATGCTTGTATCGGATGACGGAGCCGCGCTGGCCAAGGCGCGCCATTGGGCCACACAGGCGCGTATGCCGGCACTGCATTACGAGCATAGCGAGCTTGGCTACAATTACAGGCTCAGCAATGTGCTTGCCGGCATTGGACGAGGACAGCTGCAGCAGCTCGAAGCGAGGGTGGCGTCCAGAAGAGGAGTATACGAACGTTATGAGCGCGAGTTAGGGCATCTTGAAGGCATTTCCTTTATGCCGGAAGCTTCGTTTGGCCGCGCTACACGCTGGCTGACCGCACTGACGATCAATCCGCGTGTAACGGGACTGACGCCTGCGATGCTGGTACGGGCACTGGAGGCGGAAAACATTGAGGCCAGGCCTGTATGGAAGCCGATGCATTTGCAGCCGCTCTTCAGGAAATACCAATATTTCCCTCATTCCATTCAATTTAGTGTATCAGATCAATTATTTGCACATGGCATATGCTTGCCTTCCGGCTCCAGCATGACGGTCCAAGCCCAAGGCAAAGTGATCGACTGCATTGCCGAACAATTCAAGCATATGGCCGGGCGGCTGCAGCAGACCATTTAAATCAGGAACGAGGAGGCTACTCGATTATGAAAGTACGCAAAGCGATTATTCCGGCGGCAGGACTAGGCACCCGCTTCCTGCCGGCGACAAAAGCGCAGCCGAAGGAAATGCTGCCGATCGTCGACAAGCCGACGATTCAATATATTATCGAGGAAGCAATTGCTTCCGGGATTGAGGATATTTTAGTTGTGAGCGGCCGCGGAAAGCGGGCTATTGAGGATCATTTCGACAAATCGTTCGAGCTGGAGGAGACGTTAGAACAAAAAGGGAAAAAGACGGAGCTGGAACAAATTCGCGCGATTTCAGATATGGCGAATATTCACTATATCCGTCAGAAGGAGCCCAAGGGGCTGGGACATGCCATTTGGTGCGCGCGCAGCTTTGTTGGCGACGAGCCGTTTGCGGTGCTGCTGGGGGACGATATTGTACAATCCGAGACGCCTTGCCTCAGCCAGCTAATCCGGGTGTTCAGCCGATTCTCTTCCTCAGTAGTCGGCGTACAGCGGGTTAGCGACGAAGATGTATCCAAATACGGCATTATTGCCCCACGCGGCTCCTCCATCGAGCCCTCGGTCTTTTTCGTCGATACACTTGTAGAAAAGCCGTCCCGCAAAGCGGCGCCTTCAAATTATGCCATTATGGGGCGCTATGTGCTGACACCGGAAATTTTCGATATTTTAGAGCATCAGTCGCCGGGAGCGGGCGGCGAGGTGCAGCTGACCGATGCCATCAAGCGGCTGAATGACCAGAAGACGGTGCTTGCATACAACTTTGAAGGCTCGCGTTATGATGTTGGAGATAAATTTGGCTTTATTAAGGCAACGCTCGATTTTGCCCTGCAGCGGGAAGATTTGAAGTCGGATGTGCTTGGCTATATTCAGGGGGTTTATGAGCAGCATTTTCCATTAATCAATAAGGTGGCGAAATAACGATGCGCAAAATTGCAGTTATTGGAACTGGCTATGTTGGACTTGTATCAGGTACTTGCTTTGCTGAAGTCGGCAATCGGGTCATTTGCTGCGATGTGGATGAGAACAAGATCGATCAATTGCGCCGCGGCCAGGTGCCGATCTATGAACCGGGGCTTGAGGAGCTGGTAGCAAAAAATACAGCGCGAGATCATCTCTTTTTCACCTCTGATATTGGTGAAGCCATCGAAGCGTCGGATATTATTTATATTGCCGTGGGCACGCCGATGTCCGAGACGGGCGAGGCCGATATGCGCTATGTCATGTCGGCCGCCAAAAAAATCGGCGAGCATTTGAATAGTTATAAAATTATCGTCAACAAAAGCACTGTCCCTGTAGGGACGGGGGAATTGGTCCGGGAAGTAGTGCAAGCGAACAAAAAATATCCTTGGATCAGCTTCGATGTGGTGTCCAATCCCGAATTTCTGCGCGAAGGATCGGCAATTGCCGACTGCATGGCGATGGATCGGGCGGTGATCGGATCCGATAATGGGAAGGCGGCCAAAGAAATTGCCGATCTTCATGCTCCTTTCAATACGCGGATTTTTTTAACCGATATGGAAAGCGCGGAAATGATTAAATATGCCGCGAACGCCTTCCTTGCTACTAAAATCTCTTTTATTAATGCCATTGCTAACATTTGCGAGCGAGTGGGCGCCAATGTGCTGCAAGTATCTGAAGGGATGGGGCTTGACAGCCGGATTGGCGGGAAGTTTCTGCAGGCCGGAATCGGCTATGGCGGCTCCTGCTTTCCGAAAGATACGAATGCGCTCGTACATATTGCGGATAAGGTGGGCTACAATTTCGAACTGCTGCAGGCTGTCATTAAGACGAATCAACGGCAGCGCTATGTGATTCTGGACAAGCTTTATGATGCTGTCGGCGGCCTCACAGGCAAACAAGTAGCTGTACTGGGTTTGGCGTTCAAGCCCAACACCGATGATATGCGCTATGCGCCGGCGCTGACGATAATTCCTGAATTGCTGAGACAAGGGGCGTTTGTAGCAGCGTTTGATCCAATCGCGCGCGAATCCGCCATGGCGCTGCTGCCGGCAGGTGTACAATACTGCGACAGTATCGAGCAGGCGGTAAAGGACAGTGATGTATGTATCATTTTGACAGAGTGGCAAGAGGTGCTGACGATGGATTTGGAGCGGATTCGGGAGCGGATGAAGCGGCCGGTTATTATCGATGGCCGCAACTGCTTTGATCTGGAGACGATGCGCCGCAGCGGCTTTGAATATCATTCGATCGGCCGGCTGCCGGTGAATGTAGCTGAGAGTGACAGCCGTCCGGTCAATTTTTAAGCAGCGGCCGGCGCGGGATATGAAGTGGAGCAGAGGCCCGCCGAATCTTTTTGCAACTTCCGCAATAACCAATACAAGGAGTGATTAAAAATGAAATGGCGTTTGAGCAAGCTGCTCATTGCTTGCCTGGGTATCACTGTAGTTGCTGCGCCTCTTTCAGTAAATGCAAAGCCAGCGGCCAGCTCTGATGAAATTTATCAGCAGATTTTAGAGATTAATCAATCCAACAATCTCGAAGGCATGCTAATGATAGCTTTGAAGAGTAGCAACAGCTTTCAAGAGAACGACAATGGAAATAATGGTAACGGCAAGGGCAACAACGGTAACAACGGCAACAACGGCAACAACGGCAATAATGGTAATGGTAAAGGCAACGGAAATGGCAATGGTAACGGCAACGGCAACGGCAATGGCAATGGCAATGGCAATGGCAATGGCAATGGTAACGGCAACGGTAATGGTAATGGCAATGGCAATGGCAATGGAAACGGCAATGGTAATGGTAACGGCAACGGCAACGGTAATGGTTCCCAGAAGCCAAACCAAGGGCAGATTAACAAAATTTTGAAAGATACGCGAAAGCAGCTTGAGGCAATGAAAGACAAATATGAGATGAAGTTTACAATTCTTGCCATCCAGTACATCAGTGCTGAGACAAAAGAAGAAAAGATCGCTCTGTACAATAAGGGCAAGCGCACGCTTGCCGAAGCGGTGCAAGAATTCAAACAGGTGATGAAAGAAGCGGCCAAGAAATTGGAGGAGGCCGGTGCGAAGATCTCGGAGCTTGATCCATTCGAGCGAGCATTTGACGGCTTTGTGGAAGAAGGAAAGGATCAGTTAAGAATGATGGTTGAATAGCGGCTGATGCTTATGGTTACCCGGCTGCCCCTTGTTTCGTCTTTGGACGGAAATAGGGGGCAGTTTTTCGTGCAAAAACAATAAAATGCAAAAAATTGCGCCGATTTACTATTTCTTATCCGTGCATAGTCTGTTAAAATATACGGGCAATAAGCAAAAGCTGAAAATTCAACCAGGGGGTCATCGTGTGTCGTCCGTTCCGCTGCTTACCTTTTTATCGCCGCCGCTGCCCTATTTCATTGAATCGAACCGAAAAACATATAAGCCAGGGATGGAACATCCGAATCGCCATCATTTAGGGGTGTTCGACCTGTTGTTTGTCAACAAGGGCACGCTTTATATCGGTGAGGAAGATCGCACTTGGGCGCTGGGAGCTGGACAAATGCTTATTTTGCGTCCAGATCGATGGCATTACTCAGTCAAACCGTGTACCGAGGAAACCGTGCTTGATTGGGTTCATTTTCAGACTTCCGGGCCTTGGGAGGAAGTAGATGACAGCCAGGCCGGCTCCTTGCGCGGCGATTATTATTCGTATGCGATTCGCCTGCCTAAGTCGATGTCGCTGGCATTTCCGGATGAGGCTGCTTCCTTGTTTGCCAAGCTGCATGATGCGGCGATGGGAACATCGCATGCTGCTTTTTGGCAGCGACAGCAGTGGTTTTTGCATCTGCTTCAATTGCTGGATGAAGGCTGGCGCAGCGATGCGGCTAAGGCGCCAATCGCCGTAGCAGAAGAAGCGGCTGCTTATTTGAAGCTGCATTACCGGACCGCTGTTACGAATGGCAAGCTGGGAGAGGCGCTGGGGCTTCATCCCAATTATATTGCCCGATGTATGAGCGAGGTGTTCGATTGTACACCGCAGCAATATTTGTTGTCGTACCGTCTGGATCAGGCCAAGCTGCTGCTGCTGAAGACAAATTGGCCGATTGCACGAATTGCCGAGGAGACCGGCTTTAAGCAGACTCCGCATTTTTCCCGATCCTTCTCCGAAAATATCGGGGTTACTCCGCTTTTATACCGTAAAAAATATACCGGCAACTCTCTGCCGCGCACCATCGTTCGGCGGATGAATGAGGAACAGTAAATAAGCGGTCGTTTATGGGGAAGTCCGCATGCTGCGTGTTAAGAAGCAGCCAGGCTGAGGACGACAAGTTGCACGCAATACATAGATTAGGGCGAGATGGATGCAAACCGTGCAGTATTGTCCATTTTGCACATTCGGAAACTGTCCAGAGGAAACATTGCGCGAAATGTAAAACTTAAAGAGCCGTCTAAGTAGTTAACCACTACGCACTGAGACGGCTCTTTTTATTTTAGAAATTAAAGTTGTCTGGGTCAGCGCCGAAACGCTGGTTTTGATTGAGGGCGTTAATTTTCGCCATATCCTCGTCAGCCAGGACAAAATCGAAAATATTCGCGTTTTCGGCAATCCGCTCCGGCGATACCGATTTTGGAATGGTGATGACTTTGTTTTGCAAATCCCAGCGAAGCACAATCTGAGCGGGAGACTTGCTATATTTTTCCGCTAACTCGATCAGGGCAGGCTCGTTCAAACGTCCTTGCATGAGCGGGCTCCATGCTTCAAGCTGAATGCGGTTCGCTTCGCAAAACTGCCGCAGCGGCTGCTGATTGAGAAGCGGATGATATTCCACCTGATTGACCATAGGCACTACATTGCTGCCTGCCATAATATCCTGCAAGTGATGAATATGGAAATTGGAAACGCCGATTGCCCGTACTACGCCAGATTCATAAAGCTTCTCCAGCGCCTTCCAAGTTTCCTTATACTTCTCCTTGACCGGCCAATGGATGAGGTAAAGATCGATATACTCCACCCCAAGTCGCTCGCGGCTGGCCTTGAATGCATTTAGCGCTGCATTATAGCCTTGGTCAGCATTCCACACCTTCGTCGTAATGAATAGCTCCTCACGGGGGACACCACAGTCGCGGATTGCCTTGCCGACTCCTTCTTCATTGTTGTAAATCGCAGCGGTGTCGATGCTCCGATACCCGGCGTCAATAGCGGATCTTACCGCCTTTTCGACCTCAGATCCTTCATTCATTTTCCACACGCCAAGTCCGAGCCATGGCATTTCCACACCGTTATACAAAGCGGTACGACTTGCAATGGATGTGGCCATCTAGCATCGCCTCCTTCAAATTATTTTACAACAGTTGCAGCTTGTCATAGGGCAATTCTTTTTGAGCGGACTAATAGAGGATGTCTAGGGTCAATTTCATCGCCTTCATAAATCCGGCAAACGCTCGGATGAAACGGACTCTTCTATGCAATATATTAAATTTTATCGATAAAAACGGTTCCACGTCAAGTTTTTCCATTCATAGGTCATTAAAGGGCGAATTGCTGTATACAAATAGATTACCGGACTCCCAGAAGGGACGCGGGGCAAGACAGGATTGCAATGCAAGGAGGTGTGCGCAAATTTATGGTAAATGCAGCAGGCATCGGACTATCAATGAGAGATTTGTATTTATTCAACAAGGGCGATTTGCATCATAGCTATCAAACATTCGGTGCGCACTTGATTCGACTTGGCGACGAGACAGGGGTCCGTTTTACAGTATGGGCGCCCAATGCCAGACGTGTAGGCATCGCAGGCGGTTTCAACAATTGGAATGCTCGGCATCATCAGATGGAGCGGATAGGAGAAACAGGTGTATGGGGGCTTTTTGTGCCGAATCTGGAAATTGGCGAGCTGTACAAATATGAGATTGAAACGCAATCAGGCGTTCAGCAGCTGAAGGCCGATCCGTACGCCTTTCAATCCGAGCGGAGACCGGGGACGGCATCTGTTGTAGCGGATTTGACACGATACCGCTGGGGAGACGAACTATGGCAGCAGCGCAAGAAGGAGCGCAGCCCTTACGACGAGCCGATGTTAATTTATGAGGTGCATCTGGGGTCGTGGAAGACGAAAGGGAAGGAGCAGTTTTTGACCTATGAAGAAATGATCGGCGATTTAATTCGATATGTGCAGGAGTTAGGCTATACGCATATAGAGCTGCTGCCTGTAACCGAGCATCCGCTTGATCAATCGTGGGGCTACCAGACGACAGGCTACTATTCGGCGACTAGCCGGTATGGCACGCCGGAGCAGCTTATGAAGCTTGTTGACAGCTGCCATCAGCAAGGGATTGGAGTCATTCTCGACTGGGTGCCCGGTCATTTTTGCAAGGATGACCACGGACTGCGCCTGTTCGACGGCACTCCCATTTATGAGGGGACGGATGAAAAGCGGGCAGTTAAGCCGCTATGGGGAACGCTGGCCTTCGATTTTGGGCGGACAGAGGTACAAAGCTTTTTGCTCTCGAATGCAGTATTTTGGCTCGATGTGTTCCATATTGACGGCTTGCGCGTCGATGCTGTAGCCAACATGATCGACCTCCACGCAGACAAGCCGCCGGAGCTGCATACGCTCAATGAACTGGGCGGCTCTGAAAATATGGATGCGATCCGCTTTTTGAAACGGCTGAATGAAACGGTATTTCACTATTTCCCCGATACGCTTATGATTGCCGAGGACTCCTCTTCCTGGCCTGCCGTAACCTCACCTACCTACATGGGCGGCCTCGGTTTTAATTTCAAATGGAATATGGGTTGGATGAATGACATGCTGCGCTATATGGCAATTGCCCCCCGCAACCGCAGGCATCACCATCAGCTGATCACCTTCTCGCTTCTCTATGCCTTTGCAGAAAATTATGTTCTGCCCTTGTCGCATGACGAGGTTGTGCATGGCAAACGTTCACTGCTAAATAAAATGGCTGGCAGCTACGAAGAGAAATTTGCCCAGCTGCGGCTGTTTTACGGCTACTGGATGACTCATCCCGGCAAAAAGCTGCTCTTCATGGGCGGAGAATTCGCTCAGTTTGATGAATGGAAGGATGGCGACGCCCTTGACTGGAATTTGCTGGAGTATGACAAGCATCGCGAGCTCCGCGATTATGTAAAGGCATTGAACGGCGCCTATCGCAAGGAGCGTGCGTTGTGGGAAAGAGATTGCGATAGCGGCGGCTTTGAGTGGATTGACGTGCACAATGCGGCGCAGAGCATCATTATCTTTTTGCGGCGCGGGCTGGAGACGGAAAATATGGCTGTCATCGTATGCAATTTTTCAGCAGACCATTATGAAAACTATCGTTTGGGCGTTCCCGAGCATGGCCGTTACCGGCTTGTTATTCATAGCGATAATCAGGCATACGGTGGCGGGACAGCGGCGCCCGCTGAGGCTGTTACAGCAGAAAAGCTTCCTTGGCACGGCCGGGAGCAAAGCGTGACCCTGGATATTCCGCCGCTTTCGTTCCAACTATTAAGCTTAGAACCGCAAATTGAGAGGAGAAGAGTACGATGAGCCAAAAAGAGATGGTTGCGATGCTACTTGCCGGTGGAGAAGGGAAGAGGCTGGGCGTGCTTACGAAGGATTTGGCCAAGCCTGCCGTTCATTTCGGGGGGAAATACCGCATAATCGATTTTACGCTCAGCAATTGTGCGAACTCCGGCATCGATACGGTTGGGGTTCTGACTCAATATCAGCCGCTCGAATTGAATCGTTATTTGGGGATCGGCAGTCCCTGGGGGCTGGACCGGCGGGATGGCGGAATGGCGATACTGCCTCCCTATATGAAGCAAAAGGGCGGGATGTGGTACAAAGGAACGGCGAATGCGATCTATCAAAATATGAGCTTCATTGAACGCTATAATCCGGAATATGTGTTGATCATTTCCGGAGATCACATCTATAAAATGGATTACGATTTGATGCTGGAGGAGCATAAGCGGTCGGGAGCGGATGCGACAATCGCTTGCATCGAGGTCGATTACCGCGAAGCGGGCCGATTCGGCATCATGCATACCGATGACGAGGGGAAAATCGTCGCCTTTGAAGAGAAGCCAAAAGTGCCGACCAGCAATCTTGCTTCGATGGGGATTTATATTTTTTCCTGGCCGCTGTTGCAGCAATATTTGGTCCGGGATGAGGCAAACCGCGCCTCCAGCAACGATTTTGGCAAAGATATCATTCCGGCTCTGCTGCGCGATCAGGCCCATTTGCAGGCCTACCGCTTTTCCGGTTATTGGAAAGACGTTGGAACGCTTGATAGTTTGTGGGAAGCGAATATGGATTTGCTTGCCGACCAGCCTTCGCTGGATTTATTCGATCGCAATTGGCGGATATATTCGGTCAACCCGCATCGTCCCGGTCATTATATCGCCCCAGATGCCGTCATCGTCAATTCGCTTGTTACAGAGGGCTGCGTTCTGCAGGGCGAGGTGCATCGATCTATTATGTCCTATGGCGTTCATGTGGGCGAAGGGTCGTCTGTTACTGAATCCGTCATTATGCCGAATGTGAAAATCGGCCGCGGCGTCCGGCTGTATCGGGCTATTATCGGCGAAGGAGCCGTTATCGAGGATTACGTAGTGATCGGCAGCCCCGACCGGGAGGACGAGGGCGTTACGGTAGTCGGCAGCGAGCAATATGTCGTTGCCAATCAAACTTTTATGGGGGTAGAGCAACCATGAATTCCAATGTACTCGGCGTTATTAATTTAATTCACGAAACAGATGAGATGGAAGCTTTGACTGCGAGCCGTTGTCTTGCCTCTGTGCCGTTTGGCTCCCGATATCGCCTGATCGACTTTATATTGTCCAGCATGGTCAATTCGGGCATGAAAAAGATCGCGGTATTCGCGCATACCAAGTATCGCTCGCTGATGGATCATTTGGGGGCAGGCAAGGATTGGGATTTGCATCGCCGTCATGGCGGGCTGTTCATTTTGCCGCCGGTTACGAATGATGTGAATGAGACGCGGCGCGGCGACTTGTTTCATTTCTATCAAAACCGGGATTTTTTTACGCGCAGCGTGCAGGAGTATGTCGTGATTGCCCGCAGCCATATGGTGTGCAATATCGATTTTACGCCAGTGCTGGCCGAGCATCAGGCGAGCGGCGCGGATATTACAGTCGTCTGCAAGCGGCAGACGGAGCTTAGCGGCGGTATGGCGCGCAAGGTGCTGGCGGACGGGAACGGGCGGATTATGGCGATGTGCGATCATTACAGCCGCGTGCAGAGCGACCTCGTATCGATGGAAATGTTTGTGATGCGCAAGGAGCTGCTGCTGGAGCTCGTTGAAACCTCGCTGGCGCAAGGGCAGGACCATCTGGTGAGACATGCGATTATGGGGTGGATGGACCGGCTTCACGTGCGCCGCTATTTGTATGAGGGCTATTTGGGCATTGTGAACACGGTGGGGAGCTATTATCAGCACAGCATGAATTTGCTGCTGCCGGCGGTCGGCCAGCATCTTTTTGAAGAGCCGGAAACGATCTATACGAAAATAAAAGATGAGCCGCCCGCCCGTTATATGAACGGGGCAAGCACAAGCAACAGCCTTGTAGCCAACGGCTGTGTCATTGAAGGAACAGTGGAGAACAGCATTTTATTCCGCGGCGTGCATATCGGCAAAGGAGCGGTCGTGCGCAACAGTATCGTGATGCAAAACGGCCGTGTCGGCGCCGGCAGCCGGCTGGATTATGCGATTTTGGACAAAGAGGTGACAATTGAGCAGCAGCAGGAGCTATGCGGCGCTGCCCTCGCACCGTTTTTGGCCATGAAACGCAAAGTGATTTGAAGGAGGAGGCACGATTGAATATTTTGTTTGCTGCTTCGGAGGCGGTGCCGCTCATCAAGACCGGGGGGCTGGCGGATGTGGTGGGCGCACTGCCGCGGGCTTTGCAGCGGGAGGGATCGGACGTACGCATTATTGTACCGAAGTACGAGGCCATACCTGCGGAGCTGCAGCAGCGTATGGAAACGGTCGCCGCCTTCACAGTTGGTGTTGGCTGGCGCCGCCAATACTGCGGTCTGTTGCGCATGGAGCTCGACGGCATCATTTATTATACGATTGACAACGAGTACTATTTTAAGCGCAGCGGCCTATATGGCTATGGGGATGATGCAGAACGGTTCGTCTTTTTTGCGCTCGCTGTTGCAGAAGCGCTGCGTTACCTCGACTTCCGGCCGAACATTATACATGGGCATGACTGGCAGGCCGGGCTCGTGCCGATGCTGCTGAAGACGCGCTATCGTTATGACCCTGCCTGCCGCGGGGTCAAGACGGTATTCACGATACACAATTTGATGTACCAAGGGGTATTTGCAAAGGAACTGCTCATGGATCTGCTGGGGGCGGGAGAAGAGCTGTTCGGCGCGGACGGGCTGGAGTTTTACGGGGCCGGCAGCTGCATAAAAGGAGGGCTGATCTATGCGGACAAGCTGACGACCGTCAGCCCGACCTATGCCTCTGAAATTCAGACGGAAGCTTATGGAGAAAAGCTGGACGGCCTGCTGCGGCAGCGATCGGTTACCGGCATCATCAACGGCCTGGATCTTGATCTGTTCGATCCGCAGCATGATGCGGCGCTGGCTGTGCCTTATCGGCATGAGCTGGCAGACAAACGGAAAAATAAATTGGCGCTCCAAGCCGAGCTTGGCCTGCCAGTGCAGGAAGATACGCCGATGATCGGCATCGTCTCGCGGCTTGTCGATCAGAAAGGGCTCGATCTTATAGCCGCCGTATTGGAACGATTGATGGCCGAGAATGTGCAGCTGGTCGTGCTTGGCGAAGGAGAGCAGCGCTATGAGCATATGCTGCGTACAGCAGCGGCAAGATGGCAGGATAAGCTGCATGTTACACTCGGCTTTGACGACCGGCTGGCGCGAAAGATTTATGCTGGCAGCGATATGTATCTCATGCCGTCGCGCTTTGAGCCTTGCGGAATAAGTCAATTAATTGCGCTGCGTTATCGATCTGTGCCGATTGTTCGCGAAACAGGAGGTCTGAAAGATACCGTGCTGGCGTACAATGAGTACACCGGTGAAGGGAATGGCTTCAGCTTTACTCACTATAATGCGGACGACATGCTGTATACGATCCGCAGAGCGCTGCACTTTTACTGCAACCGAGCGGTATGGGAGCGAATAGCTGGCGGAAAGGAGGCATTCGATTGGGGCTGGCAGGCATCCGCACAGGCCTATATGGCTCTCTACCGCAACCTTTTGCCTGAGTTGAAATAAGGAAGGAGAGCAACCATGGCTCGTCATCTCGTAATCGGCAACGGCAAGCTGCTCGTCAATTTAGACCGGACCGGTTACATTCGCGACATTTATTATCCTTATGTAGGTCAGCTCAATCATGTCGGCGGTCAATACTGCCGATTCGGCATTTGGGCGGAGGGACAATTTTCATGGCTGGCCGATCCGGATTGGCAGTTCGAGCTGGGCTATATTGAAGACTCCCTCGTTACATGCGTAGTAGCGAAAAATAAGCGTTTGGGCATCGAGCTGCATATCAATGACGGCATTCACCAGCGGGAATGCATCTATTTGAAGCGGGTGGTCATCCGCAATCAATCTGACCAGCCGAAGCGCTGCCGTCTATTTTTTCATCAGGATTTGATGATTGATGGCACGGAGGTCGGAGATACGGCAGTCTATTATCCGGAAAATCATACGATTTTTCATTACAAGCGCTCATCGTATTTTATGTTTAACGGCGCCTCTGATGAAGGCGGCATGAGCGAGTATACTACAGGCATCAAGCGGTTTCAGTCAGCGGAAGGGACATGGCGCGATGCCGAAGACGGCGCACTGATGGGAAACGCCATTGCTCAGGGCTCGGTGGACAGTACGATGTGCTTCCAGACATCTTTGCCGGCATCCGGCGAGAAGACGGTCTATTACTGGATGTCGATCGGCCAGGATCTGGAGGAGGTCAAGCAGCTCGACCGCTATGTGCAGGAGCAACTGCCGGAAAAGCTGCTGAGCCGGATCGTCATCTATTGGAACCATTGGCTTAACCGGGCGCAATCCGATCTGGGCGATCTGCCGCCGGAGGTAGCCTGTTTGTTCAGGCTTAGCTTGCTGCTGGTAAGGACGCAGACGGATGAGCGCGGGGCCATTATCGCGGCGAACGATACGGATATTTTGCAATACAATCGTGACCATTACAGCTATATGTGGCCGCGCGACGGCGCATTGATCGCCGAGGCGATGTCGCTCGCCGGATATCAAAGCGTCGTTGCGCCCTTTTTCCATTTTTGCGCCCAGACCTTATCGCGGGACGGCTATTTGTATCATAAGTACAATCCGGACGGTACGGTAGGCTCAAGCTGGCATCCTTATATCGTGCAAGGGAAGCGCCGCCTGCCCATTCAGGAGGATGAGACTGCGCTCGTCCTGTTCGCACTATGGAAAGATTACATGAGGCATCAGGTGATCGAGCTGCCGCAGTCCTTGTACAGCAGTTTAATTCGCAAGGGCGCAGCATTTTTGAACGGGTATATTGAAGAGTCGCTATCCCTGCCCAAGCCAAGCTATGATTTATGGGAAGAGCGGTACGGCATTTGGACATATACAACGGCGTCGGTATATGGCGGATTGCAGGCAGCAGCTTTTTTCACGGAACTGTTCGGTGATTATGAGCGAAGCGATATGCTTAGCGCAACTGCGGAGAGGATCAAGCAGGGGATGCTT
Source organism: Paenibacillus sp. GCM10027626 (assembly GCF_042676285.1). Taxonomy (NCBI): domain Bacteria; kingdom Bacillati; phylum Bacillota; class Bacilli; order Caryophanales; family Paenibacillaceae; genus Paenibacillus; species Paenibacillus sp. GCM10027626. The sequence goes on along the minus strand of NZ_JBHTHC010000008.1, from coordinate 253,349 downwards.
ACGCATCTGTGGGATGAGGAAAGCGGCCGTTTTGCCCGCGGCCTGGTATGGCGGGACCACCAATGGGAGAAGGATATGACAGTGGAAAGCAGCTTGTTCGGCATATGGGAGTTTGGAGTGCTGCCTGTCGAGGACAGCCGCGTTCAGCGGACGATGGAAGCAATCCGGAGCCATCTGACGATTCGTACAGAGGTAGGCGGCATCGCCCGGTATACGAATGACTATTATTTTCAACAGTCGGCCGATATTGAGCGCATACCCGGCAATCCATGGATTATATGTACATTATGGGTAGCCGGCTACGACATTGCCGTCGCCTCCAGTCTGCAGGATTTGGAGGAGCCGCGGCGCACCCTGGAATGGGCCGCTCGCCATGCTCTGCCTGGCGGGGCGCTCCCTGAGCAGCTCCATCCGCTTGACGGCAGCCCGCAATCGGTCGCTCCGCTGACTTGGTCGCATGCCACCTTTGTCCAATGTGTCAGCAAATATACGGCCAAATATAAGGAACTTTCGGCATCCGGCACATGACGCCTGTCCGCTCGATTGCAAACGGAACCGGCCGTACCCCCTACGGGGCAGGCCGGTTTGTGTCCAAATATAAGTGACGGTACTGCAAAATAATCAGCTTATATTTTCCGATAGAGACTTGCTTTGCGGCACATTAGAAGCAGATAGTGCGAAGAATGATGACAAGAAGGATGAAAAGCACTAAAACCGCCCCGAGATTTCCTCCAGGACCACAACCAACGCCTCCAACGCCTCCAACGGCTGGTCCACAGCCAAAACCACCTACAGGAAAGCCCACTGTACATACCTCCCGAAATAATTGTTTCATGTGTCGTGTTTGCCGATCACATAATGCAATATATGCACGGTACAGATGAGGTGACTGGATGTTTGTACCGGGGCAAATATTTTGGGTACAATCGCTTACTTGAGACGGGAGTGCGAACTGCTGTAACTCAGCGGCGAACGCCCAGATGTTCCAAGAAGTGTAAACTAGTAGCAGCAGGCCTTCGCCCTGCATACGATAGGGGAGATGGGAGGTGGGGCAGCTTGCACTCTCGAAGCACTGAGCCGCTGACGGATTGGATAAAGCGTCAGCAACGGAAGGGGGAGAAAGGAGTTCTCCGCGACCCTGCTTGGATTGAAAATTATGTCATGCAAATGATTTCTGAGACGGTGCCAACAGTTGCTGCAGCGATGCTCTCGGCCACATCGGCGGTACCGCGGCAAAGCGGGGTTACGGTAAAGGAAACGAAGCGCTATGTGCTCGCGCAGCTGGAACTGCCAAAATCGACTTATATAGCGGATGTGCGTCTTCAGGTGCGGGAGGATCGTATCCGCATTTGCGGTTTGGCAAAGGGAAAAAAGAAAATCATCAAGCTTCCGGCGCTTGTTATGCCGCGCTATTCCAGAGCATATATAGAAGGAAGCGCGCTGAAAATCCGCATGCGCAAGCGGCAGCTGCGTAAAAAGGTATACAAGGTGGAAATTGAGTAGTATTTGTCACCAAATTGTTTGACTTTCCTGTAGGAGATTGTTGGCGATAAGGCGGACTATCCCTTATAATGCAAGTTAAGACTGCAATCTAGGGGAGTGTTTCCTTTGACATTGGTTAATGTCAGCGATATATCCGCCGGCTTGTTTATTACGGGGGCATTGTTTATTTTACTGTTTTTTTCATTGCTTAGCTTCGGCATTTTGCAAATGTTCAAGCGCAAATTCCGTTCCGGCTGGTTCAGCTTTGCCGGGGCGATCGTCAGCGGTGTGACGTTCGGCATAATATTAGATCAATGGTTTGTCTGACTGTTTGAACAAGGGCAAGCCGGCAATGATGGAGCAGAACGATTTTTGTTCTGCTCCATTTTTGTGCGCTAACCTCCATGCAACTGCCGGATGGTTTCATGAGAGCGTTTACGCTTGTTTTATGGCGCGAATACAAGGCTGGTTCGATACCACTTGTTTATGACTGATTTTTCCGCCCTGGCGATAACAAATTGGATGAAAAATAATCAATAAACCAAGTTGCCATTACATAAGATGGAGTATAAGATATAAGACAAAGAGAGAATATTCAGAACATTTCGCCTATTTGATAGGGTGGGAGGGATTGCCGTGAATAAGAGCTGCGGGGTAGAGTTTTGCAATCTGGAACTGCGATTTGATCGGCGGCAAATCCAAAATCTGATTCGCGATTTAATTCAGGAAGGGTACTCGCTTTATTGGAGCGAAACGGATGAACATTTTCTTGCATCAATTCGCAGCGGACGCAAACTTGTCAAGCTTCGGTTCCATCGGGTTCATAATTGTTACAAATTGGTTGGCAATTATTTGATCAAGGATGAAAAACTGTCGGAACTCATCGAGAAATTGATTAATGATTCGCGAGGGCATGCTGTTGTCAAACGATTCAAGGATCGGCAAATTGTCATTGAGAACATTATGTTCGGTGAAATAATACGACTTGTGGAGGTGTCCGGCATGGAACATCGGATTATTTACCAGAAAAAGCCTTATGTGACCGTCGAGGACGTTATCCAGGCCTTTCAATCTAAGCGGGCGGAAGAACGGGCGGCAGTACTGCGGTATGAGCTGGATTACGAGCTGTCGCTGCTTCACGAAGCGATTGTGACAGAAAATGAGCAGCAAAAGGAGCTGTCCAGGACAAAGCTGGAGCAGCTGCGGGTCGAAATGCTGCAGCTTGAATTGTAATGTGCCGCATTTGTGCCTTGCATTTTGTATAATAAGCTCTTGGTTAAGCCGATGGCTGCCGGGAGCTTTTTTTCTTGAAAGCGTTTAGGCGTCATTGAAAATATGGGCGGCTCCGGTTAAAGTAAATCCTATCGGGGAAGTAAGTGAAGGAGAGTAGCAGCATGATGAAGGATAGAACTGTTATTGCGGCCGTCGACATCGGAACGACGAGTGTCAAAGTATTGGCAATTGACGCAGACGCGCTGCTGGAGCCGGCTGCCGGTCGCCGGGCAGTGCTGTTAAGAGTGGAGAAAGGATACCCGCTGAATGAAGTGAAGCCGGGGCATTTTGAACAGGATCCCGACTATATAGCAGAATGCGCCGAACAGGCGCTGAGAGAACTCAATGCTCAGATCAACGATGGCGAGGGCGAACTGCTGGCCATTTCCTTCAGTTCTGCCATGCACAGCCTGATTGCGGTCGATGCAGACGGGCTGCGGCTGACCGGGTGCATAACTTGGGCTGATCTGCGGGCGGCCAAGTATGCTTCCCTGCTAAGAAAAAGCGGAGAAGCAGCGGCGATTGCCGCGCGTACCGGCGTGCCGGTGCATGCGATGACGCCGCTGTGCAAGCTCATGTGGATGCGTGAGCAGGAGCCGGATATTCACCAAAAGGCCGCTGCTTTTATTGGCATCAGGGAATATGTGCTGCATCGCTGGTGCGGCGGCCCCTATGTCATGGACCGGTCAGTCGCTGGCGGGACCGGGCTCTATCAGCTGGAGCAGGAGCGGTGGGACGAGGAGTCGCTTGCGCTGGCGGCAGTTAATGAGTCCCGGCTGCCGCAGCTTGTATCGGCAACGCATATCATGAATGAAATGAAGCCGCAGGCTATGCGGGCGCTCGGACTGAAAGCGGCGGTTCCCGTAATCGTCGGCGGGGCAGACGGCGTGCTGGCGAATGTCGGCGCGGGGGCGATCGATCGCGGAGTAGCCGCTGTTACAGTCGGCACGAGCGGCGCTGTCCGCGTAGCCGTTTTGCAGCCTGCGGGGGACAAGAAGGGGGAGCTGTTCTGTTACCCCCTTATAGACGGGCTATGGTTTGCCGGCGGGGCGGTGAACAGCGGCGGCGTGATTTTGCGCTGGCTGTGCGAGAAGTTTGCGCCGGCCGATGCCGCTGCGGCGAAGCAGCAGGGGGCGGATCCATATGAACGGCTCATCGGGCTGGCGATGGAGACGCCGGCCGGAGCGGGCGGACTGCTGTTTTTGCCGCATTTGGCCGGCGAGCGCGCACCGCATTGGGACGAGGATGCGCGCGGCTCCTTTGTCGGCCTGTCGCTGGCCCATGACAGGCGGCATATGCTCCGCGCAGGTCTCGAGGGCATCGTCTACGGCCTGCGCGCTGTGGCGGAGTCGATGGCCGCGGCCGCCGGCGGCCCGCTCCGCGAAATTCGCGCTTCCGGCGGCTTTGCCCGCTCGAGCGCGCTGCGGCAGCTGATGGCCGACATTTTCGGCTGTCCGGTCACGCTGGCGGACACGCAAGAGGCTTCGGCCATCGGCGCCTCCATGCTGGCGCTGCTTGCGCTTGGCAAGGCGCAAAGCTTGCGCGGGCTGGCAGCGCAGGTGTCTGCCGCTGACCGCTGTGAGCCGCGGCCGGAGGCGTCAGCTGTCTACGACCGCCTCTGGCCGGTCTATCGCTCGCTGTACGGCGCGCTTGCTCCAGCTTACAGGGAGCTTGCTGCCTTTCAGCGCGAACATTGAGCAGGGGACAAAAAGCAGGCAAACCTGACGCAAAGCTTTTCAATCCGGGGCAAAAAGGGTAAAATAGGTTTATTGTAAACTAAAACGATAGATAAAGGATGGAAGAACCAAATGTCAAAACAGCAAATCGGGGTAGTCGGATTGGCCGTAATGGGCAAAAACCTGGCATTAAACATCGAGAGCAAAGGGTTTACCGTATCGGTATACAACCGCTCGCGCGAAAAGACGGATGATCTGCTCAAAGAGGCAGCCGGTAAAAACCTCGTTGGTACATATTCGGTTGAAGAGTTCGTAGCATCCCTTGAATCGCCGCGCAAAATCCTGATTATGGTTCAGGCTGGCGCAGGCACTGACGCAACAATCGACGCACTTGTTCCGCATCTTGATCAAGGCGATATTATTATTGACGGCGGCAACGCATATTTCCCTGACACGCAGCGCCGCAGCAAAGAGCTTGAAGCAAAAGGCATCCGTTTTATCGGCACCGGCGTATCCGGCGGCGAGGAAGGCGCGCTCAAAGGCCCGTCCATTATGCCAGGCGGACAGCGTTCCGCATATGAGCTGGTAGAGCCGATCCTGACGGCGATTTCCGCCCATGTGAACGGCGATCCGTGCTGCACTTATATCGGACCGGACGGCGCCGGCCACTATGTCAAAATGGTGCACAACGGCATCGAATACGGCGATATGCAATTGATTTGCGAAGCATATGATTTGCTGAAGCGTGTACTGGGCGTAAGCACGGAAGAACTGCAGGCAATCTTTACAGAGTGGAATAAAGGGGAGCTTGACAGCTACTTGATCGAAATTACGGCTGACATCTTCTCCAAATACGATCCTGAAACCGGCAAGCCGATGGTTGATGTTATTTTGGACTCTGCAGGCCAGAAAGGTACCGGCAAGTGGACGAGCCAAAGCTCGCTCGACCTTGGCGTGCCGCTCTCGATTATTACGGAATCGGTATTCTCCCGCTTCCTGTCGGCATTGAAGGAAGAGCGCATCGCAGCAAGCAAGCTGCTGAAGGGGCCTGAGACAGCGCCTTATCAAGGTGATAAAGCAGCTTTCATCGAAGCCGTGCGCAAAGCATTGTTTGCAAGCAAAATTTGCTCCTATGCGCAAGGCTTTGCCCAAATGCGCGCCGCTTCCGACGAGTACGGCTGGGATTTGCGCTATGGCGATATCGCGATGATTTTCCGCGGCGGCTGCATTATCCGCGCCCGCTTCCTGCAAAACATCAAGGATGCTTACGATCGCAACTCTGCGCTGCCTAACCTGCTGCTGGACGAGTACTTCAAAGAAATCGTTGAATCCTACCAAGGCGCATGGCGTGAGGTCGTTGCGACCGCAGTTGCCCAAGGCATTCCGGTGCCGGCGTTTGCAAGCGCCCTGTCCTACTATGACAGCTATCGTACGGAGCGTCTGCCGGCCAACCTGCTGCAAGCGCAGCGCGACTACTTTGGCGCCCATACATTTAAGCGAGTTGATAAAGAAGGCACCTTCCACTTCAACTGGCTGCAATCCTAATATAACAGCCTGGACGGCTAGTCCGGCTATAGGTCGAGCGCATGCGCCGCTTCTTGTAACGAGCTGCGCAGGCGCTCGATCTCTGTGTCGCAGCCATGCCGGTTTTTGATAAGCATCATGGAGACCTCAGCAAAGGCTTGAAACATACGCAGCAATTGTGGCTGAGGAAGGTCCGACAAAGCGGACGCTTCATCGGCCATTTTCTTTTTCAATGTTTCCAGCATCCAGATTACATCGTCGCGGCAAAGCGGGTAGTCGGAGCGCAGCATAGTTGCAAAGCGGTTCCGGGGCAAGGAGGACTTATAATTAGAAGCCACAGGCAGACAACTCCCATCCTTAGTTATAACTACTATACATCTGTACGGCAAAATATACATTTTTATACCCGGCAACTCATAATAATGGTATGATAAGGGCTGGCATAGTAGTATGAAATACGGCAAATCGAGTAGGTGGGCAAACGAGATGGACAAGCATTCAACACGAAAGCATATTGTGCTGGTCGGTTTTATGGGAACCGGTAAGTCGACTGTCAGTCATCTGTTAGCCGAACGGCTTGGCTGCAAGGCAATTGACACGGATGCTGAACTGGAACGCCGCGAAGGACGGAAAATTCGCGATATTTTTGCCGAGCAAGGGGAAGCGGCTTTTCGTAAAATCGAAACATCGGTGCTTGGCGCTGTATTGAGCGAAAAGGAGTGCCATGTGATTGCTACCGGCGGCGGCGCTGTCCTTGCTGCAGAAAATCGCGAGCTGATGAGCTCGCATGGGCTTGTCGTTGCGCTCAAGGCGGATCCAGCATGTATAATTGAGCGGGTTGGCAAGGACGCGGCAAGACCGCTTCTGCAAGGAAATCCGGAGGTATGGGTGCCCAAGCTGCTGGAGGATCGCAAGCATGCGTACGACTTCGCCCATCTTGCGATTGAGACCGCTCCGCTTACTGCAGAACAGGTTGCTGATCAAATTTGGGAACGCTGGCAGCAGGAAGCCGGCAATTAGCGCAAAGGCTGCGTCTGATGTCAGTCGGCGCAGTTGATTATATTTAAAGGAGCTAGACGCAAACATGGATGTAATTGTAACTCCCACACCGGCATTAAAAGGTGAGATTCAGGCACTTTCTTCCAAAAACTATACGACGCGTTACTTGCTTGTAGCTGCGCTGGCAGAAGGCACCAGCACGATCTATTATCCGGCTCACAGCGAGGACAGCGATGCCATGCGCCGTTGTATCCGCGATCTAGGCGCTTTGATTGAAGAGGACGATGAGAAAATCGTCATCACGGGCTTTGGACGCAAGCCGAAAAATGTGAAGGAGCTTGATGTGGGCAATGCGGGCGCTGTCTTGCGTTTTTTGATGGCGATTGCCGCCTTGTGCGAGGATGTAACTTTTGTGAACCATTATCCGGATTCGTTAGGCAAACGTCCGCATCACGATTTGATCGATGCATTGGGACAAATCGGCGTAACGGTCACGCACCGCGAAGGCAAGCTGCCGATTACGATCCGCGGCGGACAGCCTAAAGGCGGAAAAATTCAAGTATCCGGGGCGGTCAGCTCGCAGTTTCTTAGTGCGCTGCTTTTCCTGACGCCGCTGCTTGCGGAAGACAGCGAAATAGAAGTGCTGCATGATTTGAAATCGAAGGTCGTCGTAGGCCAGACGCTCGAAGTGCTGGAGCAAGCGGGAATCGTAATCGAAGCAAGCGAAGACTTGATGCATTATCGCATTCCGGGCGGACAACAATATAAAGCGAAAGACTATGTTGTACAAGGCGACTATCCGGGATCGGCGGCTGTTCTGGCTGCTGCTGCGGTGACGAATTCCGATGTTACGATCCATCGTTTGACAGAGGACAGCAAGCAGGGTGAGCGGGCGATTATCGACGTGCTGCGGATGATGGAAGTGCCATTGACACATGAGAACGGCATTGTACGCGTTCAGGGCAACGGCAGGCTGAAGGCGGTGGAGTTTGATGGCGATAAGGCGACTGATGCGGTGCTGGCGATGGTTGCGGCAGCGGTCTTCGCTGAAGGAACCTCCCGTTTCTATGATGTGGAAAATCTGCGTTACAAAGAATGCGACCGCATTACAGATTATTTGAATGAGCTGCGCAAAGCGGGCGCCAATGTCGAGGAGCGCCGCAGCGAGATTATTGTGCACGGCCGGCCGGAAGGCGTAGAGGGCGGCGTAGAAATTAACGCCCACTACGATCACCGCGTCATTATGGCCTTGACCGTTGTCGGCTTGCGCTCCAAGCAGCCGATCCGCATCCGCGATGCGCATCATGTGGCCAAGTCTTACCCGATCTACTTTGATCATTTGCGCGCGCTTGGCGCGCAAGTTGAATGGGTGGGAGCAGAATAACGACTCTTGCGTAAAGGGAGTGAATGCCAAGATGACTTTTGAAAATCCTTCCCGCGAACAGATTAAAGCAATTTTGGAGCAGACAAACACAATTGCCGTTGTCGGTCTATCGGATGATCCCGGACGTACGTCGCATATGGTATCTCAAGCCATGCAGGCGAAAGGCTATCGCATTATCCCGGTGAATCCCAATGCTTCTGAAATTTTAGGAGAAAAATGTTACCCTTCCCTGAAAGATATTCCGGAGCCGGTAGATCTGGTCAATGTGTTCCGCCGCAGCGAGCATACTCCTCCTATAGCTGAAGAGGCTGCGGCTATCGGTGCGCGCGTGCTGTGGCTGCAGCTGGGCATCCATTCCGATGAAGCGGTGGAAATTGCCAAGCGCGGCGGCTTGCAGGTCGTGACCGACCGGTGTATCAAGGTGGAAGATTCGATCCTGCTTCCGCAAGGCAAAGCCCAATCATAGCTCCTGGCGTAAAGCCGCATCGCTACGGCGAGTAAGCTTGGCAACAATGACGGCGAACCTGCTGGTTCGCCGTTTGTCGTCAAAAGACCCCGGACGGTACGGGCCGTTTCTGCTTGCAATTTTGTCGAAAAGGAGGATTGCGTATGAATATAATGGGGCAATTGCAACAGCTCGGAAGATCGCTGATGCTGCCTATGATTGTGCTGCCTGCCGCGGCCATATTTTTAAGTTTGAGCACACTGCCTTGGGCTGATTTTGGCATGCCCGGCATGCCTTTGCATCTGCAAACTGCCGGGCAAGCTTTGTTTGCTTTTTTGCCGTATTTATTTGCATTCGGCGTGGCCATGGGCATGACCGGCAATGCAATTGCCGCCGGACTTGCCGCCTTGTCAGGCATGTTCATCTATACGAGCATCATCGGCGCCAGCCGGTTCGAATTGGAGCCGACTGTACTGACGGGTGTATTAATCGGTATTGTGACGAGTCTGTTCAATGAACGATTTAAGTCGATTCAATTGCCCGAATATATTCAATTTTTTGGCGGGCCGCGCTTTATTCCGCTTATTGTCAGCTTTTTTGCGGCTTTGTGGGGCGTCCTGATGGTTGAAATTGCCCCCAACATTCGCGACATGATGGTGCAGCTTGGTGAGGTTGTCTCATCCGGCGGCGGGTTCGGTGTCTTTCTTTTCGGCTTCGTGCTGCGGATATTAGTTGTTTTCGGGCTGCATCATCTCGTCAGTCATGTGTTCTGGTTTCAAGTAGGCGGCTACGAGCTGGCCGACGGTTCAATTATATTTGGCGACCTGCCGCGGTTTTTCGCCGGTGATCCTAGCGCAGGGGCCTTTATGGCCGGATTATATCCTACGATGATGTTTGCGCTGCCTGCCATCGCTTTTGCTATTATCCATGAGGCACGGGAGGATTTAAAACCGAAAATCCGTAAAACTTTTATGTCTGCCGCGCTCGCTTCTTTTTTGACAGGCGTAACGGAACCGGTCGAATTTGCGTTCTTGTTTGTTGCGCCTTACTTGTTTGTTGTTCATGCTTTGTTGTCAGGGCTAATGATGTGGCTCACTTACGAGCTTGGCATTCGGCACGGCTTTTCATTTTCTGCCGGAGCCATCGATTTTTTCATCAACGAGCATTTGGCGACTAAGGGCTGGCTGCTGCTTCCGATCGGCGCTGTATTTGGAGCCATTTACTATGGGCTGTTCCGCTGGGCTATTCGCAAATTCCGTATTCCGACGCCCGGACGTGAGGAAGGGTCGAGCCTTGATGAATGGGCCGGCGATATTCCTTATCGCGCCCCGCTTATTTTGCAAGCAATTGGCGGCAAGGAAAATATACAGCAAATGGAAGCCTGTATTACACGCTTAAGGCTGAAAGTAGCTAACGACCGGCAAATCGATACGAACGCCCTGAAAAATTTGGGGGCCGCTGGTGTGATCCGACTTGGTGGAGGCAACGTACAGATTGTATTCGGCACTTATTCGGAGCTGATTCGCGAAGAAATGGATAAAGCGATACGCCGCGACCAGTCGCGCGTACAGTTCAGCTCGCCTATGCAGGGACGGATGATTCCGTTGAGCGAGGTGCCAGACCCGATTTTTGCCGGCAAGCTGGTCGGGGACGGGGTTGCCTTTATACCTGATCGGGGAGAGCTTGTATCTCCAGTAAACGGCAAAGTCATTCATATTTATCCGACCATGCATGCCATCGGTTTGCGTACGCCGGAAGGTTTGGATGTACTGCTGCATATAGGTATAGATACATCGCAGCTGAAGGGCAATGGCTTTACTGCAGTAGTTGAAGAGGGGGATCAGGTCAAGCCGGGCCAACTGCTGATAAAGTTTGATCTGCCATTTATTCGGGCGGGCAGCAAATCAGTGGCGACACCGATGGTCATCACAAATTCAGATTTAATCAAATCATGGAGTTTTGCACCGTTTAAGCATGTGAAGCGTGGCCAATCATCGGTCATGTCGGTAGTCTTGAAAGAGAGAAGCGATGGAGGGGAAACGGCATGATACATGGAATTGGAGCCTCTACCGGCATTGCGATCGGCAAAGCGTTCGTACTGCCGAACTGGGAATGGGATTTGCCCGAACAAAAAATAGATGTGGCAGATCTCGCCCGCGAATTCGATCGTTTATATGAAGGCATCAAGACGAGTAAAAGTGAAATCGAACAAATGAAAGATGAGCTTCGCGAGGTTGTAGGCACAGATGAAAGCTATATTTTCGATGCGCATATTGCTATTTTGGAAGACCCTGTTTTTATGAATGAAGTGCAGGGGATTATTCAGCGGCAGTATAAAGCGGCGGAAGTGGCGGTCAAGGAAGCGATCGACCATTTTGTTACGATGTTTGACCTGCTTGATGATGAATATATGAAGGAAAGAGCGCTCGACATAAAGGATGTCGGCAATCGACTGCTTAAGCATCTGCTGGGCGCCCCGGAAATTACGCTGCCTTCCGATACAATGCCGTTTATTCTCGTCGCCCGCGAGCTATCGCCTTCACAGCTGGCGCATTTAAGCCCGAACCATGTGCTCGGCATTGTGACGCTTACAGGGAGTACGACTTCGCATTCGTCGATTATGGCCAGGGCGCTCGGCATTCCGCTCGTTATCGGAATTGAAGGGAAAATAAGCGGCGAGCTCATTCAAACCGGAGATATGCTCATTATTGACGGAGCCAAGGGTGAAGTCTACCTGGATCCGACCGACGAGCAGCTGGCCTATTATACGGAGCTGCAGCGGCGGGATCAGGAGGCCAGCCAGCGGCTGAAGGAAATTGTCGAGGTGCATTCGGTTACAATCGACGGCAAAGAATTAGAGCTGTCGGCGAATATAAGCTCATTGAAAGAATTGAACATTGCTCTGAACGGCGGGGCGAACGGGGTAGGGCTTTTCCGTACAGAGTTTTTATATATGGACCGCCAGCGGTTTCCGCGCGAGGAGGAGCAGTATGAAGTGTACCGCACCGTTGCCGAGCAATTGAACGGCAAGCCGTTAATCATTCGGACGCTTGATATTGGCGGTGACAAGCACCTTGATTATTTCGAGCTTCCGGAAGAGGATAATCCGTTTCTCGGATTCCGGGCTATTCGCATTTGTCTGGAGAAGCCGGAGCTGTTCAAAACTCAATTGCGAGCGATATTGCGGGCAAGCGCCTACGGCGATGTGAAAATTATGTATCCGCTCATTTCTTCCGTTGATGAGGTGCGGACTGCCAATTCGCTGCTGCGGGAAGTAAAGGCAGAGCTCGATAAGGAAGGGAAGCCGTACAACGAGGCGATCGACGTTGGCATTATGATCGAATTGCCGGCAGCTGTAATGTTAGCGGATTTGCTTGCTGCCGAAGTCGACTTTTTCAGCATCGGAACGAACGATCTGGTGCAGTTTACGCTTGCCGTCGACCGGATGAATGACCAGATTTCCCATATGTATGAACCGTATCATCCCGCAGTGCTGCGCATGCTGAAGACGACGGTTGACGCCGCCAAACGGGCGAATATCCATGTAGGGGTTTGCGGAGAGCTGGCGGGCGATATTCAGGCATTGCCGATCTGGCTGGCGCTCGATGTTGATGAGCTGAGTATGTCCGCCCAGTCGATATTGCCGATAAAAGAGCGGCTGCTCAGCATAACCCAGAAGGAAAGCCGGCAGCTGTTTGACAGACTGTACGCTTGCCCTACAAGCAGCGCGATTAAAGAGACGCTGCGAAGCTTTAACAGCCGATTAAGCAAGAAGCAGCCGGCTTGCCGCGATTGAAAAACGGATGGCCAGACGAGCAAGCTGAACAGTCTGGCCATCCGTTTTGTACTTATAGCATCAATCAGCCGCGCATTGCCTCAACAAAAGCCTTGGCATATGGCGGCAAATCGGGCGGCCGGCGGGCGGAGATCAGGTTGCCGTCGACGACTACGGCCTCGTCAAGCCAAATGGCGCCGGCATTTTCCATATCGTCGCGGATGCCTGGAGTGGAAGTGACGGTGCGGCCATGCAATATTTTGGCTGAGATGAGCACCCAGCCGGCATGGCAGATTTGCCCGATCGGCTTGCCCGCCTGATCTATCTCCTGAATCAATTGCAGCACTTCAGGATAGCGGCGAAGCTTGTCTGGCGCCCAGCCTCCGGGTACAAGAACGCCATCGATTTCCGCGGCCTTTAGCTCGCTGAAAGCGAGATCGGCTTTGGCTGGAACGCCGTATTTGCCAATATGTGTACGCCCCTTTTCCGGACCGGCGAACAGGACGGTTGCGCCCTCTTCCCGAACGCGGTATACAGGGTACCATAATTCCAAATCTTCAAACTCATCGTCAAGCAGGCAGATTACCTGTTTACCTTGCAAAGCAGTCATTGATTGTCCCTCCCTGAAAAAACGTATCATATCATTACTTGCAAATTCATTCTTATTGTAACGGAGGAGATTGTTATGAAGCAAATCCACTCCCCGGATTTGGCGCAAGCGGCGCGCAAAAAGCGGAGCTGGCTTCGCTTTTTGCCAGCCATCATATGGATGGCGGTCATTTTCATTTTATCATCGCGTACAGGTGACGATCTGGATTCTGTGATGCCATGGTTTCAAAAGATTTTTCCCGGTATGGAAAGCTTTGATAGCGGCCATTTTCTTGAGTATTTCATATTGGCGCTTACTTTTGATTATGCGATCGGCTCCAAAGGAGACCGGATCGTCTGGAAGGTCATTATCGTTTCTCTTTGCGCCTTGTACGGCGTTAGCGACGAGTTTCATCAATCCTTCGTACCGCGGCGTTCTCCCGATATTAATGATGTGCGCAATGATGCGATCGGAGCCGCCCTTGCCGTCATTGTAATCGCGATTCCGCCAATTCGTAAATTTTGGCGAAAGCTGGCGTCTTAAGGCGAATCATGCAAAAATTACAATGCCGCTGCAAGAAGGACTTTCAGCAGAATAGGTCGAATACGTATCGTCAAGCGCCGTTTTTATCCTTGCAGGTAGGAAGGTTGCTTGCAGAAGAACCGACTAACGCGATCGTAGCGCGGAAGCAGGTTTCTTCCCTGACAAATATAGGTTGAGCATTCCTATATTTCAACAGAAGGAGTGGGCCATTTTGCAAAAACGTTGTCCTTGCGGGCAGTTGATGACGATGAAGCTGCGAACCGTCATCTATTCCGGGAAGGTAGAAATCGATAATGTACCGATTTATTCATGCGAGTCATGCAATCGCAGCGAAGTGTATCCGGAAGTGAAGCCGGACCTGACAGGATTGATCGGCAAGCTGGGGGCGGAACCGGGAAAACAAACTTATCTGTTTAACGAATGGAATGAATGGGCAGATTTGTTAGTAGAAGCATATCAGGCTCGCAAAAGTACAGATGCGACAATCGTGAAGCCGATGATTGAAGAGCGCATCAACACGCTCTTGGATTTGTATACGATTGCGCAATCAGTTAATGATGAACAATGGATTGCAGATATACATAAGCGTTTGACTCAACTTAGTCGCTGCGAAATACAGCCTTGAAAAGGGCGGTAGTTGCTCGAAATTAGACGTGCATCCTGGGAATCATTGCGAAAAGTAATATTTTGTCGTATCATAAACGATAAAGTAATGCGGAGCGAGACCTGAAAATTTGAGCTAATGGAGAGAAGGCCGTGACGGTAACCATTTATGACGTAGCTAGAGAAGCCGGAGTTTCGATGGCGACTGTGTCGCGGGTTGTCAATAACAACCCTAATGTCAAACCCCAGACAAGGAAGAAAGTATTTGAAGCGATTGAACGACTTGGCTATCGTCCAAACGCAGTCGCGCGTGGATTGGCGAGCAAAAAAACAACCACTGTAGGTGTCGTCATCCCCGATATTTCAAATACAATTTTTTCGGAAGTTGCACGCGGTATTGAAGATATCGCCAACATGTATCACTACAACATTATTTTGTGTAATGCGGACAAGAAGAAGGACAAGGAGATTCGCGTTATTAACACCCTGCTGGAGAAGCAGGTGGACGGCCTGCTCTTTATGGGCGGCGCAGTGACGGACGAGCATATGCAAGCTTTCCGTACGGCGAATGTACCGATTGTTCTTTGCGCAACAACAGAGGAGAAGGGAGAAATTCCTTCGGTCGACATCGATCACGAGGCTGCCGCATTTGATGCGGTTAATGAGCTGATTAAGCAAGGGCACAAGCAGATTGCTATGATAAGCGGCACGCTGCAGGACCCTGCCAACGGCTATGCGCGTTTCCAAGGGTATAAGCGCGCGCTCGAGACTGCCGGATTAACCTATGACGAGAACCTGGTGCGTATGGGGAATTACCGCTATGAATCAGGCGTTGAGGCGATGAAGTATTTCCTTGGCTTGTCCAGTCGCCCAACAGCGGTGTTCTCCGCGAATGATGAGATGGCCATTGGCGCGATTCATTGCATACAGGATGCCGGGATTTCCGTGCCGAAGGATATTTCGGTCATCAGTGTCGACAACAGCCGTATGGCTTCGATGGTTCGTCCGCAATTGTCGTCCGTTGCCCAGCCTATGTATGATATCGGAGCGGTATCGATGCGCTTGCTGACAAAATTGATGAAGAAGGAAGCTGTTGAACAGGCAAAAGTAGTCTTGCCGCATGAAATTGTTCTTCGTCAATCAGTAGGTTCGGTGTAATGACGGCAACGTATGGCAAGATTGGTATTGTAGGTGCAATGGTTGAGGAGATTGAACTGCTGCATAAGCATGTCAAGAAGAGCGCTTCTTTCGTTAAGGCTGGCATCGAGTACGTGGAAGGCACGCTGCATGGCCGCGAGGTCATCTTCTGCAAGTCGGGCGTAGGCAAAGTGAATGCCGCTGTCTGCACGCAGTTATTGATCGATGCTGGCGTGGACTGCGTCCTTTTTACCGGGGTGGCGGGAGCGCTAAGCCCGAATTTGAACATCGGCGATATTGTCGTCTCTACGACATGCATCCAACATGACATGGATTGTACGCCGCTTGGATTTGCGCGCGGACAAATTCCGTATCAGGATGTTTGGAAGTTTGAAGCGGATAAGCAGATCGCCGCATTGGCGATTGATGCTTGCCATCGTCTGTTTCCGGGACGCGGCGTGGCCGGAACAATCCTGTCGGGCGATCAGTTTATAGCTTCGCGGGAGACGGTTCGTCTTCTGCACAAGGAGCTTGGCGGCGCTTGTACAGAGATGGAAGGGGCGGCGCTGGCTCAGGTATGCGCGATGAACGGCATTCCATTTGTCGTGATCCGCGCGATGTCGGATAAGGCGGATGGATCAGCGCATATTAATTTCGCCGAGTTTACAGTCGAAGCGGCGGTAAACTCGCATCGCATTATCGAGGATATGCTGCAGCATATGCCTTGAATAGATTTAAAAAAGGATCAGAGAGCGAAAGCTCTTCTGGTCCTTTTTGATTTTTATAGAAATTATAAATCAACTTTCGTGGCACGAAAAAGACAGGTATCCCTTGATGTAGTGAGGTAACCCCGAATTGGATGAGTGGAAAAGGCGCTCAAATGTTGCAGTTTGTGCAACAAGTCGATTGGAGGAAGGAGGTATGCTCCAAATTGTTGTATGATATGCAGGCCTGTTGATTTACCACATTATGGGTT
Organism: Paenibacillus sp. GCM10027626; assembly: GCF_042676285.1. NCBI lineage: Bacteria > Bacillati > Bacillota > Bacilli > Caryophanales > Paenibacillaceae > Paenibacillus > Paenibacillus sp. GCM10027626. Next base: position 236,944 of record NZ_JBHTHC010000008.1, on the reverse strand, counting down.
GTTAAAGGTTAAAAAAGGGGGCGGCGCCCCCTGATGCTGCATCCGGCAAGCTACATCTCTTGGACAGCCAGCTTGACCGTGTGACGATTGCGTTCCTCGATTTCACTTCGGCGCGGTATTGCCATCCAGCCCGAAGTATCATCAAGCCAGTAGCTGGGCAGCGGATCCGGGCTAAGGCTGTGCCACCGGTCAACCCATGATGCCGGGAGCGCCTCATTGACGCCAGGAAGGGCGAGACGGGATGCGATAGGGTGGTCGGTCATCTCCAGCCATACAAGCGCCCAGGCGCGCGGTACGACGCGCCAAATATCGTATCCGCCTCCGCCGACGGCTACCCAGCGGCCATTTGTAAATTGATGAGCCAATTTGTGAATGATTGCCGGCATAGCCTGATAAATACGCATGCTGCAGTGTATATGGGACAGCGGATCGAAGGCATGCGCATCGCATCCGTGCTGGCTGACAATGATGTCCGGCTTGAAGGCGGCAGCGACCTTTGTAATAGAATGCTCGAAGCTTTCAAGCCAGGAATCGTCCTCCGTGTAAGGCTCTACCGGAACATTGACCGTCGCTCCAAGCCCGTGCTCGTTGCCGCGCTCATAAACAAAGCCGGTGCCGGGAAACAAATACTTGCCTGTCTCATGAATCGAGTAAGTGCAGATGTCAGGATCGGTATAAAATGACCATTGCACGCCGTCCCCATGATGGACATCTGTGTCGATGTACAATACGCGGGCCCCGTAGCGGTGCCGAATTTGCTCAATGGCAATTGCGGCATCGTTATAGATGCAAAAGCCGGAGCCGTGCCCAGGGAAGGCGTGATGCAGTCCGCCGGCCATATGATAGGCATGCTGGGCTTGACCGGACATGACGAGGTCGGCAGCCAGCACCGATCCGCCGGCGATAGCCGCGGCAGCATTATGCATGCCTGGGAAAAAAGGCGTGTCTTCGGTCCGCAAGCCATAACGATCCGCTTGCTGCAGCCATTCCGCTGGCGGCTCGTCCTTGCTGAGCTGACGGACGGCATCAATATAATCCTGCCGATGAATTAGTGCGATTATATCATCGGCAGCCGTCTCCGGTACGATGAGATCGCCGGGAGACAATGCGCCGACCTTGTGCAGCAAATCTAGCGAAAGGGTGATTCGTTGCGGATCAAAGGGGTGGCTCTCGTTAAACTGGTACCGGGCCGAACCCGGATGATGAATAAATACGGCATTTGCCGTCATTGGTCCTCATCGTCCTTCCTTTCTAATACATAAACCGTTGTCTGAAGCGTACGCGGTCGAATTGCTCGATCGATGAGAGCGGGACCTCCTTGCCGATCCGGACCATAAGGCAATTGGCCGGATGAGCGCAAATTTCCGGATCATCGGTGGCGTACCAGATCATATCGACGGATTGCATCAGTTTCTCCATCATGGAACGGTAATCCCAGACACTCAGCTTCGTACCTTCCAAATCCCAGTGCCAGTAATACTCGGTCGTATACACAATAGCATTTTCCAGCTGACCGCCCGCAAAGGCAATGCGGATCATGCGTTTGCCCAGTCCTAGCGAGCGGTAATCATCCGCTACTTCAATAGCGCCAAGCTCAATTAGATCATCCATTCCCCCCTCAGACCAACGCTCCAATTCATCGGGGTAATGGAAAGTGACATAGCCGACGATCGTATCGCCGTCGTATGCAGCGATAATCCGTCCTTCCTCCAGTTCAGAAATTTCGATCAGCGCTTTGTGCTGATCGTCAGGTCTGCGGAAGGCATCGAGATCGGGGTGCAAGCGAAGCCGTGCCAATACATCGGCAGGGATCGGCCCCTCAATAACGATTTCACGCCCTTCATACGGCAGGCGTTCCGTATGCATGATTTTGCGATGTTCCAATTGCATGACTCCTTTCGAGGTCTACTCTACTTATAGCATTAATTTCTCTTTATGAAAAGAATGGATGAATTGCGGTAAGCTGTGATATAATATGAAAGCGTATTCGTTTAGGAGGCGTTTTTCCGTATGGTTCCAAACTAAATCGTCGCTGGGCAAATAAGCCAAGCGTCAGGCGCAAGCCGAATCAGACACGGCTTTACAATGGGTAGGAGGATGATGAGTATGGCAGACATGCATCAAGAACGGATTCCGGCAATGGTATCCGGCTCCAACATGGCAAGCTATGAAGAGACGTGCAAGGATTTTAGCTTCACAGAGATTGAAAGACATTTTTCGTGGTTTAATACGGGGAAAGTCAACATTGCCTATGAAGCGATCGACCGGCATGTGGAACAGGGACGTGGCGGGAACATCGCACTCCATTATAGCGACGGCCAGCGAGATGAATCGTATACTTACGAGCAAATGTCCAAGCAGTCCAATCGTTTTGCGAACGTACTGCGCAACAAAGGTCTAGGCAAGGGCGATCGGATTTTCATCTTTATGCCTCGTTCGCCGGAGCTCTATTTCAGCTTGCTGGGCGCATTAAAGATCGGCGCGATCGTCGGTCCGTTGTTTGAAGCCTTTATGGAGACAGCGGTTAAAGACCGGCTGCTCGACAGCGGGGCTTCTGCTATCGTGACAACGCCTGCCCTGCTTCCGCGCATCTTGCGTAACGAGCTGCCGGACTTGAAGCAAATTATTGTCGTTGGCGATAATGTGCCGCAAGAAGAAGGAATTATCGATTTCAACGCTGAGATGGCAGCGGTTTCCGACGAGACTGAAATTGAATGGGTGGACCGCGAGGACGGTATGCTGATTCACTACACGTCAGGCTCTACCGGCAAGCCTAAAGGCATATTCCATGTTCATAATGCGATGATTCAACAGTATTTTACCGGCCGCATCGTGCTCGATCTGAAGCCAGGCGACGTGTTTTGGTGTACGGCCGACCCGGGATGGGTTACAGGAACTTCTTACGGGATTTTTGCTCCGTGGCTCAATGGCGTAACGAACGTCGTGCGCGGCGGACGCTTCAGCCCGCAGGATTGGTACAACACCTTGCAAAAATATAAAGTTACAGTCTGGTACAGCGCGCCGACTGCATTCCGTATGCTGATGGGCGCAGGCGACGATGTAGTGAAAGAATTCGATCTCAGCAGCCTGCGTCATGTACTGAGCGTTGGCGAGCCGCTGAATCCGGAGGTCGTGCGTTGGGGCATGAAGGTGTACAACCACCGCATTCATGATACATGGTGGATGACGGAGACAGGAGCGCAGCTTATTTGTAACTATCCGTGCATGGATATTAAGCCAGGATCGATGGGACGCCCGATTCCAGGCGTGCAAGCGGCGATTATTGATGATGCAGGCAATATTTTGCCGCCATACCGCATGGGCAATTTGGCGATCAAGACACCGTGGCCTTCGATGATGCGTAAGGTATGGAATAATCCTGCGAAATTCGAAGAGTATTTCCGTATCCCCGGCTGGTATATTTCAGGCGACTCCGCTTATATCGATGAGGATGGCTACTTCTGGTTCCAAGGACGAATCGATGATGTCATCAATACGGCTGGCGAACGGGTTGGCCCGTTCGAGGTTGAGAGCAAGCTGGTTGAGCATCCTGCAGTTGCAGAGGCGGGCGTAATCGGCAAGCCTGACCCGATGCGCGGCGAGATTATTAAAGCCTTTGTAGCGCTGCGTGAAGGATTTGAGCCTTCCGAAGAGCTGAAAGCGGATATTGCTAAATTTGTCAAGGTAGGGTTGTCTGCGCATGCTGCGCCGCGTGAAATTGAGTTCAAAGACAAACTGCCTAAGACCCGCAGCGGTAAAATTATGCGCCGGGTATTGAAAGCCTGGGAGCTTAATCTGCCAACAGGCGACTTGTCCACGATTGAGGACTAATACCGATTTGTTAACTCGTTATAAAAGAACCCTCGAGCCTCGCTCCACTATAAGGAGCGGATCCCTCGAGGGTTCTTTTCAATGTAAAATAAGCGAGGTACAAGTGTTACCTTATACTCTCGCTTATATTTGTTAGGGAAGAAACTTGCCGCGCCAAAGGCGGCGTCAGTCGGTTCTCCTAGAGCTATGAAATTGGAACTGTAGCTGACGAATCGGACTGTCCGCTGGCATTGACTGCTTTCACGCGGAAGGAGCCGGTAGTCTTATTCGTGATATATTCAATCTTTGTGTTGGAGGTTTTGGCTATCTCTTTATACTTGCCGCTGCCATCACTGAAATAAACGATGTAACTGGTTACCTTCTCAGCTGCGCTGTTAGCGCTCCAGGAGAGGCGATAGCCTTGCTCAGTGGCAGTAACCGATACTGCCGCAGGAGCTGAAGGCGCAGACAGCTCGGCTTGATTAGAGCTGTCTGTGCCGCTGCCGTTTGCTGCCGGCGGCTCGCTTGTTTCCGGACCGGTTCCTTCATTTCCCTGCCCAGGCTGCTGCTGCCCAATGCCTGACACCGGCGGCGGAACCGTCTCTTCCGGATTGTCCGGAGGCGGCGGCGCTGCCCCTACAATAGCGCTTGGGGCGGATTCGCGCCCTGCAACGTCAACAGCAGTCACATAGTAGGTATAGCCGTTCGCACTAACCTCTTCTGTAAATTGCGTCCCTTCGCCGGCAAGGATAGAGGATCCGACTTTGGCGTAGCCGGATTGATTCAAGGAGCGGTACAAACGGTAACCGACAACATCATTTTCCGGAGAGCTGGAAAATGTCACCCGAGAAGTGCCATTACTCTGATCAAACCTTACATTCGCTGGCGGAGAAGGCGCACGGCCATCGTCGCCGCGAGGATCGATTTTGCTTGGCGCATCTTTGCCGGCATCCCTCGGCAAGTAATAGTCTAATGAGCGTCTGCTCGATCCCGGCATTTTCACTTGCGCGGCGGCTATTTCCTGCATCAATATATCCAACGGCTTATCGCGTTTGATGACAATTTGCTTCCGCACCATATCCGAAGGCGTAGAAGCTTGCGGAATATAGTTAACACCGTTGTACGTAATGTAGGACATGCTCATAAGTGCATCGTCATATTCGGTAGGCACATATTTTTTGTTGAAATAATCATATACGGTTCTGCCCATTTGTCTGGTCAAATCTGTCGGCAGCTTGCCGCTGACACCGGACACAGATGCCTGAACGATGCCGTCGGGCTTTTTGAACTCTTTGGTCAGGAAGAGCTCCGGCTTGGCGTCCGTCACCTGGCTCATAATGAGCGACCAAATTTTCCGCGCGCGCGCGCGGCCATTTTCCGTTAATGTGTTGGCCTGCTTTTCATAACCGGCCCATACCCCCAGAGTCAGGTCGGGGGAGTAGCCCATAAACCATACATCGCCATAGTCTTGTGTGGAGCCTGTTTTGCCGACAACTGGAATTTTGCCGTAGTTTTTAAATTCCGACCGCACCTTATTGCCGGTACCTCTGCCGTCAGCGATGACCGTGCGCAGCATATCGGTCATAAGGAAGGAGGTTTGCTCCGAAAATACGCGTGTAGGCTTCTTATCGTACTTATAGACGACATTGTCGCGGGAATCGGTAATCAGACTGATCATATAAGCGTCATTAAAGACGCCGTTGTTTGCAATAGCGCCGTAGGCATTCGTCAGCTCCTCGACTGAGACGCCAATGCTTAAGCCGCCGATAACGCCCGTCTGCGCGTAATCATCTTCAGGCCTGATTGTCGTAATTCCTAATTTGCGTACAAACTTCCATGCTTCCGGGATTGTTACCTTATCCAGAAAAACTTTAAGCGCCGGCAGGTTAAGGGAGCGATTAAGCGCCTCCCGCGCTGTAACAAGACCGGAATAATAGCCGTTCGCGTTTTTTGGGATGTGGAAGCCTTTCTGGCCGTCTTTCAATATAATTGGCGCATCGTCCAAAATGCTTGCAGGCTGTACAAGCCCTTTCTCGATCGCCGGCAAATATGCGGCGATTGTCTTCATCGTAGAGCCGGGCTGTCTGGTCATCTGCGTAGCATAGTTCATTTGTTCAACATAGAAGTCGCGGCCTTCCAGCATGCCGATGATTGCCCCTGTTTTATGATCAAGCATGACAGCAGCGATTTGCTCGATGCCCTTTTCTTTACTGTCCGGCGTAAAATTCTCCGGATTGCTGCCAATTTCGTGCATGATATTATACACTCTTTTATCGATGGTTGTATAAATCTTGTATCCGCCGCGCAGCAGCTGCTCGCGGGCTTCGGCCAGCAACGGCGCATTTTCTTTTTTGCGCACATCAGACGGCGACAGATTAGGATATTTCTGCCGGACCAAAATTTCTGCTGCTTGCCGCTCTGCCTCCAACATCAAATAAGGATATGTAGTATATGCTTTCTGTGTCGGGCGTGCGAGCGAAGCTTTAATATCAAATTTGAGCGCCTCATCATATTGCGCCTTCGTAATGCGTTCTGTCTCCAGCATACGGCTCAGTACGATTTTTTGCCTCTCCATCGCCAGCGTGAAGCCTTTCTCATTAAATTTGCCTTTGTTGTTAAAAGCGGTATAGGCGGAAGGGCGCTGCGGTAAACCGGCCAAATATGCCGCTTGGGCAATGCTTAATTTATTCAGATCAGAGATATTGAAAATTCCTTTGGCTGCAGCTTTGATCCCGTACACATTGTAGCCGTTAGCGCCTGTGCCGAATTGCACCTTGTTCAGGTATGCCGTCAAAATTTCTGGTTTGGTCAAATAGCGTTCAAGCCGGAGCGACAGGAAAATTTCTTTTACCTTACGGGCATCCGTCTTGTCCAGGCTTAGAAAGACCTGGCGCGCCAATTGCTGCGTCAGCGTACTCCCGCCGGTCTGCGTCCCTTCGTTGAGCAGCCTTTCTTTTACTGCCCGGCCAAGTCCATTCATATCAATTCCGATATGATCATAAAAATTGTTATCCTCAGTTGCGAGTACAGCGTCGATAACAAATGAAGGGATGTCCTTCATCTCGATGAGCCTGCGGTCTTCTTCTGTACGCAATTGTCCGACAGGCGTCAGGCCGTCATTAAAATAAACAAATCCGGTAATGGCATTTTCATTCATTTTTTCATTAATTTCAGCTTGGGAGCGAATCGGATCGTCTTTGACGAAAGAAGCGACATAGCCCGTGACGGCGCCGCCTGCGAACAGTCCGCCCAATATAACAAAAATGATTAGCCACTTAATGGTTAAGAGCATTACGAGACCGGCGGTGCGCCATCGACTGTATCCACCGGAGTCCTGCTCGTGTTGATCTTCCATAACGTTATACTCCTCCTCTGATAATCAGAGTTATTATAGCATAAAACGCCAAATCAGAGCTGAAGATTTTCTTCGATTTTTCACGGAAAAATGCTACTTTGGACTAGGTTTCAACGAAAAGGGGCGCTTTATTCACTTTTACGGCTTTCTTTACTAGGCTGGGAAGAAGAAAATAAGTGGACAAAATGTGACGAAAAAGTGTAAAATTTGTGAAACTTAACGCATGTGCCAACGTATTGTTTATTGTAAAGTTGTTAGATTAGGCGAAGCGATTTGATGAAGGGGGAGGAGGCATGGAGGCGTTATTTATCGCCTGCTTGGCAGGCGGAATTTTATTTGCAGTAGTCAGCGTTATATTTGGCGATTGGCTGAGCGTGGCACTGGACGGGGCTTTGGACTTTCTTTCATTGGAAAATCATCAATGGCTGCAGCCGACAGCGCTTGTCGGAGCGATTACGGTGTTTGGCGGAGCGGGCTTGCTGCTGTACCGCTACAGTTCGTTTGCTGCATGGACGATTATTGTACTCTCGGTGCTAATTGGCATCGTAGCTGGCGCGGGCGTGTACTTTTTGTATATACGTCCGATGGAGCAAAGCGAGAACTCTACCGCCTACTCGATGAAAGATTTGTCAGGTGCATTAGCGGAAGTGCTGGTGCCGATTCCGGCAACGGGGTACGGTGAAGTGCTGGTGAAGGTTGGCGCCGGACATACGAACCAGATCGCCGCAAGCTATGAAGCGGTCGCCATTGCAGACGGAGCGCGGGTCGTTGTGGTGGAAATCAAGGATGGCGTGCTGCTGGTTTCTCCCGTAGAAATCTAGCGGCGCCTGATAAGTGAGAGGAGCAGAGAATTTCATGATGGAAGATACTTTATACATTCCCCTAATTGTAGTTGGCGTACTGGTTGTGCTGGGACTTGCCTTTTGGGCGCGGTATAAGACGGTCGGCCCGGATGAAGCAATGATTGTGACAGGCTCGTTCCTCGGCAGCAAAAATGTCAATACCGATGAGAGCGGCCGCAAAATAAAAATTGTCCGCGGCGGCGGCGCCTTTATTTTGCCTATTTTCCAGCATTCCAATTTTATTTCCCTGCTGTCGCACAAATTGGATGTTTCAACTCCTGAAGTATACACGGAGCAAGGGGTTCCGGTTATGGCAGACGGTGTTGCGATTATTAAAATCGGCGGAGCAGTTGAGGATGTATCTACAGCAGCCGAGCAATTTATGGGCAAGCCGACAGAGGCGCTCAAAAGTGAAGCGCAGGAAGTGCTGGAAGGTCATTTGCGGGCGATTCTCGGTTCAATGACAGTCGAAGAGGTATACCGCAATCGGGACAAATTTGCCCAGGAGGTACAAAGTGTAGCGGCCCGCGATTTGAAAAAGATGGGTCTGCAAATTGTCTCCTTTACGATCAAGGATGTCCGCGACAAGCACGGATACCTGGACGCGCTGGGCAAGCCGCGCATTGCAGCCGTTAAGCGGGATGCCGAAATCGCCGAAGCGGAAGCGGTCCGCGATGCGCGGATTCAGAAGGCGCGGGCGGAGGAAGAAGGGCAAAAGGCGGAGCTGCTGCGCGATACGAATATTGCAGAGGCGTCTAAAGAAAACCAGCTGAAGGTAGCTTCTTTTAAGAAAGAGCAGGATTTGGCGAAAGCGGAAGCGGATCAGGCTTATGCTGTCCAGGAGGCACGTTCGAAGCAATCGGTTGTCGAAGAGCAGATGCGCGTCGAGCTCGTGCGCAAAGAACGGGAAATCGACTTGGAAGCAAAAGAAATTTTGCGCCGCGAGAAGCAGTATGATTCGGAAGTGAAGAAAAAAGCAGACGCCGATCGTTATGCGGTCGAGCAAGCGGCGGAAGCCGATAAGGCGAAGCGGTTAAGAGAAGCGGATGCGATGCAATACCGGATCGAAGCGGAAGCGAGGGCGCAAGCCGAGCAGAAGCGGCTGGAAGGTTTGGCGATTGCCGATGCGGAGCGGGCTAAAGGTACTGCGGAAGCGGAAGTTATCCGGCTGCGCGGTCTGGCCGAGGCAGAGGCGAAAGAAAAGCTGGCGCAAGCATTCGAGAAATTCGGCGAAGCTGCTGTCCTCGACATTATCGTCAAAATGCTGCCTGAGCTGGCCGGCAAGGTTGCCGAGCCGCTGAAGGGCATCGACAAGCTGACCGTAGTCGATACTGGTCATGGCGAAGGTGCTGCGCGCGTGAGCAACTATGTAACCTCGCTGATGGCGACGGCGCCGGAAATGTTGAAGGATGTGTCCGGTATTGATTTGAATGCACTTGTGCAAGGCTTGACAAGCAAGAAGGGCGGAGCGCTTCCAAGCCCAGCCAAGGTAAAAAAAGAGCAGGATAGCGGATCAGAAGCATCCGTCATAACCGAAGTAATAAAGTCGCTTACTACGGAAAAAGAATAAGGAAAGAGAGCCATTCTCCAAACAGAGACTGTTTGGGAGAATGGCTCTCTTGTTATTAACGGCTGTAGAACTCGACGATTTGCTTCTCGTCAATCTCTTGCGGAAGCTCGGCGCGCTCTGGAAGGCGGATAAACTTGCCTTCTACTGCGCTGTCATTGAACTCCAAGTAGTTTGGAAGATAGTTGCGGCCTGCCAGTGCTTCTTTGACTGTTTTCAGACCGCGGCTGCGCTCGCGCAAGCCGATTACATCGCCTACAGCTACTGCATAGGATGCGATGTCAACTTTTTTGCCGTTCACAGTAACGTGACCGTGGGAAACGAGCTGACGCGCACCTGCACGGGAGTTCGAGAGGCCAAGACGGTAAACAAGGTTGTCCAGGCGGCACTCAAGCAGAACCATAAAGTTCTCACCGGCAATACCTTTCATCTTGAGGGCTTTGTCAAACAGGTTGCGGAATTGCTTTTCGTTCATTCCGTACATGTGACGCAGCTTTTGTTTCTCTTGCAATTGGATGCCATAGCCGCTCAGCTTTTTACGCTGGTTCGGACCATGTTGTCCCGGCGGGAATGCGCGTTTCAGTTCTTTTCCAGTACCGCTCAGGGAGATGCCGAGGCGGCGGCTCAATTTAAATTTAGGACCTGTATATCGTGACATGTGTCGTAAAACTCCTTCTTCAAATGGAATGTTTGAAAATGGGCGTTTCGCCGAGTACTGTGCGTATCAATAATGATCTGGCAAAAAATGTTCAGCCGCAGTTCTGCCAGTGACAGTCTCCGTGAGGGTGACACAAAACCGATCCCAAAGTTCAACTATGAAGATTATAGTGAACTGCTATTGGAATGTCAAGCCAAATCCCGGTATTTTCAGGACATTCACCGCACTTTCAAGCGGCGAGCGGGAAGAAAATATTCATGAATCGAAAGACCTAGTATTTTTATCCTATATAGTAGTGCGCAAATTAGAAAATTAAGTTATGATAGAGATATATAGCCATGTAAAAGGAGTGTACGCTGCGCTATGCAAAGTATGATGCGCATCGGTGTGCAGACAAGTAGCGACAGTTTGCCGGCTTATGAGAGCCAAACACAGCGACCAGTTATCTGGTATGAAGAAGAGGATCTTGACGAGACTGATGAACCGTTTATCGTCCATTTGCTGGAGGACAGCTTTGAGCAATGGCTCTCTGAGAATGAACAGGCAGAGCAGGCGGATTGCCATTGTATTTTATTTGATGTTCATGGACGTATAATAGCGCGCTGCGACGATAGTATACCGCAAATTGAAATAGAGGCTTATGCCGATACAGTTGCCGAAGCTTGTCTTCAGGGGTCCTGCCGGGTAGCGGAAGATATTATCATTGTACCGATTAGGCGCCGGTCGAATGCCGGGAATTTCGCCGCTCTTGCCTGGATCGGCATTCCCCGCGGCCGGTGGATGGAACAATGGCTTCATTCGGCGGCGCTTCATTTCAGAATGATTTTTTACCATCGATTCGAGCAAGTTTTTGTGCGCGATATGATCATTCAGCAGCAGCTTGAGGAAAAGGAATCGAAGCGCCGCGATATATTGTTTCAGGCAGCGAAGCGGCTGCATGATCAGCATAGCGTTTCATCCGTTATCCATGAGTTGCTGCAAAATTTGGAAACTTGCTACCCTTATTCAGAAATCGATTTATACTTGTCACAAGATTTTGTCAAGGACGATGAGCGGATTAAGCCGCTCATTATACGGAATGCTGCCAATAATCTGTATGCCAAAGCCTTCATAGACAGCAAGCCGACTTTGGAGCGTGATGAGGACGGTACCGTAAGACTGGGCATCCCGATGGGAGGCAAGCAAGCCGTGTATGGCGTTCTCGGCATTGCCATGAGCGGCGACCGGTGGGATGAATCGGAGCTACGCGCATTTATTATGCTGGCCGACACTGCAGGCTCCGCGTTTGAGAACGCAAGGCTGTATGAGCAGTCCAATTTGCTGGTGGGCGAACTGCAGCTGATCAATGAGCTGACAAAGCGCTTGAATCAATCTCTGCGCTTGAATGAGATTTTTCAATTTGCGATGAATGAGCTGCTACATATTTTTAACGCCGATTATTGCTCTATCCTGCAGCTGCAGACGAATGAGAGGCTGCTGCGGGTGATGGCGAGCAACTTGCCTGCCATTACGAATGAGATTTTTTCAGTAGAGCATGGTTATTCCGGTGTTGTATTCAAGACGAAAGAGCCGGTCATCGTTTCCGATTATTGGAGCAATCGCCTGGCAGCCTCCAAATTGATGGATTCGACAGGCTCCAGATCGCTCATTGCCACGCCGATTTTGGTTGGCTCCGAAGTTGTCGGAGTCATTAAGATTACACATAAAAATCCGCATTTTTTCTCGTATAACAACTATAAGCTTTTGCAAGTCCTGTCGACCCATATCGGTCTTGCCATCTCGAACGCTTCGTTGCATGCCGAGGTTCGACGCATGGTAATTACTGATAATTTGACGGGTCTGCATGCGCGTCATTATTTGAATGAGCAAATTCAAAGCCGGCAGCGCAAGGACCCGTGCGGCTCGTTAATATTAGTCGATATCGATCATTTTAAAAAAGTAAATGACACCTTCGGCCATCAAGTAGGGGACCGTATCTTGATTGCAGTAAGCGAAGTGATCCGTTCCTGCATCCGCGAAACCGATATCGCTGCCCGTTGGGGCGGAGAGGAACTCGCTGTATATTTGCCGCAGATTCGCCTTGAGCAGGCGTATCGGATTGCGGAGCGTATCCGGGCTCGCGTAGAGGAACGGACAGAGCCGGCAGTGACTGTTTCATGCGGACTGTCGGAGTGGACGTTTGAGAATGAAAAAATTAGTGTAGAATCGCTTTTTTATCGGGCGGATATGGCTTTGTATGAGGCGAAAAAAAGCGGCCGCAATCAAATTTTTGCCGGAAACTAACGGAAGTGCAGATCGTCAACGAACGCTGGTTTACTAGCGGTTGGCGATCTTTTTTGTTTCCTAAAAAAGATGAATAATGTATCGCTGACCGACAGACGCTAATTGCATACTTAATGACATTCGCCAAAGGAGCGATCTGATGTTGAACGTATACACCAAAAGCGGGCGATCCTGCATAGCTTTGCTCATGTTGCTGGGGTTTGCGCTGTTGTGCGGAGGCGGGTGCCAGCCTTATGCACAGGGAAGATCGGCCGAGGAGCTGCTGTCCCTCTCGATTTCGGGTCTGGCAGGAGTGGATCAGTATTCATTCACGGGAAAAACCGTGATCAGGAACGCGGCAGGGGTTCAGACGCCGCCGGTTATCTTTCAAGGAAAAGTGGAAGACCACCACAATATTAAAGTACAGTCAAGTGAGAAAACATATATCGATCACTTTGCATCCCAGCCTCTTGCCCTTCTCAAAAAGATACAAGCCGGCAAAGCGAAGGTTGAGGTGGTAGGGGCGAAGTCCGGTCAAAGTACAGCAGTGCTGCGGATAGAGATGGATCCGTCTAAAGCCCGACGAATCTGGCAGGATCAATTGACGGCATCGATGAACGAGGTCGAGAAGAAGCTTGATCCGGCGAAGGCGGAACGCTCTTTGCAGCCGCTGCAGCAGTCTTCCAAAGAGGCATATCTCAAGGAATGGAAGGCTGAGCTCGATCATTCGAAAAAGCAGCTGGAAAAAATGTTGGGCTCTCTGCAAGTAGAATCTGTATATGAGCTTACGATCGACCGAAAACGATTGCTCCCGTTAAAATTGGATGAGCAAACGCTGCTGCATTACGAAGTAGACGGCAATAAATTGAAAGAAGGACGGAAAGCGGAGATGACCTTTGCACCTTCCGGTTAAATTAAAGAAAAAATGCTGTAAATGCCTCTTGTATAGGAGCAAAAATCGGGTTATGATGGAGGAAAGCTTTCCTAGTATTACTAATGATAATTATGGAGGGATTCCTATGTCCAACAACGCGGCAATCGTAGACATTTCACAAACGGCCAATAAATTCCGGTCGTCCATCGTTCTTCAAGCCGAGAATAAATATATCGACGTTAAGAGCATTCTCGGTCTGTTCACCACGTTGGTCGGCGGACATTCCTATGAACTGCACGTTCACGGTCCTGACGCGACCGAGGCGGCAACAGCTATGGCAGAAGTGTTCTCCAAGCATAATCTAGACATCAAAATTGTTTCTGAATAAGGCAATTTCAGGCAAAGCACTGTGCTGCGAATAAATACAGCACAGTGCTTTGCTGTTTTCTCCTTGTATATTGCTGGTTTTTTGTTTAATATAAAAGATATAGAAGACGCGAGTATTACGCACAGGGGGGAGTACGATGTCTTCATCCGAGGTTCTTGTCCATTTGAACCAAAAAGCGCTCAATCTTCTTCAGGAAGATGCCAATAAAATCGAAAAGCTGATTGAAGTCCAGATGGAGAATTTGACGACAAGGCAATGTCCGCTCTATGAAGAAGTGCTGGACACACAGATGTACGGTTTTTCACGGGAAGTAGATTTCGCTGTCCGTGCCGGACTCGTTCCAGAAGCGGTAGGCAAGGAAATCGTCAACAAGTTGGAGCGCAATCTGGCCCAGTTGTATGAGGCGCTAAATCGCAAAGGATAGTCATGGAGTAGTCTCGCTGGTGAGACTGCTCTTTTTTTGATTTTATAGCATTTAAAGTTGCAGAATCAGCCCTTTATACGAGATAAAATGCGGTGCCCAGTACGACATAGACCATCAATAGCAAAACTCCCTCATACCAATTCGTGCGCCCGTCGCGGGATATTGAGGTCGCTATGAATACAGAGACGGCTATGGCCACCAGCTCGATCGTCGTAAAGACGATATCCATTGGCTGCCCAAAGAACAGGCTGATAAAAATGAGCGCCGGAGCGACGAACAGAGCGATCTGCAGGCTGCTTCCGACTGCAATTTCTACAGCGGCGCCAATTTTGTTTTTCATGGCGAGTATGACTGCCGCGCTGTGCTCGGCAGCATTGCCGACTATAGCGATTAAAAAGGCGCCGACAAACAGCTCGCTCAGTCCAAACTGCGTGGTGAACGTATGAAGAGTACCGACAAGCCATTCACTTACGAAGGCGGTCATAACAGTAGCAAGCATTAAATACAGAATAGAACGATTCCGGGACCATTCCGGCGTCTCCTCCTCGCCTGTGCCCTCATCCTCTGAAGCCGCCGCCTTTTCATCAGCGAGCATGTCCTTATGCGTTACCATCGAGAATATGAGCCACAGGATATAGCTAACGATCAATATGCCCGCTACGGATAAGCTCAGTACCTCGTTTTTTTCTGGAGAAAGATGCTCGCTGGTTACAAAGATGGCCGGCACAAATAAGCCGATTACAGCCAATAACATGAGAGAGGCATTATGCCCGGCCAGCTGCACATTGAAGCGCTGCTCCTTGAATTTCAAGCCGCCAATCAAAACGCTGAGGCCGAGTACAAGCAGCAGATTGCCGATAATCGCTCCTGTAAGACTGGCTTTGACCATGTCGAATAAACCTTCTTTGACAAGAAATATGGCGATAATTAGCTCCGCTGCATTGCCGAAGGTTGCGTTGAGAAAGCCGCCTAGCCGCTGGCCGGCGTAATGAGCGACACTTTCGGTCGCTTTTCCGAGAAATGCCGCGACAAACAGAATGGCAATTGACGAGCAAATAAACTGGAGTAATGAGGACCACTCCATATAGTGTCCAACCGCGCTTAAAATAAAGAAAATGATCAATACAGGAAATACCCACTTTTTTTTCATCAAAAGCACCTCAATCGCTCTTTAGAATGGTAATGTTTTACTTTCTGAAAAATTAACCTCGACAAAACGCCTAGAGCCTTGCTTCGTTTGTTTGCTTCCATTACAATGGAAGCATAAGGCGAAGAGGAGTGTGTGGCATGACCGAAGAACTTCAAAATGGTATTGTTCGTATTTCAGATGACGTAGTCGCCACCATTGCTGGTCTTGCAGCGCTGGAAACCCCAGGAATTGCCGCGATGTCCGGCGGAATCTCGGAAGGGCTGGCCAAGCGTCTCAGCGGAAAAAACGTGCAAAAGGGCGTTTCCGTTGAGGTAGGACAGTTGGAAGCTGCAATTGATTTGCGCATTATTGTAAAGTATGGCATTCCCATTCAAGAAGTATGCCGTGTACTGCAAGATAATGTGCGCGAAGCAGTGGCGAATATGACAGGACTTCAAGTTGTTGAAGTAAATGTAAAGGTTGAAGGTGTAGCATTCAAGGAAGAAGAACTCGATGAAGTCAATGTGAATCGTGTTAAATAAAAGGCACCCCGCTTATAAGTATCACAGGTGTGCTGCATGCAAGCCATACTTAATTAGTATTGCTATCTGACGAAAAGCTGTCCCCCCGAGGATAGCTTTTTTCTATTTTTAATTCAGCCCTTGCAGATTGTTTGGACAGTTTGCCGAATCAAACAGTTCTAAAACAACCGCCCCTCGACTATCCGCGAAACTTCCCATTTGCCTTTTTTTCGACAAAAAACGGATCGTGTGTCCGTTTGCTCAAATTTTGGCCTGCTTTTCTGGATCAAAAAAAAGGCCATCTCCAGCAGTTGCTTTTACTACTTGAGATAACCTTAATGGCCGTGTCAGACAGCTTTAATGTGGCTGCGCCCGCGCGTCTGGCCCGGTTTGGCGCTACTGCTACTTGTCTGGCTGTCCCTTGAAATGCTGAGCAGAACCCCCATTGCCGCTAGTGAGACGAGCAAGGAAGAGCCGCCATGACTGATGAATGGCAAAGTGACGCCTGTCAGCGGCATTGCGCCGGTTACGCCGCCAATATTTATGACCGCTTGGACAGCAAACATGCCGACAATGCCGACGCCAACGATTGTCCCGTAGTTGTCGGAGCAGCGCAGAGCGACAATCAGGCCGCGCCACAGAAAAAAGAGATAAAACAAAAGAAAGAACATACTGCCGATAAAGCCGAATTCCTCGGCGATTATGGCAAAAATAAAATCGCTGTAAGGGTAAGGCAAATAATCGAGCTTCTGTACGCTGTGCCCGAAACCGACTCCGGTAAAGCCACCATGCCCTAGCGCTTGAAGCGAGCGAGACAGATGGTAGGTGCTGCCGGTCTCGTCCGCTGTCGGATCCATAAAAGCGGTAAAACGGTCAATCCGATATTGCCAGGAATGGGTGCCGTCCTCAGTACTTAAAAGCATTACACTCGCCCATGCAGCGACGATTGCAGCGATAATAATACCTGAATATAGGAGCTGCTTTAAATTGGCGCCGCCCGCGACGATAATAATAAGAGCAAAGCCGGCGATAATGATGCAGGCGCCCAAATCAGGCTGTCGCATTATGAGGCCGCATACAACGGCAACGATAATAAACACGGGCAAAAGCCCTTTTTTGAAGTCGCGAAAATTATCGCCTTTTTTAGCGATTAGAGATCCCAGGTATAAAATAAGCCCCAACTTGGCAAATTCCGTCGGCTGGATGCCAAACGACCCGATTAGAAACCAGCTCCGCGCTCCATTAAGCTCCTTGCCGATAAAAAGTACAAGCACGAGCATAATAAGAACGGGGACAAAGTAAAGCAGATAGCCCGTTTTGAACTTTGCATAAGGAATATTCATTATGACGAACATGAGCCCGATACCAATAACAGCCCAGATTAGTTGTCGTATTGTGAAATAGAGTGAGTCGCCTTTGGCAACAAGGGCGACACTGGAGCTTGCACTGAATACCATAACGAGCCCAAAACCGACTAACGCTAAAGTCAACACGAGAAGCAAAAAATCCGGCCTGCCTCGCAGGCCGTGTGTTTTTGTTTTCATTTGGGCTCCTCAGCTTTCATGAGGCGAGAAGTTTTTTCAGTTCTTGAATGCGCTGGTTGGCAGCATTCATGACAGGCTGCGGCACAGGAAGATCATAAGTTAGCCCGTGAGGGAAAGTAGCCCGGCCGATATAGACTGATTCGATTTGCAGCACTGCATGCGGGGATTCCAGTTTGCCTTCAATGGCACGCGTGCTAATGCGGAGATAGTAGTCGTTATGATTTTCGCGATCTTCGATTTTGAAATCGTATGTAGCACGGTAATATTCCCACTGCCAGCGAACAAACCCGACTTTTTCTGCAGACTCGTCCAGATAGGCGAGATCGCTCGTAATTCCATTCAGACCTGTATTCTCAATAATCATGAAAATCCTCCTAAAAAGTTTTTGTAGCGAAGCATGACGAAGTCAAACAAAAACTTACTTCGAAAGCGCGGACTACTTTTTGCTGTGCTGGACCCCGTCAAGAACAAAAAATGTTGCTAACCCGCTGCTTAATTGCAGCAGAGGAGCTTACTTTCGTCCTGTCTTGATTACATTTATCATGATATTATGTTTCCCCATACAGTGCAAGCCTTTGTCCAGGGCGGGAAAAGGGGCAAAAGTGACATTTTTACGAAAAATATGTCTGCCTTTGCAGCAAACGACTTTCAGGAGCACGAATTGATCTGGTACAATATATAGAACAATACAGTTCAGACTGGAGGCTGCGTGTATGGCGAATAAGTCGACAGCGATTAAAGAGGCGCTGGAAGCGATTTACCCGGATATGGTAAAGTGGCGCAGACATTTGCATCGTCATCCCGAGCTTTCTTTTCAGGAAAGGCAGACTTCTGCATGGATAGCTAGCCATTTGCGGGAAATGGGCTGCGATATTCGCGAAGGGGTCGGAGGTTACGGCATCGTAGCTGCGATTCGCGGGGCGCGGCCGGGTCCGGTCATTGCACTGCGGGCGGATATTGATGCATTGCCGATACAGGATGAAAAAACATGCGACTATGCATCGACAGCCCCCGGTGTTATGCATGCCTGCGGACATGACGCCCATACGGCGACGATGCTGGGGATCGCACAATATTATATGGCGAGGCAAGAGCAGCTTGCTGGCGAAAGGAGGCTGCTGTTTCAACCGGCCGAAGAGGTGACGCCGGGAGGCGCGAAAGGAATGATCGCTGATGGGGCTCTTGCAGGGGTAGATGCCATATATGGCGTACATCTGTGGACGCCTTTCGCTTGCGGAACAGTGGCGACAAGAAGCGGTCCGTTAATGGCCTCGGCCGACGAGTTTTATATCAATATTACAGGAAAAGGCGGGCATGGCGGATTGCCGCATGAAACGATCGATGCTGTACTTGTAGGGTCGGCGCTTGTTCAATCTCTGCAAAGCATTGTCAGCCGGAATATTAATCCGCTTGAGCCGTCTGTGGTTACAGTTGGCTCGTTTCATGCCGGAACCGTAGCAAATGTGATCGCCGAGCAGTGCAGCTTGAAAGGGACCGTGCGGGCTTTTGATGAAAAGGTAAGAATGCAAATTCGTACACGGCTGGAGGCGATTGTCCGGCACACCGGCCAGCTGTATGATGCGCAGATCGACCTCGAATATCGGGACGGATACCCTTCAGTCGTAAATGATGAGGTAGAGGCGCAGCGTTTTTTCAGAGTAGCTGCTGCGCAATTTGGTGAACAGGCTGTTATGCAATCGCCTTGCATCATGGCTGGAGAGGACTTTACTTATTATTTGCAGCAGGTTAAAGGCTGCTTTATGTTTGTTGGTGCCGGGAATGAGCAATGCGGAGCTGTCCATCCGCATCATCATCCGAAATTCGATTTAGATGAGAACTCTATGCTGCAATCGGCGGAATTGATGGTAGCTATGGCCGAAGATTATGCGAGCAACTGCACCAACTGATAGCGTGGGACGCGTCACTGCATGATTTTGCAGTGGCGCGTTTTTGCTGCCTACGTCAAACTGAGCCGGTACGAATAAATTTGCATCGTTTCTTTCATACTGTGTATATAGCAAATGACAGAAATGATAGGAGCGGATCAAGCATGACACGGGAAAAGGGAGCGATTATCGTGCAGGCCGATTCGACTGTTCTGCTGGACGAGCGGCATGAGGATGCCGAGTGTGCACGTGAATGGCTGTCGCAGTTTGCGGAATTAATCAAGCGGCCGGGACATTTGCATACGTATCGGATTACCTCCTTATCGCTGTGGAACGCGGCTGTGACCGGCGTTCAAACGGGCGAGATCATGCACGTCCTGGAGCAATTCAGCCGTTATGAAATTCCGTTGCGGGTGCTGGAGCAAATCCGTACGATTATGGAGCGGTACGGCAAGCTGCGCTTGGAGCAAGCGGATGACGGTTATTTGGCTTTGCGCGGCGATGCGGCTCTGCTAGAAGCTTTGCAGGCTTCTTCATTGGGAGGAATGCTCCGGCAGGGAGCTGCCCCGGGAGAACTGCTGGTCAGAGCTGATTTTCGCGGTGTGCTGAAGCAGGAATTGACTCGGCTGGGCTATCCGGTCATTGATGTAGCCGGCTACCGTCACGGGGAGACGCTGCCTGTCGAGCTGCGTGAAGCGGCGGCAAGCGGCCGGCCTTTCAAATTGCGGGACTATCAAATGCGTGCCGTCGATCTGTTTTACTGCGAGGGACGGATGGACGGCGGCAGCGGTGTGCTTGTCTTGCCCTGCGGAGCAGGCAAAACAATAGTCGGAATTGCGGCGCTTGCCCGGCTCGGCTGCGATACGCTGATTTTAACCTCCAATGCAACCTCGGTGCGGCAATGGAAAAATGAATTAATGGACAAGACGACTTTAGTTGAAGCCGATATTGGCGAATATGCCGGGAAGCTCAAACAAGTGCGTCCAGTAACCATTGCCACTTATCAGATACTAACGAGCCGCCGGCAAAAGACGGACGATTACACCCACATGAAGCTGTTCTCGGAGCGGAACTGGGGATTGATTATATATGATGAGGTTCATTTACTTCCCGCTCCTGTCTTTCGCATGACTGCGGAGCTGCAGGCGACAAGAAGACTTGGGCTGACGGCAACGCTTGTGCGGGAGGACGGGCGTGAGAGCGACGTGTTTTCGTTAATTGGCCCTAAAAGGTTTGAAATGCCATGGAAGATGCTGGAGCAGCGCCATTGGATCGCCTCTGTGGAATGCGCCGAAATCCGCGTGCCGCTTGCAGCGGCGGACAAGGAGCGGATGGCTGCTGCGGCTGCAAGAGAGCAAGCGAGAATTGCAGCGGAAAATAAACAAAAAATAGAAGTCATCAAGCATTTGCTGCACAAGCATGACAAGAAGCAGGCGCTCGTTATTGGGCAATATTTGCGGCAGCTGCACAGTATCGCCGATGAATTGGATGCGCCGCTTTTAACAGGAGCGCTGCCCCATGATGAACGGGAACGCCTTTACGAATCCTTCCGCTCAGGCGATACCCGTATATTGGTCGTTTCCAAAGTGGCGAATTTCGCTGTCGATTTGCCTGATGCTGCGGTAGCGATCCAGGTGTCGGGCAGCTATGGGTCAAGACAGGAGGAGGCACAGCGGATCGGCCGCATTTTACGGCCGAAGCAGGATGATAATGCAGCCTGGTTTTATACTTTGGTAAGCGATGAAACGAAAGAGACGGAATATGCGCGCAAGCGCCAGCTGTTTTTGCTGGAGCAGGGGTATCGCTACCATATTAATAATTGGCAGGCGCCAAGAGAGTCCGGAAGGGCGGTGTCACCGTGAGCAGCCAGCTTTCAAGCGCCGCAAGTCATACTATGAATTGGATTATCCGGCTGTTCGGCATGCTGCCTTTTCAAGAGGAGCAGCTGCTGAAAATGGCCGCGGACCGGTCCGGCGCCGAGCATCGCGTGGCGCTGCTGGAGCTTCGCCGCCAGGGGATGGTCCGGACAGTCAGGCAAGGCTGGGGAGAAAGGCATCATTATGTCCCGCAAACGGTATACCGAGAGTGGCAGATGCTGGCACTTGCGCATTGTCCAGAGCCCGAACCAGCCGAACCGTCGGGAATCGCTTTGCTCGGAGATGAGCAGACTGTTCCGCCGTTAGGGCAGCAATTGATCCATGCCTGGTCGGCGCTATTCAAGTGCGGAATGAAGCGAACGGCAAAAGGGCTCCTTCCCAAAAGAGCGCTTGATCGCGCCGGAAGACAGCTTGCCTTCGATGAAGCGCACAGCGGCGTACTGCCATGGAAGCCGGTTGCCGGAGAGAAGCTATACAGCTTTCCGATTATGTTCATGCTGGATTTGGCGGCCAGAAAGGAATGGCTGGTCGAACAAGGGCGGCATATGGCGCTGAGCGGGAAGTGGCGGCAGTGGCTGGCTTTGCCGGATCACAGGCGCGAGGAGCTGCTTTATGGAGATATTGCAGCAGTCTATGCAAGTTGGACGGCGGCCAGCGCCGCTGCAGCCCTTCGCCTTAGCCGGCTGCAGCCTTGGCGGTGGTACCGGCTGGAACAGTGGAGCAATGCAGAGGAGTACAGTGCAATCGTCGGCTGGTGCCGGCTGATGAGAGCCTTCGGCTGGCTGGAGGAAGCGGCGGATTTGACAGGGCACCGGCTTTTCCGCTGGTTAATCAATCCGCTACTGCCGGCAGCGATTGAAACGGCGTCGCCCGATGACCCCGAGCCAGTAAAAGTTTTGCCGGATGGCGAGATCTTCGTACCGGTGCCGGTAACTGGCGAGGTTCGTTGGCAGCTGGAAATGATCGCGGAGCGGAAGCGCTGTGATGTAATGACAGTTTATCAGCTTAATGAGCAGACGATGAAGGAAGCGGCAGCGTCAGGACTGCAGGTTAGCGATATTGTGCGTATTTTGGAAAATAGCTCGAAGGAGCCGCTGCCTGCCTCGATTCGCATTGCTATTGAAGGCTGGTGCAGCCGGGCGGCTGATGAACAGCGGCCAACCGGGCTAATAAGTGCTGCAGCATGTACGGGCAAACAAGCACCGCAGCGGCCGGCCGCTCCGTTATTTGTCCATCCTGGCGATGTCTCGCAATTTCAGCAAGTGGCAGAAACGCCGCGCGACGAAGTAATATTTCCGGGGCTGGATGCGATTCCGCTTATATGGAGAAGAGAGATGAGAAATTATCATCTGTCGACAAGAAAGCTGCTCGTTGAACAGGCGATTGCTTGGCAGACTCCTGTACAAATTGTGAGAAATGGCGCAACCGCGCGGTTTATCCCGGATACTATGGAAAAAAAAGGCGAAGCTTGGCTGGTAAGCGGAAGAAGCTATGAACGGGGAAAATTGGAACGGCAAATACTATCATTGGATATGTGGGAGGAAATGAAGCTTTTTATCCCGATTGATTTATATTGATCTTGCTTAAGCTCTACCTTTTTCTATCACTCCTATGTTATGATACGAGTAGGCCCGGAGGCTCAAAACATATTTGAAGGAGTGGGTGCTGTGCAAACGGTAAACACCGAAGGGCACGCGCCGATTGAGGGGGATCTTTGGCCGAATTTAGTCGGCGGAGAAGTCCGGACGCTTGATATGGCGGAGTTGCTCCAGCGTGCTTATGAGCTTGGCGATTTGATCAACCGGTCGACTGAAGTCGCCGAGTATTCATATTGGAAAGCAGTTGTCGAGGAGGATGAGGAGGTCAGACGGGTCAAGGAACGTTTTGCCAAGGCGAAGGAAGCTTTTGCCGAAACAGAGCGATTTGGCCGTTACCATCCCGATTACCACGACGCAAGAAAGCGAGTGAAGGCGATCCGGCTTGAGCTGGAAGCGCTTGAACCTGTTCGGCGTTATGAGGCGGCGGAGCAGGCGGTAGATACATTGTTGTTCGAAGTCGCCAGCAATATTGCCGGCTCGATATCCGACACGATCAAAGTTGCCAGCAATGACCCGTTTCCTAAGGGCGGGGGCTGCGGCAGCGGAGGCAAATGCAGCTGCGGCTCAGGCGGCTGCGGATAATAGCTGTGAAGGGCAGGTGAAGGGATGTTTTCTGAACGCGTCGGATACATTATATGGGTAAGTGATTTGAAAGCGGCACGTTCACTCGACAAATATGGGACAGTCCACTACATGTCACGTAGAATGCATTATGTTGTCATGTACATGAATGCGGATAAAGCCGATGATATCGTACGGAATATGCAGCGGCTTCCGTTTGTCAAAAAAATCGAACGTTCCTACCGCAACGAAATTAAAACCGAGTACACGCGCGGTGTGCCTGACAAAACGAGGTTTTACAGTTTGTGATGCCATAGGCTCCGGTGCCGATGGACGGCGCTGGAGCCAATCTTCTTTGGGGGGTGGATCGCGATGAAGGACAAGATGACTGAAAGATGGGGGACCTACGAATCGTTTCACGTTGTACTCGGCGACAAGAAGGTTGCAGACATTGTCATCACGAACCACGCCAAAAACCGATGGGTGGATCGCGTTGAAAGCGAGAAGACCGGTTTTGAGGATATAGCCGAATATATGTGGCAATGTTTAAAGCAGGGACGGATTGAGCCCTATTATCGGAATGAACAGGACGTTTATTTGATTGATGATGATCTTGTATTCGTCGCTGAGTTCGCTTTGCTGGAGAAAGAAACCGATATTGCCGGCAATCCGCTTCATAAGATGATCGTCGTTACTTTTCTTGGGCGGATGTCTGAAACGATAGAATTGCGCGATTTGAAATCATATTATTCATGGCTGCGACACTCTCGGAGAATGACGCTAATTAAAAATAGCAGAAAAAGAAAATGACAACAGAAAGCATGGGCGTAAAGCGGCTCATGCTTTTTTCATCGAAAATTAAATGGGTGGCAAGAGAGGGAGGGTGACGATGGCGCTTAATTTTCATCAATTGCATATCTTTTTTACTGTTGCGGAGAAAGGAAGCTTCTCAGCTGCAGCGGCTTCGCTGCATATGACTCAACCAGCGGTGACGATGCAGGTGCAGTCGCTTGAGGACTATTTCGGGACTAAGCTGTTTCAGCGGTCGACCAAACGGATCGAGTTGACGGATGCGGGCAGGGCGCTCATGCCATATGCACAGCGCAGCATCGAGCTGATCCGTGAAACAGACGCGCATATGTCCAAGTTTACCAAGCAGCTCAAAGGAAAGCTGCAGCTGGGCGCAAGCTTGACGATCGGGGAATATATTTTGCCTCGCTTGCTCGGGCCGTTCGGGCAGGAATACCCGCATATCTCGATTAGCATGAAGGTGATGAATACAGCGCAAATTATGGAAGAAATTTTAAATCACCAGCTTAATTTCGGCTTGATCGAGGCTCCTGTCAATCATCCTGATATGCATATGGAAGCGGTTATGAGCGATGAGCTGAAGCTGATTGTCGGCAAGAACCATCCGCTGGCGAATAAAGAGAATGTGCAGCTGCAGGACATTCTTGAATATCCGGTTGTATTGCGGGAACAAGGATCCGGCACGCGGCTTGTTATCGAAGAACAGCTGCGGCAGCATCAGATTGAGCTGACAGATTTGAATATTATGATGGAGCTTGGCAGCACTGGAGCCGTCAAATCTGCAGTCGAGGCCGGGCTGGGCATTTCCTTCGTGTCAGCAGCTTCTGTCAAGCATGAGGTGGCGCTTGGCTTAATTCAGACGGTATCGCTTTCTGATGTGAAATTTTTGCGGCAGTTTTACTCGATGTATTTGAAATCCGCGCTATTGCCGATATCAGCCGTTACTTTCCTAACTTTTTTGCGGGAGCGTGATTTGCAGCAATGGTTATAAAACAAGTCGATCTTCATACCCATACAACGGCTTCGGACGGATTGCAGCGCCCGGCCGATAATGTACGGCTGGCTAAGGCGGCCGGGCTGGCCGGGGTGGCCATTACCGATCATGATACTGTAGACGGCATGGCCGAGGCGCTGGAGGAAGGAGAGCGCCAGCAGCTGGTCGTCGTCCCCGGTGTGGAGCTGAGCACGGTGGCGGGAAGGCGCGATATTCATATATTGGGCTACTATATGGACTGGCAGAGCGCTGACTGGCAGCGCAAGCTGGCAAGCGTGCAGCAGGTACGGGAGCGGCGCAATGACATGATTGTGGACAAGCTCCGCCAGCTGGGCATTGCCATTACGATGGAGGAAGTGGCAGCCAAAGCGAAGCTGCAAGGCAAGGAAGGCGGTTCGATCGGAAGACCGCATATTGCTGCCGTTCTGATCGACAAAGGCGCTGCAGCCACGATGCAGGAAGCGTTTGACCGTTACCTAGCTGCCGGAGCGGCCGCCTACGCTGCCCCGCCGCGGCTTGACCCGTTCCAGGCGGTGAAATGGATCCGGGAGGCCGGCGGTACAAGTGTTGTGGCGCATCCGGGCCTTTATGGCGATGATGAACTGGTTGAAGAGATCATCGCTTCAGGCGCACAGGGGATTGAGGTGTACCATCCCGATCACGGGGAGGCCGATGAGCGGCGCTACGCCCGGCTTGCGGCGAAGCATAAGCTCATTATAACGGCGGGCTCGGACTTTCATGGCGCCCGTGAAGGGGCTGTATTTCATGGCCCCATTGGCTGCCGTACTGTAGGGGCGGATGTCCTCCAGGCATTAAAGCCGCAGAAATAAAAGCTCGCCGTGAAGAGCTGCCCCTGCCCAGCGGGAGCGGCGCCTCTACGGCGAGCAATCTGCCCGTCAATTTCTGATCTGAAAAGGCCACTGTTTAATGCGTTGCTCGTCCGGCGTGATGAACAGCGTTTTTTGGTGGTCATAAATCACGAAGCCGGGCCTGGAGCCGCTCGGTTTTTTGACATGCCTGATGAGCGTGTAGTCGACGGGAACGAGGCTTGATCCGCGCGCTTGGCTGTAATGGGCGGCCAGCATTGCCGCTTCCTCCAGTGTCGCTTCGCCAAATTCGGCGGCTCGAATGACGACATGGGAGCCGGGAATGTCTTTGGTATGCAGCCATGTTTCATTAGGCGCGGCTAATTTATTCGTCAAATAGTCGTTTTGGGTATTGTTTTTACCGACATAAATGGATATTCCCTCAGAAGATTCATAGCTGAGCAGGGCCGGACGCAGCTTTTTGCGCTTTTTGGCGTTGCGTTTGGCGCGATCGCGCAAGTAGCCCTGCTCGACCAATTCCTCGCGAATTTCTTCGATATCGCCAAGCGATGCGCTATCCAGCTGCTGCAGTAAAGCATCCAAATAACGCAGCTCCTCTTCGGTGCGTTCTATTTGCTCTGTCACCACTGCAAGGCTATTTTTTAATTTATTGTACTTTTTGAAATATTGCTGTGTATTTTCGGATGCCGTCAGCTGCGGGTCAAGCGCGATTGTAACTGTTCGCTGCTCCTCATCATAGTAGTCGACAACCTCGATCGCAGCATCCCCGCGCTTGATTTGATGCATATATGCAGTCAGCAGCTCGCCCATAATGCGGAAGCGGTCCGCGGCCTGCGCATCCTGCAGCGTTTCACGGAGCTTATCGAGCTTTTTATCATTTTTGTTGCGTTCATTGTGCAAAAAGCGGATCAGATCCGACACGCGCTGCTTGACAGTGTCGCGCTCCGCCTTATCGCCGTAAAAGGCTTCCAGACATTCGCTGATAGTGGTGAAGCGGGTTCTGCCGCCTTCAGCATGGGTGAGGCTTGTAACAGAAAAGACCGCCTTACCGTTGTCCTGCTCGACAATTTCAGGTTCATATTGGTGGGCGGAGAATTGCTGCAGCATCGTAAGAAAGACAGACCAGCTCGCCGTATGGCCGCCGCTGCGGTGGACGATCTCTTTGGCCAGCAGCGGACTCAAGCCGCTAAAGGAGGCGACGAGCAGTTTGTCCGGCTTCGCAGCTTCCTGCTCTCCGCCCGCATGCGTCTGCAGCGCCGCTTGGAATTGAGCTTGATCCGCGATTGTGAAGGGATCCTGCTTGCCCTGCTGCGGCGGTTCCACATAGTTGGCCCCGGGCATGACCACCCGATAGCTGCTAATTGACGGCGTGACATGGTGGATGCCGTCGTGGATCGCGCCTGTGCCTTCATCGACAAGGATAATATTGCTGTGCCGTCCCATCAGCTCAATGATAAGCGTCTTGAAGGACAGATCGCCCAGCTCGTCCCGGGAGCGGATTTTAATATGAATAATGCGCTCAGAGCCGACTTGGCGGATATCCTCGATCTGGCCGCTTTCACAGTATTTGCGAATGAGCATACAGAACATGGGAGCCTCTAGCGGGTTAATAAAGCTTTGCTTCGTAAAATGAACGCGCGGATAGGTCGGGTTGGCCGAGATCAGCAACTTGCCCTGTACATTTGCACCGCGGATTTGCAGGACGAGATCATGATTATTCGGTTGGTGAATTTTATGTATGCGCGCGCCAATGCAAGCCTGCAGCTCGCGGGTAATCGCGCGGGTTACAATTCCATCCAGTGCCATAGTAGTATTATTCTCCTTATAAAAAAGACATTGGGCATCCATGCCCGCTTTTCTATCATGCCATAGTTGGCGTAAAAACTTAAGTCTTTTTACTGGGACTGGGATAATTTATGGTTTGTCCGAATACATTTAGACAATGAAGGCTGTCCGATATGTAACGGGAGGGAGAAGGGGATGGAACAACGTAAGTGGCACCAACTGGGAGCGGTCGAGCTCGCGCAAACATTGCAGACGTCGCTGGACACTGGGCTTGCGGGAACGGAAGCTGCGGAAAGATTGAACCGCAACGGTCGCAATGAGCTGTCGGAAGGCAAAAAAATATCGCCTGTGGCGTTATTTTTCAATCAGTTTAAAGATTTTATGGTGCTTGTACTGATTGGAGCGACGGTGGTATCCGCCGTGCTTGGCGAATATTTAGATGCAATTACGATTGTTGCTATCATTGTATTGAATGCCATACTTGGCTTCATTCAGGAATTCCGGGCAGAACGCTCGTTACGCGCGCTGAAGGAGATGTCGGCGCCAGTTGCCAAGGTGCTGCGCGGCGGGCAAATGAGTGCATTGCCGGCCAAACAACTGGTTGTTGGCGATGTAGTCGTGCTCGAAAGCGGCGACCGCATTCCAGCCGATATAAGATTCGTGGAGACAAGCAGCTGCTATGCAGAAGAATCAGCGCTTACAGGCGAATCTGTGCCGGTAGGAAAAGGCAGCCTTCCGCTGAGGGAAGAGGAGCTGCCGCTAGGCGACCAGCGCAACATCGGCTTTTTGGGAACGATGATTACGCGCGGCTCCGGCAAAGGGGTCGTTATCCGTACCGGCATGGATACGGAGATGGGGAAAATTGCCGGTTTGATCCAAAATACGGAGACGATGGCGACGCCGCTGCAGCATCGATTAGAGCAGCTTGGAAAAATTTTGATCGTTGTCGCCCTCGGTTTGACGATAATGGTTGTCCTGGCCGGCATTTTCCATGGCCAGCCGGCGTATCAGATGGTGCTTGCCGGTGTAAGCCTGGCTGTTGCCGCGATACCGGAAGGCTTGCCGGCGATTGTAACGATTGCGCTGGCGTTGGGCGTGCAGCGTATGATCAAGCGGCGGGCGATCGTCCGCAAGCTTCCTTCAGTAGAGACGCTTGGCTGTGCATCGGTTATTTGCTCCGATAAGACGGGAACGCTGACGCAAAATAAAATGACCGTAACCCGGATGTGGATCGGGGGGCGCAGTTTGGACGTGACGGGCGAAGGGTACGAGCCGGTAGGGGAGGCGACGGAGAATGGGGATGCCGTCGACGTTAAACATGATATGGCTCTGCGGCGTCTGCTGCAAGTAGCGGCCTTGTGCAACAATGCGTCCGTTGACAGAGCAGATACAGACGAGCAAACGAAACGTAAGAAGAGCAAGGATACGGCGGCGGCTGAGGAGTGGGTGCTCAAGGGCGATCCGACGGAAGGCGCACTGTCGGTGCTGGCTGCCAAGCTCGGTGTGAGCGCCAAATCTTTGGAAGGGCTGTATACACGCGAGATGGAGTTTTCTTTCGATTCGGATCGAAAGCGGATGTCCGTACTTGTATCCCATCAAGGCGGGAAGCTTGTTTATACAAAAGGTGCGCCGGATTTGCTGATGGGCCGCTGCAATTATATTTTGTGGGAAGGCAAGGTGGTGCCGTTTACCGGAAGCCTGCGGCAGAAGGTGACGAAGGCCGGCGAGGAAATGGCGCAGTCAGCCTTGCGCGTGTTGGGCTTTGCTTATCGCGAGCTGAAGACAAACGAAGTATGCAACGATGAGAATGACGCAGAAAACCAGTTAGTCTTTATCGGTCTGACGGGGATGATTGATCCGCCGCGCAGAGAGGTGCGCGACGCGATCGCCACCTGCCGCCAGGCAGGCATCAAGACCGTTATGATTACTGGCGATCATCAATTGACTGCGGAGGCGATCTCCGGCCAGCTCGGTATTATGCCGCGCGGCGGGCGCTCCATCAACGGCCAGCAGCTTGAAGGGTTGACCGACGAACAGCTCGATGAAATTGTAGATAACGTATATGTTTATGCCCGGGTTACGCCTGAGCACAAGCTGCGGATCGTGAAGTCTTTGCAGCGCCAGGGGCATGTCGTGGCGATGACCGGCGATGGCGTTAATGACGCACCGGCCATTAAAGCGGCTGATATCGGGATTGCGATGGGGATTACCGGCACCGATGTGTCGAAGGAAGCATCGGCACTTGTATTGAGCGATGATAATTTTTCTACGATTATTGCAGCTATTGAAGAAGGGCGCGGCATCTATGAAAATATCCGCAAATTTATCCGTTACCTGCTGGCCTCTAATGTAGGTGAAATCTTGACGATGTTTCTGGCGATGCTTGCCGGTCTTCCGCTGCCGCTCGTTCCGATTCAAATTTTGTGGGTTAATCTGGTAACGGACGGTTTGCCGGCTATGGCGCTGGGGGTCGATCAGGCGGAGAAGGATTTAATGCAGCAGAAGCCGCGCAAGGCGCGGGAAAACATTTTTGCGCGCCGGTTGGGCTGGAAAATTGTTAGCCGCGGAGTTTTGATCGGCGTGTGTACGCTGGGAGCCTTCTGGCTGACATTGCGTACCGATCCCGGCAATCCGGAACATCTGGTGCGGGCGCAGACGGTTGCATTTGCCACATTGGTGCTGGCGCAGCTGATTCATGTATTCGATTGCCGCAGCTCGCGCTCGATCTTCCATCGCAACATCCTGCAGAACAAATACTTGGTATTCGCAGTTTTGTCCTCGCTCGCATTGATGATTGGCGTTCTTTACATCGAAGCGCTGCAGCCGATTTTCAAGACAGTACCGCTCTCCTTCCGCGAATGGTGCCTGGTAATTGTCGCTGCCGGCATTCCGACGTTCTTTATGGGAATCGGCAGCGTCCTCAGCACCTCCAAAAAGAAAAAATCAAACTGGCCGATCAACGGTTCCAGGGCAGCAATGCGTTAACAACCAGCTCGCTGTCAGGCTGTCTTATAGGTCGCTTTTTAGCGGCTTATAGGCAGCCTTTTTCGTTTGTAAAAAATTAAATGGCGTTTTGCTGCAGTTTGATGTATGCTATTTCAATGTATCAATTAAATGCGATGTGAATACTGGAGATTATTGGCTGCTGGCCGGTAATTACTTAATAGAGCGATGAAAAGCTGGTATTTCGACTGGCTCTGGTGAATTTGTAAGGGGGCAATGAGAAGATGAAACCTTTGTTGCGAGAAGCGCTGGGGACGCGCATATTGACCGGTGATGGAGCGATGGGAACCTATTTGTACCAGATGGGCTTCCCGATCGGCATATCTTACGAGGAATTTAACGTTACGCGCCCTAATGTGATCGAGGATGTGCATCGCCGCTACTATGAAGCCGGCGCACGTGTAATCGAGACCAATACCTTTTCGGCCAATCATGAGAGTCTGAGCAAGTACGGGCTTGATCAGGAAGTAGAAGCTATCAACCGCGCCGGTGTGCGCAACGCCCGAGCGGCAGTAGGCAAGGACGCTTATGTTGTCGGGGCAGTCGGGGCGATTCGTGCCGGCAAGCGCAAAAATATGCGGACAGTCAATCTGCAGCAGATGTTTCGCCAGCAAATAAACGCCTTGCTCGAAGAAGGGGTTGACGGCATTCTGCTGGAAACCTTTTATGATTTGGATGAGATCCGGGTGGCGCTTCGCGTTGCGCGTGAACTGTCCGACATCCCTGTTTTGTGCCAATTTGCAGTGGAAAAGGACGCTGTCACTCAGGATGGCTACACGCTGGCCGACGCCTGCGACCGGCTGCGCGAGGACGGAGCAGATATGATCGGCTTCAATTGCCGCAGCGGCCCGAATGGAATCATGCGGGCGATCGAGGCGATCGGACAGGAACTCTCCCTGCCGATGTCCGTCTATCCGAACGCCGGTCTTCCCGACTATGTAGACGGCAAATATATGTTTACCGCGACGCCGGAATATTTCGGCCAATCGGCGCGTAAATTTGCCGATCGCGGCGCACGCATTATCGGCGGCTGCTGCGGAACGACGCCGGAGCACGTAGCGGCAATCGCCGCGGCTTTGGAGGGCTATGAAGCTAAGCAGGTTACCATTGTAGAGAAGCAGCCGATCCCCCGGCGCGAGGCAGTAGAGCTGAGTAGCCAACATGCTGAGCAGAAGGAGCTGGCGGAGCCGACGCTAGTCGATTTGGTCAAACAGCGGCATACTGTCATCGTAGAGCTCGATCCGCCGCGCGATCTGGATATCCGCAAATTTATGGCTGGCGCAGCCGCGCTCAAAGAGGTGCGGGCCGATGCTGTAACGATGGCCGATAACTCGCTGGCGGTAACCCGGATGAGCAATTTGGCGCTTGCCTCGCTCATTCAACAGCAGGTGGGCATCCGACCGCTGGCGCATATTGCCTGCCGCGACCGGAATTTGATCGGCACGCAATCCCATATGATGGGGCTCGACGCGCTGGGCATCAATCATGTTCTGGCCGTAACCGGCGATCCGGCCCGCTTCGGCGACCTGCCGGATTCAAAGTCCGTATACGACCTGACATCGTTCGAGATGATCCGCATGATCAAGCAGCTGAACGAAGGCGTCTCCTTTTCAGGCAAGGGGCTGAAGCAGAAAGCGAATTTCGTTGTCGGCGCTGCCTTTAATCCTAATGTTAAATATTTGGACAAGGCGATTGGCCGGCTTGAGCGGAAAATTGAAACAGGCGCGGATTACATTATGACACAGCCTGTATATGATCCGGAACTGATCGTCAAAGTTGCTGAAGGTACGAAACATTTGAAGGTTCCAATCTTTATCGGCATTATGCCGCTGGCCAGCGGACGCAACGCCGAATATCTGCATAACGAGGTTCCGGGTATTGAGCTTTCCGACGAAGTAAGGCGGCGCATGAGCGGGCTGGAAGGGGAAGCCGGCCGCGCAGAAGGTGTGAAGATTGCCGAGGAGCTTCTAGATGTAGCTATGCAGCATTTTAATGGCATTTATTTAATTACTCCATTTATGTTCTATGATATGACGGTTAGATTAACAAAATATGTAAGAGAAAAAGCGGGCTGCTGAGCAGGCAAGCCCGTTTTTTTTCTTTACTCAGCTTTTACACTTGTTACACATTCGAAAATGAATTATTATAGAGCATGGGTGCGCTTGCCATAACGGCGAATGGCAATAAGTAATCAGGCTGGACAAGCCGGATGATTGATATAAAAGATGCCATTATTGCTGACGCCGGAAAGAACGAACGTATGCTCCGGACTTTTTTCGTTAAGAATAGTGCAATGGCTGCTCTTTTTATTTTTTTAACCGTTATTTATTGAAGGTTGCCGCTTGTATCATTCTTGCGTATACCATATTTTCGTGAATTCATTGCAAATATCATGCACGAGAAGGACCGGAGGGGGAACCAAGGCATGGCTATTAAATTGATTAATATTGGCTTTGGAAACATCGTTTCCGCCAACCGCATCATTTCGATCGTGAGTCCGGAATCGGCGCCGATCAAACGGATTATCCAAGAAGCGCGGGATCGTCATATGCTTATTGACGCGACGTACGGTCGACGCACGCGCGCTGTAATTATTACCGACAGCGACCATGTCATCTTGTCAGCCGTTCAACCGGAAACTGTTGCACACCGGCTGTCAACCAAGGATGACGATCACGACGAATAATGACGGGGAGTACTATGAACAGAGGATTGTTAATTGTTTTATCAGGGCCTTCCGGTGTAGGGAAAGGAACTGTATGCGCCGAGTTGAGAAAAAAGGACAAAGAGCTGATCTATTCTGTGTCGGCTACTACCCGCGCTCCCAGACAAGGCGAGGTTGAGGGGATCAATTATTTTTTTAAGACTAAAGAACAGTTTCAGTCGATGATTGCAAGCGATGCTTTGCTGGAATATGCGGAGTATGTCGGCAATTATTACGGAACGCCGCGCGATTTTGTAGAGCGCATGCTGGCTTCCGGCAAGGATGTTATCCTTGAGATCGAAGTTCAAGGCGCGTTAAAAGTGAAAGAAAAGTTTCCGGAGGGCGTTTTTATTTTCCTGCTGCCGCCATCGCTTGATGTGCTTAAGGAGCGCATTACGGGACGGGGAACGGAAAACTCCGATGTCATCGATCATCGCATGAATGTAGCGGTGGAAGAGATGAATTTAATTCACTATTACGATTATGCGGTCGTTAATGACAAGATTGACCAGGCATGCCACCGCATACAATCTATAATAACCGCTGAACATTGCCGTAAGGACCGCTTCGTGGCCGGTCTGAACACAATGGCGGCGGCGACCGAGAAAGCTTGAATGAGGTGAAAAGAGATGTTGTACCCGTCGATTGATGAAATGATGAAAAAAGTAGACTCCAAATATTCGCTCGTCGTTGCTGCTTCGCGCAGAGCGCGGATGCTTCGCGACGGAGCAGCCAGCGACCTTGGCCAGCCAAAGTCGCATAAATTTGTCGGAGTAGCGCTTGAAGAGATTTTCCATGATCACGTTCAGGTCGAGACGAATGTTGAAAAAGATGAAGTACAGGCAGAAGCATAAAGGAACACCGATAACAACCCTTGCGGTTGTTATTTTTTTCAAAATAGAGTAGGAGAGGAGCGAGCCGAAGATGTTGGAAGGAAAACGGATTGTACTCGGCATTTCCGGAGGGATCGCCGCTTATAAAGCAGCGTCTATTTGCAGCAAGCTCGTACAGGCCGGCGCCTCGGTCAAGGTTGTGATGACGGAATCGGCAACCCGCTTTATTACCCCGCTCACGCTGCAAACCTTGTCAAGAAATCCGGTCTATCTCGATACATTTGATGAGTTCGATCCTGCAGTAGTCGCGCATATCGATTTGGCGGACCATGCCGATCTTGTGCTGCTGGCGCCCGCCACAGCCAATATATTGTCGAAGATGGCGACAGGTCTTGCCGACGATATGCTATCAACGACTTTGCTGGCTACGACAGCACCGATCATGGTGGCGCCGGCGATGAATGTGCATATGTACGCCCACCCTGCGGTAGAGCATAATATGGAGCTGCTGAAGCGGCGCGGCGTCCGCTTTATCGAGCCGGGCACGGGGCTGCTTGCCTGCGGATATGTAGGAAAAGGGCGGCTAGCCGAGCCGGAGGATATTGTTGCCGCAGTCGTTCAATGGTTTGCCGCGAGCCGCCTGCTCGAAGGCAAGCGGGTGCTTGTTACAGCCGGCGGAACGGTGGAGCGTCTGGATTCGGTGCGTTATCTGACTAACGATTCCTCCGGCAAAATGGGATTTGCCATTGCCGAGACAGCCGCCCGGCTTGGGGCGAAGGTGACGGTTGTTGCCGCAAAGACGACAGCAGCTATGCCGGCAGCGGATGTAGAGCTTGTTCATGTGGAATCGGCTGAAGAGATGCTGCAGACGGTCGCCGCGCGTTATGACGATGCGGACATCGTAATTAAGTCTGCTGCGGTGGCGGATTATCGGCCGGTAACCAGAGTGCCTGGCAAAATGAAAAAAACAAATAGTGAGCGTCTGGTGCTTGAATTAGAACGGACGACGGATATTTTGCAGACGCTCGGCGCGCGCAAAAAGGGGCAATTTCTGGTCGGTTTCGCAGCGGAGACGGAACAAATCGAAACATACGCTATGGACAAGCTGCAGCGCAAAAATTGCGATTTGATTGTAGCCAATGATGTAACGGCGGAAGGAGCCGGATTTAATGTCGACACGAATATCGTCCAAGTGTTTGGCGCCGAGGGACGGGTAGCCTCCTGGCCGCTGCTGTCCAAGCACGAAGTGGCTGAGAAATTGCTGCAGCTTGTTGCAGAGCGAATGGCGGCAAGGGAGGCGCGCGAATGATCGCCAAAATCATCGTTGATGTGCCGAGCCGCCAAACGGATCGGCCATTTGACTATGAAGTCCCTGAGCGCTATCGGGGTTGGCTGGAGATCGGCAGCCGAGTTGCGGTGCCCTTTGGCGGACGTGTCGTGCAAGGCTTTGTCGTCGCTTTTGCCGATGCTGCAGAGGTTGACAGAAAGAAAATCAAGCCGGTGGCGGAATTGCTGGATCATTGGCCGCCCCTGTCGCCGGATCTTATAGAATTGGCCGACTGGATGAGCGGCAAATATTGCTGTGCCATGACAACATCGCTGCAGGCGATGATCCCGGCGGCGCTTAAAGGCAAGGCCGAGTCTGTCGTCACGATAGCCGAGGAGGAGATGAGCCGTTTTATCACTTCTGCCGATTGGGTCGATTATATTCGCAAAAGCGGCGGTTCTGTGAAGCTGGCTTCCTTGCAGGAGCGCTTTCCTGCTGCGGCTGGAGAGGTGAAGGCGGCTATCCGCGCCGGGGCGCTGGTCGAGCAGGTTGCCATTCGCGACCGGTTGAAGATTAAAAAGGTGCTGGCCGTCTTCCCGCCGGAGGATCGTGAGGCAGCTGAGGCTGCGATCGGGCAAATACCTGCCAGAGCCGTTAAGCAGCGCGAGGTGCTGCGGTTTATGATCAGTCAGCAGGAGCCGGTCGCGCTTGCTCGAGTGGTGGAGGAGCTGCAGACGACCTCTGCCACGGTGCGTGCGGTGGCGGATAAGGGTTTCCTGGTTTTGCAGGAGGTGGAGCAGGAACGGGACCCGTATGCGGGAAGGACGTTCGCACGGACGCAGCCGCTGCCGCTAACAGAGGGGCAGCAAGCGGTATTTGCACCGATTGCGGAAGCGATAGACAGGCAGAGCTCGCGGGTCTTTTTACTTCATGGCGTGACGGGGAGCGGCAAGACGGAGGTCTATTTGCAGGCGATCGAGCATTGTCTCAATTATGGCCGGCAAGCAATCGTTCTTGTTCCGGAAATTTCGCTGACGCCGCAAATGGTAGAACGATTCAAAGGCAGATTCGGCGATGAGGTAGCCGTGCTGCACAGCCGGCTATCGCATGGGGAACGATATGATGAATGGCGCAAAATACGGGAGCGCCGGGCTACGGTGGCGATCGGCGCCAGATCGGCCGTGTTTGCTCCGTTCGAGCAGTTGGGCTTGATTATTATCGACGAGGAGCATGAGTCTTCCTATAAACAGGAGGAAAGCCCAAAATATCATGCGCGCGACGTTGCGGTGCGCCGCGCCCGCCAGCATGGGGCGGCTGTCGTGCTCGGCTCGGCCACCCCTTCGCTGGAAAGCTATGCAGCGGCAGCGGCATCCCGCAATCAAGCGGGGAGCGGCGACGGGGAGAGAGGATCGGCGCTGCTGCAGATGCGGCAGCGCGTCGGTCAGCGTCCGCTGCCGCCAGTCGAGATCGTCGACATGCGCTCCGAGCTGAAGAACGGCAATCGTTCGATGTTTAGCAGGCAGCTGCATGCAGCGCTTGCCGCCAGACTGGAGCGGGGCGAGCAGTCTGTGCTGCTGTTGAACCGCCGCGGCTATTCGACCTTTGTTATGTGCCGTTCGTGCGGCTATACTGCACAATGCCCGCACTGCGACATTTCACTGACGTATCATCAGAAATCAAGATTGCTGCGCTGCCATTATTGCGGCTTTGGCCAGCCTGCTCCGACGGCATGCCCGTCCTGTGAAAGCGAACATATCCGGTTTTTCGGAACCGGGACACAGCGTGTGGAGGAAGAGTTGTCCAAACTTTTTCCCGGCATCAGAGTCATTCGTATGGATGTCGATACGACCACAGAGAAGGGCTCGCATGAAAAATGGTTGAGCCTGTTCGGTGAACGCAAGGCTGATGTGCTGCTAGGGACGCAGATGGTTGCTAAGGGGCTTGATTTCCCGTACGTTACGCTAGTTGGCGTTATCGCGGCTGATACGTCGCTGCATTTGCCCGATTTCCGCGCGGGAGAAAAGACATTCCAGCTGCTGACGCAAGTGGCGGGGCGTGCAGGCAGGCATGAGCTGCCGGGCGAGGTTATTATTCAAACCTACAATCCGGAGCATTACGCCATCACGACTGCGCAGCATCACGATTATGACGCCTTCATAAATGAGGAGATGCGGCATCGCCGGCAGATGTCTTACCCGCCGTATTGCCGCCTTATTTTGATTACGCTGTCGCATGAGCAGCTTGCTTTAGTGATCACTGAGGGCGAGAGGCTGGCGGAGCTGCTGCGGGAGCAGGTCAGAAAGGCGGGAATAGCGGAAGGAGACGAAGGAACAGGCAATCGTTTTATAAGTATTTTAGGGCCGGTGGCTTCACCAATTGCCAGAATGAAAGATCGCTATCGTTTTCAATGTATGATAAAATATCGGGGAAATGTTGATGCGACAAATATATTGAACCGGGCGTTAGCTTTGCTGACAGGCCCGAAGGGACAACAAAAAATCCAAATCGGTGTCGATGTTGACCCGCAAGTGATATTGTAGTCAGGCTTGCTGCGGCGGCTTGTCATAAGGAGGATATTGAAGTGGCTATTCGACTAATTGTTAAGGACCCCGATCCGGTTCTGCGCGAGCAGGCGATCACAGTAACAAAATTTAATGCCAATTTGCACAAGCTGCTTAATGATATGGCGGAGACGATGTACGATGCGCAAGGTGTAGGCCTCGCTGCGCCGCAGATCGGTATTTCAAAGCGTGTCATTGTAGTAGATATCGGCGACGAGCAAGGGTTGGTCGAAATGGTTAATCCGGAAATCGTCCATCGGGAAGGGGAGCAGATCGGTCCCGAGGGCTGCCTGAGCATCCCGAATATTAATGGCGATGTCAAGCGAGCGCAGCTCATTAAAGTAAAAGGCTTTGACCGCGACGGCCAAGCATTCGAAATGGAAGCCGAGGGCTATCTGGCACGGGCCTTTCAACATGAAATCGATCATCTGAACGGGGTTTTGTTCACAGATATTGCGGAATCCGTCTATGATATATCAGATAAACCGCGTCAGGCGCGTGGAGAGTGATCGTATGCGAATCGTATTTATGGGTACACCCGAGTTCGCTGTTCCATCGTTGGAGGCGCTCGTTGCTGCCGGACATCAGATTGCTGCAGTCGTGACACAGCCTGACCGGCCGAAAGGGCGAAAAAAAGTAATGACGCCTCCACCGGTAAAAGAAGCTGCGCAAGCTCGCGGATTTACTGTTTACCAGCCGGAAAAGCTGCGAGGCTCGAGCGCGGTGGACGAACTTGTGAAGCTGGCGCCTGATTTGATTGTAACTGCTGCATACGGGCAAATTTTGCCGAAGCGGGTGCTGGACATACCGCGGCTTGGCTGCATTAATGTCCATGGCTCGCTGCTGCCGCGTTACCGCGGCGGCGCGCCGATTCAGCGGGCGATCATGAATGGCGAGGAAGTGACGGGGGTCACAATTATGTACATGGCCGAAGGGCTGGATACAGGCGATATGATCAGCAAAGTCGTGGTGCGGATTGAAGAAGAGGATACGGCAGGCTCCATATTCGCCAAGCTGAGCGAGGCAGGAGCCAAGCTGCTGCTTGAGACGCTTCCCGCTCTTGAAGAAGGCACTGTCACGGCGGAAAAACAAAATGACGCCGAAGCGACCTATGCCGCCAATTTGACCCGCGCTGATGAACAGATCGATTGGCGGCGTTCTGCCCGGCAATTATTCAATCAAGTGAGGGGGCTCTCCCCGATGGCAGGGGCGTTCACCATGCTTGACGGCGCCCCCTTTAAAGTGTGGGGATGCAAGCCGGAGGCGGAAGTGTCTGCCGGAAAAACGCCAGGGACGGTACTGGCTGCAGACACTGACGGCATCGTGGTTCAGACGGGGGAAGGAGCGCTGCGCCTCCTCGTCATCCAGCCTGCCGGCAAAAAAGCGATGGCTGCTGCCGAGTGGCTGAAGGGCGCGCGCCTTGCGGCCGGCACTCAATTTGGCGGTGAGCAGTCTTGAATAGGCCGAGAGGAATACAGGTGCGAACAGCGCGGGAAGCGGCGCTGCAAATATTGATTAAAGTGGCGGAAGCGGGAGCCTACAGCAATTTGCAGCTGAATCAAGTGCTGCAGGAAGCAAATTTGTCGCGGCAGGATGCCGCGCTGGCGACCGAGCTCGTCTATGGTACCATCCAGCACCGGCGACTGCTTGACTACCGGCTGGCTGCGCTTGTGACGAAAGGATTTCATAAGCTTAATCCATGGGTGCTGCAATTGCTGCGCATGAGCGCATACCAGATGCTTTGCCTTGACCGGATACCGCCGCATGCCATTGTAAATGAGGCGGTGCAAATTGCCAAGCGGCGGGGGCATGCCGGAATATCCGGCATGGTAAACGGCGTGCTGCGCAATATGGAAAGAAGACGCGATGAGCTGCGTGGGCAAGTAGCTGCGGAGGACCCTATCCAGCGTATCGGAATAACATATTCATATCCGGACTGGCTGGTCGAGCGGTGGGTGCAGGCGTATGGCGAGCGCGAAGCCGAGACGATATGCGCTGCAGGCAATGAGCCCCCGAGTGCCAGCCTGCGCGTCAACCGGCTTCGCCTTTCGCGCGAGGAGCTGCAGCAGCAGCTTGCGCAAAGCGGATATTCGGCAGAGGCCTCCAAGCTCGCCCCCGACGGCATAGTTATCAAAGGCGGCGGAAATTTGGCATTAGCTGACGGCTATGCCGAGGGCCTATGGTCATTGCAGGACGAAAGCTCGATGCTTGTAGCGGCAGTGTGCGCCCCGGAGCCGGGCAGCGCTGTGCTCGATTGCTGCGCAGCCCCAGGCGGGAAAGCGGCCCATCTGGCGGAGCGGATGAACGATCGGGGGCGTATTGTTGCCAATGATGTCCATGAGCACAAAAGGCAGCTTATCGAGCGGCAGGCCAGCCGTCTCGGCTTGCATATTATCGAGGCTGTCACCGGAGATGCGGCCGGGCTGTCCGCCCGTTATCCGGCAGGGTCGTTCGATCTCGTACTGCTTGATGCGCCCTGCTCGGGACTCGGTGTCATTCGCCGCAAGCCGGAAATTAAATGGACAAAGTCGCCGGAGGATATTGCGGCGATCGCTGAACTGCAGCGCCGGCTGCTTGCAGAAGCGGCCAAGCTTGTACGTCCCGGCGGCACGCTTGTATATAGCACATGTACAATTGAGCGGGAGGAAAACGAAGGGCAAATCGCGGCATTTTTGGACAGCCATGCGGAATTTGCGCTGGACTGCGATTGGCCGGAGCCGGTGCTGCTGCCGTTGCAGGCAGCCGGAGCTGCCGCAGAGCCGTTCCGCGGTGAGGCTCAGCTGCTGCCGCAGCATTTTGACAGTGACGGTTTTTATATCGCCCGACTAAAACGGCAAGCGATTGGTCAGGCTGAGTAATATAAGCGCCTGTGGCAGCTTCAGTGGTCTGCTACAGGCGTTTGTGGTAAAATAAAGCGATGCGGTGCAGCGAGCGCATCTATTTTAGAAGGAAACAGGGGTAAATTGATGAAACCATTCATCTATGATTATACGCTTGAGCAGCTTGAGAACTGGATGAAGGAAAACGGCGAGCCAGCCTTTCGCGGCTTGCAGCTGTTTGAGTGGCTCTATGTAAAAAGGGTCAAAAGTTTCGAAGAGATGACGAATTTGCCGAAGGCGCTGCGCGCGAAGCTGGATGAACAATTCCAATTCGTAACGCTTTCGGAAATTACCCGTTTTGAATCCAAGGACGGCACCGTCAAGTTTTTGTTCGGCTTGCACGACAACCATGCGATTGAGACTGTCATTATGCGCCATAACTATGGCAACAGCATTTGTGTCACGACTCAGGTGGGCTGCCGGATCGGCTGCACCTTCTGCGCCTCGACGCTTGGCGGGCTGAAACGGAATTTGACAGCAGGCGAAATTGTCGCCCAAGTCGTGACAGCGCAGCAAATGCTGGATGCTACCGATGAACGGGTGTCAAGCATCGTCATTATGGGCTCCGGCGAGCCATTCGAAAATTATGACGCGACGATGGCGTTTTTGCGGATTATGATCCATGAGAAGGGGCTGCATATCGGCCAGCGCCATATTACGGTATCGACAAGCGGCATTGTGCCGAGCATGTATAAATTTGCCGAAGAAAATACGCAGATCAATCTGGCGATTTCCATTCATGCGCCGAACGATGCTCTGCGCTCGAAGCTCATGCCGGTTAACAGACGCTTCCCGTTCGATGATGTGATCGAAGCATGCCGCTACTACATTGCGAAGACGGGTAGACGCATTACGTTTGAATATGCGCTCATCGGCGGTGTCAACGATCAGAACGAACATGCAGAGGAACTGGCCAGCGTGCTTAAGGACATGCTTTGCCATGTCAATCTCATTCCGGTCAATCATGTGCCGGAGCGCAAATATGTACGCACTCCGCGGGAACAGATTTTTGAGTTTCAACGGATTTTGGAACGCAATAATGTAAATGCTACGATCCGCAGAGAGCAGGGACATGATATTGCGGCAGCCTGCGGACAGCTTCGGGCGAAACATATGCAATCGACGACGGGGTGATCGATGATGAAAATAGCATATCGAAGCGATGTCGGGAGAGTTCGGCATGTGAATGAGGATCGCGCATGGGCGGAGCAAAAGGACGGCGGTTTGATCGTCGCGATTGTTGCAGACGGCATGGGGGGCCATCAGGCAGGCGATGTAGCCAGCGAATTGGCGATGGATACTTTTCGGGATGCGCTTGCGGATAAAGACGGGCAATTGTCGCAGGACGAGTGCAAAATGCTCGTCCGGCAAGCGATTTTGCAAGCGAATGAAGTGGTGTTCGATACGGCAAGGCAAAATGAACGCTATCATAATATGGGAACGACGGTCGTGGCGGCGCTCATGCAAAATGAGCGCGGCGTTATCGGGCATATTGGCGACAGCCGCGCTTATATTTTGCAACATGGCGAGCTATCTCAACTGACCGAGGATCATACGCTTGTTAATGAATTGGCCAAATCAGGGCAATTGACTCCGGAAGAGGCGGCTAATCATCCCAGACGAAATGTGTTGACGCGCGCGCTTGGCACAGACGCTCAAGTGGAGGTTGATATTCGCAGCATCTCTTGGACGGCGGGCGATATGCTGATATTATGCAGCGACGGCCTAACCAATAAGGTAGAGGAAAGAGAGATTCATGATACATTGCAGTCGGACGGGCTCAGTCTGGACGAGAAAGCGGAACAGTTGGTTGAACTGGCGCTGCAGGCCGGCGGAGACGATAACATTACAGTCGTTCTGTTGCATCATGCCGACGACACAGAGCAAGAGAGGTGAGCGACATGATTGGACATGAATTAGGCGGAAGGTATGAAATCATTACCC
The DNA here is from genome assembly GCF_042676285.1 of Paenibacillus sp. GCM10027626. Classification (NCBI taxonomy): domain Bacteria; kingdom Bacillati; phylum Bacillota; class Bacilli; order Caryophanales; family Paenibacillaceae; genus Paenibacillus; species Paenibacillus sp. GCM10027626. Next base: position 194,041 of record NZ_JBHTHC010000008.1, on the reverse strand, counting down.
GGGTTGGCGGGGGCGGAATGGCGCTCGTCTATAAAGCTCAGGATTTACTGCTGAACCGTCATGTAGCAGTCAAAATACTCCGGCCGCAGTTTACGCATGACGAGGAGTTTATCCGGCGCTTTCGCCGCGAGGCGCAGTCCGCGGCGGCGCTCTCGCATCCGAATGTTGTCAGTATCTATGACGTCGGTCAAGAAGGCGATACTCATTATATCGTTATGGAATATGTTGAAGGCCATAACCTGAACGAAGTTATTCAGCAACGTGCGCCATTGCAGGCTGAGGAAGCGGTTCACATTGCTATCCAAATATGCGACGCGCTGGAACATGCCCATCATAAACAAATCATTCATCGGGATATTAAACCGCATAATATATTAATTGGCAATAATGGCCGGGTCAAGGTTACCGATTTTGGCATTGCGCGGGCCGTAACCTCGTCGACGATTACACAGACGGGATCGGTAGTCGGCTCCGTTCACTATTTTTCACCCGAGCATGCCAAAGGCGTCAATGCCGGCGAAAAATCGGATTTGTATTCATTAGGGATCGTATTATATCAAATGATGACCGCCCGTTTGCCTTTTCTGGGCGAGAGCCCGATCAGCGTTGCCTTGAAGCATTTGCAGGAAAACTTTGAGGATCCGCGGGCGGTCAATCCGTATATTCCGCAAAGCGTGGAAAATATTATTTTGCGGGCCATGCGCAAAAATCCGAATGAACGTTACGAATCGGCGGAGGATATGCTGCACGATCTGGAGACCTGCTTGATGCCCGACAGGCTGAACGAGCCGCGCATTACATTCCATTCGGATAACGGCGATTTCGAGGAAACGAAAATTATGCCGGCGATCCGGGGAGGGGCGATGGAGACGGTCGTCGCGCCTGCCGTGCAACAGCGCAAGCGCGAGGAAGACGGAGGGCAGGAAGGGCGCGCGGATGCCCGCAAGCCGGAGGAAAAGCCCAAGCGGAAGCGCTGGGTAAAGCCTACGGTTGCAGTCACCTTGACGCTGCTCGTCATCGGACTTGTTTATTGGGGCGCCATGACCGTGATCAGTTGGTTTGAAGTAGAGGAAGTCGATGTGCCTTATGTCGTAACCATGACGGAGACGGATGCTAGAGCCGCATTGGAGAAGGCTGGATTGCGGGTAGAGGAGCCTGTCGTAAAAATGAACAAAGAAGGCGTCTCGAAGGATGTCGTCTACGATCAAACGAAAGCAAACGAACGCGTTAAGGTGGGCACGCCGATCAAGCTTTATATTAGTACCGGTCCGAATATGCAGATGGCGCTAAATTATGTAAGCCAAATGTATGAAACGGCAAGAGACGAGCTGACCGCACTAGGCGTTCCAGACGACCAGATAAAGGCCGAAGAGGAATTCAGTGACGAGCCGGTCGGCACCATTTTGGAGCAGTCGCTGGAGGCCGGAGCGGAGTTCGACCCGAAGCAGGCGCATGTTGTGTTTAAAGTCAGCAAAGGGAAAGAGACCGTCCGTATGCCGAATTTGATCGGTAAGCCGGAAGCGGAGGCGATCAAGCTGCTGAAATCGCTCGGCTTGGATGTCAAGGCCGAGGATACCGTTCGTCAGCCGAGTTATGGCGAAAAGGGACTTGTCATCAAGCAGTACCCTTATGAACCGGATAGCGTCGTGCCAAAGGACGAGGAGATTACGCTGACGATTAGCGACGGTCTGCCTAGCGAAGCGGTGGAGTATACCTTCAAGTTCTATATTTCGCCGGCTCACGCGGGCAAATCGAGCGAAATCGGCATTACGTACTCGGACGCCACCACGGATAAAAAAGAACTGCCCAAGCGCACCATTACGAGACCGGAAAATTTCCCGGTCAAAGTCATCTTGGGTCCGAATGATGAGGCCAGAGTCACAATTACGCGCGATGGCGAGCTGGTCGATATTTTCACGAAAACCTATGAAGATGTGAAAAATAATAATGATGGTATGCCGGAAACGATTCCTGGTATCGATCCGCCGCCGGATATCCCTGTACAAGGAGGAGAAGGGAGCGGATCAACCAATGGCGGGGGCAATGGAAACGGCAGCGGCAATGACTCAGGAAACAACGGCGGAGTGGTAGACGGCTTCACCGACAGTCCGGAACAGTCGTCCACAAATAACTTTACTAATCAGGGAGAGCCTGATCAAGGAGCAGGAAACAACAATGCCGGAACGCAATAGCGCGGCTGTTGGCCGCATCGTTAAAGCGCTGAGTGGATATTATTATGTTCTGCCGGAAGAAATGGATTGGCATTCGGTGCCGATTCAATGCCGGGCCAGAGGGATTTTTAAAAAACGCGGGGAGTCGCCGCTCGTCGGCGACTTGGTTACTTACGAACACACAAGCAATGGAGAAGGCGCCGTCAACTCTATTTTGCCGCGCACCTCGGAGCTGGTTCGCCCGCCAGTGGCCAATATCGATCTGGCAGTGCTTGTTTTCTCGGTAACAGAGCCTGCGCTGAATCTGCAGCTGCTTGACAAGTTTCTGGCTCATATCGAGCATGCGGGCCTGCAGGCGATTCTATGCTTAAGCAAGCAGGATTTAGCTGAGCACGGGCCTGATATGGAGGAAGCGCAGCAAGCGATGGAGCAGGTGAAGGCGATTTATGAGCCGATCGGCTATGAGGTTTTCTCGACTAGCTCGCGGCTTGGTTCGGGTACTGATGCGCTCTACAATCGTTTACAGGGGCACCTTGCCGTACTGGCAGGCCAGTCGGGCGTAGGCAAGTCCTCGTTGCTCAATGCCCTAGTGCCGGGGCTTGCGCTGGAAACTAACGAGATTAGCAGCAAATTGGGCCGCGGCAAGCATACAACCCGCCATGTAGAGCTGATTCCGGTCGGCGACGGATATGTGGCCGATACGCCCGGGTTCAGCCAGCTTGATTTCACTGCGCTTGGCTGCGACGATCTGACCGGCTGCTTCCGTGAAATGAGAGAGCGTGCGGAGCAGTGCAAATTCCGCGGCTGCACGCATTTGCACGAGCCTGGCTGCGCTGTACTGGAAGCATTGGGCAAAGGGGAAATCGCGGCCAGCCGGTATGAGCATTATAAGCAATTTACGATGGAACTGAAAGACAAGAAGCGGAGGTACTAAACGATGGCAATCATCGCACCATCTATTCTTTCGGCAAATTTTGCCGCACTTGCAGACGATATTAAAGACGTAGAACGCGGAGGGGCCGATTGGATACATATTGATGTGATGGACGGGCATTTTGTACCCAATCTCACCTTTGGTCCTGTTGTTATAGAGGCAGTGCGTTCTGCGACGGCATTACCCTTCGATGTTCATTTAATGATCGAAAATCCGGAGCAATATATTGCGGCTTACGCAGCTTCCGGGGCTGATCGGATAACGGTGCATGCCGAGGCTTGCGTGCATCTGCACAGGGTCGTCCATATGATCAAGGAAGCCGGGCTTCCTGCAGGCGTAGCGCTTAATCCGGCAACGCCGCTATCCGCTCTTGAGCATATACTGGACGATATCGATCTAGTGCTTATTATGACCGTCAACCCGGGATTCGGGGGACAGAAGTTTATACCGCAGTCGTTAGACAAGCTCCGAATGCTGCGGAAGCTGCTGGCGGATAGAGGGCTCGGACATATACAGGTGCAGGTTGACGGCGGTATTAATGCCGAGACAGCGCCGCTTGTATGTGAAGCCGGCGCAAATGTGCTCGTAGCCGGCAATGCCATCTTTACAATGCAGGATCGGGCAGCGGCTATTGCCGCGCTGCGTTAGGAGGCTCACATGGGGGAACGGTTAAAGAATAGCTTGTGGATGTTTATATGTACATTTGGCTGCGGATTGATGCTTTCGATTTTTCCGCTGGTGCAAAGCCCCTTTAATCTCGTCTTTTCACTGCTTGCTTTTCTGATCGGTATCTTTTTTTTCAAGCGCTTTTCGACGATCGGCAGCCGCATTTTGTTTTTTGTGCTATCGCTTATCTTTTTTATGCTCTTTACAATCGTGATCGCAATGATTATTTATATTCGCCAAAACCCGCTGCCGGCTGCTTAAACTTCCGATATTTATGGGCTTGGCCTACTGGAATAGGACAATTATGATGTGCATACTATGGTTACATGAACGAAGGTTCTTGTAGCCTTTTTTGATTTTATAGGATTTAAAAGCAGTTTTCGCGGATGTGATGCTGGAAACAGACCAACATGAGGGCGGAAAGCGATGCCGAGCAAGCTTTAGGAGGGATTGAGATGAAATTTTATACGATTAAACTGCCAAAATTTTTGGGCGGATTTGTAAAAGCAATTTTGAATACCTTTCAAAAAAACTAAAATTCTGCCCGTTTACGCAGGATGGCGATGCCCGTCCGCATCCGCCCTCATCTGCGTTGGGCGAAGCAAGTGAGAAGAAACGGCTGACGCCGTCCTTAGCGCAATCGGACAATAGCACGCTTTTGATCCATAGCCGGAAAACAGCGGGCTAACGCTTGGCTGTTCATCGGCTTGGAGGGCTATGCGTTGTCCGGTTGTATTCTACCAGTGTAAGCATAAAATGATCCGCTTATAGCAAAAAAAGCACCTGATAAGCTTCAGGTGCTCTTTGTCCATGGCGTGCAGCGATTGCGAACGCCACATTGGCGAAACGCGTTCATCCAGCGGGTATTACGGTTGTGCGCAATTATACGCGAGTCACTTTACCAGCCTTCAGAGCACGAGTGCTGACATAAACGCGTTTTGGCTTACCGTCTACCAGAATGCGAACTTTTTGAACGTTAACGCCCCAAGTACGGCGGTTTTTGTTGTTAGCATGAGATACGTGGTTGCCAGTGCCAGGTCCTTTACCTGTAATATAGCATTTGCGAGACATGAAATACACCTCCCTTGGAAGTCCGTGCAAAATAAACACACTTAAATATAATATCATAAGAATGTGTAGTGATCAAGACGAAGAAAATCGGTGAAAATGGAAGAAATCCGGCGTGATGGATCGAATATGCTTCAATATCTGGCTAACTTATAGTACAATATGGTTTAGTCCATAATAAACTCGATTTACACACAAAAGGGGTGTATCTCTATGTTATTGGAGCTGCAAGGAGAGTATGGCAGCATACGGATTGAAGAAGAGGTTATTGCTGTCATTGCCGGCTCTGCTGCGTTGGAATGTTATGGACTGGTCGGCATGTCTTCACGCAAGCAGCTGAAGGATGGAATTGCCGAGCTGCTCGGACGGGAAAATTTGTCTCGTGGCGTCGAAGTGCGCCGAGAGAACGAACGCTTGCAGATCAACTTATACATTATAGTAAGCTACGGTACAAAAATATCAGAAGTTGCGCACAACATTCAGTCGAAGGTCAAGTATGTACTAAATAAAGTGATTGGCTTGCAGGTCGACTTTGTCAATATTTTTGTCCAGGGCGTGCGGGTATCTCGGTAGGAAGGGGAATTTATATTGAGCAAGCGTTTTATTAATGGAGCAGACTTTACCGGCATGGTAAATTTGGGAGCTGAATATTTGCAGCGCAATGTTGACCGGGTCAATGCGTTGAATGTGTTTCCTGTGCCGGATGGCGATACAGGAACGAATATGAATCTGACAATGGGGTCAGGGGTGGCAGAATTGCGCGCCAAGCCTTCGACGGAGATTGGCAAAGCTGCGGAAGCGCTTTCCAAAGGACTGCTTATGGGTGCGCGCGGTAATTCGGGCGTTATTCTGTCCCAACTGTTCAGAGGATTTGCCAAAAGTATGGCAGGGCAGCGGGAAGTCGATGCCGTTCAGCTCGCTACAGCATTTCAGCACGGTGTAGACATGGCTTACAAAGCGGTTGTCAAGCCGGTAGAGGGTACGATTCTGACAGTCGCCAAGGAGGCGGCCCGGCACGCTGTCGCGATCGCCAGGAGAACGACCGATGTGACTGAGCTTATGCGCGCTGTATATGAGAAGGCGAATGAAGCTTTGCAGAGAACGCCGGATATGCTGCCGGTATTGAAGCAGGTTGGGGTAGTTGACTCCGGCGGACAAGGTCTTGTTCATATTTATGAGGGCTTTGTTGAGGCGCTGACCGGCCAAAGCGAGCAGCAGCATGCTTGGGGAGCCAGTGAAGCGGCACTGCCTGAGGACGTAGGGGCACCCCTGACAACGGTGAAACCGGCGCCTGCAGCTCGTCCGCAAGGGCGCGCCCAGGCGAAGCTGTCGACCGAGCATATCGAATTTCTCTATGATATGGAATTTTTTATAAATCGCAAATTGGCCGGCGGTAAAGCTGTACCATTTGATGAATCGTTTTTTAAACGTGCGCTTTCCAAAGACGGAGACTCTATTCTAGTCATTGTTGACGACGACATCATCAAAGTTCATGTTCATTCACGCAAACCCGGAGATGTATTGAACTTGGCATTGCCATATGGCGAGCTGACGGATATTTGTATTTTGAACATGCGCGAGCAGCATCGCGGGCTGCTTGATGGGGAAGAGACGGCAGGGATATCGGAGCAGAATGCTGCAGGATTAGAGACCGCAGTGCCCGAGCTGCTTACAGGGGTGCCTGTAGACGAGGTATCCGGCGAGCAGGCGCATGAATGGGCGCCATATGGCATTATAGCCGTTTCGATGGGGCCTGGTATCGGCAATATTTTCAAGGATAACAATGTCGATGTTGTATTGGCCGGCGGCCAGACAATGAATCCGAGCACGGAGGATTTTGTAAAGGCGATCGAAACTTTGTCCGCGGAGAAAATTTTTATACTGCCGAACAACAGCAATATTATTTTGGCGGCGCAGCAGGCTGCCGAGCTGTCGGAGCGTACAGTCAATGTTATTGAGACGCGTACCATTCCGCAAGGATTGGCAGCCGCGCTAGCTTTTAGAGAGGACGAGTCTCTGGAAGTGAATACGGAAGCGATGGAGCGGGCGGCAGGCCAGGTTCAGTCCGGGCAGGTGACTCATGCGGTGCGCGACACTTCAATCGACGGGGTGGATATTCGCGAGGGCGACTATATTGGCATTGTCGGCAAGAGCATTATCGCCGCAACGCCGAATTTGCAGGAGACATGCCAGCATCTGCTGACACGGATGTTGGATAATGGCGGGGAGCTCGTTACGATTCTGACCGGCGAACAGGCGGCAGAGGATGATACGGCACAATTGATGGAATGGATCGAAGAGACGTATCCGGATGTTGAGCTAGAGGTGCATGCGGGCGGACAGCCGTTGTACCCGTACTTGTTTGCGGTAGAATAGTGACGTTTAAGCAGTAAAGCAAAGCGGTACTTCAACAAAACTTTTAGGAGGCTGGTCATGCGCAAGGTTCGGATTGTGGCGGATAGTACGTCTGATATCCCGCAAGAAATCAGAGAACGGTTAGGTATTGAGATGATTCCGTTGAAAGTGATTTTCGGGGAGCAATCTTACTTGGATGCGGTTACGATCAGTCAGGAGCAATTTTATGACAAATTGACGAAAGAGCCGGCTCTGCCGACTACCTCGCAGCCTTCCCCGGTTGATTTTATGGAGATGTACGAGAGAATTCTCGATGCAGAACCGGGCGTAGCTATTATTTCCATTCATTTGTCGGCTGCCCTAAGCGGCACCTATCAGTCGGCTATACTGGGAAGTTCGATGCTGGAGCGGGAGTGCGATGTTTCGGTCTACGATTCCAAATCGGCCTCGTACGGGATCGGAATGCTGGTCGTAAAGGCAGCGGAAATGGCGGAAGCCGGCTGCACCAAAGATGAGATTTTGCAGGCGATCGAACAGTTGAAAGCCGATATGAAGCTGTATTTTCTGGTGGATACATTGGAATATTTGCAAAAAGGCGGACGTATCGGCAAAGCGGCAGCGTTATTCGGTTCAATTTTAAATATTAAGCCGATTTTGTCATTAGATTCAGAAGGTGTCGTAACCGCAATCGAGAAAGTACGCGGACAAAAGAAAGCGATGGGACGGATATTGGACTTGCTGACAAGCGAGTTTGGCAATGATCCGGTTGAGATGACGCTTGCCTGGACGACAAGCAGCGAGGCGGCGTTGGAGCTGGGCAGATTGGCCTCCGAACGGCTGGATGTCCGGAGCACCTCCCATACCCATATCGGGGCTGTAATCGGCACCCATGTCGGCCCAGGTACGTCGGCAATATTCGTCCATCGCGTGAAAGGATAGTCACAATGAAGCTGGAGCAACTACCGGTCCGGCAAATTAAAGGCGTGAGTGCTCAGAAGGAACAAGAGCTCCACGCCTTTGGCGTCCATACAATTGCTGATTTGCTGGACTATTTTCCGTTTCGTTATGAAGATTACCGCATTCGTAGTCTTGGCGAGACAAAGGACGGAGAAAAGATTACCATTCAAGGGAAAATCATCGGTGCTGCAATACTGCAGCGCTATGGCAAAGGAAAGTCGCGGTTATCCTGCAAAGTTGCGGTAGACGGCGTGCTGCTGACGGCCGTTTGGTTCAATCGCCCGTTTTTGAAGGAGCAGCTGGAGGTTGGGCGCGAGATTGTACTGAGCGGAAAGTGGGAACAGCGCAGGCTGCAGCTGACTGTTGCGGAATCGGAGTTTCCTGATCGCGGCGCCGGCCGGACGGGCTCGGTGCAGCCTGTCTACTCAATAGGCGGAAGTATTACGCAAAACTGGATACGAAAAATAATAAACCAGGCCTTAATGCAATACGGCTCGATGATTGAAGAGATTTTGCCGCTTGAGCTGCTGGACAAGCATCGCTTGATGGCCCGGCATGAGGCGATTACCCGGATCCACCATCCGGAAAATACGAAAGAGGGCCAGGCGGCGCGCTATCGCCTTGTATACGAGGAATTATTTTTGTTCCAACTTAAATTGCAGGCATATCGTTCCTTGAACCGCAACCGGTTGGACGGTGTGGCGCATGTCGTCGATGCTGAATCGATACGCGCTTTCGTCCGTACTTTGCCCTTTGAGCTTACCGATTCGCAAAAGCAGGTTGTAAATGAAATATTGATTGACATGCGGCAGCCATACTGTATGAATCGGCTGCTGCAAGGCGATGTGGGCTCGGGAAAGACGGTTGTCGCGGCGATCGCCTTGTTTGCCGCTGTATGTGCGGGGCATCAGGGGGCGCTTATGGTACCGACGGAAATTTTGGCCGATCAGCATATGCGGTCATTGCAGAAGCTGTTTGCCGGTACGGGCTATGAGGTCGGTTTATTGACTGGCAGTATGACGGAACGCAAGCGGCGCGATGTTTTGGGCGGCCTGCAGATGGGGCTCGTCCATATCGTCGTCGGGACACAAGCGATTATTCAGGAAGGCGTGCACTTTCACAGTCTCGGGCTGGTCGTGACGGATGAGCAGCACCGTTTTGGCGTCAACCAGCGCAGTATCCTTCGCCACAAAGGCATTAATCCCGATGTGCTGACGATGACCGCGACTCCAATCCCGCGTACGCTGGCCATTACAGCATTCGGGGATATGGATGTGTCCACGCTGCGAGAGCGCCCGAGGGGGCGCAAGCCGATCAAGACCTACTGGGTAAAGCATAGCATGCTTGACCGTGTGCTAGGCTTTATAAATCGCGAGGTAGGGCAGGGACGGCAGGCGTATTTTATTTGCCCGTTAATTGAGGAGTCAGAAAAGCTGGATGTGCAAAATGCGATCGATATGCATGTTCAGCTGCAGCAGGCGTTGCCTCATATCGGAATCGGGCTTTTGCACGGCAGATTGACTGCCGCCGAAAAGGACGAGGTGATGTCTGCGTTTGCCGCCAATGATGTTCCCGTGCTGGTTGCGACGACGGTCGTTGAGGTAGGGGTAGACGTTCCAAATGCTACCTTAATGATTGTAATGGATGCGGAGCGTTTTGGCTTATCGCAGCTCCATCAGCTGCGGGGCCGGGTTGGACGCGGCGAGCATCAGTCGCATTGTATCCTGATTGCCGACCCCAAATCGGAAATCGGCCGTGAACGGATGAAGGTGATGACCGAAACGGATGACGGCTTTGAAGTGGCGCGCCGAGATTTGGAGCTGCGCGGGCCGGGAGATTTTTTTGGCACGAAGCAAAGCGGGGTGCCGGATTTCAAACTGGCCGATATGGCGGCTGATTTTGCAGTGCTGGAGCAGGCGCGCGACGATGCGGCCGAACTGACCAGAAGGGATGATTTTTGGAAAAATCCTGTCTTGTCCAGACTGCATGAGCATTTAAAAAAAGATCAAATTTTTCAAGGGGATTTGTTGGACTAGATAATTTTGGGCATTTGCCGGCATATAGTAGGACGAATGGCTGAATAAGCCGGACGGAGGTGCTAGCAGGCAAATGAGTTATACGAAATATGGAATTCGCCCTGACTTTGTGGAGCGCGTTAAGCAAAAAATGAAAAATAAGGCTGTAAAGGATCGTGTAAAGCAGGTATTGGACGGCGTAACGAAGGCGGATTTGCAAGACCGCGCCAAGGTGCGGCGGCTTATACGCTCTTCAGCTTCTATTTTGCATGAAAAGCTGACAGAGGCGCAGGAGGAGCAATTAATTTCGTTTGTGCTGAGCCAGAAGATCGATCCCAACAACACCATGCATCTATTGAAATTATGGGCAACGTTTCGCTGACCGTCTGGTTGGCGTTTTTTTTTGCTAGCCGTCCGAAAACAACTCGTCCATAATGAGAGCCGGCTCAATGCATACGGCGGTGTCGAATTTGACGTTGCCGACAGCGGCTGTGACGGGATAAGCTTCAAGCAGTTCGGCCGGAAAAGGGCGCAAAAGCGGCTCGATCGGCTTTGAGGAGTGGAGTTTCCGGTCGAGCCATAGCTGTTCGTCCTCAGGCTGCAAAATGACAGGCATCCGGTTGTGAATGGGTGCCATCAGCTCATTAGGCTCGGTTGTTAAAATCGTACAAGTGCTTAGGCGGCTGCCATCCGGCGATTGCCAAATATCATAAAGACCTGCCAGGCTAAACAAGCTGCGGTCGCGCATCACGATGCGCATCGGCTGTTTGCCGCCAGCGGCCAGCTTCCATTCATAAAAGCCATCGGCAGGAATGATGCAGCGGCGGCGTCGAATGAGCGATTTGAAGGCCGGTTTGTCAAAGACGGACTCCGAGCGCGCATTTATCATTTTATGGCCTTGCTGCGGGCTGTCGCTCCAGGAGGGTACAAGTCCCCATTGCAATTGTCCGAGGCGGTTGTTGGCTCCGTCATGCACGACTGCGGCGATCATTTGCCGGGGTGCGATATTATATTGCGGTTTGTGAAACGGGATCGCAGTTTCTCCAATCATATAGCGCAGCATCAATTCCTCCAGCGTTACAGTCAGCGTGTATCTTCCGCACATGATGCAGGCTCCTTTCGCGTATTTCTTTCATTATACAATGAATCGTCCCGCACTGACGAATGGCAGTGACGGCTAAGCGGCTGCAAGATTGACAATACTGAAAGTATTAAGATGGTTAAAGGGAGTCGACAGTTATGAGCTTTAAACACTTGCTAAGCGCTCCGTTCCAGAAAATACGGCCGGTAGCCGCCAAATGGCGCCCCAAGCAAACAGGAGTGAAGGAGCCGCTCGTAATAAAGCCGCCGCGGCTGCGGGAAGTTTCAGTACGATATTTATCAACCGCTTGGTGCGCCTTGGAGCAGCAGCCGGCTAATGTTTGCCCATCTATAACGATACAGGATCGGGCAATTGTGGAGCGAATTCAAGCGGAGACGAATGGAGCGATACGCAGCAATTTATTGCGTGCAGAGGCTTACCGCGTATTGTATTTTCGCCGGCCGGAGCTGCATGGGGCGCTGCTCGCCCATATTATGACGCGCAATATCGGTTATTACATGACGGATCTGCAGGGAGAGCTGCTGCCAAGGCTGATCGATGCCGAGAAGCGGAAACGATGGTTTCTTTTGCTGGAGCGTCTCGATGCAGCTGCTTTTAAGCATACATATCCGCAGTTGCTGCTGTACGAGGCAGGGAAGAAGGAAGGCAAGGAATTGACACATTTGCTGCCGTTCTTTGGCATATCGCGATTTATGCAGCCAGTATGGAATTTGTTTTGGCACAAGCTCGATCGCGCTGCTTTAACAACTGCGTTAATTGTCAATGAACAGCGGATTATGAGCAGGGAGCTAAAAAAGGAGGCAAACCGGCCGCTGCTGCCGGAAACATTCTCCGTCATTTTGCCGTATGGCGCTTCGCTCGACGGCGGGATGAAGCTGGCCGGCGTAATGTTTAAGCAGCCTTATCATGAGGAAGTGCGAATTGAGGCCATGAAGCGGCTGTATGTCATTTTATTCGGCTTAGCGGATATACATGAGGGGGTACTGTCCTTCGTGCGCGGCGTTCCGCATAGCGGCTCGCGTGCAGATTATGCGCCGGATTTGTTTACAGCTCACAAATCGGCGATTACCTTTGGGCGGTATAAGCAAAAATTGATCGGGAGCAGCATCATTCAAGGGCGCCGAGCACTCTATAGCCCGCGTCTGGAAGAGGCTTGGCCGGATACAGAATACAAGGGAAGCGATGAAGGGGGCAAAGAGGACTGGTTTGTCAGTGTGGAGGAGGTATGCCCGTATTTTCGCCGGCTGCCGGCGCCGGAGCGCTCCGAAGTATTTCAAGAGCATTGCAGCCTCCTCAGAAAATTGGAGCTTGCCGTGCAGGCAGCCGAGCGTGAGCGGAACAGGCCGATAAATTAAAGGGCGCTGGTGAGCGCCCTTGTTATGCTATCTGCGGGCCGAGCCGTTCAGCAGCTCCCAGCGATAGACATATTCAAAAATAAATTCAAATGCCTCCAGATGACGCTTCGCTTCGAAAGCATTCGCCCCCCAAGCGTAAATTCCGTGCTTGCGCAGCAGTATGCCCGGGATGCGGCCGTCAAGCCGTTCCGTTACTTCCGGCACGATGCTCGGGATATGAGCGAAATTCGAAACGATCGGAATTTCAATATGCGCTTCCTCATCCCAAATATTGAATCCTTTAATTAATTCGACGCCGTCGACGGGCACAGATTTCCGCTCCCAAAACAGTTCAGACACGATATTGTTAAAGACAGAATGGATATGGAATATCGCGCCGCAGCCTGTCATACGGTAAATTTCGCAATGGATCAACGTTTCGGCGGACGGCTTCAAACGGGTTGGCTCACAGGGCTGGCCGCTCTGATCGACGAACAGAAAGTCTTCCGGAGTAGAGAGCGACTTGTCTTTGCCGCTTGCTGTAATCGCAAATTGGAAGTCATCCTCTGCAAAGCCGCCGACACGAATCGATAAATTGCCGCTCGTACCCGGGAACCAGCCGCGTGCAGCGAAAAGACTTTTAATATCGGCCAATTCTGCTAAAGCGCGCTGCTTTTCCTCGAGTGGAAGTTGTGAAAAATTCATCAGTCGTTGTTCTCCTCCTGCTTTAAAATCGCAATGACATCATGGAATGTTATATATTCAAAATGCGGCAGCCCCAGCTGCGTGCACTTGGTTGTCAAGTGCGAGCGGGCAAACACAAGATCAGCCAGCTTGGCGCCTTCAAAGTCCGTTACGCTGTCGCCGATCAATATCCGCTTGTACTGCTCTTTCGGAAACCGGCGAATAATGGTCGATTTGCACATTCCGCAGTTGTTATGGCAGTGGTCGTCGCAGGCATGCGGCCAGGTGATCTCAACCTGCGGCCCGCTAAAATCGCTGCCGTTGCAGTAAATATGGTTTTGTGGAATACCATAGGGAGCAAGCAGCGGGTATACGAAAAAGTCGATGCCGCCGCTCGTGACATAAAACTCGATCTCTTGTTTTCGGCAATAGTCGAGCAGCTCTTGAAAACCAGCACGAATGGAAGCATTGCCGATCACGAAGTCGGTCATTTCTTGCTTCAGCGTAACGGGGAGGAGCCGAAACAGCTCCCCGACGCCTTCTTTAATCGATTTGCGTTCTCCAATAATTTCGTCAACGAGCGCTTCCCAGCCGGGAGGGTTGAAATGGCGAATGATTGCGATGATGTTATCATTTTGTGTAATTGTTCCGTCGAAATCACAAAAAATGATAGGCTGCCTCCGTCTCCCGCCTAGCCTTTCTGTCATCATTCCTTGTACCCCCACAACTCAATAGCTGCCTTCAAAGCGCTGTTCCCAGCCTGCTCGGCGATTTGAGGCAAAGACATTCCTTGCATGACGCCGGTGATCGCTTGGCGGAAAGCCTGTCCGCCGGCCTCGGTTCCTTGCGGGTGACCGTGGATGCCGCCCCCGGCATTTACGACAACCTCTGTACCGAAATCCCGCAATATGAGCGAAACAAGTCCAGGATGTATACCGGCGGAAGGGACCGGGAAGCTCGGTTTAATCCCAAGGCTGCTGTCCAGCAGCGCCGACTTGACGGCCAGATTTTCTTCCTTCGGCATGACAACCGAGCCGTAAGGCGATGGGAACAGCGCAAGATCCGCCCCTGCCAGCCGCATCAGTTTGCCCAGCAATAATGAAGCGCTAATGCCATAATGCGGTGAAGGGTAGAACGCGCCGGCCATGGCCGGATGTGCGGCAATCGGGATTGTAATCTCCGGATCGCTGCTTAGTTCATGCAATACGTCATAGCCATAAGCTAATGTATTGAAGAGCAGTGCATTGGCGCCGGCGGCAATTGCCCGCTTGGCATTTTTGGCCAATTGAGAGGTCGGGCCGGTGAGATTTACGGCATAAAGCAGCTTTTGCCCGGTTTCCCGCTCGGCTGCTCTGGCGGCCTCCATACATGCCTCAACCCGCTTCTCCAATGGGGTCAACGGATTTTCGAACAAAATTTCATCATCTTTTATAAGGTCGACTCCGCCAAGCGCCTGCCGGTAAAACTGCTCGCGCAAATTTGGAAGATCATGGCCGATCACCGACTTGAAAATACTCATAAGCAGCGGCCGGTCATGTACGCCGAGCAAGCCGCGAATCCCGCTAATGCCGAATTTGGGCCCGGCGAACGCCGCGGAGAAAGCAGGGGAGAAATCAAGATCAAGCAGCTTGATCCGGCCATCCATAGACAGCTTCCCGAATACAGTAACGAGCAAAGCAGGCAAATCGCGGCTGAAATTCACATCAGGGTAGGCGATTTTTAAATCGGCATACCGCTCTCCGGGCTGAGCTTGATCCGGTTCGTGAACGGTAACCTCGACGACTTTGCCCAAATGCTTTTCCATCTCGGCCTTCCGCGCCTCGGGCAAATCTGTCCAGCTGCCAACCGTCAGGCCAACAGCGATCCCTTGCGCCTTTTTATAAAAATCTGCTTTATCGTCAAAGCAGCGATAAGTAGCAATACATACGGATTCATTCATGACAAGGCGCTCCTTTCAATTTCGGCTCCTAATTGCGCCGCCCGCTCCGCCGCTGTCGCAACAGCTTGGATAACAGCCGGAGCGACCTGCTGCTCAGCCAATACTTTCAGCGCCGCTTCTGTTGTACCGTTCGGCGAGGTTACTTTTTGACGTAATAGCTCAGGCGCTTCACCGGTCTGCTGCACCATATGCGCGGCGCCGAGCACTGTCTGCACTGTGAGCGCTCTTGCATCCTCAGCGGAAAGTCCCAATTGAATGCCGCCTTGAATTAAGGCTTCCATAATGTAGTAAATATATGCTGGCCCGCTTCCGGAAACGCCGGTGACCGCGTCGAGCTGCCGTTCCTCGACGACCGCTGTCAGGCCGATCGCCTGGAACATCGCTTGAACGGCTTGCTGCTGCTTTTGCGTAACCGCAGCGGAAAAGCTGATTCCAGTTGCGCCTAATCCGATTGTGCTTGATGTGTTAGGCATCGTTCTCGCGATCGGGGCAGGCTGTCCCAGCAGCTGCTCAATCGTATGAATGGAAAGGCCGGCGATAACCGAAACGATCAGCTGCTTGCTTGTGACGATTTCTCCCAGCTTGCGGATAGCGGCGGCTGCATCCTTAGGCTTCATACTGAGAAAAATAACATCTGCATTGCGCAGCATATCCAGCTGCCGGGCGGCATCTGACGACACTTGCACACCGTAGCTGCTATTCAGCTCGGCAAGCCGCGCGGCATTTTGCCGATTAAACATCGAAATTTGTTCCGGAGCTGTCAGGCCGCGGTCAAGCAGCCCGCGGACGATCGCTTCGGACATGGAACCAGCTCCGTAGAAGCAGAGGCGTTGTGGCGATGCACTCATTTTATCCAGCTCCTTCATTCATAAAGCGCACTAGGCGCGAATTTGTCCGTTGCCCAAAATGCGATATTTGGTAGAAGTAAGCGCAGGCAGACCCATCGGGCCGCGAGCGTGAAGCTTTTGTGTACTAATGCCAATTTCAGCGCCAAAGCCAAATTCGAATCCGTCTGTAAATCGAGTGGAAGCGTTATGGTAGACAGCCGCTGCATCAACGTCTTGCAGGAAACGGGCAGCGTGCTCGGCAGTTTCGGTTACGATGCACTCGGAATGCATCGTTCCGTATTGGGCAATATGAGCCAGCGCTTCGTCAAGGCTTTCGACGATACGCACGTTTAAAATGTAATCATTGTATTCCGTAGCGAAATCTTCAGCCGCTGCTGCTTTTGCCCCTGCAATGAGCACTGTCGTGCGGGAACAGCCGCGAATTTCCACGCCAGCGCTCATCAGGCGGTCTGCAATGGCCCCGAGATGCTGCGCCGCAAACGCTTCATGAACGAGCAAGGTTTCCATTGAATTGCAGACGGAAGGCCGCTGCACTTTGGCGTTGAAGGCAATATCGGAAGCCATTTCCGGCTTTGCACTTGCATCGATATAAGTATGGCAAATTCCGGCTCCGGTCTCGATCACAGGCACGGTAGCGTTGTCGACCACGTTGCGAATGAGCGATGCACCGCCCCGCGGAATGACGACATCAAGCAAGCCGTTCAATTTGAGCATTTCATCGACAGACGCTCTGCTTGGATCCTCGACGAGCTGCAGCGCATCTTTTGGAAGCTGAGCCGTTTCAAGAGCGGCGCGTAAAATGGCTACGATTTGCCGGTTTGATTCCAGTGCGGCAGAGCCGCCGCGCAGTACGACCGCATTGCCGGTCTTCAGGCAGAGGCCGGCCGCATCGACGGTTACATTCGGCCTTGCCTCATAAATGATGCCGATTACGCCAAGCGGCACGGTGATTTTTTCGACTTTAAGGCCGTTAGGGCGCTCAAAGGATTCGAGTGTTTGTCCGGTAGGATCAGGCAGCTCTGCGATTTGCCGCAGACCTTCCGCGATGGCCGCAATCCGCGACTCGTTCAATGCGAGCCGGTCCAGCAGAGATTCGCTAGTTCCTTTATCGCGTCCATTTTTAATATCGATCGCATTGGCTGCGATAATAGCATCCGCCGACTGGATCAAGGCGTCAGCCATAACTAGCAGAGCAGTGTTTTTTTGTCCGACTGAAAGCCGGTTCATTGCCGCAGCGGCTTGCTTGGCCAGCTGGGCTTTTGCTTTTGCTTCACTCATACAAGTTCCTCCTCAAGATTTTAAAGTGACCCACTCATCGCGGTGAATGACCTCAATCCGGCTCACTTCGATCCGCCGTTTTACTTCATCTGTCGACAGGCCGGAAACAGCCTGAATCTGTGAAGACTCATAGTTTACGACACCGCGGCCAAGCGTTTGCCGGTCGGCATTGATTACTTCCACGACATCGCCCGGATGGAAGTCGCCCTCGATTGCTTTGATGCCTGCCGGCAGCAGGCTTTTGCCGCCGTGCAGCAGGGCGTCCTCCGCGCCGGCATCAACGATGATTGCGCCTTTGGGCTGGGAGTGGAAGCCGAGCCACTGTTTTTTTACGGTCAAATTATGCGAGTGAGTATCGAAATAAGTGCCTCTGCCATTGCCTTCTGCCGCAAGCAAAACATCGCCGGGCTCGGTGGCGCGGCCGATGAATGCTGTTACCCCGCCGCGCATCGCGATGCGCGCGGCTTCAATCTTGGAGCGCATTCCGCCTGTACCGACAGAAGAGCCCGCACCGCCGGCAATCTTCATTATATCCTCCGAAATTTGCTCGACGCGCGCGATGTGGGTGGCGAGCGGGTTTTTGCGGGGATCATCTGTATAAAGGCCGTCGGTGTCGGTCAAAATGATAAGCCGTTTTGCCTGCAGCAGATTGCTGACAAGCGCGGACAGCATATCATTGTCGCCAAACTTTAATTCATCGGTAGAAACAGTGTCATTTTCATTGATGATCGGGATGATGCCTTGCCGCAGCAATTCCTCAATGGTCATCTTCGCATTTTGAATGCGCCGCTGGTTGGAAAAATCGGCTCTTGTCAGCAAAATCTGCGCTACACCGGTCACATGGCCGTAACGGGAGAATGCTTCCTGATAAGCCTGCATAAGCAGAGCCTGGCCGACAGCGGCTGCAGCCTGCTTCTCATGAAGCTGCTTGGGGCGCGCTTCATACCCGATTGGCCGAAAGCCGGCGGCGACAGCGCCGGATGTGACAAGCAGCACATCTAAGCCTTGCTGACGCAGCGCCGCCAGTTCGCTTGCGAAGTACGCGATATGCTGGCGGTTTAGTCCGCCTTCAGCCGATGTCAGCGAGCTGCTGCCTATTTTTACTACGATTCGTTCCGTCATGGTCTGATCCTTCCCTTGCTGCCTGCAAAATTGTTCGGACATAATAAAAAAACCTCCGCCCCTTAATCGATCATAAAAGATCATTAAAGGACGAAAGGATCACTTCCGCGGTACCACCTTTGTTGACAGCATCTCATATCACCTGAAAGCTGCCCTGCTTAATAAGCCTGATAACAGCAGGCATACTGTCCGATTCTTCATCGGCCGCTCGGGGATGGGGTTCAGCAGGCTCGCGGTAAATCCTTCCAGCAAATGGATTACTCTCTGTGCGCGGCTTTCATTGCTTACTTGGGCCCGTCATTACGTTTCATTTTCAATTGTTCTATTAAGCATATCATGCCGCAATAGCGCATGTAAAGCGGCCTCGGGCAGCATCGCCGCAGCTTTAGCCGAACAGTCCCAGCCGCCCGATTCTATGAATGGCTTCCTCCAGCCTGGCCTCTGATGCCAGCAGGCCTAAGCGGACATAACCTTCGCCGTGGTTGCCAAAGCCGATTCCGGGAGCAAGGACGACATCAGCTTGCTCTAGTACAAGATCGGCAAAGGAAGCAGAAGTGTGGTCTGATGGCACAGGGAGCCAGCAGAAAAAAGAGCCGCCGGGCTTTTGCGCTTCCCAGCCAATCTGCTGCAGCGCTTTATATACGGTATTGCGCCTTGCTTCATACATGCTGCTCAGCTCGGCAACACAATTTTGCGGGCCATTCAGCGCTTCCGCCGCTGCTTCCTGTATGCCGCCGAATAAGCTGCAGTAGTAATGATCCTGAATAAGGTTGATCAGATGGACGATGTCTGCATTGCCGAGGGCAAAGCCCACGCGCCAGCCTGCCATATTATATGTTTTGGAGAGTGTGTAAAATTCTACGCCCGTTTCCTTTGCTCCAGGTGTCTGCAAAAAGCTGGCCGGTTTCTGGCCGTCGAAACCGATGGCGCCGTATGCGAAGTCACTGGCGACGGCAATGCCATGTTTGGCGGCGAATTCAACCGTCCGGGCATAAAAGTCGCTCCCGGCGACCGCTCCCGTTGGATTGTTGGGATAATTAATGAACATCAGCTTGGCTTTATTGGCGATAGGAGCAGGAATAGCGCTGTAATCAGGCAAAAAACCGTTATCCGCTACAAGCGGCATATATTCCATGACGCCTCCCGCCAAAGCGACTCCAGACCAATAATCCGGATAGCCCGGATCCGGGACGAGGCAGACGTCGCCCGGGTTCAGCAAGCATTGGCTGATTTCAACAAGGCCGGTTTTGCCCCCGAATAATACGGCGACTTCCTTCTCGGGATCGAGCTCTACACCGTAGTCCTCTTGATAGCGGTTAGCTACCGCTTCTTTGAGAAAGGTAAACCCGCTGAAAGGCGGATATTTGTGATAAAGCGGGTTGGCGGCCGCTGCTTGCAGCCTATGTACAATATGGCTTGGAGTAGGCTGATCGGGATTGCCTTGGCCGAGATTGATGACATCTCTGCCTTTGGCGGTTTGGGCATTGGCTTTGCGCACGAGACCGGCAAAAAATTGAGCGGGCAGACCGCTCATGCGATCTGCCGGGTGTATAGAAACTTGTATCGGTGGTTTGCTATTCATCGCTTTTCTCTCCGTCCTTTGCAACTGAATCATGTCTAATCAATGTAGCATGATTCTAAACCCATGTCGAGAGGTCGGAATTATTGTGAAAGGTTCATCGTTTTTAAGAACGGCTTAATATCGGCTGTAAACTGCAATAGGTACGGCTTCCGGTTTTGGTCAAAAACGAGCAGCAGCTGCGGCTTTTGCGGGCAATAGAACATAAAAAGATCCGCTGCCGTTACTGTATGGTCGCCCACCTTTACTTCGGAAGGGGTGGCAAGCGGAAGGCGAAAAACATAGCCGCATTTGTCGCCGATCTTCGTTTGCGGCGCAGGGCCGCTCACAGAACGGAGCCATTCGCCGGCAATGCGTTGGAATTTAACGTTATTTTCTACAGTCTTTACAACCTTGCCTGCAGTTACATCAAAAACTTGAACAGGGCGCAGGGCGGATGGAGCGTGGGGATCTTGCTGAGCTTGAGCCAATCCGGCTTGAGGGAGCAGTATGCAAAAGGCAAGCAAAACAGCAGCCAGCCATTTGACAGTATTCGTTTTGAACAAGGTAATTCGCCTCCGGTTATATGATGTCAGTCGCCTTTATATTAATTTGTCCAGCTTGACATCAATGCATGAGAAGGTATCATAAGGAAAAAACGTAGTTTACTACTAAGGGGAGGCAGTTACTGTCATGTCCAACGATAAATTGCGGCTTGCCTTGCTGCAAATGCATGTCGATGCAGGCAACCCGTCTGCTAATTATGAACGTCTGGCGGAGATGCTGGAAGAAGCGGTAAATGTCGCAGATAAGCCGGATCTGATTATGTTTCCGGAAATGTGGAATACCGGCTATGCGCTGGAGCAAATTGAACAATTGGCAGATCCGAACGGGGCGCGCGCCAAAGAACTGCTGTCTGCGTTCAGCCGCAGGCATGGCGTACAAATTGTTGGCGGTTCGATAGCTGAAGGGCGCGATGACGGCGTATATAATACAGTTTATGTATTTGATGAGCAGGGGGAGCTGCAAGCTGATTATTCCAAAATTCATTTGTTCCGGCTGATGGATGAAGAAAAGCATTTGAAGGCAGGGGATAAGCTGGGACGTTTTCGGGTAGGAGAGCGGGAAGCTGCAACGGTCATCTGCTACGATATTCGCTTTCCGGAGCTGTCGCGCAAGCTTGCCCTGTCCGGAGCCGAGCTGCTGTTCGTGCCGGCGCAATGGCCGAATCCGCGTTTGCATCATTGGCGGACGCTGCTGCTGGCGCGGGCGATTGAGAATCAAATGTTTGTCGTAGCCTGCAACCGCTGCGGCACGAGCGGCAATAGCGTCTTTTTTGGCCATTCCATGATCATCGATCCTTGGGGAGAAATTATAGCTGAGGCCGGCGATTCCGAAACGATTATCCGGGCGGAAATTGATTTGTCGCTTGTTGAACAGGTACGCCGTAAAATTCCGGTTTTCGAGGATCGCCGGCCTGGTCTATATTAAAAATGATGCGGAGAGCAGCAGTTAGTTATAATGCTGCTCCAAGGTTGTCTTCATCGTCGCAATAAATGCCTCCGCGGCTTTGGACAAGTAACGGCCCTGCTTGCTGGCAATAACCAGCGTTCTGGAAGGAGCGGGCTCGGCAAGCGGCAAATATACGGGAGCAAACTCGCTCCATTTTGCACGGGTCACCATTTTAGGGACAAAGGCGATTCCCATGCCTGCGGCGACTAATGACTGAACAGTCTCGATATTGCCGCTTTCAAAGACGATTCGCGGCTCAAAGCCATGCTTTGAGCACAATTCAAACGCGATTTGGCGGAAGCCTTGCCCCTTTTTCAAGACGATGAAAGGCTCGGCCTGAAGCTCGGAAATATGAATGGCGTCTATGCGGTCAGCGAGCGCATGTGTTGGCGGAACAGCCAGGCAAATTTCTTCTTCAATAATCGGTTCCCAGGTCAGCGTCGGGTCGGTTAAAGGGAGGGACAGCAGGCTTAAGTCGGTTTGGCCGCTGGCAGTTAGCTGCTCCAGCCGTGAGGAGCTGTCCTCGACCAAGACGATTTCGATTTCCGGGTAACGCCTGCCGAATACCGGCAGTACAAGCGGCAGCACATGTGAGCCGGTCATCGGCAGACTGCCTACGACGAGCTTGCCTTTGCGCATATGGGCCAGATCATCGAGCTCCTGCTTCAGCTGTTCAATGCTGTCGATAATCGTTTGCGCCTTTTGCACAAATACGTTTCCGGCATGCGTCAATTCCACAGAATTGGTGGTGCGGCGAAACAGCAGTACGCCAATTTCCTTTTCCAGCTTGGACAGCTGCTGGCTAAGAGAAGGCTGAGCGATATGAAGCTTCTCAGCCGCGCGTGAAAAGTTTTTTTCTTTTGCAATTTGGATGACATACTGCAGTTGACGAAATTCCAATGATGAACGACTCCTTAGTTCTCTAGTTTACCATCTATGGTCTGCCATAGTTTAAACCTATTGCGCTTATAGATATTATATCTTGGTTCAATGAAGAAAGAAATGTTATGCTATCTTCATTAAAAGAAAGCAGACAGTTTATAGTTGACTCGGCTGTTATAATGATTATTGACTCATTTTTAATGAAATTTTCGAGGTGATCGCAATGGCGAAAAGAACAATGTTTGAAAAGATTTGGGACAACCACGTCATTCATTCGGAAAGCGGCAAACCAAGCATTTTGTATATCGATCTGCATTTGGTGCATGAGGTAACATCCCCTCAGGCATTCGAAGGGCTTCGTATGGCTGGACGCAAGGTTCGCCGTCCGGATCTGACATTTGCTACGATGGATCATAACGTGCCGACGAAGGACCGTTACAATATTTCGGATCCGATTTCCAAGCAGCAAATCGACACATTGACGCAAAACTGTAAAGACTTCGGCGTTACTTTGTATGACCTGGACAGCCTTGACCAAGGCGTCGTTCACGTTATGGGGCCTGAGCTTGGCCTGACGCATCCGGGCAAAACGATCGTATGCGGCGACAGCCATACTTCTACGCACGGCGCATTCGGTGCGCTGGCTTTCGGTATTGGTACAAGTGAAGTTGAGCACGTAATGGCTACGCAATGCCTGCAGCAGGCAAAGCCAAAAACGATGGAAGTCCGCTTTAACGGCAGCCGCAAGCCGGGCGTAACGGCCAAGGACTTGATTTTGGGTGTTATCGCTAAATACGGCACCGACTTCGCTACCGGTTATGTAATCGAATATACCGGTGAAGCTATCCGTTCTCTTTCGATGGAAGAGCGTATGACCGTATGTAATATGTCGATTGAAGGCGGCGCGCGCGCAGGTCTGATCGCACCGGATGAGACGACTTTTGCTTATTTGAAGGGCCGCGAATATGCGCCTAAAGGTGCGGATTATGATCGCGCAGTAGCGATCTGGAACGATCTGCGCACTGACGAAGGCGCCGCTTACGATACTGTAGTTGAATTTGACGTTGACTCTCTGATTCCGCAAGTAACTTGGGGCACAAGCCCGGGCATGGGTACGGACATTACGTCTAGCGTGCCTAATCCGGCCGATCTTCCTACGGAAAATGAGCGTAAAGCAGCGGAAAAAGCGCTTGAATATATGGATCTTAAACCAGGTACGCCAATGAGCGAAATCGCGGTTGATTATGTGTTTATCGGTTCTTGCACGAACGGCCGTATTGAGGACCTGCGGGCTGCGGCGGAAATTGCCAAAGGCTACAAAGTAAGCGAAGGCGTTACTGCGATCGTAGTTCCGGGCTCGGGCCGCGTTAAAGTCCAAGCGGAGCAAGAAGGTCTGGACAAAATCTTCGTCGAAGCCGGATTTGAATGGCGCGATGCTGGCTGCTCGATGTGTCTGGCCATGAACCCTGACGTTCTGCAGCCGGGCCAACGCTGCGCCTCGACATCGAACCGCAACTTTGAAGGACGCCAAGGCCGCGGCGGACGTACGCATCTTGTATCTCCAGCAATGGCTGCAGCGGCAGCAATTATGGGTAAATTTACAGATGTGCGCGAGTGGAATGTCAAATCCGAGGCGCTGAACTAGTCTAACGAGGGCAATTTGAAAGGAGTTCATCAATATGCAAGCATTCACAAAATTGACGGGCCTTACGGCCCCGGTAGACCGCGTTAACGTTGACACGGATGCCATTATTCCAAAACAATTTCTGAAGCGCATCGAGCGCAGCGGCTTCGGCCAGTTTCTTTTCTTCGAATGGCGCTGGGATGAGCAAGGCAATGTAATCGAAGATTTCAGCCTGAACCAGCCGCGTTACCAAGGCGCGTCCATTTTGCTCTCCCGTGCGAATTTTGGCTGCGGCTCCTCCCGTGAGCATGCACCGTGGGCGATTCTCGATTATGGCTTCCAAGTTGTTATTGCCCCATCCTTTGCAGATATTTTCTATAACAACTGCTTCAAGAACGGCATTCTGCCTATTCGTCTGAGCGAGGAGCAAGTGCAGGAGCTGTTCGAGCGCACTGAGCAAACAGAAGGCTATCAATTGGCGGTTGATTTGGAAAATAAGAAGATTACGGACAATGCCGGCCTTGAAATTGCCTTTGATCTTGACGAGCACCGCCGCCAATTTTTGCTGCAAGGCTTGGATGATATCGGCTTGACGCTGAAGCACGAGGAAAAAATCGCCGCTTACGAAGCCAGCCGCATCGCATTCTAATTTCGGTTTTAAGTGCAACAAAATATCGAAGCCGTCTCAAAAGCAGTGCAAAGAGCTGCAGCGAGACGGCTTTTTCTTTCCATACGATACATCTTTTTGTGACAAAAAGAGGAATTTGGGCGATTGATGGCTAATTCTTAAGGTGAAGGTTTTATAGAGTTGCGAGACACTCTGCTGCCCAAGACGCGAACTTTGCCGGAAAGCGGAATTTTGTGCCGATCCTTTTGCCTGCGGGAAAAAATATGGGAACAATTTTCCTCTGAACGCAACTTTTTCTGACAAATAGCGTCTAATTAATCGTCTGTAAGGATCGGCTTGTTTAGGCCTTCTTGGAGGCGAAAAAATTCAGTCATCGAGGTGAAAGATGAAGAAGTTTGTAACCGCTGTAATGCTGTTGTCGTTGCTATGTTCTTTAATTATCGGTACCGGCAGTGGAGCCGCGGCGGCCGCGACAACCGTTCCCAAGCTGTTTTTGAACGGCGAGCGGCTGCAAACACCGGTTGATCCGCGATTTGTGGATCAGTACACGTTTGTTCCGGTGCGGATCGTATCTGAGAGTCTCGGATTTAAGGTGGAGTGGGCCGGTAAAAACGTCAATATCAGCAATGGAAGCAACAAGATTGTATTGACGCTTAACAGCAAGACTGCTGTCGTTAATGATCGGGAAGTAACACTCGATGCACCTCCATTTGCGGACAAGAGTACGACGCTTGTACCGCTGCGCTTTGTAAGCCAGCAGCTGGGACTGAGTGTGTATTGGGAGAAGGAAACCCAATCCGTCCATTTGTATCAGCAGGAGTCGCCTAAAAGTCCGGAAGAGGGATCAGGTTCGACCGGCAGCGGCGAGACTGGGCACAATCCAGATGATGCCGGCGCGCTTGGAACGCTAAGTTCCATTACTTTTGACGGCATTAGCAGCGTGTACCTGCCATACAGTGGTGACATCAGCAAAATCGAGACACAAGTATTACATAATACGGAACGTTTCGTCGTTGATTTGCGTAATACTGTAATGGACAGCGGCCTGACAGCGAATTTGGAGAACGGACAATCATCCATTGCGATCGATACTCATCCTTCGTTTACAGGGATCAGGTACTCCAATTTCAAGGACAAGCCGACTACGGTGCGCATCGTGCTCGATTTCTCAGCCGAAACGCCAGTCAATATAGTGCAGGAGGATGGCTATATCCGGCTGGACGTCCTCGAACCGGGATCTGTAGTTGTACCGCCGCCTGTAACTACTCCTGGAAAGGACAAGCCTTCCAATGGCAAATTCAAGGTTGTCATTGATGCGGGGCACGGTGCCCATGACTCGGGAGCTACGGCAAATGGCAAAGTTGAGAAGGAGTTCAATCTGGCGCTTGTATTGAAGATCAAAGCGCTGCTGGATCAGGAGCCGCAAATTCAACCTTATTTTACACGCGAGGATGATACCTTTGTGGAGTTGATGGACCGGGCGAAATTCGCCAACGATTTGGGCGCGGATATTTTTGTCTCAGTCCACGGAAACAAGGCTACACCGACGGCTACAGGGACAGAAACGTATTACACAAGAGACAACAGCAAGGCGTTGGCTGATGTGCTGCACAAGCATCTTCTGAAGGCGACTGGGCTGAAGGACCGCAAGGTAAAGCCAGCGGGCTTCGTTGTAACGAAGTATACAAAGATGCCTGCCGTGCTGCTTGAAGTAGGCTTCCTGAGCAACAAAACCGATGTGGAAATCATGTTCAGCGAAGAGAAGCAAAATGAAATCGCGCGCGAAATAGTAGCCGGAATCAAGGAATATTTGAAGGTGAGCTAGGAGGGCTTCGATGAAAAGACATGTCACCTCAACTACGTTGTTCGCACTTATTATGATGTTGGTGATGCTGACTGCGGCATGCGGTCAGAAGGAACTCGTTCAGCCGGATGCAGTGACCGGCTCGGGCGGCCAGGTAGAAGATGGAGCTGAAGGAACGCCGGACAATCCGGCTGGCGAAGAACAGCCTGATTCGGATGCGAATTCCGGCAATGCTGAGCAGCAGCCTGAGACGAATACGAATTCAGGCGTAACCGGACAACCTGAGGCGCAGCCGGATGCCGGGGCTGCCCAGCAGGAGAAGCAGCAAATCAAAGTGTATGTCACTGATGATGAGCTGATTGATCTGATCGAGCAGGATGCCGAAATTTCCTTCGACAGCGAAGAGACGAAGCTTAAAGCCGCTTTTGCAGCTTTGGCGCAAAGCAAAGAAGAAGGCAAAATGTCACTTTGGAATAATGTTGAATTGCTCAATGTCAAATTTGACAACGGTGCAGCAGAGCTCAACATCCATATGCCGGATGAGGCAAGGCTGGGCTCTTCTGGCGAGGTGCTTGCTGTGGATGCGATCCAAAAAACAATGTTCCAATTCGAAGAGGTAACCTCTCTGAATATTT
Source organism: Paenibacillus sp. GCM10027626 (assembly GCF_042676285.1). Classification (NCBI taxonomy): domain Bacteria; kingdom Bacillati; phylum Bacillota; class Bacilli; order Caryophanales; family Paenibacillaceae; genus Paenibacillus; species Paenibacillus sp. GCM10027626. The sequence goes on along the minus strand of NZ_JBHTHC010000008.1, from coordinate 166,925 downwards.
TGGTCGACGGCGAAGCTGTCGAAAGCTTGATGGGACATGTTGAGCTGGAGCATCCGTTTAAGAAACAATGAGGGGGAACAGGCGGACATGCCGATACAGAATAAATGGAATCGTACTCTATCATCAGTAACAATCGCTGCTGTATTGCTTTCAGGTACAGCTGTCTGGGGACAACATGCCGCAGGAGCCGAGACAACTGTCTCGGCTACCTCCTTTTCTGATGTGTCTGCCGAGCACTGGGCTGCGAAGCATATTGCCAAGCTGAGCGCACAGAAGATTGTGCTCGGTAATAACGGGCAATTCAAGCCGAATGACAATATTTCCCAGCAAGAAGCCGTCATTATGGCGCTTCGTTTTATCGGCAAGGACAAGCTGGGGGAAAGCAATCAGGAATATGTTTTCCCGGAGTCCTTTAAGGTGAGTAACTATGCCAAGCCTTATGTAGGTGAGGCCATTAAGCTGAAATTGATCGACAGCGACGTTGAGTTCAAATCGGCTGAAGCGGCGGGCGATGCCGAGTGGGGTTCCCGCAAAGCATCGCGAGAATGGGTGACCAAGCTGATTGTCAGAGCGATCGGCCAGCAGCAGAAGGCCGAAGAAATGGCGAAGTCGGTAACGAATTTCGGAGATGCACAGGCGATTGGCGACGCTTATCGCGGCTATATTAACGCTGCTGTTTCGCTGGATTTGATCAAAGGTGTAACACCGACAAAATTCGATCCGAAGGGCTTGATTACGCGGGCCTCAATCGCCACGATTTTTAGCCGGGCGGAGAGCATTTACCCGGTAGCTTATGCAGGGCAGTCGACGGGTATCATTACCGCTATTAAGGATTCATCCATTTCAGTGTATCAGGATAAGGAAGTTCGCGAGTATTCGATTAATCCGGATACCTTTATTTACAAGATCAATGCAGAGAAGCAAGTGAGTCTCAGCCAGCTGGATGCGCATACGGACATCATGCTTATCAGCGACAGCGAGGGCAAAGTGCTGTATGTCGAGCAGCTTGGCGACCAGCCTAAAGTCGAAAAGATGAACGGTACGATCGCACGCGTCATTGCCGACTCCAATGTGATCTGGATTGCCAAAGACAATGATCCGAATCCGATTACACTAAATTACGGGGGATCGCTTGTTATTAAAGATTCGGCGGGCGCCGCAGTTCCGATCTCATCGCTCGAAGTGAACAGCAAGGTGGAAATTGTCCGCGACACTTATCGTGACAAGCCGGAGATTGTATCGATTAATGTGCAATCGGCCCCTGTTAATAAATCGGCCAAAGGCACAATTAAATCGATCAGCGCATCGGAATTAAAGGTGACGAATGAAGCGGGCGCCGAGGAAACGTATAAAATGTCCAATGCCGTCGATATTATTTGGCAAGGACGAGTATTGACGAATTGGGAGCAGCTAGTCGTGGGCGATACTATATCCTTTGAAGTGAAGGAAAGTATTGTGACCAAAATTACAAAGCTTACCACCGGTACCAGTACGACGGTCCGCGGTCAATTTGAATCGGCAGTGGTAGGCAAGTCAATACAATTTAAGCTGAACGGCGATTTGATCGCCAAATATGTTGCCGACCAGGTAAATGTGCAGATTGAAGGCATGAGCAATGCTACACTGACTGATCTTGTTCCCGGCGACGAAATCGAAGTGACGCTGAACGAGAAAGAGCAAGTTGTAGCGGTCAAGGCGACGAACCGGAAAATAAAAGTCGTCAACGGCGCAGTCATCCTCAATTATGATGAGAAGCTGAAGGTGCTGAGCATCTACGATGAAGCTACAAACGCTCCGTTGTCTGTCCAGCTGTCCGACAATACACGGATCTCCAATTCGGGATCGACAATAGCGCTTAACGGAGCTGCGCCGCTGCTCATCAAAAACCGCAGAGTGTCTGTCGGCTATACGGACAATAAAGCGGTATTCCTCGAGCTGGTCTACAAATATACGGGTCAAGTGACGGCGATTACCGGCGGCACGTCCGGACAAATGACGCTGGCGCTGACAAATGGCTCGAAATTTACAATCGGCTTGCAATATCCGGGTGTTGAAATTCAAGGCAAGACCAACGCTACCCTGAGCGATGTGAAAATTGGCGATACGATTTCCGCCTTATTGAACGGCGAGCAGGATAAAGTCGTTATGCTGCAGGTTCACTCCAGCAAGCAGTATGAAATTGCTTCGGTTGATACAGCCGCGCGAAAGCTGCGCGTGAAGGGCGCTAATTCCGTCATTAGCGAGCTTCCTGTCGCTGCATTTGAGATCTATAACGAAAAAGAAGAAAAAATCGACCTGAGCAATTTGACTGCCGGACAAGTCATCAGCGTCATTTATGCCGGCAACTCGCCATTTGCGATCAAAAAGGTGATCGTCAAGCCTGGCCAAGTGACTGCTGTCACTGCCGATAAGCTCAATGTGACGACATACAGCGGCGAAGCAGTTGAGATTCCGTTAAACCAGTTGAATACAGTAGTTAAAATTGGCGATTCGACCGTGGCAGCAAGCACTCTCAAAGTTGGCGACCGGGTAGAAGTGCGGACAGGTTCGAACCAGACGCAAATTAATGTGAGCTACGGCGAGTCGCGCAAGTTTTGGAAGTACGATGCAGCCGCTGGCGAGCTGTCCTTCAAACGAAGCAACCTGAACGATGAAAACTATAAATTCCGGGTTGCGCCGAATGTGAAGGTGACGACAGCCGATGGCGCATCGATCTCAATCAGTCAATTAAAAGATAACGACGCTTTGCAGGTTTATATGTATCAAGGCGTTATCTATGAGATTGTAAAAACCGCTTAAAATGAGTCAGCCTGCTTCCGCTGTTGCGGGGGCAGGTTTTTTCCAGCTTCAAACCCGTGTTTTTGAGCAGCGGCTAGAGTCGTGCGGACATACGATCCGTTATTGGGTCGAAAACCGGCTCATTCGGAGGTTTCGCGGACACACGATCCGTTATTTGCGGGTTTTGCCAGGTTTTCGCGGCGGTTTGAGGCAAATAACGGAACCACGGTCCGTGGACCACTCGTTTGGGCACATTTGTTCACAGATAACGGATCTACGGTCCGCTCATGCCCGCTTCCCCCGCGATTATAGATGTCCACAATTAATCGAAAGCCTCCTTCGGTCCGCTCATGCCCGCTTCGCCGGCGCTTACAGATGTCCATAATTAATCGACAGCCTCATACGGTCCGCAATAGCATCTAAGACGCATAAAAAAGTGCTCAAAATGGAAAAATTTATGCGCCAAATGCCGCTTGCAGCAAAAGAAATAAAAAAAAAGCGAGAATTTATTTATTTATCACAATGTAAACGCTTTATATTGTTGATTATTGTGACATTTTTCGCTACACTTTGAAACGAATGCCCATATAGGGGAGAGAGTGCGGTTGAAAGCAAAGGAAAGAATGGATCATATTTTGCAAGTCATCGGTGACATGTATCCAGACGCGCACTGTGAATTAAACCACAGTAATCCTTTTGAGCTGACGATAGCAGTGCTGTTGTCGGCACAATGCACGGATGAGACAGTAAATAAAGTGACGGCGACATTATTTCAAAAATATCGCACGCCGGAAGATTATTTGGCTGTACCGCTGGATGAATTGGAGCTGGATATACGGCGCATCGGATTGTTTCGCACAAAAGCTGCGAACATTCAGAAGCTTTGCCGCATACTCATTGATGAATATGAGGGTCAAATTCCCCGAACGCATGAAGAATTGACCAAACTGCCCGGCGTCGGCCGCAAAACAGCTAATGTCGTCGTATCGAATGCATTTGGCGTTCCGGCCATCGCGGTAGATACCCATGTGGATCGGGTTTCCAAGCGCCTAGGCGTGGCCAAAGCCGATGATAGTGTGCTTGAAGTGGAGAAGAAGCTGATGAAGCTAGTGCCGAAGGACATGTGGACAGAAACGCACCATCGGTTAATCTTTTTCGGTCGATATCACTGCAAGGCTCAAAACCCGGCATGCCCGGTTTGTCCGCTGCTCGATATTTGCAAAGAAGGACAGCGACGAATGAAACCAGCCTCAATTCGAAAGTCTAAGGAAAACGACACCAAATTAAAACGAAAAGGATGAACGATCGATGAGATGTATTTCTGTTTACACGAAGGACTTTGGTTTATTCTCGGATATTTACGAGCAGGTTATGGAAGCGCCGCCTAGCGATAATGAAGAAAAGGTTGTAGAGGGCGTTACGGTAAGCGATGCAGGCGACGTGCCTGAACAATATATCGAGCGCATGCGTCTGAAGCCTGAGGTTGTAGTCATGCGTGAAAAAGAGCGCAACGTAACGATTTTGCAGCATGGCGAAGTATTTGAAATTTGCCTGCCGTCAGTAGAGACGGCATAAATAGGACAAAATGTGCAGGCTGAACGTTTATGTTCAGCCTTCATTCGCATTGTCTGCCAGTACGATGAATGGGAAGAGATGGGGAGAGTAGAAATGAGCAAGTCTGTAGTGGAAACCTTGGTTCACCCGCTTGACGGCGCGCTGGAGAAGCTTGCTGCTCAAATGAAGCAGGCCGGCGACGGAGACAATGCAGGACGACTCGGCGAGCTGCGGGAGAAGCTGGCCGCAGGACGGCTGACGGTTGCTTTTTGCGGACATTTCTCAGCAGGAAAATCGACATTGGTCAATCGGCTGTGCGGGGAGAAGCTGCTGCCTTCCAGCCCAATTCCGACCAGTGCCAATGTTGTCTCAATCGCAAATGGCGAGCCGCGGGCGGTCATTGCCCGGCAAAAATCGGGAAAGATGGAGTCGCAGGAAGTTCCGCTTGATCGTCTGGATGAATATTGTGCGGATGGGGAATCTGTTCGCTTTGTTACGATTACTTATCCGATTCCGCGGCTCGGCAACCATACGGTACTGCTGGATACGCCAGGCATTGATTCGACTGACGATGCCCACCGCGCGGCAACGGAGTCTGCGCTTCATATGGCGGATGTCGTTTTCTATGTTATGGACTATAACCATGTCCAGTCTGAAATCAACTTCACATTCGCCAAGCAGCTGAAGGACTGGGGAAAACCGCTCTATTTGATTGTCAATCAAATCGACAAGCACCGCGAAGGCGAGCTTTCGCTTGAGCAATATCGCGCCAGCGTGGAAGAAGGCTTCGCCAATTGGCATCTTGAGCCGGCAGGCATCATTTATTTATCTCTTCGTCAACCTCATCACCCAGGCTCGGAATGGGGAAAGCTGGAGCGCCTGCTGACGGAGCTGGCCGTTCGCCGCAAGCCGCTCTCGATATGCAGTGTATATGATTCGGCCCGTTTTTTGGTCGAACGGCATTTGAAATGGCAGGAGGAGCAGGCGGCGGACGAACGGGAGCAGCTCATCGCAGCAGCAGGCGGCGAAGAGGAGCTGCAGCGGCTGCGCACTGCTATTGCTGATTTAGAAGCGCAGCTGGCCTCCTATTCATCGCAAGGCGAGCAGCTGCAGGAGGAGCTGCTGCGGGAGACGCGCAAGCTGCTCGATAATGCGAACATTATCCCGGCCACGACACGGGAACTGGCGCACTCTTTTCTTGAGAGCCGCAAGCCGGGCTTTAAAGCGGGACTGTTTTTTGCCGGAGCTAAAACTTTAGCCGAGCAGGAGCGGCGTTTGGCGCTGTTTGGCGATGATTTTGCAGCCCAGGCCGCTGCCGGGATCGAGTGGCACCTCAATGATTTGCTGCGCAAGGCGGCGGCTGCAGTCGGCTGGAAAGACGACTCGCTGGAAGCGGAGCTCAAAGCGACTATTCATTGGGAAGCCCAAGACGACTGGTTTCTCAGCCATGTAAAGGCAGGCGCCGTGTTCGGCAATGAATATACAATGAATTATTGCCGGGAGCTGTCTGCAGACTTGAAGGAACTGTACCGCAAGCGTTCCTTAAGCTGGATCGAGCAGCTTGCGCAGCGTGCCGCAGCAGCCGCACAGACTGCCGCCGCCCCTGCCCAAGCTGAGCTTAACGCGCTCCGTGCGCAGGCTGGGGCTTCAGAGCGGCTGGCTGCACTCGATCAGCGTATGATCGCTTACAAAGCGCAGTTTGAGCTGCTAATGCCGCCATCTGTGCCGCGGCCTGAGCTGCCGAAGCCGGTATCGCCGAAGAAGGAGTCTTCCAGCGCAGCTGAAACAACTCAAGCAACTCAAGTAACTCAAGCATCAGAAGTTTCTATACAAGACGGTCAGGCGGCAGCGGTTCCGATTACGCTTGCAGTTGCGGAAGGAACACAGCGTCATACGCCGCCATCGGGACAGCGGGATGCATTTGCGAAGGGAGACGCGCTGGCGCCCCAGCGGGAGGCGGCAGCCCGCCTACAGAGGGCTGCGTCGTTATTGTCCGGCTATGAAGCGCTGGATCTGACGGTGCAAGCGATGCGGGAGAAGGCAGAGCGCTTGCAGGCCAGCCGTTTTACGATCGCCTTGTTTGGCGCTTTTAGCGCCGGCAAATCGTCGCTTGCCAATGCACTGCTCGGGGAGGGCGTGCTGCCAGTTTCGCCGAATCCGACAACGGCAGCGGTCAATCGCATCGTGCCGCCGACAGAGGAGCATCCGCATCATTCGGCAGTAGTCGTTATGAAGTCGCGTGAAACGATGATCGACGACCTGAAATATTCACTGAAACTGTTAGGCGAAGAGGCGGATAGCCTGAATGAGCAGCAGCTGCTGCAGGCGATCGGCAAGCTCTCGCCGGACGGCATTCACGCAGGAGGGCGGCCGCACTACAGCTTTTTGAAGGCCGCCGCGCAAGGCTGGGCTGATCATCATGCTCAGCTGGGGCAGCGCCTGACGACTGACGGGGAAGAGTATCGCCGGTTTGTCGCAGAGGAGTCGCGCTCTTGCTTTGTCAGTGAAATAGAGCTGCATCATAAAAATGCGCTGACTGACCAGGGAATCGTTCTGGTGGATACGCCGGGAGCGGATTCGGTCAATGCCCGCCATACCGGTGTGGCGTTCAATTACATTAAAAATGCGGATGCCATTTTATTTGTCACCTATTACAACCATGCCTTTTCGCAGGCGGATCGTCAGTTTCTGCTGCAGCTTGGCCGCGTGAAGGATCAATTTGAGTTGGATAAAATGTTCTTCATCGTAAATGCGGCAGATTTGGCAGAAGACGAGGAAGAGCTGCAGGGAGTGCTTGCGCACGTGGAGCGCAATTTGCAGCAGCACGGCATTCGTTTTCCGCGGATGTTCCCGGTTTCCAGTTTAGCAGCTTTAGAAGGCAAACTTGCAGGGGACCAAACGCTGCGGGAGCGTTCAGGCATTGACGGCTTTGAGTCGGCGTTTATGTCCTTTACGCAGGGCGATTTGGGGCAAATGGCTGTTTCAGCCGCTCAGCAGGAGCTGGAGCGGGTACGGGGGACAATTAGCGGCTGGCTGGCCGCCGCCTCCGGCGATGCGGCCACGCGCGAAGCGGAGCGGGAGCGCCTGTTGAAGTATGCGGATGATGCAAGCAAGCTGCTCGACAAGATGACCTCCGCAAGCGCCAATGCTCAGCTGGAGCAAGAGCTGAAGGAGCTGCTGCACTACGTTCTTCAGCGGGTGCAGTACCGGTTTGGCGATCATTACAATTTTGCTTTTAATCCGTCTGTATTGCAGGATGACGGGCGCGATATGCGTAAAGCGTTGTGGACGGCATGGCTGGAATTGCAGCGTCTGCTGCAGATCGAGCTCTCGCAGGAGCTGGAAGCCACCTCACTGCGTCTGGACAATGCGCTGCTCAAGCTGGCGGCTCAAAAATATGCCGAACAGCTGCAAGAAGTCGCTGAGCTCTTACCGGGCTTTACTGCGGCGCCATTCAGCCGTTCGGGGCTGGAAGCACCTGAAAGCTTTGCGGCATGGCAGGCGGAGCGCATTGATGCCAAATGGCTGTGGAGCCGCTTCAAATCGCCGCGCCATTTCTTTGAAGGCGAAGGAAAGGCGGCGCTGCGCAGCGCGCTGGAAGCCGAGCTGCTGGAACCGCTGCAGCGCTGGCTGGCGAATGCCGAGCAGCAGTGGCAGCAGCGTTATGCGCAATTATGGCAGGCGACCGTTGACGAAAGCAGTGCGCAATTGCGCAGCGATATTGCCGTTTTTGTAGAGGGGCGCGTGCGATCGCTCAGCGGCGATGCTGATGTGGTTGAGCTGCAGCGGTTAAGTGCAGCGTTGGCGGAAATTTAGAAGTAAAAAGAAAGGTGTCTTCAGGGGTGAATTTTGCAGCCTGAGGGCACCTTTTTTGTATGGGGAATATGTTTCGTATAAGCAAAAAAATAGTGAAAAAATATCGTGCAAAATTAATTGTCAAAAGTGCAAAAACCGAGGAAAACGTATCTTTTGGCATCGATTTCGACTATTACGAAGAATAACCCGCATCCTTTCGTCAAGATGGGAAAGTAAGCGTTAATTGCCATCTATTCGCGATTGTTCGTTGTTTGCCGAAGTGTAGTGATGCTGTTAATATTCATTCATGTTCACAATATGGCACGACTGGGGAGAGGGAACCTTTGGAAGTCTTTAGGCAATTGAAGCCGTATTATTGGCCTGAACGCAAAAGATTGGTCGCATCGATCTTATTTTTAATATGCGCGACCGCACTGGGGCTTGTGTATCCTAACTTGCTCCGCTACCTGATCGACAAAGTCATTTTGCCGCTTAATTTCGATCTGGTGCCTGTTTTGTCATTGACCGTCGTTGGCGTTGTTTTGTTGAAAGGCACGATGCAATTTCTGCATGGCTTCTTTGGCGGCCAGCTCGGCAACCGCGTAGCCTTCCGTCTGCGCAATGCTTGCTATGAGAAGCTGCAGACGCTGTCATTTCAGTATTACGATACTGCGCGCACAGGCGACCTGATGTCGCGCCTGACGGCGGATTTGGAAGCGGTTCGGAACTTTATCGGTTTTGGATTTGCCCAAATTTTGAACATGATACTGATGGTTGTGTTCGGTGCAGCAATGATGTTCTCGATTCATTGGCAGCTGACTTTAATTACATTGGTGGCAATGCCGCTCCTTGTCATTACAGCGCTGCGCTTCGAGAAGCTGATCCATCCGGCCTTCCGCGAAATGCGGCAGGCGATGAGCAACCTGACGACATCCGTCCAAGAAAATATTACAGGCGTGCGTACAGTTAAATCTTTCGCGAGAGAGCCCTACGAGATGGATAAGTTTTCGCTTCGCAGCGAAGCGTACAAGCGGAATCAAATTCATGCTTCTGGCCTGTGGGCCAAGTTTTTCCCGGTTATGGAACTGCTGGCCAGCATCAGTGTCGTTATTCTGCTCGTTGTCGGCGGCACGCTCGTCATTAACAAATCGCTGACACTTGGCGAACTGGTAGCCTTCTTCAGTATGATATGGTACATTATCGGACCGATGTGGGGAATCGGCTTCCATATCAACAACTATACACAATCAAAGGCGTCGGGAGAACGCTTGACCGAACTGCTTAATGAATACATTCACATCAAGGATAAGCCGGATGCAATCGAACTGGATGAGAACAATATGAAAGGCCATGTGCGCTTTGACAAAGTTACCTTTAACTATGCCGACAAGTCGCCGGCTATCGCCGATTTGACGCTGGATGCGCCTCCGGGAACGGTGATCGGCTTGTTGGGGGGCACTGGCTCGGGCAAATCAACCGTCATTCAACTGTTGATGCGCGCCTACAACGTCCAGCAAGGCACGATCTCAATCGACGGCATCGATATTCGCGATATAAAGCTGGAAAGCCTGCGTTCGCATATCGCTACCGTCTTTCAGGAAACATTCCTGTTCTCATGTTCGATTCGCGACAACATTGCCTATGGCAAAAAAGATGTAACGATGGAAGAGATCATTCACGCAGCAAAGCTCGCCAAGGCGCATGATTTTATTATGGAAATGCCTGAAGGCTACGCGACTGTCGTCGGCGAGCGGGGAATGGGGCTGTCAGGCGGACAAAAGCAGCGGATCGCGATCGCTCGGGCATTGATCATCAATCCGCGTATTCTTATACTGGATGACGCTACAAGCGCAGTCGATATGGAGACTGAGCATGAGATTCAGGCTGGCTTCAAGGAAGTGATGGCAGGCCGGACGACGTTCATCATTGCGCACCGGATTTCCTCCTTGCGCCATGCGGATGAAATTTTAGTGCTGGATAAAGGGCATGTCGTTCAGCGCGGCAAGCATGATGTGCTAATTAACGTACCAGGCCCGTATCAGGACACCTACAATATTCAATACGCTGACAGACCGGCTGTAGCAGCAGCTGCTGACAGGACCGGAGCGGAAAGAAGGGTCGCACAGTGAGTGAGCAGCAATCGGTTCGCACCGACAATCGCGAACGATTTATTTACAAGGACGACGAGGTTATTGAGAAACCGTTTAACTGGGCGCAAATCGGCCGCTTGTTCAACTATATGAAGCCATATTACAAGCAGCTTTTGCCGATTATGCTTATGATGGTGGTGGGGACCGCTACGCGGCTGGCGATCCCCGCACTCATCATACTGGCCATCGATCAGGCGATATCGCCGCCCAAAGGCGTCGACCCGAGCCTGACCAAGCTGTATCTGTATGCCGGGCTGATGATCGTGCTTTATATTATTCAATGGATCGCGAATACGGTCCGAATCAAGTATACAAATATTATCGGGCAGCGCGTCATCTATGATTTGCGCAAAGATTTGTTCAATCATATCCAGAAGCTTTCCTTCCGTTTTTTTGACAAGCGCCCGGCCGGATCGGTGCTTGTGCGGGTTACCAACGACGTTAATGCCTTGCAGGATCTGTTTACGAATGGCGTTGTCAACCTGCTGATGGATTGCGTGCAATTGGTCGGCATTGTCATCATTTTGCTCGTATGGAATTTCAAGCTCGGTTTGGCGATTATGATTACAGTTCCGCTTATGTTCGTCGTTTCGACCGCGCTGCGCAAGCGGATCCGCTCCGCCTGGCAGGATGTGCGGATGAAGCAATCCCGCATCAATGCGCACTTGAACGAATGTATTCAAGGGATGCGCGTAACGCAAGCTTATACACAGGAAAAAGCGAATTTCAGCTTTTTTAATCATGTGAACAACATTAACGTCAAAGCTTGGCATAGAGCATCTGCGCTAAACCAGGCCTTCGGTCCAATCATTGAAGTAACATCGGCAGTCGGCACACTGATTTTGTTCTGGTATGGATCGTATTTGATTCAGACTAGTGCTATTACAGTCGGAGTACTCGTCGGCTTTGCCAACTATGTCGGCAACTTCTGGGACCCGATCAACCGCTTGGGACAGATGTACGCGCAATTGTTGATTGCGATGGCGTCCTCGGAGAGAATCTTTGAGTTTATCGATGAAAAGCCGACCGTTGGCGAGCTGGAGGAAGCAATTGTGCTGCCGCCGATTAAAGGCGATGTCTCTTTTGAAAATATTGTGTTTGAATACGAGAAGGGGCGCCAGGCGCTGAAGGGCATATCCTTGCACGCTGAAGCAGGGCAGACGATTGCGCTTGTCGGCCATACCGGTTCGGGCAAAAGTACAATTATGAACCTGCTCAGCCGGTTTTACGATCCGGTAGAGGGAGCGGTGAAGGTGGACGGCATTGATATTCGCACCGTCACGCTGGAAAGCCTCCGCTCGCAAGTCAGCGTTGTTTTGCAGGATACCTTTATTTTCTCGGGAACGATCCGGGACAATATCCGCTTCGGCCGTCTGGACGCTACGGATGATGAGGTTGTGAAGGCGGCTCAGGCCGTCGATGCCCATGATTTTATTATGAATTTGCCGGATGGCTATGACACCCAGGTTGAGGAGCGGGGCAACATTTTGTCGATGGGACAGCGGCAGCTGCTTTCCTTCGCTCGGGCATTGCTCGCCGATCCGAAGGTGCTTATTTTGGACGAAGCGACGGCAAGCATCGATACCGAGACGGAGTTGAGAATCCAGGAAGCGCTCAAGAGGCTGCTTGCAGGCCGGACTTCCTTCATCGTAGCGCACCGGCTGTCGACGATCCGCAATGCCGATCGCATTATCGTGCTCGACCATGGCCGAATTGTCGAGCAAGGCACGCATGAGGAGCTTATTCGTTACGGCGGCACTTATAACGGGCTTATTGAAGCGCAGTACCGCTTCCTGTCCGCATAAGACAGACTCGGCACCGCCTGACAAAATTAGATTGCAATTTGGCGGAAGAACCTCCACAATGGAAGAAAAACATTCCTTGGAGGTTCTTCTTGTTATGCTGCGTAAATTAATGCTGCTCGGCTCGGGCGAGCTGGGCAAAGAAGTCATTATCGAAGCACAGCGGCTGGGGGTAGAGACGATTGCTGTCGACCGCTACGCCCATGCGCCCGCGATGCAGGTTGCGCATCGCGCCCATGTTATTGATATGCTGGACGGCGCTGCGCTGCGCCAGATTATTTTGGCGGAGCAGCCGGATTTGATCGTTCCGGAAATTGAAGCGATTGCTACGGATACATTAGTGGAGCTGGAGCGTGAAGGGTTCCGCATCATCCCGACCGCCCGTGCCGCGAGATTGACAATGGATCGCGAAGGCATCCGCCGTCTCGCTGCTGAGACGCTTGGCCTGCCGACTGCGCTGTATCGTTTTGCCGATTCGCTGGACGAGCTGCGCGCGGCAGTCGACGAGCTTGGCCTGCCTTGTGTGATTAAGCCGATTATGAGCTCGTCAGGCAAAGGACAAAGCGTATGCCGCACAGAGAGCGAGATTGAGGCGTGCTGGCATTATGCAATGGAAGGCGGCAGAGCGAAAAAACAGCGAATTATCGTGGAAGGGTTTATCCAGTTCGAATCGGAAATTACGCTGCTGACGGTTCGCTCGGTCTCCGGAACGACTTATTGCGCACCTATTGGACATGTGCAGAAGGACGGGGATTATATCGAGTCCTGGCAGCCGCATCAAATGTCGGAACGGCAAATTTCCGAGGCGGAGGCGATTGCCAAGACGATTACAGACGCACTGGGCGGCTACGGCATTTATGGGGTAGAGCTGTTTTTGACTTCATCAGGCGTACTGTTCAGCGAAGTATCGCCACGGCCGCACGATACGGGGATGGTAACGATGGTTACGCAGGATTTGTCGGAATTTGCGCTGCATGTCCGCGCGATCCTCGGCTTCCCGATTCCGGCGGTCAGGCTGCTTGCGCCGGGAGCGTCCCACACCTTGAAGGCGGATCGCGAGTCGGAGCAATTTGAAATATGCGGGGTAGAGGAAGCACTGGCCATACCGTACACACAGGTGCGCATATTCGGCAAGCCGGTTACGAAGCCGGGACGCAGGATGGCCGTTGCGCTTAGTACTGCTGGGTCCGCGGAGGAGGCGCGCGAGATGGCGCGCCAGGCGGCGGCATGCTTGTCAATTAAATATTAGGAAATGATGGGGCTGTCCGGAGGGAATCTTCCGGGCAGCCTTTTGCAATTAGTGAACTTTCAGCGCGCTTGATTTGCAAATTGCCTGTGAAACGATTATTTTATTGGTAAGATGCCATGGGGGTTTAGATAAAGGAGGAGAAGGGGCAGGATGAAGCAAACATCGACAAAGCTATGGAGGGGAGTTAGTATTGCGGCAGTATTGTCAACACTGTTGATGCTGACCGGTTTTGCTTATGCGGTCAAAGATATGCTATGGCCGCAAGCGAGCAGCTATAGCGGAGATTTGAGCAGCACGACGACAGAGGAGCAGGGACGGCTCGCAACAAGCGATACGATTCGCGTAACCGCTATCGGCGATTCCTTGACGAAGGGAACCGGCGATGCGACCGGCGAAGGCTATGTTAAACAAGTGATCGCGATGCTGTCGGATAAGCTGGATAAGAAGGTGCAGCTGACGAACAATCTGGCGATTAACGGCATGCGCGCCGATCGGCTGGCCGAACTGCTGAAGGGGGACAAAGGGTACCATTATGCGTTGTCCCAGTCCGATTTGATTTTGTTTACGATTGGCGGCAATGATCTCTTTCAGCTTGCTGCAGGGACGAATGCCAGCAGTGCTGCAGGAGTGGTTGATTTAGCGCAGCTGAAGGAGCGGCTGGCCGACGGGCTCAAGCGATTTGAGACGGTAACCCAGGAACTGGCCGAAATTAATCCGGATGCAAAGATCGTCTATGTCGGCTTGTACAATCCGTTTTACGATTTGCAAGAGCTGCGTGAAGGGAGCTTGACTATTCAACAATGGAATGAGCAAGCTTACGCGATGGTGCATCGCTACCCGAATATGATGATGGTGCCGACCTTCGATTTATTCGAAGCGACCATTAGCGACTATTTGTCTTCCGATCATTTTCACCCGAATCATGAAGGCTATGCGCAAATTGCGGCAAGGATTGTTCAAGCGCTTCATTGAAGGCGACAAGGAATTTTGCATGTGGGAGGCTGGACGTTGTTATGAAGGATGTTGTATTGCATGTCAAGGGCGTGCAGAAGAAAATTCGCCGCAAGCCAATTATTCATGATGTTTCTTTTGATGTGTACGCGGGTGAAATATTCGGTTTTCTTGGGCCGAACGGCTCTGGCAAGACGACGACGATCCGGATGCTTGTGGATCTCATCAAACCGACGGCCGGGACGATTGAGGTATGCGGCTTTAACATTGACCGGGAACCGGAGCAAGCTTTGCGGCATATCGGCTGTATCGTAGAAAACCCTGAGGTCTACACCTATATGACCGGCTGGGAAAACCTTGAGCAATTTGCCCGGATGCAGGAAGGGATCGATACGGCGCGGATTAAAGAAGTGGTGGAGATTGTCGGTCTTGATCAGCGGATCCATGACAAGGTGAAGACTTACTCGCTTGGCATGCGGCAGCGGCTTGGCATCGCGCAGGCGCTGTTGGGTCGTCCAAGGCTGCTTATTTTGGACGAGCCGACCAACGGCCTTGATCCGAAAGGGATCAAGGAGCTGCGCGAATTTGTGCGCATGCTGGCCGATCAGGGGATGAGCGTATTTATTTCCAGCCACTTGCTTAGTGAAATTCAATTAATGTGCGACCGGGTAGCGATCATCAGCCGTGGCACAGTGCTTGCAGTCGGTACAGTAGAGGAGCTTGTCGCTCAGGCAGGGGATTATGTAGTCTGGCAATTCGATCAGCCGGAGGCGGGACGCGAGCTGCTCAGTAGTGATAAAGAGATTCGATTTGTTGTAGATGGGGAACACAGAATTGAAGAGAGCCTGCTGGCGGCAATGGAGCAGCCGGTCGTCACTGTGATGCCCGAGCAGCGCATCCC
The DNA here is from genome assembly GCF_042676285.1 of Paenibacillus sp. GCM10027626. Taxonomy (NCBI): domain Bacteria; kingdom Bacillati; phylum Bacillota; class Bacilli; order Caryophanales; family Paenibacillaceae; genus Paenibacillus; species Paenibacillus sp. GCM10027626. The sequence continues at coordinate 151,745 of NZ_JBHTHC010000008.1, read as the reverse complement.
AGAAGTAGTGAAGATGGCTGTTCAGGCCAGTATTGGGGTAAGAAGTGTTCAGCATATTTCGCCGACGCTGGAGCAATTATTTCTGAACATGACGGAGGGAGAAAGCATTGAATAGATTGCTGCCGCTCATTCAGAACGAGACGTTGAAAATTTGGAGAAAAAAGCGGTTTTATGTCGTCATTTTAGTGCTGTTGGTGCTGATCCCGATTTTTACATACGCTCAAATGAAAGTAGCTGAAAATAACCGGGAGAAATTTAGCGACTGGCGCAATCAAACCTTGCAGCAAATTAACGATTATCAGAATGCGCTTTCCAGTGACCGCGTCCCGGAGGAGTGGAAGCGATTCAGAAGAATTGCCGTACAGCAGCTGCAGTATTATTTGGATCATGATGTAAATCCGACTACGCCGGACGGTGTAACGTTTACGCGCGGCTTTATGGCCAATTCGGTGACGCTGTTCTATCCGCTGCTCGTACTGGCGATCGCTTCCGACTTGATTTCCGGCGAGCGCACCACAGGCACGATCAAAATGCTGCTTACCAGACCGGTGCGCAGATGGAAGATTTTATTAAGTAAATGGATCGCACTCACATTTTATGTATCCTTAATCATTGTCGCGAGCGGCATTCTATGCTATCTTATTGCAGGCGCCATCTTTGGATATGGGGGATGGCAGATGCCGATCTTTACCGGATTTTCAATAAGCGGATCTAATGTGGACAGCACTTATGTCCATGCAGTTCCGCAGTGGCTCTATATTTTGATGCAGGCAGGGCTGATCTGGTTTGCCCAGATGGTAGTCGCGGCGATTGCGCTGATGGTGTCTGTGCTCATCCGCAGCACCTCCGCAAGCATCGTGACGATGATGGCGGCGGTCATCGCCGGCACTATACTGGCCAACATGTCATCCTCTTGGCAAAGTGCTAAATATTTATTTTCCGTCAATATTAATATGACAGGATATTTGGCCGGATCGCCGCCGCCGATCGAAGGGATGACACTCGGCTTTTCATTGGCGACGCTGACGGTTTGGGCGGCTGCCGCGCTAATCGTTTCGTTCACTGTCTTTACGAAACAGGACATCTTGAATTAAAATAGCTTGAAGCGGCGTGCAAAAGAACTTGCGCCGAACATGTGTTCATCGTGTATAATGGACAAATGGCTGTCAGCTTTGACGTTATGCCGGCCAGGCCATGCCAGGCCAGGCCGTGCATGGTCAAGGTACAGTTACAATCAATTTTAGGAGGACGTGTATGACTGAGCAGTTGGATCTGTTTGCGGGTGGCGCTTCTTCGACAAACAATCGCAATTACGATGAAGGCGACATACAGGTGTTGGAGGGTTTGACCGCTGTACGTAAACGACCCGGGATGTATATTGGCAGTACGAGCAGCTCGGGACTGCATCATCTCGTCTGGGAGATCGTCGACAACGCCGTCGATGAGCATTTGGCAAAATATTGTTCTGCCATTGATGTAACGATTCATAGCGACGGGTCGGTAACGGTTCGTGACAATGGACGAGGAATCCCGACAGGGATGCATAAGACAGGCATTCCGACACCGCAGGTCGTCTTTACTATATTGCATGCGGGCGGAAAATTCGGCGGCGGCGGCTACAAAAAATCCGGCGGTCTTCACGGCGTCGGTGCTTCGGTTACGAATGCGCTGTCCGAGTGGCTGGAGGTCGAAATATCCCGCGACGGAAAAATACATAAGCAGCGGTTTGAATATTGGGTCGACGAGCAGGGTAAAGAGCATGTTGGCGAGCCGGTGACGGGGCTGGAGGTCATCGGCAATACGAACCGGACCGGAACGAAGGTTACGTTCAAGCCGGATAAGCGCGTCTTTCATGGCAATATTTCGTTAAGCTACGAGACGCTTGCCGAAAGGCTGCAGGAGATCGCTTTTCTCAATTCCGGGCTGAAGGTGACGGTAAAAGACGAGCGGGCAGGCAAGCAGGACGTGTTCCATTATGAAGGCGGAGCGAAGCAGTTTGTGCAGTTTCTAAACGAAGACAAAACGGTGCTCCATGATGTCGTTCACTTTCAAGGAGAACGCGAGGATATCGAGGTAGAGGTTGCACTGCAATATAATGATGGCTATACAGAGACGATCGCCTCCTTTGTCAACTCGATTCCTACGCGCGGCGGCGGTACGCACGAGACCGGCTTTAAAACGGCCTATACGCGCGTCATGAACGATTATGCCCGCAAAGCTGCGATGCTCAAGGAAAAGGACAAAAACCTGGACGGCAACGACCTGCGCGAAGGCATGATGGCGGTCATTAACGTCAAAATGGGCGACGTGGAATTTGTCGGCCAGACGAAGGATCAGCTCGGAAGCGCGACGGCAAGAAGTGCGGTAGATGCGATTGTAACGGAAAAAATGCAAGTCTTTTTGGAGGAAAATCCGCAAGTGGCCCAAATGCTGCTGAAAAAAGCGGTGCAAGCCTCCAAGGCCAGAGAAGCGGCGCGCAAAGCGCGGGAAGAAATTCGCAGCGGCCGCAAAAAGAGTGAAAGCTCGAATCTGGGCGGCAAGCTGACGCCGGCGCAATCGAAAGATTTTACCCGCAATGAGCTGTTCATTGTCGAAGGCGATTCGGCCGGCGGTTCCGCCAAGCAAGGGCGGGATTCCAAATACCAAGCGATCCTGCCGCTTAAAGGCAAGCCGATGAATCCGGAAAAGGCCAAGCTGATCGATATTTTGAAAAATGATGAATATAAAGCGATTATCGCGGCCATCGGGGCGGGGATCGGCCCTGAATTTGATGCGGAATCGTGCAACTATAATAAAATCATCATTATGACCGACGCGGATACAGACGGCGCGCATATTCAAGTGCTGCTGCTTACTTTCTTCTATCGGTACATGAAACCGCTGATCGATACCGGACGTGTCTATATTGCCCAGCCGCCGCTCTACAAAATATCGCGAAAATCCGGCAAGCTGGAGACGATACGTTACGCCTGGACGGATGAGCAGCTGCAAAATTATTTGAAGGAATTCGGCAAGCAATTCGAGCTGCAGCGCTATAAAGGGCTTGGCGAGATGAATCCGGACCAATTATGGGAAACGACGATGAATCCGGAATCGCGCACCCTGCTGCAAGTGCAAATCGAAGATGCGGCCAAAGCGGAGAAGCGGGTATCGACGCTGATGGGAGATAAAGTGGACCCGCGTAAACGATGGATTGTAGAAAATGTAGATTTTACGGAATACGAGGAATAGGAGCGAAAAAAGCATGACAATCCTGGAACAGTTTTTGCCAGCGTTTCTGGAAGAGGTCGTAGGCGACCGCTTTGGACGCTATTCCAAATATATTATTCAGGACCGCGCCATTCCTGACGTTCGCGACGGACTAAAGCCGGTGCAGCGTCGTATTTTGTATGCAATGTACGATGCGGGCAACACGCCTGATAAGCCCTATCGCAAGTCGGCGAAAACAGTCGGCGATGTCATGGGCAATTACCATCCGCATGGCGATTCGTCGATTTATGAAGGTATGGTGCGGATGGCGCAGCCATGGAAGATGGGACATGTTCTGATCGATGGCCATGGCAACTGGGGCTCGCAGGACGACGATCCGGCTGCGGCTATGCGTTATACCGAAGCCAGGCTTTCGCCGATTGCCATGGAGCTGCTGCGGGACATTGAGAAGCGCACCGTGATGTTCAAGGATAATTTTGACAATACGACAAAAGAGCCGGTCGTCTTGCCGGCGCGCTATCCGAATTTGCTCGTGAACGGCGTCAGCGGGATTTCTTCCGGCTTTGCTACCGAGATTCCCCCTCATAACTTGCGCGAGGTAATCGATGCCTGCATTGCGCTAATGACGAAGCCGGATACCGGGCTGGATGAATTGATGGCAATAGTGAAGGGGCCGGATTTCCCTACCGGCGGCCTCATTATGGGCGAGGATGGCATTCGCGACGCTTATACGTCCGGCAGGGGGCGAATATATTTGCGCTCCAAGACGGCGATTGAAGATTTGAAAGGCGGCAAGCAGCAAATCGTGATTACGGAAATTCCGTATCAGGTTGTCAAATCGCGGCTTGTTACAGCTATGGAAAATATAAGGCTGGAGAAGAAAGTTGAAGGGATCGCCGAGGTTCGCGACGAGAGCGGCCGGGCTGGTCTGCGTATCGTTATCGAGCTGAAGAAGGATGCAGACGCGCAAGGAATTCTTGCTTTCCTGCTGAAAAAAACCGATTTGCAAGTGACTTATAATTTCAACATGGTAGCGATCGTTAATAAAACACCGGTGCAGCTTGGATTGAAAGCAATGCTGTCCGCCTATGTTGACCACCAAAAAGAAGTGGTCACCCACCGGACGCAATATGAGCTTGAGAAGGCCGAGGATCGCGCTCACGTCCTTGAAGGCCTAGCCAAGGCGCTCAACCTGCTTGATGAAGTAATTGCAGCGATAAAGGCCTCAAAAAACCGTCAGGATGCGCAAAACAACTTGATCCGGCTGTTCAGCTTTACCGAGCGGCAGGCGGATGCGATTTTGACGCTGCAGCTATATCGGCTGACGAATCTGGAAATTACTTCGATCGAAAAGGAACTAAAAGACGTACAGAAAAAAATTGCGCTCTATCGTTCCATTCTGAACAGCGAGAAAAAGCTGATCGGGGTCATTAAGGACGAGCTGCTTGAAGTACGCAACAAATACGGAATTGACCGCCGCTCTGATATCCAAGGTGAGGTCGAGGAGCTGAAGGTGAATCTGGAAGTGATGGTTCCGGCCGAGGATGTGCTCCTTACACTCAGCCATGAAGGATATATTAAGCGCACCTCGATGCTGTCGTTCACCCGCTCCGGCGGCGAACTGAACAATGCCGGCGTCAAGGAAGGCGATGTTATCCGCACCTTGCTGGAAGTAAGCACAATTGATCAGTTGCTGCTCTTTACCCGCAAAGGACAATATTATCAATTGCCGGTGCATCTCATTCCGGAGTTCAAATGGAAGGATACAGGCACGGCGATTGTCAATGTCGTGCCGCTGCCGAAGGACGATGCCATTGTAAGCATGATTCCCGTCAGCAGCTTTGAGGAGGACAACCGTTCGCTAGTTTTTGTGACGAAGCGAGGGCAAGTGAAACGGACGGAGTTGAAAGATTACAAGTCGTCGCGTTCGACGGCGATAACTGCGGCTAAAGTGAATGAAGGCGATGAAATTCTCAAGGTTGAGGTAAGCGAAGGGGACAAGGAACTGCTGCTTGTCACGAAGCAAGGCATGAGTATTCGTTTTGCCGAGAATGAGGTCAATACGATGGGGCGGGTCGCCGGCGGCGTGCGCGGCATTCAGCTGAAGGATGACGATGAGGTCGTTGCCGCGGAATGGGTAAGCGGCGATGAGGGCGAAGTGCTTGTCGTATCCGATCTCGGCTATGCGAAGCGGACGCTGCTGCTGGACTATCCGATTCAAGGACGCGGCGGCAAGGGGGTTGCAAGCTTCGAATTCAAGGAGGGCAAGCGTGTACGCTCCAATGGCGAGCGGCTTGTAGGGGCTCTGCATGTGAAGGAAGAGCGCGAGCTCGTATTGCTGACAGTGTCAGGCGAGCAGTTGACGGCAAGCACGGAGAAGGCGCCAATCGAGGATCGGAGAGCGGTCGGAAAAGCGATTGCTGCCGTTAATAAGGCAGATGTCCTGCATATTATGTTCCCTCGCTCCGGCATGTAAGGGAACGGGAAGAGAGATGGTTCATAGTGGTACAGATTCACTGGAGGATCTGGCCATTATGAACCATTTTTGCACGCCATTTTGTCGAGAGGGGCGACAGTTCGAGCTTTACCAACAGCATTTGTCCCCGTCTATGTCTAGCATTGTCCGGATAGCGCGAGTCGTCTCGCAAAATATTAACTGCATTAATCTTTTATTCGACATGAACGATTGTTATAATAAAAATAGAGTATTGATAGAAAGCGGGTGATGGACAATGGTTGTATCTACAGAATTTGCCCGACTGTGGATGAAATTTGCAAAAGACTGGAAGGTTCATCTGGAGGAGGCGCTTGCGCCGACGTTGACGGAAGGGCAACTTAACGTATTGGAACTGCTATTAGAGCACCAGCCGATGAAGCCTTCTAATCTGCTTGCTTACTTGTCGACGACACCGGCGGCGATCACAACCCTGCTTGATCGCATGGAACGCGGAGGGCTGGTTACTAGAACGCGTGATGAACATGACCGCCGCATTGTATGGATCAATCTGACGGAGCTTGGTGAAGCTGAAGCCTGGCGCGGCATGGAAATACGTGATACTTACATAAGCGAGGCGCTTGACCGAATCTCTTCACATAATCAGCAATTGCTCGTCTATTTGCTAGGAAAGGTAGCAAATTAACGGCGAAAGAAAGGGCTGCCCCGGCGGATCTGCTGTTTTCAGCGATCTGCGAGGCAGCCCTTCATTATTGTGCTGCAAGTTGAACAGGCTGCGCGGACATGGAGTGGAGCCGTTTATTCAGTCTGTTCAATTGATGCTGCAAAGTAGAATAGCCGCTGCTTGGGAACGCCGGTATTGAACGCTTGGCGATGCTTTGCTCTAACGGCAATATAGAATAGCGGTATAGGCCATGCAGCTTGTAACGGTGCACCCAAGTTGGAATGGCGGTAACGCTCCCGATTGTGGTTCGGCCTGCTGTATGATTTTTTTCAATCGCGACTTTGAAAATCACACCATAATCTTTCAGATCGCCCCGCTGGTTGGAGATAAAATTGCCCATTGAATAAATAATCACACCGCGTCTCGTCGTACCGTCAGCTGCAGTAACCTCGCAAATTTCGAACGGCTGCACGACATGGGGGTGTGAACCCGCCACAATATCGGCTCCCGCGGCGATCAGCTTGCGGGCTAACTGTTTTTGCGCTTCATTGGGTTTCGTTTCGTATTCAATGCCGAAGTGCAGTGCGATTGTGATAAAGTCCGCTCCCGCCTTGCGCAGCTTTGCTATATCGCTGATCATCGCGTTTTCATTGATGAGGGAGACGGTGTAGGGCTTGTTTTTAGGGAGCGGTATTCCGTTCGTTCCATAGGTATAAGCAAGCAGTCCCATTTTAATTTTTTGTCGCTCAATGATCGTCAGCTTTGCAGCTTCAGCGGCAGAGCGGGCGGTTCCTTTTGTAATCAAGCCCTGCTTTTGCAGATGAACCAATGTCCGCTCCACACCTGCAAAGCCGCGGTCTAGTGCATGATTGTTGGCGTTCGTTACGATGTTGAAGCCGGCCTTTTTCAAAGCTTCGGCCATTTCTGACGGCGCGTTGAAGCGGGGAAAGCCGGAATAACCAAGCGCTTTGCCGCCGATCGGCGCTTCAAGATTGGCCATTGACCAGTCCCCTTGCTCCAAAACCGGTTTAACTTCTTTAAAAAAATGATCAAAGCGGTAACGTTTGTGCTTGCTGTCATATGCGCCGGGAAGCTGCGGCATATGCACCATAATATCGCCAACAGCAATAAGCTCAGCTTTCGTAACTACCGCTTTTGCCGGCTTTTGCTTGGCTTGCTCGTTATTTTCCCCCTTTTTATCAGGCAATGCTTGCTCTTCGTTCTGCTCGGGCTCTGGTACTGGTTCCGGCTCATACTGCTCTGTTCCTTCGGGTGCCGGCGCGTTATGCTGACCGGTCACGCCGCCAGGAGATGTTGGTACGGCAGCGGGCGTTTTACTCGGCCCGCCGGCAGGCCGCTGCCCTGTAAAGGAGGGGAGGCAGCCGCCAAGCAGCAGACAAACGAAAAGCACACTTAAAGGTGCCCAGTAACGGCTCTTCATTGTTTCTCCTTTGCGCGCGCTCCGAGCAGCCTGAACATTGCTTCCTCATGCGGACTATCCTGCCATTGCCGCCAAGGCTCGGCAGCGGGCAGCGGCGCTTGCAGTATGAGCTGCTCCTTCGTAACCGGATGAGGCACGCTGATGGCAGCAGACCATAAGGCGAGATCGCGCGCCCCCTCTGCGGCTGGCGCTCCGTATTTGCGGTCAAATAATAGCGGATGACCGATTGCGGACATTTGCGCGCGAATTTGATGGGGTCTTCCCGTCAGCAAACGGACAGCAACTAGCGATGTATGACGAGCGGAAGCGACGACTTCATAGTAAAGCAGGGCTTCCTTGGCGTCTGGAACGGGATGATCGTGCACAGTGACAAGGTTGCGCCCGGCATCCTTGCGCAAATAGTGGCGCAGCGGCTCTGCGCACGGCGCAGGCATGCCATGCACGATAGCAAAATATACTTTATCAAAGCTGCGGGTGCGAACGGAATCCGATAAGCGCCCGGCAGCTTTGGAGGTTTTGGCGAACAGCATCGCGCCTCCGACAGGACGGTCCAGACGATGGACGAGCCCGACGAATACATTGCCGGGCTTGCGATAACGAAATTTCAAGTCTTCCTTGAGCAGGTTGACCATATCGGGCTCACCTGTCTGATCGGCTTGGGACAGAATGCCTGGAGGCTTGATTACAGCAAGCAAATGATTATCCTCATACAAAATGGGAAGCGGCTGAGAGCCGCTTGTTACCCCATAGCCGGTCAGCATCGTCAGTTCGCCTCCCAGCGGCCAAGCATTCCGCAAGGCAAAGAAAGACCGGAGGCTGAAATTGGTATCCCGATTTCCCCGCAGTTTATGGAACCGCCGAATTTGCGCCCGATCGTAAGATGGAGCAAATTGTGCAATACAGATGGCGATAATCCGGTAGTATAGGAGTTGATCAGGATGAATAAGGGATTATCGGATAAAATGGTCGTGCATGATTCAAGGAAAGGGTAGAGGTTCTCCTCCAGCTTCCACATTTCACCGTTCGGTCCGCGTCCGTAAGAGGGCGGATCCATAATGATGGCATCGTACTGCCGGCCCCGCCGCTGCTCGCGCTGAACAAATTTAAACACATCATCAGTAATATAACGAACCGGCTTGTTTTCCAGACCGGACAGCTGGGCATTTTCTTTGGCCCACTGCACCATCCCTTTAGCGGCGTCAACGTGACAAACCTCGGCTCCCGCGGCAGCGGCAGCAATTGTAGCCCCGCCTGTATAGGCAAACAGATTCAAAACTTTGATCGGCCTGCCTGCACCCCGGATTTTGTTCATCATCCATTCCCAATTGACGGCTTGCTCCGGGAAAAGCCCGGTATGCTTGAAGCTCGTTGGGCGGATATGAAATTTCAGCTCCTTGAAGCCAATTGTCCAACGATCGGGCATTTTTGTTCTGAACTGCCACTGCCCGCCTCCGGAGGAGCTCCGGTGATAGTGGCCGTCAGCGGTTGTCCAGCGGCCGCTTTCCTTGGCAATCGGCCAAATAATTTGCGGGTCCGGGCGGCGGAGCACATAGCTGCCCCATCGCTCCAGCTTTTCTCCATTGCCTGTGTCGATTAATTCATAGTCTTGCCATTGGTCAGCTTTATACATAAGTAAGTCCTTCCTTATACAAAAATTTGTAACCTACGCCGCGGACAGTCACAATATAACTCGGGTTAGCCGGGTCCGGCTCGATCTTTTTGCGCAGATTGCTAATGTGCACCATTAAGGTGCGCGTATCCCCCATACTTTCCGCTCCCCAAACAATATTGTACAAGACGTCAAGCGGAAACGCGCGGTTCGGCGACTGAGCCAGGCATAGCAGCAGCTCAAACTCCTTGACTGACAACGCGATTTCGCGTCCGCCAATATGGACGGTCCGTCCGGCCAAATCAATGATGAGATCGTCGAAGGTCAGCAGCTCATGCGGCGTGCGGTCCATGCGCTTGCCTGCAGAAGTTTGCCGCCGCAAATGCGCTTTGACTCTTGCTACGAGCTGGCTTGGACTGAACGGTTTTGTAATATAGTCATCGCCGCCAACTTCGAGACCGTGTATAATATCGGTATCATCGCTTTTACAACTGATGAACAAAATGGGAACGTCGGACTGCTCGCGAATACGCGAGCAGACTTCGATCCCGTCCATCGTTTTAAGCTGGATGTCGAGCAAAATAAGCTCAGGGCGAAGCTGCTGAACAAGTTTCAGCGCATCTTCGCCATTATCTGTAGCGTGGACCTCAAAGCCGTCGCGTTCCAAATAAAGCCCGATTAGCTCGGTAATATCCGGCTCGTCATCCACGACTAATATTGTAGTGCCGCTCATTACATTTCCTCCCCCGCAGCAGCTGGGCTGTCAGATGCTATACATTCGATCCAGCCTGCCATTCTCTCCGCTATATTATAGCGAATGTATGGAGGAATGGGCAATGGCGCGATTTATAACATATTGAAGGGAAGTCTTATTTTGTGTCAAACGCATCGTTTTCTTGCATTTATGGCTGTTTTTATACCGATCGCATTGCTGTTTCCGTCCAGTTCCTCCGCTGATAGCCTGATGCTGGCCGGAGGCCAGGCTGCTGCCAAACCGGCGGCTGAAAAGGGTGTTCTCGATTTAAGGGGCTGGTCTTTTGACAAGGATGGACGCATCGACCTGAATGGAGAATGGCTATTTTACGCTCATGAGCTGCTTTCGCCAGAGGAAGCTGCTGCCAGTGGACCTGCATTGTTTGCCGAAGTGCCGCACTCTTGGAACAATTATCCCGAATATTACGGGTTTGAGGATGGGCAGGGCATTGCTACCTATAAGCTGACGATTCTGTTGACGCCGTCCGAGCGAAGATTGGCATTGCGGGTGCCGAGCATCTCCAGCGCCTATAATTTTTGGATTAACGGTAAACTGATGGCGTCCGCAGGGATTGTCGGAAAGAGCAGGGAAAACAGCTCAGCAGAGCAATACCCGAGGCTGATTATTCTCGATGGCAATAAGGAGCGGCTGGAACTAGTTGTGCAAGTATCTAACTTTCATCACCGCAAAGGCGGAATCTGGATTGGATTCTCGCTTGGATCGAACAAAGATATGGTGAAATTTCAGATGCGGACTGCGGTGCAGGAAATGGTCATTTTCGGCAGTCTGGTGATCATTGGCTTGTATCATATGGGGTTGTACGCCTTTCGCCGTCAGGAGCAGTTTACGCTATACTTCGGTTTGCTCTGCCTGCTGGTAGCGGCCCGGACAAGTGTGACAGGGGATGCCTATCTGCTGCAGATGTTTCCCGCGATCGGTTGGGAAACCGGGCTGAAAATCGAATATATCAGTTTTGTGCTTAGCGCGGTGACGGGCTATCTTTACATTTGTGGCCTTTTTCCGCACGATGCCTCAGTGAAGATCAAGAGGGCGGTCATCGCACTCGGGATATTGTCATGCATACCGGTGCTTCTACTGCCGGCGCTGATATATTCCAGACTGCTTCCTTTCTTTCAAATTTTTGTCCTGCTGGTATGTTTTTATTCGCTATACGTACTCGTAATGGCCATGCGGAGAAAGCGGGAGGGAGCGTGCTTTGTCCTTGCTGGTGTAGCCGTATTTGTGCTGACGATTATGAATGATATGCTCTTCTATAATGAATGGCGTGTCAGTCATCAATTGGTGCCGTTGGGCTTGTTCTTTTTCATTTTAATGCAATCATTTATTATATCCAGCCGCTTCTCCAATGCGCTTCATCGGGTTGAGCTGGTAACGAAGGAATTGCGCGAGCTGAACGCCCATTTGGAGGAACGGATTGCCGAGCGGACTGAGGCATTGCAGGCCGCAAATGAAACGCTGGAGCGGACAAACCGTGAGCTGGCCAAGGTGGAAAATTCGCGCCGGCATTTAATGACCAACATCTCGCATGATTTGCGTACGCCGATCACATTGCTGCAGGGGTATTTGGAGGCGATGCAAGATGGCGTGATCAAAACGGAAGAGCAGCAAAGCAAATATATACGCATGATGCTGGGCAAGGTTGCCGGCCTCAACCGGCTTATCCGGGATTTGTTCGAGCTGTCCAAGCTGGAAGCCGGTGATATGCGGTTTGATTATTCGGAGGTGCTGTTAGCGGATTGGATGGAGCGGATGCGCGAGTTGTTCGAGCTGGATATCCGCAACCATCGGCTGGATTTTAATTACTCGTTCATATCGGATCAGGAGGAGTGGGCCGCTGCGGGGGCTCCCAGTGCTGAAAATATTAGCATGCAAATTGATCAGAACCGTATGGAGCGGGTGATGGCCAATCTCGTTTTTAACGCGATTAAATACACAGCAGAAGGCGGGAAAATAACGATCGTTTATCGAGCGGATTACAGCAGCGGGCAAGTTGTCATCAAGGTATGCGATACCGGAAGCGGCATAGCCGAGGAGCATCTGCCTTATATTTTTGACCGGTTCTATAAAAAGGAGCTGGCCCGCAAAGTTTACGGGGGAGGCAGCGGCCTGGGACTGGCGATTGTAAAAGAAATTGTTGAGGCTCATCATGGAAAAATCGGCGCGGAAAGCGAGCTGGGAAAAGGAACGGTAATTTGGTTTACAATTCCTTTTCAGCATAATAGGGCGAAAGGGGATTAGAAATAAGCCCCTTTTATAAAATTTGTCTGATTTTTTAAGAAAAAGTGAAAATTTTTTGAACACTTTTGTTCACATTTCGGTTATAATAACTGTAATAACGTTTACAATGTGACGGGGATGTGACAAAGATGAAAAATAGCCTGACCATGAACCAAAATGAAGCAGTACAAACAAAACGTCTTTTTTCACTTATGAATGTGATCGCCTGGATATGTCTTGCAGTTGGCGTAGTTATGTGCGCGTTCAATTTGAGTTACTTCAGTGATGCTAATTTGCCGCTTATGCTGGGCATCGGTTTTATGATCGGCAGTGTGTTTATTTATACAATTGCCACCGCCATCAATATGGTGGAAACGCGAAAGCTTCAATGATTGGCTGGAATCAATTGTGTCTAATATTTGCCCATGATGACGGAATCGGGAGTAGGCTGCCCGAATCCAGCAATCATGGGCTTTTTTCGCTATTATTTGGGCCGCGGCAGGAGGCTTTTTTCGGTATAGCGTTTACATTATCGTCTAAATGGTGAATGAATTATTACAGAAATTCTAATTTTCAATGTCTCCTTTGTTAACGAGGGTTCAAATGGCGGCAAGTTCTGGTATGGTAATGACATGAGAGAAATTTGCTAGCATGCGCAAGTGTTCAGTCTCAACATTAGAATGGCCGTAAGGAGATGAAAAAGTTGAAAATGCCAAAATCATGGAAACGTATGACGGTTATAATGATGCTCGGGCTTGTAACAGTACTGTTATCAGGCTGCGGCGAGCTGATGGTCATGGATCCGAAGGGGCCAATCGGGTCACAGCAGCGTGATTTGATTATTATTGCAACAGTGCTCTGCTCAGTGATCATTGTACCGGTTCTGATTTTGACGGCAATTATCGCAATTCGCTATCGTGACAAACCTAACAACAAGGCGGCCTATACACCCAAGTGGGAGCATAGTACAAAGCTTGAAGTGACATGGTGGGGCATTCCGATCGTAATCATCATCATATTGGCGACTATAACGGCCCGGTACACCTATGCTACGGAGCCGAGCAAGCCGCTGGAATCGGACAAGAAGCCGATGACGATTCAGGTCACCTCGCTGGATTGGAAATGGCTGTTCCAATATCCCGAGCAGGATATCGCCACTGTCAATTATCTTAATATTCCGGCCGATGTGCCGATCCGGTTTGAATTGACCTCCGATGCACCGATGAACTCCTTCTGGATTCCGCAGCTGGGCGGGCAAATGTACACGATGTCCGGAATGGCAATGGTGCTGCATCTGCAAGCTGATGAAGTCGGGGTCTATCACGGCTCGGGCGCGAACTTCAGCGGTCTGGATTTTGCCAAGATGAAGTTTAATGTCAATGCGATGTCGCAGGAGGACTTCGACGCATGGGCAGTGAAGACGAAGTCCGAAAGCAAGCCGCTGACATTGGACGGCTATCTGGAGCTGGCCAAACCGAGCGTTGAGGAAACACAATCGTTCTCCTCCATCCCGGAAGGCTTGTTCAACAAAATCGTGCATAAATATGCTGCTTCTCACCAGCATGGCGACAACGGTTTAACGAATAATAAACCGCAAAAATCGGAAGGAACGAGCAGCGATGCAATGCCGATTAAGCCGGATTCAGGTGATGGAGCAGTCCAGACGCAGGATCATGCGGGCAATTAATGATGGAAAGAGAGGGATAACCGCATGTGGGATAAAATAAAAGACTTCGCCTCAGAGTTTTTTGTAACAGGCGACCCGCTCATTTATGGAGCAGACGCAGCAATTGTGCTGACATCGGTTGCAATCCTATTTGTACTGACCTATTTTAAAAAATGGAAATGGCTGTGGCGCGAATGGCTGACGACCGTTGACCACAAAAAAATCGGTATTATGTATGTCATAGCCTCCATTCTGATGCTGTTCCGCGGCGGTGTCGATGCGCTGCTAATGCGGGCTCAGCTGGCACTGCCGGAAATGGAATTTTTAAATGCAGACCACTATAACCAGGTCTTTACGACACACGGCGTCATTATGATCTTGTTTATGGCGATGCCGCTCATGTTCGGCCTGTTCAATATTGTAGTGCCGCTGCAGATCGGGGCGCGCGACGTGGCGTTTCCGTTCCTTAACTCGTTAAGCTTTTGGCTGTTTTTCTGGGGAGCAATGCTGTTTAACGTCTCCTTCGTCATTGGCGGCTCGCCGAATGCCGGCTGGCTTGCTTATCCTCCGCTGTCAGGGTCAATGTACAACCCGGGCGTCGGTCAGGATTTCTATATATGGGGGATACAAATTTCCGGGATCGGAAGCTTGATGACCGGTATTAACTTTATCGTAACGATCTTGAAAATGCGTGCTCCTGGCATGAAGCTGATGCAAATGCCGATGTTCACCTGGTCGACTTTGTCGAGCTGTGTCACCATTATTTTTGCTTTCCCGATTTTGACGATCACACTCGCTCTGTTATTTATCGACCGCTATTTGGGCGCGCACTTCTTTACGCTTGATGGCGGGGGCAACCCGATGATGTACATCAACCTGATATGGATGTGGGGTCACCCGGAAGTGTATATTGTTATACTGCCGGCCTTCGGTATCTTCTCCGAAATCGTGGCGACCTTCTCCCGCAAAAAGCTGTTTGGCTATAAATCGATGGTCTTTGCGCTTATGAGTATTAGCTTCTTCTCATTCTTTACCTGGGTCCATCACTTCTTTACGATGGGATCGGGAGCGAATGTCAATACATTCTTTGCGATAACGACGATGATTATTGCTATACCGACAGGGGTTAAAGTCTTTAACTGGCTGTTTACGATGTTCCGGGGCAGGGTGTCTTACAAAACGCCGATGCTGTGGACGATGGGCTTTATTCCGTGCTTTATCGTTGGCGGTATGACCGGTGTGCTGTTATCGGTCGCGCCGGCCGACTTCCAGTTCCATAACAGTTACTTCTTGATCGCTCACTTCCACCAAGTATTGATTGGCGGCGTCGCTTTCGGTTACTTTGCCGGTCTTGCCTACTGGTGGCCTAAAGTATTCGGCTTTACACTGAATGAAAAGCTGGGCAAATGGGCATTCTGGCTGTGGAACATCGGTTTCTATGTCTGCTTTATGCCGCAATATTTCCTTGGACTCGACGGCATGACCAGACGTCTGAACACATACAGCTGGGATTTGGGCTGGACTTCGCTCAACTTAGTGTCGACGATCGGCGGCTTCCTGATGGGGCTTGGCTTCCTGTTCCAAGTATGGCAAATTGCCCACAGCATTAAATTTATGCAGCGCGATACAACCGGGGATCCATGGAACGGCCGCACGCTTGAATGGTCGATTCCTTCACCAGCGCCAATGTACAACTTTGCTACCTTGCCGCAAGTGACTTCTCAAGATGATTGGTGGGAGAGAAAGCAGCGGATGGAGAAAGGCGAGAAGCCGGCGGAGCCGAAGCTCGAGCCTATTCATATGCCGCGCAACTCGGGTATTCCGTTTATTAAGTCGGTCTGCTGGTTCTTTGCGGGCTTCGGCTTCGTGCAGAATTGGCTGTGGCTTGCCATTCCGGGCTTGATCGGCGTTGCGATTTGCATGCTGGCCCGCTCGTTCTCGTACAATACGGATTACTATATTCCAGTCGATGAAGTGAAACGAACGGAAGCGGCGTTAAGGGGGTCTGTCTAAAATGGCATTCGGATCGCTAAAAGAATCATTAATCCGCCAAAGGCTGGAAGCCGCGCATGCGGACTCCAGCCATGGCGGTCACGCTGCCGGCGCCGGCGGCCATGACGAGCACCATGAAGAAGAGCATGAAGCGCTCAAAACTTTCGGTTTTTGGATCTTTCTTATTACAGACGTCATTTTGTTCGGGACGCTGTTTGCAACCTATATTGTACTTCGCGGCAATACGAATGGCGGGCCTACACCGGCAGAGCTTTTTCAAATGCCTGGCATCATTGCCGAAACATTTATTTTGCTGACCAGCAGCTATACGAGCGGTCTGGCGGTGCTCGCGATGAATCGCGGCAACACGAAAGGCTTGATCGGCTGGTTAGCCGTTACAGTGCTGCTCGGCGCTTCGTTTATTACGCTTGAAGTGACGGAGTTCGTGCATATGGTCGGTGAAGGCGCGACAATTAGCACGAGCGCGTTCTTATCCGCATTTTATACGCTTGTAGGGACGCACGGTCTGCACGTTTCGATCGGCCTTGTCTGGATGATTGCGCTAATGATCCAATTGGCCAAACGCGGACTGACTCCCGTAACCAAACGGAAAGTCAATGTCATCAGCTTGTACTGGCACTTTCTCGATGTTGTCTGGATCTTCGTCTTCACGATCGTTTACATGATGGGGGTGATGTAGGATGGCACAGCAAATGAAAAGTGCAAAAGGCGCGCATGGCAACGCTCATGGCGGGGGAAGCCATGGCGGTCACGGTTCACTGAAATCCTACACAATCGGCTTTTTACTTTCTATCGTGCTGACGATCATTCCTTTGGTAGCGATTTTGAATGATATGGTCAAAGGCACAGCCGCAATGGTTGTACTGCTTGTAACAGCGGTTCTGCAATTTGTCGTTCAGCTATTATTCTTTATGCATTTGCGTGAGGAAGATAAGCCGCGCTACAACTTGATTACCCTTATATTCGGTCTCGTCATCGTGTTGACGATTGTCGCAGGCTCAATCTGGATTATGACATACAACGCGGTTGCGACCTAAATAGGTTTAGAGGCTGTTTCAAACTTGCAAATTTTGCAGGTTGAAACAGCTTTTTTATGCTATAATATAGCTATTTCCATCCTTGAAAGGGGTCAACATCATGAGGGTGCAGTGGACGATTATTGCAGCTCTGCTATTTGCGCTGCTGACGGGGGTTTTTGCAGTTATCAACATGGATTCCGTCAAAGTAAACTTCTTATTCAGCGAAACACAAAGCCCGCTTATTCTCGTCATTCTTGTGTCTACAGTGCTCGGTGGTTTGACGGTAGGGCTGTTTGGCATTGTCAGACAGTACAAGCTCCAACGTGAGATCAAGCATTTGGAAAGCAAACTTGCCGAACTGGAAAGCAAAGACGGCTTCGATAGTATTGTAGGCGCGGTGCTTTCTCAGGATATGGCGAAGGAAGAAGAGTTTCCGCCGGCCCACCCGGCGAAAGAGTAATAGCATGGCTAAGTAAAAAACCGCTGGAGGATGCGTTTATTGACGCATCCTCCAGCGGTTTTTCAATGGGAAGCCGCCCGGCGGGCGAACGGAAAAACGTGCTCAAATGTTGTAGTTTGTGCAACAAACCTACGGTGGGGGAGCCGGCAAGCCCGCCATTTGTTGTACGAAACGCATCAATCTGCTCTTCTAAGGGGGCCAAATGGCCACGAGAGATGCAAAACGTTACCTTGGCCCCTCTGCCAACGACGCCGTCAGGTGTGTTTCGCATTGTCTACGACTGTATTCTTCCGGTGTAACGCCAACAATCGATTTGAAATCGCGGATAAAATGGGATTGATCATAATAGCCGAGTTCAAGCGCCAGTGCAGGCCAGTCGATCGGCTCAGGCTGCCGCATACGTTCAGCGGCTTCATGAAGCCGATAGCGCAGGATGACCCATTTTGGACTGACGCCGACATAACGGTCGAAGAGCCGCTGGAGGGAGCGGATATGCAGCCCGCTGTGGCAGACGATATCATCGACCTTGATAATGGTGCGATCATCGCGTATTTGATAGACGATGCTGCAGGCCAGCTCGGCATTGCTATCAGGAGCGGGTAGGCGCGGCAGCAGAAACCGGTCGACATAGCGCGCGGCAGTGTCCGGATCTGGAATCGCAAACAGCTCGTCCTCCAGCCGCTTCGGTTCCATTTGGAACACTTCCTGAAAAGAAAGCGAGCGTCCGGTTAACTCGGCCATATTGGACGGCCGGAAGGGATGGAAGCCGCCAGGCTTGAACTTAATGCCGACAACGCGCCCACAGCCTTCGATGATCCGGGTGCTTATTCCTTCCGAAACGCCATAGACTCGCGAATTGCCAGGCTCAAATACGAGATTAACATTCGGATGGCTCAGTACCTGCTGGATATAGGCTGGCTGACCGCGTAGATCCCAGTCGACGACCCAATAATGCTGGACGAAACGCGCTGCAAGAGCGGAGGGGGCGTGGCGGCTAATCTTGTACTTCGTCTCTCCCTCGGCAGGGTGCAGGATACCTTTTATCATAGAGATACAACCTCCAAAACGATGTTGTCGCATTTATATAATGCGACCGGTGGCCGGATGCTTTATTGGAGCATTGCCTTGACCGACTTGGCATACTCAGATGGAGACATATCGGTGACGGCTTTGAAATGGCGGGAGAAGTTGTGCACACTGCTGTAGTTTAAAATTTCGGCAATTTGCGAAAAGTTGTGCTGCTCTTCGCGAATTAATGTCTTCGCCTTCGCTATTTTCAGCAGCTTGAACTGTTTCATAATACTTAGCCCCGTTCGTTCGCGAAAGAGCTGGCTGGCATAACTTCTGCTTAGATTGAATTGTCTGCAAATTTGCTCCAGCGAAACCTCCTCCTCGACATGCTGTTCCATAAACCGAAGCATTTCAGCGATAAGATCCTGCTCGCTTCGCTCCTTTGCTGCAAAGGACAGGCGCTGTGCCGGCCGGGCGGCATCGCCATGCCGGATAAGGCTGATAAGCAGCAGCTCCAGATAGATTTTTATGAGTTGCTCTGTCCCTTGCGGGGCATCAGGCTGACGGTGCAAGGAATGCTCGCCGGGATCATCGAATGGCGGCTGGAAAGCCAAAAGCCCGTTGCGGACAATTTGCGTCAGCAGCTCCCGCTGCTGCGGATCGAGCGGAAATATTTTTTTGCGGAAGAAATTCATCGCCGGCGAGTGGCATTCAAAGCTGATGACAATCAGGTTGGGGGCAATTTGCCGGTTGGCCCACACGCTATGAAATTCATCCGGCTGATGAAAAATGATATCCCCCTGCTTTAATTGATAGCCCTCCGTATCGGCCATTACCTCAACTTCACCTTTATCAACATACAAAAATTCCCAAAAGTGATGCTTCTCGCCTTTGAAAATATAGTCTTTGGAAAACTCGAAATAATGAAGGGATACTAGCCGCTCCACGATGATAATTTGCTGCAGCTCCGTCATGACGAAGTTCATTGTCCTCGCCTCCGGGTCGTTGATATTGTGTTCTCTATTATAGCGGCATTTTGCTTTAGAGAGAATAGAACGTCAGCATTTTAGATACATAATCTGCGCTTTTTGCTAAATATCCGGCTGAGCGGAGACGTTAAGATAGAACTGTGAAAGCGGATTAATTGGCAGTGGAGGAGACATGGAGGCATGAAAAAAGGAATTAATATATGGTCATTCGGCTCAGGCAAGACGGTGCGTGAATGTATGCAGCTAGCGAAGGCGGCCGGCTTTGATGGGATCGAACTGGCTTTGGCTGAATGCGGCGAATTAAGTCTGGAAAGCAGCGAGCAGGCATTCCGCGATGCGAAGCGGGAGGCAGAGGAGATCGGTCTTGAAGTAGCCAGTCTGGCATGCGGGCTTTACTGGGATTATTCATTTACGAGTAAAGACAAAGCAAAGCGCGATCAAGCCTTTGAAATTGCCAAGCGGCAGCTGGCTTATGCAGAGGCGCTGGGGGTTGATACGATATTGGTCGTGCCCGGAGCGGTCGGTGTTGATTTTATTCCCGGCTCGGAAGTGGTGGACTATGATCTCGCCTATCATTATGCCTTGGAAGCATTCGTCAAGCTGGCCGCTATCGCCGAGCAGCACCGGGTGCACATCGGTCTGGAAAATGTGTGGAATAAATTTTTGCTCTCGCCGCTGGAATTCCGCGATTTTATCGACAAGATTGACAGCAATTATATCGGCGCTTATTTGGATGTCGGCAATGTCGTCTATGCAGGTTATCCCGAGCATTGGATCAAAATTTTGAACAAGCGCATCCGCAAGGTGCACTTCAAGGATTATCGGCGGGCAGCGGGCGGATTGCACGGCTTTGTCGATTTGCTGGCAGGAGATGTGGATTATCCGGCCGTTATGGGACAATTGCAGGCAATCGGCTATGACGACTATGTGACTGCCGAAATGATTCCCCCTTATCGCGATTATCCGGATCAAATCATATACAACACTTCGAAGGCGATGGATTGTATTTTGGGGCGAAAGTAGAAAAAGGGGGAATATGAATATGATCAAAATCGGATTAATTGGCGCGGGCTTTATGGGAATGACCCATGCGCTTTGTTATGAAGCGTTGGCGGGTTCGGCCGATTTTCAAGTTACGGCTGTTGCCGATGACGATCCGGCACGCGCGCAAAAAATCGCGGACAAATTCGGCGCCAAAGTGTTTGCGGACGGTACGCAGTTGATTGAGCAGGCAGATGTCAATACGATTGATATTTGCCTGCCGACCTTTCTGCATGCGCGCCATGCCTTGCTGGCGATGGAGCGCGGCTACCATGTATTTATCGAGAAGCCGGTTTGCTTGGAGGAGGAGGAGGCTGTTCAGCTGCTTGAGGTGCAGAAGCGTACAGGGGCGAACGTCATGGTAGGGCATTGTCTGCGTTTCTGGCCGGAATACGCAGCCTTAAAACAAATTCATACCGGGCAGCGCTACGGCAAATTTATATCCGGCGTCTTCTCGCGGATAAGTCCGCGTCCAGCCTGGGGCTGGCAGGATTGGATTCATAATGTAAGCCGCAGCGGCTCCGTCGCGCTCGATCTGCATATTCATGATGTGGATTTTGTGCGCTATTTGCTTGGCGAGCCGGATGAAGTCAGCAGTCAAGCCGTGTATGCCGGCACCAATATCGAGCATATTTTCAGCCAATACCATTATGGAGAGGCAGTCGTATCACTGGAGGCGACTTGGGACTGTCCGGCTCACTTCCCGTTCGAAATGTCGTTTCGGGTAAAATATGAGCAGGCTGTCATCGTCTTCAGCTGCCAAAAGTCGCCAACGTTAAAAATTTACGGCAATGACGGCAGTGAAATTGTACCGGACTTAAAGACAGAGGCGAGCACAGCAAACGCCGATCGAGGCGGCAATATTTCAGACCTGGGCGGATACTTGTATGAGTTGCGTTATTTTCTGGATAGGCTGGCGGCCGGCGAACCGATTGTGAATGCATCGCTTACAGATGGCGTGGCGTCATTCCGTCTTGCGATAAAGGAGATCGGGCTGGCTGCCCGCTAATCCATCACTTGTCCTCAGTTTATGTAAGGGCCGGATAAAGTACGGGCTGCCCGTGTTCGCTCGAGCAGCCCGCCTTTTTGCATGCAGCTTTATAACTTGTTCAGTACATCGAAAATTTTTGCTTCATTGACCATGCGGACAACGTCAACAGTACTGCTCATATTGAATTTTTTTAAAATGCTGTGAATTTGCTTTTTTACCGTCTCATATTCGACAATCCGCTCTTCGGCAATTTGCCTTCTCGTCTTGAACTCGCAGAGCAGCTTCAACACTTGCAGCTCGCTGGGGGTTAGCCCGGCGATCATTTGGATCGTATAGAGCAGGCTGCTCTCTGTTTTTTTGATTCGGGCAAATTCTTCGCGAATTTTATGCGCAATCATCGGCCGGATTGGAGAACGGTCGGCGGCAGCAAGGCGGATCGCTTCTTCAATTTCAGCCGCTTCGGCTGATTTGAGCACGTAGTCGATAATCCCCGTCTGAAACGCTGCAAAAATAATGTTGTCATCCTTGTGCACCGTAACCACGATAATTTTCGTATCCGGATACCGCTCATGAATGGCTTTTGCGGCCTCTACGCCAGCCAGCTTGTCCTCCATCTCAATATCCATCAAAATAATGTCAGGCCGCAGCGCTTCCGCTTGGGCCACAGCTTCCGTCCCGGAGCTTGCTGTACCTGCGCAGTTCATATCCGCGCAGGCCGCAATGATGCGTTGTAATCTGCGCTGATGTGCCTCCATATCGTCCACAACCAGGACATTTATCGTCTCCTGCATCGCAATCCCCTCTCCCTGCAATCACATTCATATTAAAGAACCGGCAAATAAATTTTAAAGACAGTGCCTTGCCCGGCCCCGCTGTCCACGGAAATTTTCCCGTCATGCCCGCTTACAATTTTATGGCAGAAGGATAGGCCGATTCCCCAATTGTTAACCGAAGATTTGGTGGAATAGAAAGGGGAAAAGATCGTATCCAGCTGCTCTGCGGCAATTCCCGGGCCGTTATCGGCGACAGTAATAATCCCCCAGCCATTATGAAGGCTGATGGTGACAGCAATTTGCTTGTTGTCCTGCTTGGCGAGCGCTTCCGCGGCGTTAAGGAGCAAATTGTAGACCGTCTCGGTCATTTGCTTCTCGTCCACATAGGCGTATATTTCGGCAGCGTCCGCACTCAGCGCAATCGGAAGGCCGGGATGCTCGGCCTGGATGCGCGAGACCGCCTGCCTGACGGGCCCGCTTAGCGGCAGCGGCACGAGACTGAGCGAGATCGCGCTAAGCTGGCGCGAAGCGTGATCAATGCTTTGCAGCGCTTGAGCGACGGAACGATCGATAAGCTCCAGGCTGTAGCAGGTCTCGCGATCATCCGCATGGCGTTCCTGCAAATAATCGGCTTCTGAACGAACGGCGAGCAGATGATTTTTCAAAGCATGGGTGAATGCCCGCGTGCCAAGTGATGCGGTATCGATGCTTTTATTGATATGGATGTTTCTGTTGCGATAATAAGCTTCGATCGAATTATAACGGTAAATCATAAAAACGAGCAATGCGAGCGCTGTAAAGACGACGTAAGGGAAAATCGAAAGCAGCATCGGATAGGCGCTGATCGGCGGCTGCAAATAATTGTGATAATAGGGCAGCACGGTTGCCCTTACGAGATTTTGCGGCGCCCAAGCAAACAGCATCGTGTGCACAATCGCGACGAAAGCCAAAATCGAGATATGATAAACCGTATAGTTTTTTAAAAAACGGATTTTCGGATACCGGATCAAGTAATGAATCATTAGCGCAAAGGTGAGCAGCATATAGACATATTTGGCATTTTGCAGCACCCATGACAGAGCCCGCAGCATAAGTTGCAGTCCGTCAGGCGAAGTGCCGGCGGCATGCTGCAGCCATACATTAAAGGCCGGATCGAAAAAGATGAGCTGCGCGGCCGGTACGATTGCCAGGCCAACATAAATTCTCGCATGGCGCCATTTGATTGGCAGCCCGACAAAGGAAACGGCAAAGCAAAGCAGCGAATAATGAAAAAGCGCCACTCCGCCGTTCATTAAACGAATAAGGAGCATGGGATTAAAATTCGTAAGTACAAGATGATTCCAGGTGCCCGGGCTAAAATTGAAAAAGGCATTGATGCTGTTGTGGTAATAGTTGAATTTGCTCAAATACAAAATGAAAAATAAAAACGACATCGCCCAGCCGATCATAATTCCGAACATGAAGCGGATGGAGGCGCTGCTCAGCCGTTTGTAGCCCAGCAGAAAAGAAAGCACAATAAAGAGCAATGTGACGTAAATCATGCGGTTCCTCGCTTTCGGCAATCATTGCAGCAAGGAGGGGGTATAAAATATACACCTTCTGCTCGTTGTGATGTTTTGCTTATAATGAGTGCTAGGTTAATCAAGAAAGCGTATTCAAATCATACTGAACTTAAAGGGGAATGTAAAATGAAAAAAATGTTACCTCTGGCACTCGTTGTTGGTTTGCTTGGCGGCCTGCTGTCTGCCTGCTCCTCTGGCGGAAAGGAAGAGGGCAAGCCGGACGGCGAGTCTGCCGCAGGCGAAAAAGTGACGCTGAACATGACGGTATTGCCCGACGATCTCGAAACCTTCCAGCAGGTTTACAGCAGCTTTAAGCAGGATAATCCGGATATTGAGGTTAAATTCGATACGATTCCGCAAAAGCAGTATTACGAAAAATTGCGGCTGCAGCTGTCCTCAGGCGAACCGATCGATCTGTTCGGCGGCAATATGGACGTCTTTTTGGATACGGGCATCATTGAACCGCTGGACAGCTACATTAAAAGCAACAATGTCGATGTATCGGGCTACGGGCCGCTCTATGACGAAATGAAAATAAATGGCCAGATCTTCAGCTTGCCTTACCGGAAGTCGACCTGGATTTTATATTACAACAAAACGCTGTTTGACCAAATGAAGGTGCCGTACCCGAAAGACGATATGACCTGGGCGGAGTTCCGCGAGTTGGCGAAGCAGATGACGAAAGGGGAAGGCGCAGACAAAATTTATGGCGCGTTTCTGCAGCCTTGGGCGCAAACCTGGTATTTGCAGGCGGTGCAGCACGGCGCCTCGGTGATCGACAAAGATTTGTCTCCATTCAAGGATGCCTTGCAGTTCCGGATGGATATGGAGAAGGACGGCTCCATTATGTCCTGGAGCGAGCAAATAACAACTTCCGCTCATTACAACGCGGCATTCCAAAAGGGCAATGTGGCGATGAACCTGATCGGGGATTGGCATGTGGCACAGCTGCGCACGGCGGAAGAGGAGAAGAAGATTGATTTTGATTGGGACATCGTGCCTGTCCCGCATCCGGAAGGCGTGCCTGCCGGAACGAGCATGGCGACCCCGGTCTCGATTATGATCAACAGCAAATCGAAGCATAAGGAGGCAGCCTTCAAGCTGCTGGAATATATGACGGGGCCAAAAGGCGCCAAGCAGTTCGCTGCGAACGGATTTTTGACCGGCTACATGAACGATGAAATTAAGCAGATATATATGGGGGATGCGAGCAAAAAGCCGGCCAACATTCACTATTTGGTGGAACAGCGCGAATATCCGGAATACCCGCTGCTGCCGGGAACGAAGAAAGCGCTTGTGGACGCTGTATACAGACAGGAGGGCGAGGTTGCCTTGACAGGCGGCCAGACAGCTGAACAGGCTATCCAGAAAATTGCCGAACGCGTTCGTCTGGAATGGGCGGACAAATACGGTGAGTTCGCGGAACAAGAGAAATAATTGTGACGCGCGAGTGCCTGCAGCTCTACTCAGCCTGCTGCGGGCACTGCTATTCCTGATCAGTGTGAGCGCTGTTAGACAGATAGGAGGAGGACATCTTGCAAAACAAGCGGGCATCCAGCCGAACCATAAGGAGAGGGCGATTGGTCGGATATAGCTTTTTGCTGCCGAATATTGTCGGGTTCGCATTATTTATCTGCTTTCCGGTCATCGCTTCTTTTTTAATGAGCTTTACGGAATGGAACGGTTTTGGAGAAATCAAGCTGGTTGGACTGGACAATTATACAAGACTGCTGGGGGATGAAACCTTTCGTATTTCATTGCTCAACAGCTTAATCATGACATTCGTATCGGTGCCGATAACGCTCATGCTGGCGATCTTGGCAGCGGTAGCCCTTAATAAAGGGATTCGCGGCCTAAAATGGTTTCGTACGGCGCTTTTTTTGCCGCATATTACGGCCACGATTGCCGTCGCTGTCATCTGGCAGCTGCTGTTCAATCCGTCGATGGGGCCGATTAACGGCATGCTGCGCGCCATCGGCATCGATCAGCCGCCAGGGTGGTTCGCTTCTGCGGACTGGGCATTAGTGTCGGTCATTATCGTCAGCGTCTGGCATTCAATCGGCTATTACATGGTGCTGTATTTGGCAGGATTGCAGGGCATCCCCGGCGATTTGTACGAAGCGGCTGAAATCGATGGCGCCGGCAAAGTATCGCAGTTTGTTCATGTCACGCTGCCCATGCTGTCGCCGGTCATTTTCTTTACGGTCATTATCGGCATTATCAATTCCTTCAAAGTATTCGATCTCGTCTTTGTGCTGACGCAAGGCGGCCCGGGGCGGGCGACGCATGTGCTCGTATTCGATATTTACAACACCGCCTTCCAGCGCTATGAATACGGCTACGCTTCGGCGATGGCTTACGTGTTATTCGTGCTGATTCTAATCATTACCTTTATTCAATTCCGCGGACAGAAAAAATGGGTTAATTATTAATTCGGCCAGAAAGGGGGAGAACCGGCTTGGATACTGCAATGAAAACGACGATCCACAGCGATCCCGGGCGTGTTGGCAAATGGCTCAGGCGCCGTTCTTCTTGGTCGCAGCTGCTGCTCTATATCATCTTGATCGTTGTCTCGCTCTCCATGATTATACCGTTTCTATGGATGCTGTCGGCATCGTTCAAATCTGAAGGGGAGATTTTCGGCTTTCCGATTCAATGGATTCCAGAAACATTCCACTGGTCAAATTATGCGAAGGTGTGGACAGAGCTGCCCTTTGCAACTTATTACCTTAATACAGTGAAAATCTCAGTTCTGACCACACTGCTGCAAATTGTGACCTGCTCGATGGCTGCATATGCCTTTGCCAAGGTGAAATTTCCCGAGCGGGATAAGCTGTTTTTCTTTTATGTCGCGACGATGATGATCCCGTATCAAGTGATGATGATTCCGCAATTTATGCTGATGAAGGAGCTCCATCTGCTAAATTCGCATTGGGCTTTAATTTTGCTTGGCGCCTTCAATCCGTTCGGCGTGTTTCTATTCCGCCAATTTTATATGGCGCTGCCCGAGGAGCTGTCGGAGGCGGCGCGCATTGACGGTTTGGGCGAGTTCGGCATCTACGCGCGCATCGTGCTGCCGCTTTCGCGTCCGGCAATTGCCAGCCTGATTATTTTTACCTTCATGCATTCCTGGAACGATTTTTTGGCGCCGCTTATTTATTTGAACTCCGACGGCCTGTTTACGCTGCAGCTTGGTATGCAGCATTTTCAATCCGAGCACAGCACAGAATATGGTCCGCTGATGGCTGCAGCAGTATCGGCCGTTATTCCGACGATTATCGTCTACTTTTTGGCTCAGGATCATTTTGTGAAAGGGATTACTGCTGGTGCGGTAAAAGGGTAATGCATCGATGAGCAAACGACCAAATCTACTATATATCTTTGCCGATCAATGGCGACGGCAGGCGGTCGGCTTTCGCAGCGAGGAACCGGTTATGACGCCGCATATCGACGCTTTTGCCAAAGAAGGGCTCGTCTTTAATCAGGCGCTAAGCTGTACGCCGCTTTGCTCGCCGCATCGCGCGTCGCTTATGACAGGGAAATATCCGCAGTCCCACGGGGTCTATACCAATTGCAAGCTTGGCGCGGACGTGATGCTGCGGCCGGATGAAATTTGCATTGGCGATGTATTGAAGGCAGCCGGCTATCGCACTGGATATATCGGCAAATGGCATCTCGACCTGCCGGAGGAAAACGTGGCGGAGCGGCCTGTGTCAGGGGCAAGGGAATGGGATGCTTATACCCCGCCTGGCCCGAAGCGCCACGGTTTTGATTTTTGGCATTCCTATGGCGCCTATGATCACCATCTGGAGCCGCATTACTGGCGTGACAGCCCGCGCATGATTGAAGTGAAGCAGTGGTCGGTTGAGCATGAGACCGATGTCGCGCTGGATTTTTTGCAGCGCAGCGCTGACGATGAGCGGCCGTTTGCGTTATTTGTATCGTGGAACCCGCCCCACAGTCCATTCGAGCTGGTGCCGGACAAGTATAAGCAATTGTACGCCAGTTGCGAGCTGCAGCTGCGGCCGAATGTGCAGGCTGGGGAGCTGAATGTCCATACCGGCGAGAAGGTTGCCGGCGGCAAGGAGCGGCTGGAGCAGTATATGCGCGATTATTATGCGGCCATTTCCGGCTTGGACGAACAATTTGGCCGCTTGATGGCCGCCTTGCGGGAGCACGGTTTCGAGCAGGATACGGTAGTCGTGCTGTCGGCTGATCATGGGGAGCTGATGGGGGCGCATGGCTTGATGGCCAAGCATGCCTGGTATGAGGAGTCGGTCGGCATCCCCTGTCTCATGCGCTGGCCAGGGCATATTCCGCGAGGGGAGACCGAGCTGCTGTTCAATAGCGTAGATATTATGCCAACACTGCTTGGATTGCTGCAGCTGCCGATTCCTGAGCAGGTGGAGGGCAGCGACTATTCCGCTGCAGTAAGAGGGGAAGAAGGGGCGGCTGGGGCTGCAGCTGCTTTTTTGGCGGCATTTCCGGGCAGAAAAGAAGTGATCGAAGCGTTCAGCAGCCGCGGTCTGGATAACCGGGCATACGGCTGGCGGGCAATACGGACAGCCAACCATACGTACGTGATTCACCGGGGTTATGCCCCGGAAGAACCGGTACAGCGCTTGCTCTATGATTTGCGCGCCGATCCGTTCCAGCTGCAGCCTGCTCATCTTGCTTCCGCAGATGAACATGAGGAGGCGATGCGGCTGGAACAAGAGCTCAAGCAATGGCTGCAGCGGATGGGGGATGCATTTTTATTCTGAGGAACTGCAACGAACCTGAGGAGGCTGTCGATTATGCGCGGACAACGATTTATTGCCGCAGAAGCGGGCAACTGCGAGTCGTGCGGACATACGATGCGTTATTTTGTCGAAACCCAGCTAATTGTGAGGTTCCGCGGACATACGATCCGTTATTTGCCGCTTTTGGCGGGTTTTCGCGGCGATTTGAGGTAAATAACGGAACCACGGTCCGCAAGCAAGCCAATGTGCTGTTTTGTTCACAAATCAACGGATCTACGGTCCGCTCAGGTCAGCTTCGCCTGCACTCCTAAGGAGCTACTGAACTGCCGCGCCAGCGTGAAGCGCGCGGCAGTTCAGTAGAGCTTCTTGTCTTAACGAATCGTCTGCAGGTATTCCTCCAGGCGATCGATCGTTTCGCTGATGCCTTGCTGCATGCCCATTTCGACGACTTGCTTCAGCGCTGCTTCCGATTCGTATCTGGCTCTGCTGATCAGCTTCGTTCTGTTGCCTTCAAGCTGTTCGAAGGTCAGTTCGATCTCCGAGGGCGGCATCCCTGCGGCTTCATTGCCTTCAGCATCCGAGAAGTAGTCTGTATAGACGATTCTTTCAGGTGCGGCAATTTCCTTGTATACTGCCTTTCCCCAAGATTCAAAGCCGTAGAAATCTCCCTGGTTTTTATCCTCACATTTCATGCAATAATGCCAAACGCCGCCTGGCCGAAAGTCAACCGTGCAGAACGATAGTACCCATCCGCGCGGCCCCCACCAATGCTTCAGATGCTCTGCAGTAGAATAAGCCTCGAATACAAGCTCGCGCGGAGCGTCAAATTCCCGCTCCATAAAAAGTATAGAGCCATCTGTTTTAAACGTCATCTTGTTTGCCATTCGATATTCCTCCTGAATGTTCATTGTGGTCTCGATCCCGCTGCTTTAACTGCTGTAAGTAATTGTCCAAGTTGTCGTACCTTTCGTTCCACATGGCGCGATAATCCTCAAGCCAAGCGTCGAGCTCCTGCAGCGGCTCCGGCCGAAGCTTGTAGTGGCGCCGATTGGCCGCCGCCTGTACCTCAACGAGACCGGAATCGAGCAAAGTGCGAAGATGTTTGGAAGCTTGAGGCTGGCGGATATGAAGACGATTCGCTATATCGCCGACCGTCATGGAGCCTTTCAGCAGCAGCTCGACGATTCGCAAACGGCTCGGATCGGATAGTGCGCTGAATGTTTGGCTATTCATAGTGAGCATGCCCCTTTGTCTATCTTTAAAACCAATATACCATACCAGGAATATTCCTGTAAAGGAATATTTAAAAAACAGGTAGGTGTGTGCTTCGGGAGTCGGGGTGTTTGAAAGTATATACTCCATGTTGTTATGGGGACTACTGCTGCAAACTTGTAAGTGATTCCTGTTTCCTTGTTTGCAGGATTGTTTCCGCATTTGCGCGGCCGCTTGAGAAATTTTGAACCTTCTCGTCAACAAAACAAGCCTGTACAATGTAATGTATCCGCATTTGCCGAAACATTCTCGGAATTTGCGAATGCATCCAGTCATCTTATGTGAATAGGAGGTAGAGAGATCAGGATGACATATCAGACCCGGATGCTGGCATGTACGTTGTTTCTTAGCTTGTTTCCCGTTGCTTTGCTCGGCTTTGTTTCCTCCTTCCTGTCAGTTCAGAGCGTGCAGGAAGAGGTAGACAAAAACCAGCGGATGATGCTCAAACAAATTGAATATCAGCTCAACAACGTTCTATTCGATTTGAAAGAGTCTTCACTGCAAATCGCCCAAGATTTGATCGTGAGGGAATCCTTCATGGCTGGCCCTTCTCCCGAACATTTCCGCGTAACGATGAACATGATCAATACGCTCCAAAAGTATCGCAGTGTGACTCGCTTTCCTTTCGGCGTCACACTTTTGTATCCGCTTTCCCATCGAGCGTATTCTACGCAATTGGGGCTGGGTTCCATTAAGGATCGGTATTACGATTCCCTCGTCAAGGCGGTCACGCCGAAATATATGGGGATTACTGTCATTTCGCCGAATACATATCATAACCAAAAAGATTTGCTTATCGTCAAGCCTGTTTCCATCGAAAATGCAATTGACGGCATCGTTGTGCTGCATGTCGATATCAAAATTTTCTATGAGTATTTGAATCAGATTGAAATGGGCAGTACGAAAGTGCTTGTTATAGACAACCGCGGACGGATTGTCCTCAGCCCGCAATCGGAGGAAATTGGCGATCGGGTGTCGAGCGCTTCAGCGTTGTATACTTACTGGAACAGTGAAGCGGGGCAATCCGGCAGTGCGGAAGTGCGTGGGGACGCCTATAGCGTCACTTCATTCAAGTCCGGGCAAAAGGCATGGACGTATTTGGCCATGACGCCAAAACAGGAGCTAAACCGCAAAGCCGGGCAAATTGAACAGCTGACCTTGTCAATTGTCGGCATCCTCATCGCCGTTTGGGGCGGCATTGCCCTTTTCGTCTATTGGAAAATGTACTCGCCGATCCGGCGCTTACTGCTCAAGTTCTCGCCAGCGGCAAGCAAAGGGGTGGACAGCGTCAGCGCTATCGACACCTTCATGAACGAGATGATCAAGCAGAACCAGCAGCTCAGCACCCAATTATATGAACAATTGCCGCTCGTTCAGGAGAATGTCATACTCCAATTGCTGTACGGCAATGCGCCCGGGGATGAGCTTCTGGAGCGGATGCGGCGCTGGGATTTGACGTTTCAAGGGGAATGGTTTTACACGGGCATCGTCGAGATTGACGCACTGCACGAATTTATTCAGATGTATAAACAAGAAGACCGCACGTCGATGATGAACGAACTGGCGGCCATGATTCGCACCGTGTGCGGCAAACGCTTCTCTTGCGTTACTGTCAGCCCGCAGCCGGGACAAATCGCGTTTATCACGTTATCCGGCCGTTCCGATGCGGGTAGCGATGATTGCATTGCGCAGACCGCCTCGGAGCTTCGCCGTACAGCGCACGAGCGGTTCAAATTTACCGTATCTGTAGCTGTTGCGCCTGCAGTGCAGCATTTGCACGAGGTCGGGCAAGGCTATCAGACGGCTCAGGAATATCTCGGGTTTCGTTATTTGCTCGGCCCAGATATGACGATAACCCGACATGACGTGGAACAATCGGCGGTCATTCAGCCGGCGGACCGGATTACGGCTCAATGGTATAAACAGATTTTGACCAGTCTGTCAGAAGGGGATATCGGCAGGGCAGAGGAACAATTCAACCAGATGTTTGCGGCGTTGCCCAGGCACCTGCCTGATTTTAGAATGATTAAAGGGATACTAAGTTATTTTCTGGAAGAGATCGACCAATTGATGATCGAAATACAAGGACGCACGCTGCACGATTTGCTGGGCCGCAACCCTTATACGGAACTGTACCGTCAACCGTCGCTCGGCGAGACGCGGGAATGGTTTGGCCATGTGTTCTTCCCGTCCGTCAAGCAACAACTGGAGCGGATGTCCCAGGATAAAAGCCGGCGTATAGCCGAGGAGACGCTGAACTACATTCATGAACATTTTGAAAGCGATTTCTCATTGCAGCAGGTTGCAGGTGTGTTCGGGGTTTCTTCCTCACAGCTTAGCCGTTTCTTCAAACAGACGACAAAGGTCAATTTCGTTGATTACGTCATTCATTATCGGATCTCCAAGGCCAAGGAGTGGCTCGTTTACACGGACATGACCATCAAGGATATTTCAGATCGCCTCCGGTATACGACGACGCAAAACTTTACCCGCGTGTTCAAGCAAATTGTCGGCATGCCGCCGGGCAAATATCGCACCGAATTCAGACTTGGCAAAAAATCGGATTCCCCGGTCGATTGACCGACCGTTGCTGTCCGGCTGGCGTTTTTCGTCGCACAGCGCTGATAGCAAGCGGCATGCAGGGTGGTAGTTTTAGTGTCTTATCTTTTTTTTCAGCATTGTTTCCTTATCGCGACTGGATATGATGCAAAGATCGATACTACCGGGTAATGCGGGAGCGGGCTATAGTCGATGGTAAGCCATTAAGGAAAGGAGGAAAAGGTTTGATAAGGACGGACGCCGCGCCAGGCGCACAGCCGAAACGAACGCTGCTTCGGGATATCATGCGAAACAAGTATATCTATTTGATTCTTTTGCCCGGTCTTCTGTACTACGCGCTATTCCATTATGCGCCGATGTACGGCATCCAGCTCGCGTTCAAAGACTTTCGCGCGAATGAGGGAATATGGGGCAGCCCGTTCGTCGGCTTGAAGCACTACACGTACATTTTTCAGGATCAGGAGTTTTGGCAGGCGTTCAACAATACGATTGTAATTAGCCTGAGTCGCTTGCTGTTCCAGTTCCCAGTCCCGATCGTACTGGCACTTCTCCTGAATGAACTGCGGGAAAGCAGGTACAAGAAAACGCTCCAGACGATTTTTACATTCCCGCATTTTCTGTCCTGGGTTATCGTCTCGGGGATGATTGTAAACGTATTCGGCACCCAAGGAGCAATCAATCACTTTCTAAGTCTGTTCGGTATCGAGGAGCAAATGTTTCTCTCCAACCAGGAATTATTTCGACCATTGCTCTATATTTCGGATGCGTGGAAAAGTTCCGGCTGGACGGCCATTATTTATTTGGCGACCATCGCCTCGATCAGCCCGGAACTGTATGAAGCGTCCTATATGGACGGAGCGAACCGCTTTCAGCGAATGCTGTACATTACCTGGCCAGGCATTCGTTCCGCTGTTGTACTGATGCTGCTGCTGTCGGTCGGCAATACGATGAACGCCGGGTTCGACCAAATTTTCAATATGTACAATCCAGCCGTCCTGCCAGTCGCCGATATTTTGGACACCTATATTTACCGCATTACGTTTCAGACTTCCGGCGATTTCGGATTTAGCACCGCTGTCGGCTTATTCAAGGCGCTTATCAATTTTGCGCTGCTTGTGCTGTTCGACCGATTGGCGAAAATGATGGGCGAACGGGGCATTTTTTGACGGAAGGAGGCGCGGGAAGTGAAAGACGAACATCTGCGATCAGACGGACAAAAGCGGTCGTTCAACTGGTTTTATGCGGTAAATGCTGCGATTCTGGCATTGGCGGCTGTTACAATATTGTACCCGTTCTACAATGCTGTGCTGATATCGCTTGTGTCGCAAAAAGAATATGTTACAACACCATTCATGCTGTTTCCGAAACGCATCACGTTTGACGCGTACACGTACATTTTCAGCAGCTCACGGATTTATACCGGCTATTTCAATACGCTGCTCATTTTGCTCATCGGCGTCCCTTACAATATGTTGGCGACGACGTTCACCGCCTATGCGCTGTCGCGCGAGCGGTTTCCGGGCAAGCGGATCATCACCGCGCTCGTTGTATTTACGATGTATTTCAGCGGCGGACTCATTCCGCTTTACTTGCTTGTCCGCGATATCGGGCTGATGAATCAGTTGGCCGCCGTCATTCTTGTCTATGGAGCCAATACGTTCTATCTGCTGCTGATGAGGAGCTATTTCATGGAGATCCCATCCGCCCTGGAGGAATCGGCCAAAATTGACGGAGCCAATGACCTGGTCATTTTGCTCCGCATTATGTTGCCGCTTTCATTGCCGATTGTAGCCACGATAACACTCTTTTTTTCCGTCGACCGCTGGAATGAATGGTTCAACGCGATGCTGTTTCTCCGCGAAGGGGAGAAATGGCCGCTGCAGCTCGTGCTGCGCAGCATCGTCATGTCCACGATCGACGATATCGGCAGCCGCAACGTCTCGATCCGCAAAACGGTGTTTGAAGATGGCGTAAAAATGGCTGCTGTCTTCATTACGATGGCGCCGATCATGTTTACCTATCCGTTCCTGCAAAAATATTTTATGAAAGGGATTATGGTTGGCTCGGTAAAGTCCTGATCGGGCTTGCGTTAGGCGCGACAATCGTTTCGTGTATATATATAAAAGGGGAGGAAGTCAAGATGAACATGTCGAGAAAATGGTTCGTTTGGTGCTGTGCCGTCGTAGCACTCGTCACCGTTATTACGGGATGCTCTGGAAACAATGGCAATGGTGGGAACAAAGCTACCGGACAGAGCAATAAGGGTACGGAGACGACGGATGCAGGCAACGGCCAGGTCCGGGAAAACAGGTTCGAGAAACGGATTACGTTTTCGGCTACGTCCGTCGATTTGAGCGATGACGGGAATTATATGAACGACGAGATTTACAAAGCGTTCGATGAAAAGTTCAACTTCGAGTATAAACTCATTCCGCTTAGCTGGGATAACTGGATCGAGCGGGACCGCATCTGGATCAACTCCGGCGATATGCCGGACATGATGTTCTGGAATTTCGATTTCAAGGACTATATGAACTATTCCAGGCAAGGTTTGATCAAGGCGCTGCCGGACGACTATGAGCAGAAATACCCGAATCTGGCGAAGGCGATGGCTAAAACCGGCTTGGCGGACTACTTGAAAAGCCTCGATCCCGACGGCCGTATCTATATAGTGCCGAACGTTATCTACTATACGCCTGTTACGGAGACGACCGATCTTGTGCTGGACTCCAAAGTGCTCTATTACCGCAAGGATTGGGCGGACAAAGTTGGCATTAAAGTTGGTGCAACGATTACAGCGGAGCAATTGGCGGAGCTCGGCAAGGCGTTTGTGAAGCAGGATCCGGGGGGGAATGGAGCGGGCCGTACGGTAGGGCTCTCCTCATCGCCGTATCAGTTGTATAGCGCATTTATTCAGACGCATAACTCATTTTACAATCAGTTCTATAAAGGGAAAGACGGCAAATATATTTGGGGCGGTACAGAAGACTCGACGCTGGAAGGCATTAAGAGCTTTGCCGAATATTTCAAGCAAGGCTTTATCGACAAAGATTACTACACGTTCAAAGGCAAGGAGCATTATGACAAGTTCAACACTGGTATTAGCGGTATGTTTATCGACGGTGCGTCCGCCGCGAATGTCAACGAGCGCTATCAGGCTTTTTCCAAAGCGAATCCTGGCGTCAATCCGGAAGAAGCAATCGGGCTGGCAACGGTGGTCGATCCGGACGGCAAATATCACGGGCAACAAAACCTTTTGAACTATTGGGCGGGAGAACTGTTCAATCCGAAACTCGACGACGAAACGTTCGACCGGATATTGTCCATACTTGATCACATTGCTTCACCGGAAGGGCAGCGGCTCATCTATGCGGGCGTCGAGGGCAAAGATTACAAAATGGAAGGCGACAAGCTTGTCGTTACCCGCGAGAAGGATGAGCAAGGCAATTTCAAGTATATTGGCGATTTGTACCCGTCCTATTACTTTTTCTATACGAAGGTCGTTCTGCCGGACAACTGGTCGGCGCAAGACCCGTCGCTGCCGGATAACGTCCGCAAAGCTGCTATAGACATGTTTCGCATGAAGGAAAAAATAACGGATCTCGTTCCGCCCGATTATGATGTCATGTTCCTGTCTGCGCCGAACAAAGACAAATTTAACGTCGTGATTGACGATGCGATCTCACAAATGATTTTGGAGAATAAGTCGATCGAAACGTCGTGGACCGAGTGGAAAAAGTCGATCGAAGGCAAAGTGAACGCAGTGCTGGGCGAAATTAATGGGGCGCTTGCGAAATAGAAGCAAGAGTTTAAAACGAACCATGCAGGAGGAGATGTGGAAATGTTGCCGTCTTACCCCGTTTTACGAGGACTATTAGGCAGTGTCATTAAAAATAAGGAGCAGCAAGGGCATGATGTCGCCGGCTTGCAGGAAAGACTGGCGTCCTTGCCGGACAGCTACGATGCGCTGAATGCGTTTGCTCATGAACTGGTTAGCCTGCCGATGCGTGATGACTGGCCGTATGAAGAGCCGAGCGGCCTGGAGGAGATTCGGGCGGAGTCCGACCCGGCGCGGCCGCTTAAGGTCGGCTCGCTGACGGCGAAGGAGAAGGCAGCCCATGCCGAGACGGCTTTTCTCTCATCGTTGTGCGGCTGTGTATTAGGAAAACCTATAGAGGAATTCCCGTTCGCCACGCTCGATGATGTTCGCAGCGCATTGCAGACGACCGGAGATTGGCCCTTGAACGATTATATTACGGAGCGGATGCTTGATGTCTATGGCCGCCGCAATATTTGCTGGGGGGAAACGGTTCGCGAGCGGATTGGCTACGTGGCGCCGGATGACGATATTACGTACACAATTATGGGCATGCTGTTGTTGGAAAAGCATGGCGTTGCGTTTGCCGGGGACGATATTCGCAAGCTATGGCTCGACTACTTGCCGATTCAGCAAACCTGGGGGCCGGAGCGCAATATGCTGCTGAAATCGGGGCTGGAGTCGCTGGTCCCGCAGGAGAGACTTGATGTTGGGGGGTGGCCGGACTTCCTTAACCCTGGCGAAGAGTTTTGCGGCGCGCTCATCCGTGCCGACGCCTATGGATACGCCTGTCTCGGCAAGCCGAAACTGGCAGCTGAGCTGGCTTGGCGCGATGCGAGCTGGACGCATCGCCGCACAGGCATTTATGGCGCAATGTTCATCGCGGCGGCCATTGCGGTTGCGCCGGTCGCGCAAGACCGGCTTGCGATCTTCGATACGGCGCTCAAGTACGTTCCGCGCCGCAGCCGGTTTTACCGGATCGTCGCAGACTCGCTTGAGGAGATTAGCCGGGCTGCGGATTGGATTGACGGCTATTACCGGATTCATAACAAATATAAGGAATACGCTGCCTGCTACATCTATCAGGAGGTCGGGACGCTGATCAACACGCTTCGCTTCGCAGAGAATATCGGAGATGGAATTTGCAAGCAGGTATGCCAGGGCAATGATACAGACAGCTTCGGAGCCACCTCCGGTTCGATTCTTGGCGCTTATTTCGGGCCAGGCCATCTTGAAGCGCGCTGGCTGGCGCCGTTCAATGACAAAATCATTACGAGCATGGGCACCTTCACTGAAGATTCGGTTTCCAGACTGGCGAAGCGAATGGCTGCGCTGCCGTTAATCGTCGGCTAACAGACAGACGCTGCCTTCCTTACGAGTCATCAACTTTTGAAAGAGAGGGATTCCGGGGATGAAAGCCACTACTACAGCCCAAATGTCGGGAAGGAAGCGTATCATCGGGCCTACGTGGACTATGTGAGTACCGGAGAACTGGAATCGGAGGCACCGACCGTGCCGGGCAATGTGACGGCAGATGCGGAGAACGACTCTGCGGTAAGGATTGACTGGGCGCCGTCGCAGGATAATAGGGGCGTTGTCGGCTATCGGGTGTATCGCGATGATGTGCTGCTGACCACTTCTCTTGTGGCGCCGCTCTATTACGTGGATCGGACAGCAGAAGCGGAGACGAGCTATACGTATCAGGTTAGCGCGGTGGATGCAGCCGGTAATGAATCGGCGCGCAGTGCGGATGTAGTGGCAACAACGCCGCCGTTCCGGGTGAATCTGGCGGCAGGCAAGCCGTACACGGCCAGCGTGCCGGCGCATAGCAACTACCCCGATACGGGAGGATCGGAACTGACCGACGGTGTGCGGGGATCTGACACCTATGCTGATACGGCGTGGCAAGGGCGTTATTTGTCAGAGCCGTATACGTTGACCGTTGATCTGGGCAGCAGCCAGACATTGACGGAAGTGAGCGCCGGTTTTTTGCAGGATCTGCCCGTAGGCGTCATGCTGCCGCAAGGAACGGCATACTATGTGTCGGACGATAACGTGAACTTTACGAAGATCGGCGACGTCGCGAAACCTGTTGATGTATCCGGTGATTCACAAACAATCGAGTACAAGCTGAAAGGTTTGAGCGGTGTGACTGGGCGCTATGTGAAAATCGAAGTGAACAGCGTCGGCGCCTGGAGTTTTGTAGATGAACTGGAAGTAAGATAGGTATTTTCGTAATACGTAAGATTTGAGGCATAAATGCAAAAGAAGAAGCTGGCATCGTATTTCGGTGCCGGCTTCTTTCGTTAACAATAATAGAGAACTATGAGGCCTGCCTCATGATCAAAAGACAACTTTTTAAAACGACCTCTATTAGACGCCGGCACAGCTCTTTATGATATGATAGAACTAGTATGCATCATGCTCCAGCATCGGAAATATAGGAGGGCTCATGGTGAATTTCGGTTCCTTTTGAAGAAGTTTGAAATCGGCTGGAGGGAAAATATTGCAGCTCAGGAAAGAGAATAGGAGGCTTAGCAATCGATGGCTAGTATAGTCGTAGCAGATGATGATGCCCATATTCGGGAATTGATCGGATTGTTTTTACACAATGAGCATTACAACGTAATAGAAGCCGAAAATGGCGAGGAAGCGCTGGAGGCCGTCATCAAGGAGCAGGCGGATCTCGTCATTCTCGATATTATGATGCCGCTTATGGATGGCTGGGAGCTGTGCAGCGCCTTGCGGGCGAAGTTTCCCGATTTGCCTTTGCTGATGATTTCAGCAAATGGCGAACCTGCGCATAAAGTGAAAGGCTTCCGTTTGGGCACAGATGATTATGTCACCAAGCCCTTTGACCCGCTGGAACTAGTAATGCGGGTAAAGGCGCTGCTGAAACGGTACCGTATTCATGCTTCGCAGACGGTCCAGCTTGGCGGACTGCAACTGAGCAGACAAACCTACAAGGTCATCCGCGGCGACGATTCGGTTGCGCTGCCGCTGAAAGAGTTTGAGCTGCTGTATAAGCTGGCGAGCTATCCGGGACAGATCTTTACGAGAGAGCAGCTGATTGAGCAAATTTGGGGGATCGATTATGACGGCGACGATCGTACAGTCGATGTACATATTAAACGGCTGCGCGAGCGGTTCGCTCAGGACCAGCGGCATTTTCGCATTGAAACGGTGCGCGGGCTAGGCTATCGCTTGGAGGTGGGCGGGTGATCCGTTCGCTTTATGTCCGTTTTGTACTGGTGTTTCTCGGCGCTGTTACAGCCGGGCTGGTCGTGGCTTTCATCGTGACTTCAATCAGCTTTAGCGACAAGCTGTCGGAGCAGCTGCGCGAGGATGCAGTTGCGATGGGTGAGGAATTGATTGCAATTTATAAGGAGACAGCGAAAGATGGAAGCCGGGCATTCGAAAATAATGTGAGGGCGATTAAGCATTACTCGGTGCGGGTTTTCTCGGAAGCGGGTGAAGTAGCGGCTATTTCCGCTATTGCCGGCGAAAATATGGCCGATATTCCCGCGGACAAGCTGCAGGCACTGCTTTCAGGCGAAGGATCGGACAGGGTGTACATTGATCGCGTCGTGGATGCGATGGTTGGACTTCCCTTTGAGTATGATGGACAGCGGTATGCGATGTTTCTCCAGATGATGACAGAGGAAGCCAGTATGACACTGAATCAGATATTGGGCCTTTTTTTGCTCATTGTGCTTGTCACGGGAAGTCTCATCTTTGTCATTGCTGTCCGCTACGTGACCAAGCCGGTCCGCCAAATGACAGCGGCAACGAAACGGTTTGCCAAAGGCGATTTTTCGATTGAGCTGGATATTAAACATAAAGATGAGCTCGGAGGGCTTGCACAAAGCTTCAACTATATGGCGCGTGAGATGCAGCAGGTTGAGCAGATGCGGCAGGACTTCGTGTCCAACGTCTCGCATGAAATCCAGTCGCCGCTTACTTCGATTTCCGGTTTTGCCAAGGCGCTCAAAAATGGTGTCGCTTCAGAGGAGCATCGGCAGCGTTATTTGGACATTATTATGAACGAGAGCGAGCGGCTGTCACGG
Source organism: Paenibacillus sp. GCM10027626 (assembly GCF_042676285.1). Classification (NCBI taxonomy): domain Bacteria; kingdom Bacillati; phylum Bacillota; class Bacilli; order Caryophanales; family Paenibacillaceae; genus Paenibacillus; species Paenibacillus sp. GCM10027626. Next base: position 111,392 of record NZ_JBHTHC010000008.1, on the reverse strand, counting down.
CTGGGTGATAATTTGCTCAAGCTGGCATCGCTCGAATCGGAGCATCATCCGTTTCATCCGACCACCTACCGGCTGGACGAGCAGATTCGCAATGTTGTCGTCTCTTGTGAGCCGCTTTGGTCCGCAAAGCAAATCGGGATCGATCTGGAGCAGCTGCCGGTCGTCAAAATAAATGCTGATAAAGATCAGCTGAATCAGGTATGGCTTAATTTGCTCGGCAACAGCATCAAGTTTACGCCCGAGGGCGGGGAAATCCGCATTTGGATGAAAATGAATCTGGATGAAATTATCGTCTGTTTCGCAGACACGGGGCTCGGGATTGCGCCGGACCGCATCGGGCATATCTTCGAACGGTTCTACAAGGTTGACCGTGCGCGCAATCGCAAGCAGTCAGGCAGCGGGTTGGGGCTGGCCATTGTCAAAAAAATCGTCGATCTGCATCGCGGTACAATCGAGGTGAGCAGTGAACCGGGCAAGGGGACTGCAGTGAAGGTTATGCTGCCGGGGCATGCAGCATGGCAGGCGGCGGCAGAGCGGTCTAAGCAAGGTTAGCGCGTTACCAACAATATTTAGCCTGTTCATATTCCGTTCATATTCGGTACATCGCTCGTTCATGTTCATTCCTTACGATAAGGATGAACGGAATTACGATTGCCGAAGGAGGGGAGTAATGAACAGGCTTATTCAATTTTCGATGAAAAATGTAGCGGCGGTCATCATTATTGTGACCATGCTGCTCGGTGGCGGCCTGGTGGCGACAAGCGGCTTGAAGATGGAAAATTTGCCGGATATATCGCTGCCTTATGTCGTCATTACAACCGGTTACCCTGCTCCTCCACAGGATGTGATGGATGAAATATCCGCACCGATTGAAAAAAAGGTAAGCGGCCTGGAACGCTTGAAGACGATGACTTCAACGTCGAGCGACAGCTTCTCTACCGTGGTGCTGGAATTTGAGGAGGGTACCGACGCAGAGAAGAAAAAGCAGGAGATCGACGGTATGCTGCAGGAGCTTGATTTGCCGGAAGCGGCAACCCGGCCGAAGGCAGCGACGTTCGGCAATGCCTCAACTCCTGCCTACTATTTGGTGCTGTATGCCGAGGAGGGCATGAGCCAGACGGAGCTGGACAACCGTTTCACGGAGACGATCAAGCCCGGCTTGCAAGCGGTCAAAGGACTTGATCATCTCGATGCGATCGGCGACCGGAAGACGTCGCTGGACATTAAACTTGATGCGGCAGCGATGGCGGCCTACGGCCTCTCCCCGGAGACGGTTGCAGGTGCACTGCGTGCCGAATTTGCCGGAGGGCCGGCGGGGAGCGTCGATTTCAACGGCAATAGCATGATGGCGCGCGTCAAAGGAGAAACGAACAGCGTCTACAACCTGGAGCGGTTGGAGCTGCAGACCGGCACAGGAGAAAAAGTGCCGCTGATGCAAGTGGCCAAAGTGGAAGCGGTGAGCCAGTCCAAGTTTATCGCCCGTCTGGACGATAAGCCGGCGCTGGGCATCAACTTGTTCAAAATGAAGCATGCAAATGCCGTCAATTTTGCCAGTGATGTCGATCAATTGATTGAACGCTGGAAGACAGAGATGCCCGAGGTGCAATTTAAAACAATATTCGATACTTCTGTAGAAGTCAAAGAGTCGATTGCCGGCATGCTGCGCGAAGGGATCGTCGGCGCTTTACTCGCCTCGCTCATGATTCTGCTATTTTTGCGCAATTTCCGGATGACGCTGATCGTGCTCGTGTCGATCCCGTTATCGATTCTGATTGCTTTGCTCGTAATGCGTTATTTGGATATTTCGCTCAACATTATGACGCTGGGCGGCATGTTCATTGCCGTCGGCCGAGTAGTCGATGACAGCATCGTCGTCATTGAAAATATTTATTCCCACCTGCAGCGGGCGCAGGAGCGCAATGAATCGGTCATCAGGCTCGCTACCAAGGAAGTGGCCTCGGCGATTACTTCGTCGACATTGACAACAGTGGGCGTATTTGCGCCGATTGGCATGGTGAGCGGGATTGCCGGCCAGTTCTTTCAGCCGTTTGCCATTACGCTGTCGGTTGCGCTGCTCGCTTCCCTGCTTGTCGCGCTGACCGTCATTCCGATGCTGGCCAAGCTGCTCGTTCTTGGCGGGAAGGTCAAGCACCATGAAGAGAAGCAAGGAGCGATAACCGCATGGTACCGCAAAGTGCTGGAATGGTCGCTATCCCACCGCTTTATCACCCTTTTGCTGGCAGGCGTGCTGTTCTTCGGATCGATCGTCACGATCGTTCCGCAGCTGGCAATGGCGTTTTTGCCGGAAGGGAAGCCGCAGCCGCAGTTTTATTTTAATGTCAAGCTGCCGTATGAAACTTCACTCGCCACGACAGATTTGAAGGTGAAGGAAATTGAAGATGTGCTGTCAAATGCGAAGGATCAGCATGGGAATAAACAGTTTTTGTTTGTAGAGTCGCTTGTTGGCTATGGCCAGTCAAGTGAGGCGCTCCCATACCGGGCGCAAATATTTACCGAAGTGAACGCGGACAGCGATGTGGAACAAGTGCGCCGGGCGTACAAGGAGGAGCTGCTCGCGATGCTGCCGGCAGGCTCGGAGGTAGAGACGTCCACACTGGCAGGCGACGGCCCGTCGGGCTCGGCCTTCGCTTACGCGCTGAAAGGCGACGACCCGCTTCAATTAAAGCAGGCGGCAGCGATGATTAAGGAAAAAATGCTGGAGATAAAAGAGCTGACGGATGTCAAAGATTCGCTCAGCGATGTGGTGAAAGAGGTTGAAATCGCCGTCGATCCGCAAAAGGCGCGGCAATATGGCTATACGGTGGCCGAAGTGCGCGCGGCTGTGCGCAATTTTATTGCGGCGGAGGAGCTTGGCGAGCTTAAGCTTGATCATGTCATGTACCGGACGACGTTGTCGGTGGAGCATGACGATAAGAACAGCTTGGACAAGCTGGCGGACATTCAGCTGCGGGCTGCCGGAAGCGGGGGGGAAGTGGTGCTGCTGCGCGATGTAGCGAAATTGCGCGAAGCAGCTGCTCCCGCCGCCATTGAGCGTGACCGGCAGGAGCAAGTCGTGCGGGTATCGGCCAAAATAGTCGGCAGCGATACGGGCGGCATCACGGAACGGGTGACCGGAATGCTGGATCAAATTCCGCTGCCCGAAGGTATAAAAAGAGAAGTGTCGGGTGTAGCGGAAGACATGAATGACAGCTTTATGCAGCTGGGTGTAGCTATGGTAGCGGCCGTCTTCATTGTCTATTTGATTATGGTGCTGGCATTCGGCAACGCCAGCGCGCCATTTGCGATTTTGTTCTCGCTTCCGCTTGCCGCTATCGGGGGTTTCCTGGCGCTGCTGCTTACGGGCGAGTCGCTGAATGTGACCTCGATGATCGGCTTTATGATGCTGATCGGCATCGTGGTGACCAATGCCATTGTCTATATCGATCTCGCCCAGCAGCTTCGCCAGCAGGGCTATACGGTACGGCATGCGTTGATTGAGGCGGGGGTGTCCCGTCTGCGGCCGATTATTATGACGGCCTTGGCTACTATAGTGGCGCTGTTGCCGCTTGCGCTCGGGTTCGCGCACGGCACGATTATATCCAAAGGGCTGGCTGTCGTCGTCATCGGAGGACTGACGACCTCAACGCTATTGACGCTTGTGGTCGTACCGGTTGTCTATGAATGGATCGAAGCGTTCAAGCAGCGCATGGCACAGCTATTCAGAAGGAAGGGAGCGTCAGCGTAATGATGATCGGATTTAAGCGGCATTGTCCGCATTCTGTCTGGCATAAACGGATGTATGCGATCGCGATCGGCACTGCCCTCGCCCTGACGGCGACAGGCTGCAGCGGCGGCAATCAGCCGGAGCCTGCCGCAGGCAATGTCAGCCAGCAGGCAAGCGAGGCGAGCGTGATGAAGGTGAAGACGGCCGTCGTGCAAAAAACTGCGATTGGCGAGCCGTATGAGATTGTCGCCGAACTGGCGGCATCGGTCAAAATGGATATTGTGCCGAAGACCGACGGCGAGGTGACGGAGGTGCTGAAGCGCCGCGGAGACCGGGTAAAAGCCGGCGAGGCGATTTATCGGCTCGATACGCGGGATGTCCGGATTCAACAACAGAAAGCAGAGATGGCCTTGCGTTCACTGGAATCTGCGAGGGCGAAAGCAAAGACGGAGCTGAAGGAAGGCAAAGTGGAATTAAAACGGTCGATAACTAAAATGGAGCAGCAAATCTATGATCAGGCGCGCGAACTGAACAAGCTGAGAAACGGCTATGATGAAGGCAGCGTCGAAGGCCGTGAGGTTGAGAAGGCGGAGCAGCAGCTGGCCGGCCTGCAGGAAGAAGCGGAGCTGCTGCGCGAGAAGCTGGCCGGCTTTGATGCAGCCAATTCGCTTACTGCGTCCGATAACGAAATTGCCTCTGCCAAAATCGGTCTGGAGGAGCTGGAGCGGTCGCTTGGCCATTATGTCGTAACAGCGCCTGTGGACGGCATCATTACCGAGCTGGAAGTGGAAAAAGGGATGCCGGTCGGCAGAGGTGGCAAAAGCGGACAAGTGCAGCGGATCGATCCGATTACGGTGAAGGCGGAGCTTAGCGAGCAGGCGCTGCAGCTCGTGGACAAGAAGAGCAGCTTGTATTTCTACACGGCTGACAAACCGGAGCAGCTAGTTGCTGCAAAGGTGCACTATTTGGCGGAAATTATGAATACGCAGACCAGAACTTATACGCTGGAGCTGGCGGCGAGCAATCCGCAGCGGGAGCTGCGTCCTGGCATGAAGGTTCAGCTCCGCCTCTCTGATGAAGCGGAGCAGACAGCGCTGACAATTCCGTCAACAGCCATTATGCGGGAGGAAAATACCGCTTTCGTCTTTGTGCTGAATAACGGAGCGGCTGAGCGCCGTGTGATCAAGCTGGGCCGGGTTAAGGACAATGACCAGGAAATTGTTAGCGGGCTGAAAGAGGGCGAGCGCGTAATCGTCTCCGGCTTGCACCGCATGAAGGATAAGCAGAAGGTAGAGGCGGATGAACAATAAAGCAGGGAGGGATCTGCGATGAAATGGACCGGACAGAAGCCCGGGTACCGGGGCAGCGGCGCAAAACGGCGCAAGGCAGCGCGCCTGACTGCCGCGCTGGTTGCGGGCGCGCTGGTTGCGGCGGCATGGCCGCTTGATGCAGCGAGAGACGGTGCGGCAAACGCTGCAGCGGCTGCTACAACGGCGTCTAATAATCAGCTAGTGCGTTCACTGCAAACGGAGCTTGATCATGTATGGAATGAAGACACGGGACAGGGCCGCCGCATGGTTGTTGCCATCAATGTGAAAAATCCATCCGGCCATACAGTGCGATTGCCTGGCGATACAGTGCGTATGCGGATGAATGACGGTACGGAGTACAATGTGCTGCCAGCGACTGGCAATGTGAAGGCAGTGCCGCCGCAAAGTACGGTTAACTTGCAATTCAGCTGTGCAGTCAAGACAGAGCGGACCATTCGCCCTGCGAAGCTGCTATGGATTGCCATCGATGAGTACGTCTACCCGAAGAAGGAAACGGTTCGTCTGTCTGTACCGCTCCCGAAGCAAAGCATTTGGGAACAGCAGCCGCTTCAATGGGGAAAAACCTTTCAGCTGCCGGGGCGTAAAGCGCAGCTTTCCTATACCCCGCTTTCGTTCGAGCGGTTTACGGCTCCTTTAGCGCCGGAGGAAGGGGAGAGCAGGAGCAAGGAGGTCAGGGTCGCCCACATTGTAACGATGCAAATTGTAAACCGCGGCAGCGGAAAAGAGATGATTCCGGACCTGGTGGTGCAGGGAAGGACGTCGGATCTAAGCTTCAGCGGATCGCGCATGGAGCAAGGCGCGCTGTCGCTGCTGCCGGGAGAGAAACGTACTGTCCGCTATGTCATGGAAACGCCTGAAGATACGCAGTTGAAAACATTTTATATTTTGACGCCGGAAACGTTCATGCTGGAAGGCGGAGATCCGAATAATCCGTTGTCTTACTCAGTTGGCCGCATTGGCTTCGCTTTACCGGAGCAGCCGCAGGGCAGTTATTTTGGAGCGGCGCTCCCGTACAATTGGGGCGCGCCCATCGTACTGGATGCAGTAAGTAAATTGCTCCCGGACGGCATGACGATGTCGGTCGTCACAGGCGTGGCAACTGCAGACAAGGCAAGCGGAATGAGCGCAGTACAGCTTAAATTCCGCCTCGACAATAAGAGCCGCAAAACAGCGCAGCTCCCCGTCTTCCAGACCGAGCTCGTAGCCCGCGACGGCAAGCGCTATAGCGGCATGCGCCACACGGCGCCATTTGAACAGCTGCCGCCAGGCATGGGCGGGATGCTGGTGTTTACTTATGCTCTGCCTAAGGGGACGCCGACAGAAGGCTTGGTGCTGAACATTATCGACGGCGAACGGATGGCGCCGTATACATCGACAGCGGCCTCCTACAAGCTGCCGCTGCATACCGCAGAGCGGGGCGAACCGCCGGCACCGGCGGAAGTTCCGTCTGTCCGGCAAGGGGAGCAGCAATTTTCCTTGTATCCATATCAGCTTACAGTCAAAAAAGCGGAGTTTGACACTTTTTATGAATCGCCAGTAACTCAGGAAACGGTCTATACGTTGTTATCCTCAATGAGATTGCGCTTGCGTTTGGAAACGGCGCTGGAGAAAACGGCGGAGCTGCTGGCCGCGCCGGAGCTGGCCAACCTTCAATTCGAGCTGACGGATCGCAGCGGCAAGCTGCTCGGGACGCAGACGCTGAATTTGGCGACGACGAGACAGACGACGGACGGCATTCGCGATGTCACTTTCAGCGGAGTGAATTTGCTGGAGGTGCAAAACCCGCTGACGGTTAATGTTTATGAGACATTTGAAACGACCTACGGGACGATGAAGCGGTATTTGGGACAATTTATTCGTTAGCGGTTGAGGCAAGCGATTAACTAGTAATATAATGAAGAGGACGCAGCGCCAAATTAAGGTGCAGACGTCCTCTTTGTTTTCTAATGTGTGATGACTAGAAGGAAGTGGATAACGATGTGCCGGTATGCTATGTATGGCCCTTATAAAGATATTTACGCCTGTTTCTCATGCCGTAAAGTATATAAGCAAACTTCAAAATTTGAGCTGGACAAAATGGAAAGAGACAAGGTCTGCTACAGTTGTCCGCAATGCGGCAAGCTTATGAATGACATGGGCCATGATTTCAAAGCGCCAAAGCAGTCCGATGTGAAGCAGTGGAAAAAGGTTGAAATTCTTTATCAAAAGGGATTTGCCTATCATTCCTGCGGCTGTAACGGGCCCGGTTACCGGCCTTCGCGCTTGAATGAAGTGGAGTGTTTTTTGACGGAAAACCGCAAGTTCGAATCAGCAGGGGAGCGATTGCTCCATACTTTAACTGAAAGGTGAGCTTATATTGTCTATTCAAATTGTAAGAGATGTTGACGACGCGCTGAAGAGTAAAGTACGCAGCGGCTTGATTGCTTTTAATCATAAGCATTTTCCGGAGAGGCTGAGCGGCAATTATGAGGAAGTTCATTTTTTCCTCAAGGACAGCCAGGGCGAGGTGCGCGGCGGCATCCTTTGCGAAATTTGCTGGAACTGGCTGGAGGTTCACATCCTGTATGTGGACGAATCGTTGCGCCATGGCGGCTACGGCACACGGCTATTGCAGCAGGCAGAGCAAGTTGCCAAAGAAAAGGGCTGCGATTTCAGCAAGCTGGATACATTAAGTTTTCAGGCGCTCGACTTTTATAAGAAGCATGGCTATGAAGTATTTGGCCAAATCGAGAATGCAGGCGGACATACGCATTATTATTTGACAAAGCAATTGAAAAGTACAACAGCTGGAGGGGCCAAGTAACTAAGCGGATCTACGGTCCGCGAGCGAGACGTTTTCCTATTTTGTTCACAGATAACGGAACCATGGTCGCGAAGTGGCGGTCCGGCATATAAGGGAGATGATTCGGCATGGGGATTGGACGGTTGCTGCAACATGGCCCTTACTGCCGGTTTCAGTCTTGTTGTTTTGGCGGATGATAGAGAAGGAAAAATATATCGTGCTTGGTTGGCTTGTTTTTGCTATTCCCGCTGTCGTTCAGTTTGTGCTTGCGAGCCGGATGGAGGATAACCTGTGGTTAAAAGTGTGCGGCTGGATCAATGTTGCGCTTATGCTTTGTGCGATCCTATTGACCTGGTTTCTATTTAAAATAGCCGCAGCCTATAAAAAGAAATGAAGATTTACTATAATAGTTGACAAAGAAACGATCTACAGGTAGGGTGAAATAGAACTTTTTTTCCAGCTGCAGCGTCTACTGGTAGTAGATGCTATGCCACATAGAGGGAGGTGTCTTTGAAGATGGAGAGAAGAGGCCGCCCCGATTTTCTATTGTTATTTGTAACCTTGATGCTGGTCTGTATCGGGATGATTATGGTATATAGCTCGAGCTCGCCGCTAGGCATACTTAAGCATAACAGCTCGTGGTATTTTGTCATTAAACAAGGCATATTTGCCGTTATCGGCGGAGGAGCCCTGCTGTTTTTTATGGGCTTGCCCTATCAGGCCTGGAAGAAAGCGGCGCCGTTTCTGCTGCTGTTTTCACTTGTTACACTTGTTCTAGTTCTGTTTATCGGAAAAGATGCTAATGGGGCAAAGCGCTGGTTCGGATTAGGCGGATTCAACTTCCAGCCGTCAGAATTTACGAAGCTGTCAATCATTGTGTACCTGTCGACGTTAATTAGCCGCAAGGGAGAACGGCTGCGCAATTTCAGTAAAGGACTGCTGCCGCTGCTAATTATTATCGGCATTATTTTGGCGCTTGTCATGAAGCAGCCCGATTTCGGTACAATGCTGATCTTGTTTGCGATTTCCGGCACGATTATTATGGTAGGCGGCGCGGACTGGCGTCATTTGCTGTTGATTAGCATCTGCCTTCTTCCGGCGATTGTTTATGTTGGAATCAGCAAGAGCTATCGGATGGAGCGGATAACGTCGTTTTTGAATCCTTTTGACGATCCGACCGATTCCGGCTTTCAGCTCATCAATTCTTTTTATGCCTTGGGGCATGGCGGGTTTACCGGCACCGGGCTCGGACGCAGCGTGCAGAAGCTGTTTTATCTTCCGGAGGCGCATACGGACTTTATATTTGCGGTTATCGGCGAGGAGTTCGGATTTCTCGGTACCGCGGCGCTGCTGATGATCTTCCTTCTGTTTATTTGGCGCGGCTTTTTGGCTGCTGTCCGGTGCGATAATTCATTCGGTATGCTGCTCGGGATCGGTATTGTTATTATGATCGCCGTTCAGCTTATTTTGAACATCGGTGCAGTGACGGGCACGCTTCCGATTACCGGCGTTCCTCTCCCATTTATAAGTTATGGCGGTTCTTCTCTAGTGCTATGTATGGCTAGCTCAGGTATTTTATTAAGCATTTCACGGGACAATAAAAGGAAAACGGTCAGTCCCGCCAAAAAATCGCAACGGAAAATAGAGGTTCTGAAAACATGATTTTTTTACACAAGCTTAATAAAGTCGACCGGGTGACCTTATTGATTGTGGCCTGTCTTCTGGCGATTGGCACTGTGGCTATATATGGGGCGACACACGGAACCAAACTGGATGGTCTCCACATTAGCAATTTAATCTGGATTGGCGCATTTTCAGTGCTGATGCTGTTTGTGGCATTGTTTGACTACCGGCTGCTGCTGGGCCGTATTTCTTACTTATTGTATGCATTTGGTGTCGGTCTGCTCGTCCTTGTCCAATTTCGCGGCGAGGATGCGAATGGCGCGGTGCGCTGGCTGTCGATCGGCAGCTTTCAAATTCAGCCCTCTGAGATGGCGAAGCTCTTTACTGTGCTGCTTGTCGCTCATTTGCTGCAGCGGCGGGCAGGCGAACGATTGCGGCTTATTCAGGATGTTTTGCCGATTTTGATTGTATTTGCTGTTCCGATGTTATTTGTCGTCAAGCAGCCCGATCTGGGCACCGCGCTCGTTTTCGTCGGTATTTTGATTGGCATGCTGTGGATCGGCAATATCCGGGCTATCTATATGATGCTCTGTCTGGGCGCAGTTACATTGGCTGTCGTCGCAGTCATCTATTTATTTTATGAAAACCTTGATCTGCTTTCCAAGTTCGTTAAGCCGCACCAGTTGTCGCGGATCGAGACCTTTCTTGATCCGACCAGCGATCCCGACAAGGCGTGGCATGTCAAAAATGCGATGAGCGCGATTGGAGTCGGCGGGTTTAGCGGCGACGGCGATGGCTTTTACTCCCGCCAAGGCTATATCCCGTACGCTTATTCCGATTCGATTTATGTCGTAATTGGCGAGTTTTATGGCTTTTTGGGCTCAGCCGTATTGCTGGTGTTGTATTTTTTGTTAGTGTATCGGATGGTTATGATCGCTGTCGAAAATCAGGGGGCAATCGGCGGATCTTTTCTCGTTGTCGGCGTCATCAGCATGTTTGTGTTTCAAGTATTTGTTAATATAGGGATGCATATTGGGCTATTGCCGCTAACGGGAATATCGCTGCCCTTTATAAGCTACGGCGGAAGCTCGTTATTGACGAATATGATTGCCATCGGTTTAGTGCTAAGTGTCAAAATCCATCAAGATGAATATTAATAGTATTGAATCCCGCAAGTGAGGAGTGAGCCGGTATGATTGAGATCGAAGAGTTGAAGCAGCTGCTGCAGAGCGATGACGATGCGGCGATCGTTGCTTTTTGCGAATCATACAGGCCGTACGACCTTGCAGAAGCCGCCGAGCAGTTAAGCAGCAGCGAACAGTTGAGACTCGTTCGTATATTGCCGACTGTCAATGCTGCCGAAATGCTTGAATATTTTGAGCCGCTGCTGCAATACCGGATTTTGAACCGTCTGGAGCGGGAGATGAGGGTTCAACTGCTGAGCGGCATGGCCAGTGACGTCGTTGCAGATATGATGCTGGCCATTCATCGTTACCAGGCCGACCAATTGCTTGATATTTTGCCTGAAGATTACCGGCGTACCGTGCAAAAGCTGATGACGTACCCGGAGGATACGGCCGGGAGCTTGGCTACTGCCGACTATATCGCCGCCCAAAGCTCCTGGACGATTGAACGAACGCTGCGTCATATCCGCAAGGTGGGGCGGGCTGCTGAAATCACATCCTATGTGTATGTCATCGACACGAAAGGAGAACTTATCGGAGCCGTGTCGCTGCGGCAAATCATTCTCGCTGAACCGAATGCGCGGCTCTCGGAACTGCTGAGCGGGGAAGTCATTTCCGTTCCGGCATTGATGGAGCAGGAGGAAGTAGCGGTACTGCTCTCCCGATATGACCTGGTGGCATTGCCCGTCATCGACGATCACAATCGGCTCGTCGGCGTTATTTCCGTTGATGACCTTATTGACGTTATCCATGAGGAAGCGACCGAGGATATTCAAAAGCTCGGGGGCAGCCAGCCGCTGACGGACACTTATTTTAAATCGTCCATTTTTCAGCTGTATCGCAAACGGATCGTATGGCTGCTTATTTTATTTGTGGCTGAGGCTTATACAGGAACGGTACTTCGCCATTATGAGGACACTTTGTCAGAGGTCATTTCACTGGCCTTCTTTATACCGCTTCTGATCGGAACGGGCGGGAATACCGGCACACAGACCGTTTCCATGCTGGTACGTGCACTGGCGATTGGCGAAGTCCAATTCCGCGACATTTTTAAGGTTATTCGCCGCGAAGTTGCGACAGGGCTGATGACTGGGGCGTCGATTTCAATCATTGCTTATGCAAGAGCTTGGATGCTGGGCGTAGAGCCGAATATCGGCCTCGTTGTCGGCATAACAGCGATGACGATCGTCATTTGGGCTTCGTTTGTCGGAGCAATTTTGCCGCTCGTGCTGCATAAGCTTAAAGCGGACCCGGCAGTCGTTTCCGGCCCGTTTATTACGACGCTTGTTGACGGTACGGGGCTGATTATTTATTTTACGATCGCGAAAATTATTCTTCATCTAAGTTAATTGGCAGAATCAAATGTTGCATTAGGTAAATTAATTTTCCTTGGTGAAAATCATTCCAGTTGTCCAGGCGAAAGTTTTTCTGAAGCTGGGAACTGATCGTCAGGCGCTAAAGCAATAGGCGAGTCACGAGTATGGTGTGCAGAGCACTGCCGCCATCTCAGGTGGCTCGTCTTTTTGCTGTTATAAGAAAGGATGAAGAAAGAAGATGTCGAATTTTGTTATGCTGGCGATTTGGCGCTGCACATTTGAAGTAAAAGGGGATACAGGGCTATGAATGTGAATGTCGCTGCTGCTAATTTGACATTTTCAATTTACACGAAGCTGGTTCTTACGTTGCTAATGGCCGTCGCGCCGCTCTATGCATTAAGCATGAGCATGAACAATTCCAGTTCAGATACGGTGCGTAACGAAATCTCCAAGTCGACGATGTCGAGCGTGCAGTTTTACATGAATGCTCTGGAGCTGGAATTTGCCCGGATTATTAAGCTGCAGCAGGAGTATGTGAATGATGACGATCTGGGCAAGCTGGCCGTAGCCGCCGATTCTTTGAATGATATCGAACGGATGCAGGCGATTTTGCGCTTGCAGCGAAGACTGGTGCTGCTGCGGGATTCCAGCCCGTACGTCAGCAATGCAAGCCTGCTTATTCCGGCTATTGACCGCACGATATCCAGCAATCAATTAATAACAGAAATGGATCAACAGGATTTTTCCGCGCTTGCTGTGTCGGTCAACCGGCATGAAGCTCCTTTTATTATGTATGATGGCAAAATGTATACGACGGTCCCTTTCCCGGAGCCGGCGCTCCTCTCGGAAGGTTCGCAGCCGCTTTTTCTCATCGCGCTTGAAATCAATACTGCGGAGATTCGCAGCATGCTGCAGCAGATTGCCGGCAATCCGCAAGGAGGGGCTGTGCTGATAGGCGACGGGGAGCAGTGGTCGATACGCAGCGATGAGCTGTCAAATACAGAGGCCGATGAAGTGAAGGCGGCGCTGGACCGCATGATGATGAAGGAGGATGCGGCCGTCACGGAAGGAATCCGTTCCATACGGCTGTCCGGTCAGGAATATTTGATGACGATGGAGCGATCGGCGAAGATCGGCGCAACGCTGTTTACTTATTTGCCGGAACATGTTGTGCTTGGGCCATTGGATCAATACAAGCGCTGGTTTTGGCTGCTCTCTTTCGTTTCGTTAGTCGTCATTGTTTTCTTTTCATCGCTTATTTACCGTTTTATTCACCGGCCGCTCAAAACGCTGGTAAGAGCGTTCAAAAAGGTTGAGATGGGCAATCTGGCGCTTGTGGAACGCTATCGCTTCAAGGATGAATTTGCTTACCTGTTCGTGCAGTATAATGCTATGGTGGAACAGCTGAAGGTTTTGATTCATGAAGTGTACGAGCAGAAGTACCGCGCGCAGCTTGCCGAGCTGAGGCAGCTGCAGTCGCAAATTAATCCTCATTTCTTGTACAATAGTTTATTCAGCATCTATCGCATGGCCAAATCGGACGATCTCCAGGGCGTTATCCGCTTTTCCCGCCACCTTGGCGACTATTTTCAGTTCATAACGCGTGACGGCCAGCAGGAGATACCGCTGGCAACGGAGGCCGACTTTGCCCGCACCTATGTCGAAATTCAGAGTGTCCGTTTCGCTCACCGGGTACAGGTGCAGTTTGGGGAAATGGATCAGGAACTGCAGCAGCTCAAAGTGCCAAGGCTAGTGCTGCAGCCTTTGATTGAAAATGCTTACCATTACGGCTTGGAAAACAAGAAAAAAGCAGGACTTATCCGGATTCATTTTGAGCTTGCGGGCGGTTTGGCCCTGATTGCGGTCGAGGATAACGGCGAGGAACTGACCGACAGCTTGCTTCAGCAGCTGCAGCGCATGGTGCACAGTCAGGAGGAGCCGCCGGAAAGCACAGGCATGTATAATGTCCACCGCAGGCTGCGGATCAAGTTCGGCGACAGGGGCGGCTTACAGCTGTCGCGCAGTGAGCTTGGCGGTTTGAAGGCGCAGCTGGTTATCCCGATACAATAGTTTACTGGGAGGGAAAATCGATGTATCGATTATTGATCGTAGATGACGAGCCGGTAATCGTCAATGGTTTAGTCGAATTGTTTGAGGATTGCGAGCATCTGGAGCTGGACGTCTATCATGCCTACTCTGCGGATGATGCACTGGACTGGCTGGCGCGCAGCAAATTTGATATTGTGCTGACCGATATTCGCATGCCCGGGATGAGTGGGCTGGAGATGCATGAGACGATTCTCGCCCACTGGCCGGATTGCAAGGTAGTGTTTCTTACAGGCTTCAGCAATTTTGAATATATTCAAACGGCGATGCGCAATAAAAGTGTCGATTATGTATTGAAAACCGAGGATGATGAGCGGATTATCGCAAGCGTAGAAAAAGCGATAGCGGCGATTTCATGGGAAAAATACAATCATCATGCGCTTGAAAAAGCGAAGCGGCAGCTTGACCGGGCGATTCCGACTTTGCAGCGCGAATATTTGCTCGGCATATGCGAAGGGGTGCACTGGACGCGCGAAACGCTGAGTCAGCGCTTTGCTGATTTGCATATTCCGCTTTCTGCCGAGCACCCGGTGCTGCCGATCATTGGCAGAGTCGATCAGTGGGAGGGAGAGCTGCACGTATCGGATAAAATGCTGCTGCTGTATGCCCTGCATAATATTGCCGACGAAGTGATGGCTGCCTGTACGATTCAGCCGGTGGTGCTTGATCTCGGGCGCTTTATTTGGCTCGTTCAGCCGCAAGCCGTGAGAGAGGGTGGGTTTGACTATAAAGAGCCCGCTTCGTCAGCCTGGATGAAAACGGCGAAATATGTGCATGGGCTGCTGGAATCGGTGCAATCGGCCAGCAAGCAGCTGCTGCGGCTGCCGGTCTCGCTGGCCGCAGGCACGATGCCGGCAGATTGGAAGGAGCTGCCCAAGGGCTGTACGGATCTGCGGCAGGTGCTGGGCATTGGGCTCGGCTATAGTCAGGAGATGCTGATTACAGGGGCGGATGCCCTGCTCGCTGCGAACAGGGCGGCCAGTCAGGCAGCAGATGAGGAGGAGAAATGTCTGCTCCGGCTCAACACGCTTGATGATGCCGAACGGTTAATTGAAGGCGGCCAGCAGGAGGCTTTCATGCAATTGTTCGATCAGCTGCAGCAGCAGCTGGAAGCGACAGGATATAAGGCCAGCTTGTATTTGGAAGCTTATTATGCGCTGGCTGCACAAATTATTAGGCAGTTCAACCGGCTGGGCAATCGGGGCAAGCAGCCGGCGCTCGATCTGGAGCGGCTGTCGAATGCGAGAGGCTATTCATCTCCGGCTGAAGCGATTGAATATTTGCGGCAAGCCGCCGGGCAGTTTTTTGCCCTGCAGAGAAACGAGCAAAATGAACGGACCAATCAGGTCGTGACAAAAATTCACCAGTATATCGATAACAATCTGGATGGCGATTTGTCGCTGACGACGCTGTCGGAGCTGGTTTACCTAAATCCTTATTATTTATCGAGATTATATAAGCAAATTACAGGAGGCGGACTGACGGAATATATCGTTGCGGCAAGAATGGGGACAGCCAAAAAGCTGCTGACGCAAACTTTTATGAAGGTGCATGAGATTGCGCATGCGGTTGGCTTTGACTCGCCGGCTTATTTTGCCCGCCTGTTCAAGCGGGAGTGCGGAGTAACGCCGCAAGAGTATCGCGACGAGGCAAAAAAGTAAAAATCGGGCAAGGAATCTACAATAGTTATGCTATACCATCAAGGCGTCAGCCTTCTATAATCAACATGTAAGCGCATTCGAAACGTAAAAGGGAGGTTGCATAAAGATGAATATGAAAAGGAAATTAATGCTTATCAATGCCTTAATGGCTGTTATGCTCACTGCATCTGCCTGCAGTTCCGGCTCGACCACTGACAATAAAGGAACGCCCCCGCCGGCGCAGCAGGAAGGAGACAAGACCGAAGGGACTGCTGATGTTCCAGCCGATCCGTTCGGCAAATATGATCCGCCGATTGAAGTTTCCACTGTGCGGATTGTCAACGATACGCTCAAATTTGCCGAGGGCGAGACGATCGATGACAATGTGTGGACCAAATTGTATATGGACGAGTTGGGCGTCAAAGTGAAAAATATGTGGGTCGTCAACAATACGGGCGGCCAAGGCGCGCAAAAGATGAATATGACGATCATGTCCGGCGACCTGCCTGATTTTATTCCGGTGGACGCTACCCAGCTGAAACAGCTCGTAGATGCCGGCAAGGTGATGGATCTGACGGAAATTTACGAGAAGTTTGCCGCACCTTTTACCAAGGATGCCTTGAATGCGAATGGTCCGGGCGTGCTGCAGTCGGCGACCTTCAATGGCAAGCTGATGGCTATCCCCGGTTCGGTTACAGCCATATCGGAAGCCCCGCTGCTGTGGGTGCGGACCGACTGGCTGAAAAAGCTGAACCTGCCGGAGCCGAAGACGATGGAGGATGTATTCAAAATTTCCGAAGCGTTCACGAAGAACGATCCGGACGGTAATGGCAAGGCGGATTCAATCGGACTAGTTATTCATAAAAACATGATGGGCTCCTTTGCCGGTCTGGACGGGTTTTTCAATGGCTTCCACGCTTATCCTGGCTCATGGATCAAGGATGCCTCCGGCAAGCTGGTGTACGGCTCCATTCAGCCGGAGACGCGCGAGGCGCTGCTCAAGCTGCAGGAAATGTATAAAGCGGGCGAAATCGACCGCGAGTTCGGCGTTAAGGACGGCGGCAAAGCTGCCGAGATGGCCACGGCCGGCAAGGCAGGCATGTATTACGGCCCGCTGTGGACACCGATCTGGCCGATTCAGGCCAATATCGACAATGACCCGAATGCCGACTGGCAAGCTTTCCCTATCGTTTCGATCGATGATCAGCCGGCCCGTCCGCAAATTCATCTCTCGATCAGCGACTATTATGCGGTAAACAAGAACGCGAAAAATCCGGAAGCGCTGCTAAAGCTGCTCAATATGTTCCCGGAAAAAGGATATGGCAAGACGGCGGAACCTACCAAATATTTCAATGTCGACGGTGTGGAGAAATTCAAATATGCGCCATTCCAGCTGTTCCCTTCCGTCCCGGGTATTGCGGACCGGATCGATGAGGCGCTGAAGACGGATGACACCTCAAAGCTCAGCCCGGATGAGAAGAGCAACTATGAAATGATTAAAAAATACCGTGCCGGCGACAAAAGCTTCTGGGCGTATGAACGCATTTTCACCAAGGGTGCCGGACTGGATCTCAATGACAAGTATGCCGAGCAAAACCTGGCGATGATGGATGAGTTCTACGGGGCGCCAACGAAGACGGCGGTTGAGAAAGGCTCTACCCTGTCGAAGATGGAGATCGAAACGTTCACGAAAATCATTATGGGCGACAAAATTGAGAACTTCGATAAATTTGTGGAGGATTGGAAACGGCTTGGCGGAGACGACTGGACAAATGAAGTGAATGAATGGGCTAGTTCCAAATAAGCGGCTTTAATGTTCAAGGGAGAAGGGCGCTCAGTCAATACGTCGCCCTTTTCCTTTTCTTGAAATATAAGAAAGTATAAGTTTCACCTTAGCACAAGGACGGCGTCAGCCGTTTCTTCTTGATTATTGCAGAAGGGAGACGGGAAAGATGGCGAAATGGAAATGGTCAGGATCAGGCGAGCTTCCGCTGCACTTGATGGTGCTGCCCGGCCTGGTGCTTGTTTTAATTTACAGCTATGGCCCGATGCTGGGGATAGTAATCGCGTTCCAGAAATTTATGCCGGCGCTTGGTTTTTTCAAATCCGAATGGGCAGGCTTGGGAAATTTTGAATATGTGGCCAGTCTGCCCGACGTTCCCCACGTGATCTGGAATACCGTTTATATTGCCTCGATGAAAATTGCGGCAGGCTTGTTCGTTCCCATTACAGTGGCGCTGCTGCTCAATGAGGTTGCCAAGCATTGGATCAAGCGCGGTGTGCAGACGCTGATCTATTTGCCCCATTTTTTGTCCTGGATTATTCTCGGCGGTATTTTGATCGATATTTTATCCTTGAAAGGGATCGTCAATCAATTTCTCGGCCTGTTTGGCATTGATGCCATTTATTTTTTGGGAGATAACGCATGGTTTCCGTATGTGCTGGTCATTTCGGATATTTGGAAGGAATTCGGATTCGGCACCATTATTTATTTAGCGGCGCTGACGAGTATCAATCCGGCGCTGTATGAAGCCGCCATCATGGACGGAGCTAACCGCTGGCGCCAGACTTGGCATATTACGCTGCCCGGAATGCTGCCGATTGTTATTCTTATGATGACGCTGAGCCTTGGCAATGTGCTCAATGCCGGGTTTGACCAGGTATTTAATCTGTACAGTGCGCAAGTGTATGAGAGCGGCGATATTATCGATACGTTCGTCTATCGGATCGGGATGATCGATTACCAATACGGGGTGGCGACAGCGGTGGGCTTGTTCAAATCGCTCGTTTCACTGCTGTTTATATCTGTTTCCTATTTGCTGGCTTATCGGTTAGCCAATTATCGCATTTTCTAACAAGGGAAGGGGGGAGGAACCATGGTCCAACAACTAAGTGCAGGCAGACGAATTTTTATCGCATGCAACTATACGTTTCTAATATTGCTCGCAGCGCTTTGTTTCTTCCCGATCGTCCATGTTTTGGCGGTCTCCTTCAGCTCAAGCGGTGCAGCTACGGCCGGGCTCGTTACGTTCTGGCCGGTCGATTTTACGACAAGCTCCTATGAATTTGTGTTGAAAAAGCCGGAGTTTTTGCGTTCGTTTGCCATTACATTGGAGCGTGTCGCGCTCGGCACGGGGATCAACATGCTGCTTACGATCATGCTGGCCTATCCGCTATCGCGCGATTCGCGCAGCTTTCGCTGGCGCGGATTTTATGTCTGGATTTTTGTCATTACCATTTTGTTCAGCGGCGGTCTGGTTCCCTGGTATCTGACCATTCAGGCTACAGGGCTGCTTGATACAATCTGGGCGATGATCATTCCTGGTGCAGTGCCGGTATTCAATATTATCCTGCTGCTGAACTTCTTTAGAGGCTTGCCGAAGGAACTGGCGGAATCGGCATTTATTGACGGAGCCGGTCATTGGACGACGATGTGGAGGATTTATGTGCCGCTTTCTATGCCGGCGCTGGCGACGATTCTTCTGTTCGCGATGGTAGGGCATTGGAACAGCTGGTTTGATGGGCTTATTTTGATGAATTCGCCGGATCATTACCCGCTGCAAAGCTATTTGCAAACGGTTGTTATTCAAAGGGATATTTCTGTCGTATCGACGACTGATTTGAAGACATTGACCGAGGTGTCCGACCGTACGGCCAAATCGGCGCAAATCTTTTTGGGCACTTTGCCCATTTTGCTGGTCTATCCGTTTTTGCAGCGTTTCTTCGTGAAAGGGATTGTGCTTGGCAGCGTGAAGGAATAGAGATGAGGTGGAGAACATGAAGGCAGAAGCCGGCCGTGACGGAAATGCGCAAGGGGTGCAAAACCGGGTTATCGAGCTGCAATTCCAATCTGAAAAAAGCTACGCCGATCCGTTCCATGATGTGCAATTGGCGATGAAGGTGAGCGGGGAGGGGCAAGAACGGCTCTACCCTGGCTTCTGGGATGGCGGAAATGTCTGGAAAATACGATTTTCATCCGCTGAGGCCGGGCGCTACCGCTATGAAACAGTGTGCTCGGACGAAGAAAACAGTGTCTTGCATCACCGCACGGGAGAGATCGAAATTGCACCATACGAAGGGGATAATCCGTTGTACCGCCACGGCGCCATACGTAAAAGCGCTGACAGCCGTTATATGGAGCATGCCGACGGGACACCGTTTTTTTGGCTGGCCGATACGTGGTGGATGGGACTGACGAAGCGCTTAAGCTGGCCGGATCATTTTATGGAGCTGGCAGCGGATCGGGTTGACAAAGGGTTTTCGGTCATCCAAATCGTAGCCGGTTTATATCCGGATATGGAGCCGTTCGATGAGCGCGGAGCGAATGAAGCCGGTTTTCCGTGGGATAAGGACTATACGAGCATAAATCCAAGCTATTTCCATAAAATGGATGAAAAAATGTTTGCTTTAGCCGATTGCGGACTGCTGCCATGTCTGGTAGGCTGCTGGGGCTTTCATCTCGGGATCGCCGGAGAGGAGGTCATCAAGCGGCACTGGCGTTACTTGCTGGCCCGTTACGGCGCACTCCCGATCGTATGGTGCGTGGCCGGTGAAGCAATTATGCCCTTCTACAACAACCCTGCTGTCGGCAAGCCGGATGAAATGGCGCGCTTTGAAGCTGCCGCCCGCAGCAGTTGGACGGAAATCGCCCGCATGATCGCCCGGGAGGATCCTTACGGCCGGCTGTTGACGATTCATCCGACGAAGTACGGCCATGAGATGGTGGACGACAGCGCACTGCTTGATCTGAATATGCTGCAAACCGGACACAGCAGCTTTACCAGCATCCCGGATACGGTACGTATGATCAGGGAGACTGTGGCGAGGGAGCCGCGTCTGCCGGTCATTAACTCCGAGGTTTGCTATGAAGGAATCGGCGGCAGCAGCTACCATGACGTACAGCGCTTTCTGTTCTGGTCCTGCGTGCTGAGCGGCGCCTGCGGCCATTCTTATGGGGCAAACGGCATTTGGCAGATTAATGGCCTCGATGAGCCGTATGGCAAGTCGCCCTACGGAAAAAGCTGGGGGGATACGTCCTGGCGCGAGGCCAGTCAACTGCTTGGCTCATTGCATGTCGGCCTTGGCAAAAAGCTGCTGGAGCGTCTGGAGTGGTGGCGGTTCGAGCCGCATCCGGAATGGCTGGGCAATCACGCGGACGAAGAGCGCATCATCGCTCCATATGCAGCTGGCATTCCCGGTGAGTCGCGCGTCATTTTTCTCCCATTTTTGGAGGGGCTGCTGTGGGGCGGCGTGATCATTCATCATATGGAGCCGGATATAACCTATACGGCCTATTATTATGATCCGATTACAGGCAGGAGATACGATCTCGGTCAAGCGGCTGCCAATGAAGAGGGCAAATGGCGCTCCGGCAGCACGCCGGCGTTTCAGGATTGGGTGCTGGTGCTTGAACGGACAGCAAGCGGGAGCTAAAAAAGGAGTGTAGTCAGTCATGTACAACACGTTAAAAGCGGCTTTTTCCTCGAAGGAGCCGCCGCGCAGCATTGCGCCGCTCTTATGGTACCATGGCGAGGAGCAGTCGCTCATTCTCGAAGAGATTGCCCGGATGGATGAAATGGGCTGCGGTGGCTTTGTGATCGAATCCCGGCCGCATCGCGACTATCTTGGCAAACAATGGTGGGACGATCTCCAAGTATCGATCGCGGAGGCAAAACGGCGCGGCATGGAGGTCTGGATATTCGACGAGGAGTTTTTCCCGTCGGGCATCGCCGGCGGGCGGGTGCTTGCGGCCAATGCCGATTACCGTCAGCATGTGCTCGTTGAACGGCGGATCGATGTCTGCTGCGCCGATGGCGAAGTGACGATTCCTTTGGAAGGGTTAGTGCTTGAAGGCGATACGACGATTGCGATCTTAGCCTGTAAAATAAAGGAGGATGGCACGCTGCATGAAGCGCAGATGCTCGATTTGACGGCGGATCCGGCAGAGGGGAAGACGCTGCGGATAACCGGAGCCGCACAGGGGCAGTGGCGCATTATGCATTATGCGGCCGTCCCTTCCTTCTCAGGCCGCTCGCATGAAATATTCGTCGATTTATTGCGCCCGGAAGTGACCGATGCTTTCATTGAAATCACTTATGAAGAAACCT
Organism: Paenibacillus sp. GCM10027626; assembly: GCF_042676285.1. Taxonomy (NCBI): domain Bacteria; kingdom Bacillati; phylum Bacillota; class Bacilli; order Caryophanales; family Paenibacillaceae; genus Paenibacillus; species Paenibacillus sp. GCM10027626. Next base: position 89,579 of record NZ_JBHTHC010000008.1, on the reverse strand, counting down.
ACCGCCGCTTTGGCGATGAATTTGGCGGCGTCATCAAAGGCTTCTTCGGCGACGAGACCGGCTTTGAAAATTACGCCTCCTATGACCTGTTGTTCGGGGAGACAGTGCCTTCTTTGCCGTGGACGGCACGGATGCTGCAGCTCTTCGAGGAGCAAAAAGGGTATAGCTTGAAGCGGAAACTGCCCGCCCTATGGCATCAGCTCGGTGAAGATACGGAGAAAGTGCGCCATGACTATATGGATGTGCTGACGACCTTGTTTGCCGCCAATTTCTTTGGCCGAATCCAGAAGTGGTGTCATGATCATGGCGTCCAGTTTATCGGCCACATTGTTGAAGACAACGGGGCGCATGCCCATCATGGCTACGGGCCGGGACATTTCTTCCGGGCGTTGCAGCATTTTGATATGGGGGGCTACGACCTTGTCGCCCAGGTTATTCCCGGCGGGCAGACGGAGGGCTTCTTTGACTGGGGGCCGTGGAAGCAGTGGAATGCCGGTTTCTTCTACTGGACAATGGCCAAGCTGGCCGATTCGGCTACCAATCTTTATAACCCCGAAAGCCGTACCATGTGCGAAAACTTCGGCGCTTATGGCTGGTGCTTGGGCTTGCGCTGGATGAAGTGGCTGTCCGATTGGCAAATTGTGCGCGGGACGGATTATTTTGTGCCGCATGCTTTCGATCCGCTGTTCCCTGACCGAGATTGCCCGCCGCATTTTTATGCGCAAGGCCATAATCCGCAGTGGCGCTTCTGGCGCGCATGGTCGGATTATGTTAATCGCTCCACACTCATGCTGCAAGGAGGAAGGCATAAGGCGCGTGTCGGGCTGCTGTATCATGCCGAATCGGAATGGGCCGGCGGAACCGCGAGCGTCATGCCGCTGGATGCGGCGGCGCGCCAACTGCTGCAGGGGCAAATCGATTTTGAGTTTATCCCTTACGATGAGCTGCTGCATGCCGAGGCTGCTCCCGATCGCCATGGGACGGCGCGTATCCGGCAGCTTGAACTGGAGGCGATTGTCGTGCCAGCGGTAAAGCTGCTGCCAGTTGCTGTGCTGGCCAAGCTGCATGAGCTGGTTCTCGCCGGCGTATCGGTTATTGTGCTGGATAAGCTGCCATCCGGTGATACCGGCGGCGAACACAACAAGGCGTGCGAATGGGTGCAGCGCATATGGGGCAGCGGGCTGGCTAATGCCACCGTCTGCCAGCTTTCCGCGGCGGCAGATTGGCTGCGGGCGATGGGGCATTGGGATTTGGCCGTAACGGAAGGCCCGAGCCGGTTTCCGCTGCTGCAATACTATGCGGTCGAGCACAAAGGATTGACGGCGTTTTTCATAAATAATGAGCATCTGGAGGATACGTTCGACGGCTGGGTGACCTTGCGGTGCGATGGTGCGCCGGAATTGTGGCAGCCGCTCGACGGCTCGATCCGGCCTGCGGCGATGTATCGCTCGGAGGAAGGGGCGGTCCATGTAAAGCTTCGTCTTGCGCCTTATCAATCGCTGTTTATCGTTGTTCATGAGGAAAGGGCCGGTGCGGGCGCTTATATTGAAGCGGCCACCTTTCCTGAACTGCTGGCTGTTGATCTGTCGCAGCCCGTTCAAGGGCTCGCCGCGGAGCCGGGACAGTATGAGGTGCAATGGTCGGATCGTACAGAGCCTGCTATATTTACAGTAGAGGGACCGGCATTAGCGCCGGTGGCGCTTGACGCTCCATGGCGAATAGCGAAGGCATCCGCCAAGGAATACCCGCAGTTTACCGAGGTCGCAGGACTGTATGGAGCAGGTGATTTGAACAAAATTGCCCCGCTAATATTCGATTCCTTCTCTGGTACGGCTGCTTACCGGCAAAACTTTCATTTTCCGCATGAAACGGAAGGGCTGCATGTGGAGCTGGATTTGGGCGAGGCAGGCGAGACAGTGCAAGTGATCCTTAACGGCAAAGAGCTTGGCGTTAAATTATGCCCGCCCTATCGTTACCACGTGTCAGATTCGATCCGCCCCGGCAGTAATGAGCTGGAAATTCGCGTTACAAACACGCTTCATAGCGAAATGCGCGATCCTTACAGCGCAATCCGTTTTCCATTCGGCCTGCTGGGGCCCGTCCGGATTATTTCGTATTATCGGGTACCGCTTAAATAGTGGCTGCTTGGAAGGCAATCCCTATACCGGCTATCGCTGCAGCCGGTGTATGGATTGCCTTTTTTTTCGAGGACGGCGTCAGCCGATTAATTAGGTGTGGCCTAATCTAACGGATACCACAGCCGCTATTTGCGAAAATTCGACCGATTTGAAATTGTAACGGAACTGCGAGCCCCTATTTGATGATGATGAGCCCGATTTCGCAAGAAAACGTCGAATTAAGATCGCCCACTTCCGTTAGATTTCAAAAAGGAAGGTAATTGACGAAATAAGGTCCGTGGCTTCCGTAAGATGGAACCGCTTTGCGCATGGACGGCGTTTCTGGATAGATTAAGGCGAATCGACGAAAGCTAAGCGGCAAGAACAGGAAATTCGACAGAGATGTCGAATTGGTAGAGACGGTTATGCAGCTATTTTAATCAGTGCGCTTCTCTTGATCCGGGTTGCGATTCATTCGGTCAGAAGCCTGAAAAAGGATAGCGAATGATGATGTATTTCACTTGAAAAATGCGGAAAACTAAACTAATCTCTAAACAAAGGAGCTGATCATGATGAAGGATTTTGTCAATCGTGCTATTTCGCTTGGCTTTGGCGTCGTATCGGAAAGCAAGGAGCAAATTGAGAAAATGGTAGAGGAGCTAGTGAAGAAAGGAGAGGTCAGCCGCGCAGAATCGTCCGATGTAGTAAACGGACTGGTGCAAAAGGGCGATGAGCTGAAATCGAAGATTGAAGCCGTTGTCCGTGAGAAGGTGCAGCTCGCCGTCAAGGAGAGCGGCGCAGCGACCAGGGAAGATGTGCAGCGGCTCGAAGCAAGAATTGCCAAGCTGGAGGAGCTGCTGCAGGACAAAAGCTAAAAATTGCATTTTGGGGAATAGGGATTATGCAAGAAGAGGGGGCAGGCGGCGATGAATGTAAGAAAAGGATTTCGGCATTTGCAGCGTTACCGCAAAATTGCTACGGCGCTCATGCGCAACGGGTTCGGTTACCTGGTCCATGAGCTCGGCTTGCCGGATGCGCTCCCTCTGTTCCGCAGCAATGAACAGCAGGATATCCACAAAAAGACAATTAGCGAACGGATCCGTCTTATATTGGAGGAATTGGGCCCGACCTTTGTAAAGTTGGGGCAGATCGCCAGCACGCGGCCTGACTTGCTTCCGGCAGATATGATTGCCGAGCTCAAGCATCTGCAGGATCAGGTAGTGCCCTTTTCCTATGAAGAAGTGAAGCAGATCGTTGAGGATGAGCTGGGCGTTCCGATTGAGCAATTATACCTTACCTTCGATCAAACCCCGATGGCCTCAGCTTCGATCGGCCAGGTTCACCGCGCACAATTGCACGATGGGACCGTTGTGGCTGTCAAGGTGCAGCGTCCGCGCATAGCTGCAGTCATCGAGACCGATCTTGATATGCTGGCGGAATTGGCCCGTCTGGCCGAGAAGCGGCTGGAATGGGCGCGCAATTACCGTCTCCAGGAAATAGTGGAGGAACTGGCCCGCTCCTTGCAGGCGGAGCTTGACTACACGGCAGAGGCGCGCAACGGCGTCAAGTTCGCCGCGCAGTGCGCCAAGCTGAATCATGTCAGAGTGCCTGCGCTCTACCCGGATTATTGCTCTCGCAAAGTGCTGACAATGGAGTTTATGTCCGGCATCAAATTGTCGGAGCATGGACGGCTGGTTGAAGCCGGCTATGACCGCACCGCACTGGCGCAGCAACTCGCTTCGGTCATTTTGCATCAAGTGCTGATTGAGGGATTATTTCATGGCGATCCTCATCCAGGCAATGTCATGGTACTTGAAAACGGCGATTTGGGCTTGATGGATTTTGGGATGGTTGGGCGGCTATCCTCGGAAATGAAGCAGCATTTTGCCCTGCTCGTCATTGGTCTGCGCAATCAAAGCTCCAAAACGATTCTGCGGGCGGTATTCAAAATGGGCATCGTCCCCGATGATGTGGATGAAGCTGCGCTGCGCGCCGAAGTGGATGAGCTGCGCGACAAATATTACGATGTGCCGCTTAGCGAGGTAAGCATTGGCGAGGCGGTGAATGATCTGTTCTCCGTCGCCTTCCGCCATCGGATCCGCATGCCGGCCGAGCTTACTTTGCTCGGGAAAACGCTGCTGACGATGGAAGGAGTCGTCACGGAGCTTGATCCCAATTTCAGCATTATCGACATTGCGGAGCCTTATGGCCGCAAGCTGTTTCGCGAGCAGTTCAATCCTGTGCGGATCGGCCGGAAGTGGCTGGAAGAGATGCCGGACTATATGGATTTGCTGACGCAAGTGCCGCTCAGTCTCAAAAGCTTGAGCACGCTGCTGCAGCGCGGCAAGGTGCGGGTCGAGATTACGGCCCCGGAATTGAACGCTTTTTTGCATAAGATGGATCGTATCAGCAACAAAATGTCGCTCAGCATTGTATTGCTGTCGCTTAGCATTATAATGGCCGGATTGATTATAGGATCGTCGATCGGCAATCAGGAGTCCGATTTGTGGAATTTCCCGGTGATCAAGGTTGGTTTGGGCATTGCGGGAGCATTGGTTGTATGGCTTATTTATGCCATTATGAAATCGGGACGTTTCTAGTATAAGGGAGGCGGGAATAATGGAAACAGCTAGAGGTATCGATATCCCTTGGGATAGAATGACGACGCCGTATGGGAGAGGAACGGCGCTCCCAGTCTTGATGGATCAGCAAAACTATCCGGAGATCGCCTCGCTTATCGATCATCAGAGCACTTTGTGGCAGGTGACACCCTGGGTACTGCTGCGCCTGCTGCAGGAGCTGCGTACGAAGCGGCCGCCAGAGGTGAGTTTGGCGGAGCTGGACTTGTACGATGCTGTAGCATCGAGCTTTGTAGGCAAAGATGTGGCAAATGCTCTGCATGTCGAGTATATGAGGGACCTGCTGCGGGAAGAATGTTTGTGGCCGAGCGATAGCGATGAAGAGGCCGACGAGGAGCGGTGGTCGGAGGAAGAGCCTCCGGGCTACGATGAGCTGAACTTCTCCAGCTATTATTACTACAGCTATCAAATGCTGTTGGAGGCCGTGCCTGTCTTTAAGGCTATTGGCACGGAAAATGATCAATTACGGGATGCTGCAGAGCGGCTCATTGCCAGGTTGCAGGCGTAAGCGAACTTATGTTTGCTTTTTGCGGCTTGCTTATGCTATACTACAAAAGCCAGAACATGCTACCCCTAAATTGAGGAGTGAAGCGACATGTCAGTTGATGTTTATCTGAATTTTAATGGGAATTGCCGAGAAGCCGCTGAGTTTTATGCGCAAGTATTCAAGACAGACAAGCCTCATATCACGACATTTGGCGACGTACCTCCAAGTCCTGATTTTACTTTGCCGGAGGAGGCAAAAGCGCTTGTCATGCACACACGCCTGCAAATTAGCGGCAGCAATGTGATGTTTTCGGATGTATTTCCCGGCATGCCTTTTACAGTAGGCAATAATGTCAGCCTTTCCATTGTTACAGATAATCAAGAGGAGATTCAATCTGCCTTCGACCAATTGAAAGAGGGCGGCAAAGTTGGCATGGAGCTTCAAGAGACATTCTGGAGCAAATGCTACGGCAGCTTAGTCGATAAGTTCGGCATCCATTGGCAATTCAACCTGGGTCACGGCGGAATGCAGCAGTCGTAATCCATGACAAATGAAAACACCCCTTGCGCCTTATGGTGCAAGGGGTGTTTTGCTATGTATGGAGCCCGCCTGGAAGACACTTGAAATACTTGTGCGGTTTGTCCAATAAAAAGTTATAAAAAATCCATTGCTATTGGGCAGCTTTTCCACTATACTTTGATGATAATGAGAATTAATATCATTTACATTGCCGTGTTCGGGATCATTCCGGCGGCTTGGTATATTGGAGGCAGACAGGGATGGAGAAAATTGAGCTGTATGATGTAACGATTATCGGTGGAGGACCCGCAGGTTTATACACAGCCTTTTATAGCGGCATGCGTGAATTGAAGACCAAAATTATTGAAGCTCATGATGCATTGGGCGGGAAGCTGCTCACTTACCCTGAGAAGATCATTTGGGATGTGGGCGGCATGACGCCCATCCGATGTGAGAAGCTGGTCGAGCAGCTGATTGAGCAGGCGAAAACATTTGATCCGACAATCGTGCTTGGCCAGCAGGTTGTCGGCTACGAGCGGCTGGAGGACGGTACGATCATGCTAACAGCCGCCAGCGGTGAAAAGCATTATACCAAAACGGTCATCATGGCAATTGGCTACGGCATTCGCAAAATGGCGAAGCTCGATATTGAAGGCGCGGATCGTTACGAAGTAACGAACCTGTATTATACGGTACAGGAGCTTGAAGTTTTCCGCGGAAAACATGTGCTGATTTCCGGCGGTGGCGATTCGGCGGTGGATTGGGCCAACGAGCTGGAGCCAATCGCTGCCAGCGTAACGGTTGTTCATCGCCGGGACAGCTTTGGCGGCTTGGAACGAAATGTGACCCGCATGAAGGAATCGTCGGTAACGGTGCGTACGCCATATCGGCTGCGGGCATTGCACAGCCAGGACGGCAAGCGGATCAATGAGGTGACCATTGCGCATATGGAGACGGAGGCAGAGGAGCGCCTGCAGGTTGAGGCCGTCGTTGTCAATCATGGCATGCGCAGCGATTACGGGCCGATCCGCGATTGGGGCTTTAATATGGGCGAATGGAATGTTTATGTTAGTGAGAAGATGGAGACCAACATACCGGGCATTTTTGGCGCAGGCGATTTTGCGAACTTTACAAGCAAGGTTCGGCTGATTGCCGGTGCCTTTACCGATGGCGTGCTGGCGCTCAACAGCGCCAAGCTGTTTATGGATCCCGAAGCGTTTGAGGTGGCGTTTGTCTCTTCCCATAATGAAGTATTCAAGGAGAAAAATAAAGCGCTAGGGTTAGTGGCGGAATAATAAAAAGGCCGAATCCAGGACTATACGAGTCAGGATTCGGCCTTTTGACTTTAAGCGTCCGTTACTGCACCGGTCGAGGCAGAGGAGACGAGCCGGGAATATTTGCGCAGCACGCCGGCCGTTGCTTTGAGCGGCGGTGCGCTCCAGCTTCTGCGCCGCGTTTCAAGCTGTTCCGGCGAAACGTGAAACGTAATTTGCTGCGTATCGCTGTCAATGGTAATGCGGTCGCCTTCCTGCAGAAGGGCGATGGGACCGCCATCCTGCGCTTCAGGTGCGACATGGCCAATAACGAAGCCGTGAGAGCCTCCGGAAAAACGGCCATCGGTAATTAATGCGACTTCGCCGCCGAGCCCTTTGCCTGTAATCATCGCTGTGACGGACAGCATCTCGGGCATACCCGGGCCGCCCTTAGGGCCGACATAACGAATGACAACAACATCGCCCTTGTGAATTTGATTTCCCGTGATGGCCGCAGTCGCTTCTTCCTCACTGTCAAAAACGCGGGCAGGACCGGAAAACTGATGCACGCTTAGTCCGGACATTTTGGCTACAGCGCCGTCGGGTGCCAAATTCCCTTTGAGGACGACGAGCGGTCCTGTTTCCTTAAGCGGCTTCTCCAGCGGCATAATGACCTGCTGTCCTTCCTGCAATGGCGGGCAGGACAGCAAATTTTCAGCAAGCGTTTTGCCGGTTACAGTGAGGCAATCGCCATGCAGCAATCCATGCTCAAGCAGCAGCTTCATAACGCCGGGCACACCGCCGGCATCGTTCAAATCCTGCATCACATATTTCCCGCTCGGCTTCAAATCGGCGATGTGAGGAACGCGCATCCGAATACGTTCAAAATCGTCCAGTGTAAGCTTGACCTGCACGGAATGGGCAATTGCGATCAAATGCAGCAGGGCATTGGTCGATCCGCCAAGCGCCATGACGACGGTTATTGCATTTTCGAACGCCTTCAAGGTCATGATGTCGCGCGGATACAGCTCTTTTCGCAAAAGCTCGACGACAGCCTGTCCGGCAGCGGCGCACTCCCCAGCTTTCTCCGGCGAAATCGCCGGGATGGAGGAGGAGCCCGGCAGCGTCATGCCCAGCGCTTCTGCAGCAGCAGCCATCGTATTGGCCGTATACATGCCGCCGCATGCGCCGGCGCCCGGGCAAGCATGGCATTCCACGCGGTGCAGCTGTTTTTCGTCGATGATGCCCTCATGATATTGCCCAACGGCTTCGAAGGCAGAGACGATGTTCAAATCCTGGCCATCCAGCTTGCCGGGTTGAATCGTGCCGCCATATACGTACACCGCAGGAATATTCAGCCTGCCGATCGCCATTAGACAGGCCGGTGTATTTTTGTCGCAGCCGCCGATAGCGACAAGGCCGTCGAAGCGTTCGGCATTAGCTACCGTCTCGATCGAATCGGCGATGATTTCGCGGCTGGGCAGCGAGTAGCTCATCCCTTCATGTCCCATGGCAATGCCATCGGATACGGTGATCGTGTTGAAAATGAGCGGTGCCCCGCCATGCTGCTCCGCGCCTCGCTTGACTTGAACGGCTAATTGATCAATATGCATATTGCAAGGCGTTACCTCGCTCCATGTGCTGGCTACGCCAATCATCGGTTTTTTAAAATCCTCATCCTTAAAGCCGACCGCTCTGAGCATGGCGCGGTTAGGGACGCGATTGACACCTTCACTGATAACTTTACTGCGAATACGAAGATCTTTGGAAGAAGACATCGTGCAAAGCTCCTTTCATGTCGTTGACAGTAGTAGTTTGAATTATTAATATGTAATATATCGCATACATATATTTAAAACAAGTAGAAATTTATAAAGTGGTGACGAATCGAATTTTATCAAAAGAAGTTATTGATAATGGTTATCGTTATCATTTAAAATAAGAAAAGGAGGGGATGGAAATGCAAGCAGCGGATATTATGAACAGGCAGGTCGTTAGAGTGAAAGAAGATGAGCCGTTAAGTGCTGTGTTGAGCAAGCTGCTCGAACATCAAATGAATGTCATTCCCGTCGTGAATGAAAGGAACGAGATCCGCGGTATGATTGGCGTTGCCGATATTTTACGCTGGGTGGGCAAGCATCATACCATATGCGATTTTATATATTTTTCGGGTGTATGGATGGATCAGGAGGCGCTGCATTTTAAAGTCGACCGATTATTTGCTTGCCAAGCAAGCGATCTGATTAATCCAAAGGTCATCATTGTACAGATGGATGACGAATTGGAGGAAGTGGTCACTTTGCTGGGAAGAACACAATCCAATATTGTGCTGGTTGAGAATGACGGGGTTCTTCAGGGCTCTATCGAGGCAAAGGAGCTTATTCGTTTTATTTTAAACGATGTTGATAATCGTTATCATTAATGTTGTCGCAATAATGTTTACTGGTAAACATTATTCACAGGAGAGGAGTTTGTTCATCTTATGAAACAAGCGGAGGCTACAAGACGGCATATTTACAGCCTTTATTGGAAAATTTCACATTTGCGGGAGCAATATGAGAGCAGGGAAATTACAACCTTTCTGCAGCGTGCGGATGAAGCCGGAATTGAGAACTGCCCCCGCAATATAACGAGCATTCACGTCATCGATTGCATTGGCAACAATGAGCCGATCAACAATACAGCAATCGCGGAGAAGATGGAGCTGTCCAAAGCGAGTATTACAAAAATTAGTACCAAGCTTTTGGAGGACGGCTTTATTAAGCGGATTCGTTTGAACAACAACCGCAAAGAGATTTATTACCGTTTAAGCTTAAAAGGGCAGAAGCTGTTTATTTTGCATGAAAAGCTGCACAAGCAGGAGGAGGAGCGCTTTTATCGTTTTTTGGAGCGATATACTGAGGATGAAGTTTTATTTATTCAACGCTATTATGAGGATATGGCTGAAGAATGGGAGCGAAAGCTGACAGCAGAGGTAGGTTTTGAAGTGTAACTAAAATGGGTTCAGCTGTGGATACGTAACTGCGTATGGACAAGCTGGGCCAATTTTTTTGTGAAAAAGGGGTTGGTATATTGTGGTTATATGTATATAATGTGGGTAATCATCCATAGGAGGTCCATTTGTGAAACGAAATGTTTTGATTTCGCTGACAGTTTTGTTGGCAGTAACGGCCAGCATCGGAATTATACTTTTGATCAATAATCCGCAGCGGGAGCTTGAAAAGCAAGCGCAGCGTCCTGGTCAGGAGGACAGGCTTGCGGGCAATGTGACGCTTCATGGGTTAACTGCAAGCAGGGAAGAGCGCTACACGCTTGATACTGCCTATAAACCGCTGCATCAGTTTGCCGTTTACTATGGGGAGTTGCAATATAGCGGCATACCTGACTATTCGGTCTACGATTTTATGATCGTATTTGATCGCAATCCGGATAGTGTCGCGAAGGCGCGGGCGCAAGGCACGAAAATTTTTCAATATATTTATTTTGGCAGCCGTTTTGCAGATACCGATCAATTTATGGCGGAGACGAAAGAGCAAGTAAAGCAGTTCAAGGAGCAGGGATTGGCGGACGGTGTCTTTCTCGATGAATGCGATATCGCCTATTGGGATCCGTCATACTCGCAGGATGAAGCCAAGCAGCAGCGTTTCTATACGAGATTGCAGGAATTGACCGATTATATTCGCTCGCTAGGTATGGAGAGTGTCATTAATGGTACAAGAGCGTTCGCCGGGCTGGGCGATTATTATCTGTGGGAAAGTTTTCAGAGCTATTGGGGAACGAAACAAATCAGCTGGGATGCGTCGACGCCTGCCGCCAGGCAGGAAAGCGAGGATGGCGCAGTTACATATGGTAGAAGATTTGACGATTGGACCTTTGAAGGGACGGCGGTCAATGCTGGCGACCATATCGAAGGCGGAAGCAAGGGAGCGATCGAGAAGATCATTGAGTTGGATGAAATCGTCAGTCCGGCAGATATGCGGGGTCAGTATGATTGGGTATATACAGAATGGTTTGGTGAAGGCGGAAATGACGAAACGGTCAGCATTCACGCTTGGATTGGAGATTCATTGCCATTTATTGAGGCGGATTGGAGTGAACTGTCCTGGAAACAGCTGCCGAAGCTGTGGAAGGGGGAGCCGGAGAGCTGGGACGGGATCGGACAGAAATCAAAATATTTGAAGCTGAGATTTGAGTTCGACGGAGCACTCAAGCTGCGGATTGATCGCATCCTGTTATCCTTCGACTACGTGTATCCTTACTGGGACATGAAGCGGTCAAACGGCGCTGCGGATGACAATCCATATATGTGGAACAACAATAATAGCCAGCTCCAATATCTCCTTGCGAAGAAAAATACGGCTGCTGATCGCCCAGTCAACATTCTTGCCCATAGTTATGGGGAGAAAACAGACCTGGAAAAAATGAGATACACTTATTTTAGCTCGCTTATCCATGATTTCTATGCTTGGAACTATGCCCAGCCGATGATGCAGGAAGTGACTCATTATGAGATTTTGGAAGAGCCGCTGGGGATGCTGCTAAAAAAAGAGCAGAATGGCAATGAGACTACCGGCTATTTTACCGGAGCAACTGCCAAAATTAATGATCGCTCCCATACCGCTTCGCTCATTAGAGATGAACCAGCCTACTACTATAGCAGGCCGGTTACGATCGACGGAGATATGTCCGATTGGGCGGATGCAGATCAATTATACGCCAATTCGGAAGGTGCATATGGAGCTTATCAGCAATATTGGGGGCTGACGTCCGGCTCGTTTGCAAGCGGTACCGCCGACAATCTCAAGCTTGTTGCACATGATGATCAAGAGTGGATCGAGCTGGAGCAGGATGGAACTGGCACTTGGGTAGGGCCGGTTGTTGGAGCAGATCAATATCACTATAGCAACCGCATGGATGAGACGGTCTGGAATAGTAGCGGTGACGGGAAAGCAGAATACTATATCAAATATCAGCATGATGACGGCAGCTGGTCCGAGTGGTCTGCAGCTCCTTCTGGATCAGGCGGACAGCAATTTAAAGCTTTTCAAGTCAAGCTTGTCTTGAGCGGCAAAGCATCAGCGGCAGACGGAGCCGGCAACTTGCAGCAGGGAGTTGCTTTTTGGGGCTCATCACATCTATGGAGGCTGCAGCTTAGCGATGATGTTAACACTCAAGGAATTTGGGTGACAGACGACAGTAAGTATTTATATATTAGATATAAAGTGGCTGGGCAGCTGGATTACAGCGACTACGAAAATATAGTTTCCAATAACTTCTACAATGTTTATATCGATTCGGATACCAGCAATGCGAGCGGCTATAAAGGTTCTTGGTGGAATACAAGCTTTGGGGCGAAATATCGGCTGCTGAATAATGGACTTTACCGCTGGAACGAGTCTGCAGCAGATGACAAGGATGAGGCAGGATGGGAATGGGTAGGCACTTCAAAGGTCAGCTATAAAAAAGCGCCAACAGGTGATGAGATTGAATTCAAAATAAGGAAAAGTACACTTGGAGGGTTAAAGTCAAAGGACATCCGGCTTTACATGTTTAATGAAGAAACAGCGTCCCATTATGGAACGTTAATTGCGCCTGTCAAGCTTGATGCCGAGAGTCAGCTGGCGGAAGCTTTCACTTACTCGCAGAAGGTCTATCAGCCGAAAATTCCGCATGGTTATTTGTTATCCGATCAAATAGAAGTGGAGCAGGGAACTACTTCTGTGGTATTGCAGTGGAATGAAATTAAACCAAAGCAGACAGATGTGAAGGCGTGGTTACGAACACGATCGATGGGCGCAGAATCATGGAACGATTGGGCCGAAGTGTCGTCTGAACAGGCAATTACAGGTGATTTTGACCATGTGCAATATGCCATTGGCCTCTACACGAAGAACGGGCAGGCAAGCCCGGAAGTGAGCGATATTAAGCTGGCCTTGCACTAGCACAGCGCAATCTGCTAGTCTGAAGAAAAAAACGCTGCTGGTTAGCCAGGCAGAGGCCTTGAGGTATGCGGACATAGGATCCGTAATTTGTGGATTTTGCAGGTTTTCGCGGCGATTTGCGGCCAATAACGGGTCTACGAAGGCTGTCGATTTTCTGTGGACAACGATTTTTTGTCGCGGGAGCGGCCAACTTTGAGTCATGCGGACATACGATCCGTTATTTTGCCGAAAACGTGTCCATTCGGAGCTCTCGCGGACATAGGATCCGTTATTCGTTGATTTTACCGGGTTAATGGGGCGATTTGAGGCTAATAACGGAACCACGGTCCGCGGACCAGCCGTTGGGCGCATTTGTTCACAGATAACGGATCTACGGTCCGCTCATGCCCGGTCCGCTCGGGGCTGCTTGGCCCGCGCTTGCCGAAACCAAGCGCCATAGCGAGCGGCAGCCGAAACGGCACTTCCGTCTTCCGGCTAAGTGCTATTCCGCAGCTTGCCGGTGCTCGGCGGAGACGAGCTCGGACGCGGCGGCATTGGCGAGCACCTGGGCTTCGTCCTTGCAGCCCGGGATGACGCAGGTTACTGCCTCGTGCCGCAAGCACCAGGCAAGCGCCCATTGCGCCATATCGACTCCGGCCGGCACTTCCTGCCGCTGAATCTCCTCCACTTGACGCAGCCGCGCGGCTGCCGCCTCCTGATCGTGGCTTTTGCGCACATCGTTTTCGCCGAATACGGCGCCTGGTTTGTATTTGCCGCTCAAATAGCCGCTGGCCAGCGGAACGCGAGCCAGTACGCCGAGATTTTGCCGCAGGCAGGAGGGAAAGACGCCTTCCTCGGGTTGGCGGTCGAGCCGGTTGTAGACGACCTGGATCGTTTCGGCGCCTACCTGCGAAGCCGTATCCGTTTGGTGCTGATTATTTTTTATCCCGACAGACAGGCCGAGATGACGGATTTTGCCCGCTTGCACTTGCTTGTCCAGCATCGTCCACAATTCGTCATTATTGAAAACTTCATCTGTGCCGGAATGGAACTGGTACAGGTCGATATAGTCGGTCTGCAATGCTTGCAGCGAGCTTTCCAACTGCTTGAGCACCTCTTGCGCCGACCAGTGCTGGGTTCGGTTCAGGTGGCTGTGGAATTTATGGCCGAATTTGGTGGCGACAATCCAATCCTGCCGATTTGCCGTTTTCAAGTAACCGCCGATCAGCGATTCGGATAAATGATCGCCGTAGCATTCGGCGGTATCAATCAGATTAATGCCCGCTGATTTGGCTGTATCCAGTATGCTGTTTACTTCCGCTTGACTGTATGATTTGCCCCACTCTCCGCCGAATTGCCAGGTGCCGACGCCGATAACAGAAACGTTCATGCCTGTACTGCCTAGTGTGCGATATTTCATTATGTAATCCCTCCTTTTCACGTAGCATAATTGATTTATCCGTTTTGAGCAAGTTTCTTGATAGGGCGAGTGTCATGATGGGGGAGTGCTGAATAGTCTGTTATCAACGAAGTGAATGGAGGCTAAAATATGTTCAATAGTTGTATGTGTACATGTCACCGCTTTGCACAGCCAAGCTACTATTATGGTTATCCATATCCACAGCCGTACAATGGTATCTACCCGCTGGAAAGTCAGCCGATCAATAATAGTCCCGGCTTTCATTTTGGCGGTCAGCTTTTCGGCAATTATGGACCAGGTTATCATTTAGGGGGTCATCTTGGCGGCGGTAATGGCCTGGGCTTCCAGACAGGCGGTCAGGTAGGAGGCGCCTATGGGCCCGGATTTCATGCAGGAGGGCACATAGGTGGAGGCAACGGAATAGGCTTTCATACTGGCGGACAATTCGGTGGCGATTATGGAGCAGGCGTTCATGCCGGCGGACAAATCGGCGGCGAACATGGCATCGGTGCCCATGTTGGCGGGCAGGTAGGCGGAAAGTATGGGGCAGGTTTGCAGACAGGCGCTTACGCTGGAGCCAACGGCGCCGGCCTTGACCTTGGCGGCAACCTGGCCGGATTCGGCGGCAAAGTTGGCATTCACATTGGCGGAACGCAAGACGCATGAGAGGAACAGCTCAATAAATAATAAGTTTCGTCACTTATAACCAAACATTCGTTCCATTTGTAGTTGGGCGTATGTTTGGTTATCTTTGATGTGGACTATCTTTTTGCGATTTTGTCATAATAGTGCAGCAAAAGTCAAAAAAAGTAATTTTGATACCTGGACAATCATTCTCCATATGGGTGAGCGTAGTTGTTTTCCAAATAAAGTGAACGGAATGACGGGATCGCTTTATTTTGCCATTGCCATCAGATTGATATAATGGTAGATATTGAGAGACGATAGGGGGAATTTGATGTTAAAGACGCTTGGAAAAGTGAAGATTACAGCCGGTATTAGTGTAATGGCGCTGATGCTTGCAGCTTGTTCCCAAAGTCCTGCGCCGGCTGAAGGCAACAACGGAACGGCTGTAAAACAGAATGACGGGCAAATCGAGCTTACTTTCGTCAACTGGGGCACTGTTGAAGCCGCAACCAAAGCCGGTTACGAGGCAATGATTAAGGGCTTTGAGGACAAGCATCCGAATATTAAAATCAAGAGCATCGGGGTGCCGTTTAATCAAATGCTTGACCAGTTGCTTGTCATGAATGCGGGAGGGTCGCCGCCGGATGTATCGGTGCTGCACGGGACATGGACAAGCACGATGTATGAAGCCGGGGCGCTGGAGCCGCTGGATAATTTGCTGTCTGAAGACATCAAGAAGGACTTCTATCAAAATATTATTCAGAACGTCACCTATGACGGCAAGCTTGTAGCAGCGCCATGGACGCCGGCTCCCAGTGTCATTTATTACAATAAAGAATTGCTGAAAAAGGCCGGCATCAGCAAGCCGCCTGCTACGCTTGCCGAGCTGCGTGAGCAAGCGGCGGCAATTGCCAAGCAAGGCAAGGATGAGAGCGGCAATACGATTTATGGCATGGGCATCCAGAGTAAGCGGTTATTCAATGCCGGCTTTTATTATTTGCCGTATATTTGGGAGCAGGGCGGCGACTTGACGGATGCGGACGGCAATGTCACTTTGGATACGCCAGAAGTTGTGAAGGCGCTGACCGAGACGAGGAAGCTGTTCGACAACGAGGTGACTCCTGCCGGACTGGAAATTAAAGATTTGCGCAGTCTGTTTTCGCAAGGCAGACTTGGCTTCCATATCGATATCGATGCGTACGGCATCCTGCTCGATTTGAGTCCGAAAAAGGAAAAGTTCGCCGAAGATTTTGGGATGGTACGCATTCCGGAAGCCTTCTTCCTGGAGTACGCACTAGGCGTTTCGCCAAAATCGGAACATAAGGAAGCGGCGGCACAATTTGTTGAATACTTGAGCAGCTCTGAAGGGATGGCGATCTATAATGCCAATGGCGGCAACCGCTCGCCTGCGCGCGATTCAGTAGCGGAAATCGAGTTTTATAAAAAACCGGAAAATGCGCATATGCAATTTTACATCGACGCCATTCAGCAAGCGCGGCCATTGCCGGTGCGCCACCCTGGATTTGTGAAAGCGATGGAGGAAGTGGCCGAGGCGGTGCAGCGCGTAGGCATTAACAAAGAAGATCCGGCAAATGTCGTGAAAGACCTGCAGAAGAAAGTAGCAAAAATATACGGCAAATGAGTGATTGACGGTGAAAATGCAGTACACGGCTTCCACTTCACAGCCGCCCGAACGCAGGCGGCTCAGAAAAACGCAGAAGGATGCGATTTTCGTAGCCTTTTGCCTGCTCCCTGCATTTCTTTGTCTGGCGATTGTCGTGTTTTTCCCGATTGCAAAGGCGGCATGGATAAGTTTATTCGATTATAAGTTTACCAATGTAAATCCACCCGTCTGGAACAATTTTGAAAACTATATCGATTTGTTTGCAAGCGGCGATTGGCTTGTGTTTTTGAAAAATACATTTATTTATATTTTTTTTACGGTAACCATTCAGTTTATGCTGGCCATTATAGTGGCGCTTCTGCTGAACAGCAACATAAAGGGGCGCAATGCGATGCGCTCCCTGCTTTTTATGCCATGGACGATCCCGTCGGTCGTTACCGCTTTGCTTTGGGTATGGCTGCTGCAGCCGCAATATGGCGTGCTGAACTATATTTTTTATCATCTGGGTCTGATCAGCAACGAGAACCAGCTGTGGGTCCAGGACCCGCAGCTTGCGATGGCGTCTGTTATTATTGCTGCGCTGTGGCGGCAGACGCCGTATATGATGGTCATGCTGCTTGCCGGCTTGCAGGCGGTCCCTAGCGATCTGCTTGAAGCAGGGAAAATGGATGGCGCGAATCGCTTTCAGCTTTTCCGCCATATTCTGCTTCCATCGATTCGTCCGGTAATTGACTCAGCTATTCTAGTGTCGGTCATCACGAATTCTCAAATGTTCGCCATTATTTACAATATGACGGCCGGTGGGCCGATGAACAGGACGACGACCTTTTCGATTGCAGCTTATCAAAAGTCATTCACAGCATTCGATTTCGGCGGCGGAGCGGCGATTGGCGTCGTGTGGCTGCTTATACTCGGAACAGTCACCTGGATGTACAAGCGATACGCAGAGCGAAATGTGGCGGATCAATAGAGGAGGAGAGGGATGGATAAGTCGGTCAGGCAGCGCATGGAGCGTTTGCTCTTGTACCTTCTCATTGCTGTTATTATTGCAATCTTTATGTTTCCGATCTATTGGATGGTCGTTTCTTCTTTTCGGGACAATGCAGCATTAATGAGCTACCCGCCCAGCTTTTTGCCTTTGGACGGTACATGGGATAATTACTTGAAGCTGTTCGGTGAAACGAAGCATTTGATTTACTTTAGAAACAGTGTGATCGTAGCTGGCGGGACAGTAGCAATCGCGCTGTTCATTTCGATTTTTGCCGGATATGCCTTTTCGCGCTATCGCTTTCGGTTTAAGAGCACCTTAATGACAGCGATTATCTCCGTGCAAATATTCCCGGTTACGGTCATTATGATATCATTGTTTACTTTTTACCGTGATTTAGGTCTGCTCAACACGTTTGCCGGCCTTATTCTTGCAGACATTGTGTATTCACTGCCGTTTACGATCTGGTTTATTAAATCTTTTTTCGATACTGTGCCTGTTACACTTGACGAATCGGCCCAAATTGACGGCTGCGGAAGATTGCGGACGATGTTCGAGATTGTCGTGCCGCTTATTAAGCCGGGGATGGCGGCGATCGGAATTTATGCCTTTTTAACTTCCTGGGATGACTTTATGTTCGGCCTGCTCATTATGAGGAGCGAGGAAATGAAGACGCTGCCGGTCGGTATCGCCCAAAGCTTTATGGGGGAGTATGTACATGATTATGCAGGGATGATGACATTGTCGGTGCTGGCCTCTATGCCAGTAGTGCTTGTCTTTATGTTTATGCAAAAGTATATGATAGCCGGACTTACTTCCGGTGCTGTTAAAGGGTAATTCGGGCGCGCTCATCATCCAATTAGCGAAGGAGGAAGGGGCTAATATGCGAAATGAAGAGTTGGACTTTATGATCCATGACAGGTCTGTGCAGCAGCAGCTAGCTGCCGGTTACCGTCGTTACTTGCTGGAAGATGTCATGCCGTTCTGGGAATTGCGGACAAAGGATCCCAGGTTTGTCGGCTTTTTGACAGATTTTGACCGGGAGGGGCAGTTGACGTCTACGGACAAAAACATGTGGCTGCACGGCAGGCAGGTATGGATGTTCTCCGCGCTGTACAATTATGTGGAGAAGAGGGCCGAGTGGCTGAATCTTGCGATATGGGGGAGGGAATTTATAAAACGGTACGGCGATGCCGGCGGTGGAAAATGGCATTACATTTTAACGCGTCAAGGTGAAGTTATTCAAGGACCGGTATCGATTTTTGCCGATATGTTTGTATTGCTCGGCTTAAGCGAGTTTGCGATCGCGGCAAATACGACGGAGGATTTTGCGAACATTATTGAAACCTTCGGGCATATCGAGCGGAAGGTGCTCGCCGGAGAATTGAAGAATGTTGCGCCGATGAGCTGGAATCCGAAGCTGAAAAAGCATGGTATCTATATGATCTGCCTCAATATGATTGCTGCCGTCCGCAAGGTGCTAGGCGAGGAAAGGGTCGCTCCGTTAAGGGATCATTGCCTGGATGCGATTATGGAGACGTTTGTGAAGAAAGATTCGCTGCTCTTGTATGAGGCGGTTGATCTTGCGGGCAATGTGGAAGACTCGGCTGAAGGAATGCTGATTAATCCAGGTCATACCTTTGAGTCGATGTGGTTTTGTATGGAGGAAGGCATTCGCGCAGGCAAGCCTGCTATTGTACAATTGGCTGCCCAGGTCGTGTGCAAAATGCTGGAACGGAGCTGGGATGAGCAATACGGCGGCATTTACTATATGCTTGATGCGCGCGGCGGCAAACCTTCGTTCCAGGATTGGGTGCCCGGCAGGGAGCTGCAAAGTAATGAGAAGGTATGGTGGACGCATGCAGAAGCGCTGTATGCAGTGCTGCTCGCCTCCACCGCGACCGGCAATGAGCGATTGGGAGCAAAATTTGTCCAGTTAAGTGACTGGTGCTGGAACAGGTTCCATGATAAGGTATATGGCGAATGGTATTATGTTCTGCATCGGGAGGGCCTGCCGCGGCTGACCAATAAAGGCGGGTTTCAAAAAGCAGGCTTCCATTTGCCGAGAGCGCTGCTGAAAATCCATTTATTGCTGAAGCATGGCATTGCGAAGGATCAGCCATGGTTCCAAACTTTATAACAGCTGAAAAAGCTCTGTCTGCTGATTGCGGACAGGGCTTCTTCTCACTCAATTTCTGGAAACGGGATTTCCAAAAATTTGTTGATTTTCCGGTCGAGATTCGATAAAATTACTTTATTTATAGATGGGGGGCCGTACATGGGAGAACAAAAGCGATTGCGGTGGAATGAAAGTATACGTGCCAAACTGTTTTACTCCTTTGTAATCGTTGTGTTCGTACCATCGATCATTATCGGGCTAAGCGCGTATTTTTTGTCGCTTGGCATACTAAAGGATAAGGTGAGCAATTCTTTTTCGCAGACCGTCAGGTATATTAGCAGCAGTGTGGAGAAGGAGCTGAATCATGTCAAGCAGTTTAGCGAGTATTTATTTGTAAATAAGGATATAAAGAAGGTGCTGATTACTGATTATAGCAAGCAAGGGAAATATAAACAGCTGAAGGATTGGGAGGCGGTCGATCAGGTACTGCAGGGCTATTCGGTATCGAATATGTTCCGGAGCGTCATTGCTTTAAAGTTATTTTCAAATGAGCGTGAAGTATACAGCTATGCGGTCGATGAGAATACGTTGTCTCTTAACGATACGCAAATGATGGAGCTGCCTGTCTATCGTAAAGCGATAGCTTATGATGGCAAACCGCTGTGGGCCTCGCTAAAGGATTCGCACAGCGTAGAGACGGGAAGAACCTATGGAAGCACGCTTTCTGTCTATCGCGCAATTAAGGATGCGGACTATAGCGCGCAGATTGGTATGCTTTATATTGAATACGACCGCAAGTTTTTTACGTATTTGCTAGATAAGCTGGATGATACGTATAAGAGTGAGCTTTTTATTATTAACAATTATGGGGAAATCGTCAACAAGCCAGAGCAGCAGGCTGATTATGACCGGGTAAAGCCGCTGCTTGCCTCTTTTGATTCCAGCAGTGGCGCCAGTCCCTATATCGAAGATTCGGAAGGGAAAAATCTCATTTTGAAATATAAGCTGGCTGACTGGGATTGGAGCGTCGTTGGTTTAATTCCGCTTAACGAGCTGACCCGGGACAATCATAATATTATTACGATCACGGTCGAGGCTGTGATCATTGGGATCTTGCTCGCCTGTATCGTCTGGTATATCATTTCCGGCCGGCTGGTGCGTCCCATTAGAGGGCTGATGCAGACAATGGCTGTCGTCCAGGAAGGGAGGCTGGATGTAAAGGCAGGCTATGTCGGCAATGATGAGATCGGCCGGTTGGGTAAATCGTTCAATTATATGCTGGAACGCATCAATGCCTTGTTCGCTGCGGTCATTGCCGAGCATTCTAAAAAGAAAGATGCGGAATATCGAGCGCTGCAGGCGCAAATCCATCCTCATTTTTTGTTCAATACGTTAAATACAGTGAGATGGATGGCGATTATTCATAAGGCGGACAATATTAAGCAGGTTGTGGATGCTCTGGCCCGCTTGCTGCGGTATAGCACAGGCAGGAAGGAGTCGCCAGTAACGGTCCAGGATGAATTAAAGAGCATTGAGGATTACGTTTATATACAGAAGCTGGCATATGGCCACAAGTTTGAAGTGAACTGGCAGATTGACGAGCAAATGAGGGACTGTTCTTGCATCCAGTTTTTGCTGCAGCCGTTGGTGGAGAATGCGATTTTTCATGGAATCGAGCCTAAGGAAGGGCTGGGTACGATTACGATTGAAGTCCGGAGCGAACAGCACTATTGTCTATTATCTGTAATTGACGACGGCATTGGCATGAGTCAGGAGCAACTCGGGCAGCTGCTGCTGCCTAAAGATGGAAGCGGCAGAGGATTTGGCGGAATGGGTATTTACAATGTGAATGAACGAATCAAACATGCGTACGGCGAAGAGTACGGATTAACAGCTGAGAGTATTGAAGGCATCTACACAGTCGTAACCGCGCGGCTGCCGCTTGAAAAGGGCAGCATTAATGAATGATGGGAGCTGATCCAGGCATGCATCGGGTGATGATAGTAGATGACGAGATGCTGGCCCGAGTAGGAATGAAAGTGCTGATTCCTTGGGAAGAGAACGGCTTTCACCTCGTTGGCGAGTTCGATAATGGGCGGAAAGCACTCGAAGCGGCGAAAGAGCTTAAGCCGGACATTATTATTACAGATGTCAAAATGCCTGTGCTGGGCGGTATTGACTTGATGCGGGAGTTGCGGGCAAGCGGCCAGGATATCAAATTTATTATTATGAGCTCATATGATGATTTTCATTATGTAAAAGAAGCGATGAAGCTGGGTGCGGAGGATTACCTGCTGAAAATGGAGGTAGAGCCGGACAAGCTGCTGCAGATGTTGAACAGCATTGCCGCGAAGCTAAGAGAGGAACGGGAAGAACGGGAGCGGCACCGTCAATTGGAGCATAATTGGCAAGCGAATTTATCCTCGTTCAAACGCCGCTTTATCCAGTCTGTCCTGCTCGGGCATTTGCCCGATCCGGGCGAGCTGGAGAGGGAATGCCGGCTGTTTCAGCTGCCGTTTGAAGGCCAGGTGCTGGCTTGTCTCGCTTTTCACAGAGGGACAGGCGAAGAGGCAGAGCAGGAGAGTGAGGAAGAGGGAGAGCTTGACGGGGGATTGAGAGAGCAGTCGGTCATCAATATGGTTGAGGATGCTATTCAGCATATTGGCCGGGGGGCGGCATGCAGCATGCGGACCGGGCTGTTTGCCGCCATTTTGTCACTGGATAATGGGGCGCCTGAGCAAATGCTGCCGCGGCTTGCTGCGAACATTCGGGAACTGCTCAAAAATGTGTTGAACGTGCAAATTACAATTGGCATTAGCGGGGTTTTTAATCGTTATGCAGAAGCAGGCGCCGCCTATCGGCAAGCTTTGCGCAAGCTGGATCAGACAGCCCAGAAAGAGATGATTTCGCAGCAGGAGGAGCCGCGGCGGATCGTCATGACCGGCTTGCCGCTCGAAAAGGAACTCTCTCAATTGGAGGATATGCTTCGCTCCTGTCAGCTTGAGCGTGCGGATATGCTGCTTGCGCAGTTTACGGCCGGTATTGAGCAGATGGACGAGCTGCCGCTGCAAAGCATGATCGGCATTGGGCATGTTCTTATTTTTATTATGAATGCGTTCGGCAACGGCAATCGTTTTATGGGAGACGATATTTGGGAAGGCTTCGGCGATCCATACCAGCAGGTAAGCGAGATTGAGTCCAAGTCGTCCTTTATTACGTGGATCGATGGGTTGCGCAAGCATCTACTGCTCTTGGTGGAGCTGCGCAAGGACGACAAGCTGGTCATTTTAAAGGCAAAAAAGTATATGAGGGCGCATTTTCTGGAAGATATTTCGCTGAAATCCGTCGCGGATCATTTGGCGCTTTCCCCGAGCTACTTTAGCCGTATGTTCAGCCAGGAGACGGAGCAAACGTTTATCGATTACTTGATCGAGCTGCGGATTGATTACGCCAAGGAGCTGCTGCACACAACGAACGCCAAGGTATACCAAATATCCCAGATGGCCGGATACGACAATCCGCATTATTTTAGCCGTCTGTTCAAAAAGGTAACCGGGCTTTCGCCTGGCGAATACCGGGATTTTTTGGCGAACAAGGAGCAGATGAAGCTGGTTCAAAGGGACGGCCGTTAAGATTGCGAAAAGCTAGCATGTGAAAAAATAGAGCGGGAGCGCCATAAGCTGTATGAAAAGAAGCTAAGAAATACAGCCATCCCTGCATGCGGCTAATCCGGCATGACAGAAATAGCTGATATAGAAAGGATTAAGGATGAAGAAGTTTATAATTATCGGGGCCGGCATTTTAGGAGCGTCAACGGCTTATCAGTTGGCGAGGCTGGGGGCAGATGTCCTTATTATAGATCGTAAACATACAGGGCAGGCTACGGATGCCGCTGCAGGCATTATTTGCCCTTGGGTATCACAGCGGCGCAATCAAGCCTGGTATCGGCTGGCTAAAGCGGGGGCGCGTTTTTATCCCGGCTTGATCGAGGAGCTCACCAAAGAGGGGGAGACGGAGACAGGCTATGCCAGAGTAGGCGCACTCAGTATTCATCACGACCTTGGGAAGCTCAGCAAAATGGAGGAGCGAGCTTTGCAGCGCAGGGAGGATGCTCCGGAAATAGGAGAAATTAATCGGCTTAATGAGAGCGCGACGAGAGCGCTCTTCCCACTCTTGGGGGAGGGATATCATTCCGTTCAAATTAGCGGCGCTGCCCGGGTAGACGGCCGTGCTCTGCGCGATGCGCTGCTTCGCTCCGCTCAAAGAAATGGAGCATCCCTTATTAGCGGCGAAGCCTCCATTCAGTTTCACACCAACCGCGTAACCGGGGTAATTGTGAATGGAAACAGCTACTCAGCCGACAAAACTGTTGTTTGCGCGGGAGCTTGGGCAGGTGAACTGCTGCGGCCTTTAGGCATTCGCTTTAATGTTCGTTTTCAAAAAGCGCAAATTATGCATTTACATGTCGACGATCGGTCGGACACCGGTGCATGGCCTGTAATTATGCCTCCTTCCGATCAATATTTGCTCGCATTCGATAATCAAAGGATCGTTATAGGAGCAACTCATGAGGATGAAATCACAGGCTATGATACGAGGATAACTCCAGGCGGCATGCAGGAAATTCTCAATAAGGGCCTGGCCTTGGCGCCGGGATTGGCAGATAGCACCTTTCACGAGGTAAGAGTTGGCTTCCGTCCCTTTACCCCCGGTTTTCTTCCGGTGATCGGCGCTTTCCCCGGCTGGGAAGGCCTTATTACGGCCAATGGCCTCGGGGCTTCCGGCTTAACGATGGGACCTTATATCGGGTATCAGCTTGCCAAGCTGGCAATCGGCATGGAGCCCGATATCGATATGCATGACTATGGTCTGGGTGCAGCTGTAGAACAAGGAGAGAGTTAAAGTATAGTGCTTCCATCTAATTGAACATTTATCGTGATTATGACAAAATTATGATAAACGCATGAGAGGGTGAGAACATGCCACATATAAGACCAGTGTCTGATTTAAGGAACAACTTTGCTGACATTTCCAAAGTGGTGCATGAAACCGCCGAACCCGTATTCCTGACGAAGAACGGATATGGCGATATGGTTGTGATGAGCATTGAAGCGTATGAAAAGATGCAGTTGGATGTTATGATTTATGAGAAACTGAAACAAGCAGCTGTTGAAGCCCAAACAACTGATGTTCGGTATGATTTTGATGAAGTGGCATCTGAAATGAGGAACAAACTCCTTGAAAAGCTATAAAATTAAGCTGCCTCCCACAGCTCGAATTGATTTGGGCGGTATGATTGATTGCCTGTCCGAATATAGTCCAGAAACAGCCCTGAAGCAGTATGATTGATAAGTACCTGGTCTTTTACATTGTGAAGGAATGGGTTGTGGAAATCCACAGAATTTTGTATGCTAAGATGGACATAACCAAGCAGCTTAAATAAACGATTTTGCTAATAAAAATAGCATGAGTATAGGTGAAATCAGGCGTACTAAAAGCGTACAATATTTTTAGAAGCCTGATTTTTTTGCTGATTTCAGTGACATAGAATGATTGCCCTGGGAAATGAAGCCATTCTGCAGGAAGCAGCGGAATTGAAAGATTCGATCCGAAGCGGGCTTACTGAGTTGTCGGGTTATCACCAATAAATGACGATCTAGTAAGGGAGGCGATCCGAGGATAACCAAGAATAACCTCCCCAAATGATCGTGCAAAACAGTAAATAACCAAAGAAACTGTATTCGTGCATCCACTGATCGGAATGGGCAAACATCCCTAATCGCTCTGCTAATTTTTCCAAAATCGGCATCAACAAGCTAACCAACAGGATAAGGCCTGCCCTCCACCATTTATTCACTTGTGAAAGGCAGTACAGAACAACCATCGTCAATATCGGCAATCCGATTAAAGTGAAGACGATATGAATCGAAAAGATGTCCGGAAGCAGCCTGTGAGGAAAATGATATAGCCCTTTACCGACAAAATATAGATCCGAATACGTGCCAAGCAATGATGCCAGCACTGCACATACGAAACTATCTTTGTTCAAAAAAGTCAATCGTTTTTTTGGCAAGTGCGGCAACCTCGAGCCGCTCCAATGTTTTACAGTATTCATTCTTAATCTCTCCGTCTATCATTTCTAGGTCATCCTCTAAATAACCCACCACGGTTACATCATGAAACCAATCCCCCGGTTCTGCTTCCGGCTGGCTGACATTTTTCCAAGCATACTCAAGTTTTGGGCTGTAAATTCTCCTTGCTCCTTTGCGAAGCCGGCACGATTTTAACCTTAATGGATAAGTAATTCCCGGTATACTTTCTTTTACATCATTGAATAAATGCGGCCAGTAATCTTTCCTTGATCCGGTATGCGGATGACATTTCGCCCAATCCAGGGCCTGTCTATGAAAATCCGTATTTTTAAATAAAACGGCATACAGCCTTTTTCCAAGTAAAATTCGCTCATGGAGAGACTGGAATTGATGAAGAGTCTGCCCCTTTAGATGGTTACCTTCCGAAGGAAAAACAATTTGATTAAATGAGAGCCAGTTCTGAAGGTGAAATTCGATTTTGTTGAATACTTCTTTTTGATAATGGGGATTTTGAACGACCCTTTGTTCCAGGTAGCTTTGTTCATTGCCTTGAGATCGGTCATATTCCATCCGCCGTTCCGTGATACCATATGGCCTAAAAATGCCCAGTGGATTTCAGGATGCCGAAGATAAAACTCGAGATAGGCTTTTGTTCGGGTCACATTATTTAGGTTGTGCTCTTGGGTCATCCGTCTAATTCTATTCAAAAGCTCTTGCTCTGAAAAAGTTAGCTCTTTCGAGACAACAGGGGAGTGTTTCATTTTTTTCTTTAATTCCTTGCAAATCGTTTCAAGTGGTGTTATTTGGCGTTTTCTTGTAAAAAAGATATCTACCCCCTCCCTTGTGAATTCTCTATAGCGGAGCCGAATATGTATAGCCTAAAGATGCTTTTACCGGGAGGAAGGGTGCCGGAACGATGGATACTGTGAAAGGGATAGAGTGGATCATAAAACCCTTCGAAAAGACCGATCTCCCGATGGATCTTGGGCTTAAACGTTTGACACGGGTATTGTAACCGATGTCTATATGATTATTTTATTAAGGGCTTTAGAAATTGATGACGAGGAATTAATCAAAAGGCTTCGCCAAACGATTTTAAGTAAATAGCAGTAGAATGGAGTGTGGAAGCGGATACGACAGCGTCGACTATCATGTTCCATCCGAACGGCAGCGAGACTCTGCTGTATGAAGCGGCCGTCAATGTAGCGGTATGTGTGTCCAGATAACTCATAGTTATTGACAGATGACACAAAAAGGAATACGCTATATACGAAAATTGGTATTACCATATTACCTATAAAGGGGTAAAACAATGAATGTTATGGATTCATTTCGCTTGGAAGGAAAGGTAGCCATCGTCACAGGAGGTTCAGGGCTGTATGGTACGCATATTTCTACTGCTTTGGCTGAAACGGGAGCGCTTGTCGTCATTGCTTCACGCAGCCTGGACAATTGCGAGCGGCAGGCGGAAACGCTCCGTTCGAGAGGGCTGAGCGCAGTAGCAAGACAGCTTGACTTGGCTGATGAGCACAGCATTCAACATTTCACGGCACAAATTGTAAATGAGTTTCAGCAAATTGATATTTTGATCAACAATTCGGTATCGCGTATAGGGCTTGCCGATATTGAGCAGACGACTGCAGAAGGGTGGCTTGCCGCTGAGCAGGTGAACGGGCTCGGCCTGATGCTGCTGACGAAAGCGGTCGTCAGTACGATGCGTGAACGGCAGACGGGCAACATCATTAATATTTCATCGATCCAAGGTATTTTGGGGCCGCATTTTCCGGTTTATGGGGATAGCGGGATGACGAGCGGCATCGAGTACACGTATGCGAAGTGGGGGATGGTCGGCATAACGAAATGGCTGGCGAACTACTACGGTAAATACAACATACGCGTTAATTGCATTTCTCCGGGGGGCTACAATCCGGAAAATACGGAGCAGGAGATTAAAGCAGGCGGGTTTCTGCAGCGTTACTTGGAGCGGACGCCGCTGGGCAGAATGGCCGATGAGACCGATATTCAAGGGGCGATCGTCTATTTGGCCTCGGCAGCATCCAAGTATGTGACTGGACATAACCTGGTGCTGGACGGCGGCTGGAGCAGCTGGTAATCTGCGGTCGGACTTCATTGCGCATTTGGCTGCCATATGATAACCTGAATTGGTCATACCATAAGAGTGATGGAGGACGATGAAACTGTTTGTTCAAGATGAATACCAGATGTTAAGCCGCATGGCTTGCGATAAAATTAAAAGCTATATTGCCGAGCATCAATTGAAAGCCGGGGATCGGCTCCCGACCGAGCGGGATTTGGCTGAGCAGTTGGAAGTGAGCCGGCCTGTCATTCGTGAAGCGCTCGGCACGCTTGAGGGGCTAGGACTTATTGTCAAGCGCCAGGGTAAGGGGATCTTTGTGCAGGATCCGAATTTTACCGCATTGTTTCATGAGATGATGGGGGTATGGCAGCAGGATGAGCAAAGCTTCGAGCAGGTGCTGCAATTTCGCGTATTGCTGGAGCAGGCTGCGGTAGCGCCGATTATTGAGCATGCGAAGGCGGAGGACTATGAGCGATTAACGGCGCTCATCGATCGGTCTGAACAGGCAGGGACGACGGCAAGCGAGTTTATCCGGCTCGATTATTTGTTTCATCAGGAGCTGCTGCGGCTCACTGGCAACCCCTTATTTGTCCAATTAACGGATGAAGTGAATCGCTATTTCCACTGGGTGGAGACAAGCAATTTGCAAGAGGGCGTCATGCCAGGCGTGCAAGAGACGATTCGTCAGCATCGGCTAATTGTGCAATCACTGCAATCGCAAGACAAGGAGCTCGCGGCGGAATGGATCAAACAACACTTGACGAGGGAGGGCTGATGATGAAGCCGCTGAAGCGAATGAGCCTGAAGGATGTCGTCATTCAGAAGCTGCAGCAGTATATGACGGAACATCAGCTGCAGCCGGGGGACCGGTTCCTGAATGAGAAGGAAATGATCCAATTGACTGGCGTGAGTCGTACTGTCGTACGGGAAGCGATCAAGGCGCTGGAGGCAGTCGGCGTGCTGCATGTAAAGCCCGGGGATGGCATTTTTGTAAGTGAGGCTTCGGTGGAGCATCTGGTTAACCAGTTTTCGCTGCGTTGGCTGCGGGACCCGTCGCGGATGGAGGAGCTGCTGGAAACGCGCACAATGCTGGAGCTGGCAGCGCTGGAGATAATTATAGGGAATGCTGATTCGGCAAAGCTGGCGGCGGGTATTCAGCAACTGGAAGCCAATATGGCGCAGATGCGTGCAGCCATAGAACGAAAGCAATCCATTATCGGGCTGGACGTTGAATTCCACCGTTTACTGTTCAAGCTGACGGGCAACCAGACCTTTTATGAGCTGAGTGAGGTGATCGTGCAGTTTTTTGACGAGGTGCGCAAAAGCAGACTATCCGCTCCGGAAGGCTACGGCGGCACTGTGAATGACCATGCTGAGATCGTTCGCTGCTTGCAGGAGCGGCAGCTGGACAAGGCGAAGGAAGCGATGATCCGCCATATAAGTCCCTTGCAGAAAATTATTGAACAAGGAAAGTATTGAGCGGGGAAGGTTATGTGGCCTTCCAGCCATTATATTGGTAATACCATAATATATTAATGAGGTGCTGCAGATGTTGCGTTCCATAAATACAGACGGAATCTGGGCATATAGCGATCATTTGCCCGCAGTGGCAGAGCATAATCGGGTTTCGCTTGGTGAAGGACAATCGCCGCTTGTAAAAAGCGTTCGGATCGGGCAGGAGCTGGGCTTGCCAAATCTTTATTTTAAATTGGAGTCGCTTAATCCGACGGGCTCGTACAAGGATCGGATTTCGGCGATGGCGGTATCGCTTGCGAAGGAGCATGGCAGCAAGGGGTGTGTCGGCACGACTTCAGGCAATGCCGGCGGATCGATTGCCGCTTACGCCGCGCGGGCAGGGGTAAAATATCATGTCTATGTGCAGGAAAACATTGTCGCTTCCAAGCTTGAGCCGATGATTGTCCATCAGGCGGACATTATTCGGGTTAAGGACTTCGGCTTCGAGCCGGAGGTCGGCAATCGCGTTTTCCGCAAAGTGCTGGAAAATGCCGAGCAGCATAACTGGGAACTGGCGATTACCGCTTATGCCTTTGCCCCGCTGGCCATGGAGGCGGTCAAGACGATTGCCTATGAGGTGGCGGAAAGGCTGACAGCGGATGCGGTATTTATACCGGTCGGCGGAGGCGGCCTGTTGACGGGAATTTATAAGGGCTATGCCGATTTAGTACAAGAAACGGCCATGAAGCAGCTGCCCAAATTGATCGCTTGCCAATCAACCGGATGCGCCAATGTGGCGAATGCATGGAAGCAAGGGCTGACGGAGCCGGCAGCGGGGGCGTCTACGGCCAAAATTTCCGGCATTCAAGTGCCTAATCCGCCGGATGGCGCGCAGGCGCTGCAGGCGCTGCGAGCAAGCGGCGGGTTTGCCGAAGCGGTGCCGGATGAGGATACATGGTATTGGCAGGAGCAGCTGGCGGTCAAAGAGGGCATTTTCTGCGAGCCTGCCGGGGCGATTGCTTTGGCGTCTGCTGTGCAAGCATTAAAGGCGGGACGCATTGCTGCTGATGAGCAAATTGTCTGCCTCGTGTCCGGGGCTGGCTACAAGGATGCCGACCGGATGAGCGCGATCGTCAAAAAAGCGGCGGAAGTGCCGCTGAAGACGGTTGACGAGCTGTAAGTATTCGGAGGGACGGGGGAGACAGGATGATAAGGATCGGGATTGTCGGCCTTGGCCGGTTTGCCCAGCTGCATATTGCTTGCTTGCAGCAAATGCCGGGCGTGCAAATTGTTGCCGTATGCGATATTGACCGGGAGCGGGTAGAGACGTGCAAGCGGGAATTGAGCTGCAGCGGCTATACGAATGTGGAAGCGATGCTGAAAGGCGAGCAGCTGGATGCGCTTGATGTGCTGACACCGGAGCAGCATCATTATGCGGCTGTCATGGCAGGATTGCAGGCAGGCTGCCATGTGTTTGTCGAAAAGCCGCTGGATAGCGGACTTGAGCAGGCCGAGCAAATGGTTCAGGCGGCTGCGGCATGCGGACGGCTGCTGATGGTCGGGCATGTGACCCGGTTTGATCCGCGGCATATGGAGATGAAGCGGGCGATCGAGCGCGGGGAAATCGGCAAGATCCGTTCGATCTATGCACGGCGCAGCGACCGGAGGGAGTATTTTGGATTATACAAGCGTTCTCCTGTCGTTATGATTCTGGGTGTTCATGATATTGATCAAATTTTGTGGGTCATGAATGAGCTGCCAGTGGAGGTATACGCTCGCAGCTCCTCCTCTGCGGAAGGGGAAGATATGGTCTGCGCCATGCTCATCTTCCGGGACGGAGCTGTAGCGATGATCGACTGCAACTGGCTTACCCCGGCAGGCTGGCCGGCAGCGCAGGATCAGTTCACGCAAATTATGGGTGATGCGGGAGCATTGCGGATGCAGACGCCTGATTCGGTCAGCATTTGTACGGAAACTAGGCATGATCATCCTTTCTTATATGCGGTGCGCAATGTCTATGACCGGATGGAAGGACCGCTTGTGTCGGAGCTGAGCCATTTTATCGATTGTGTGCGCACAGGCGAGCCTTCCGCGATTTTGCGGCCTGAGGATGCGCTCAATGTTATTCGCGTCGCTGCGGCGATCATTCGTTCCTGTGATGAGGGACGTCCGATTCGGATGGATGTATAGAACAGGTCAATTACAATTAGGGAGGAAAAAAGCATGAGCCACAGCTTTTATCCGGCGCTGGGTACGCCGCTTGATCAGGAAGGGAATTTGCTCGTTAACAGCTTTGTTCAACATATTGAGGATCAGATGAATCACAAGGCTGAAGGCTTGTTAATTATGGGGTCGATGGGCATTCAGCCGAATATTAAGGATGAGCAATATGGCAAAGTAGCTGAAATCGGGGTGCAAGCGGTAAAAGGGCAGCGTTCGGTATATGTCGGCGTGATGGATAATTCGATTGCCCGTGTGCAAGATCGGATCGAGCGGCTGCGGGGGCTGAGGCTGGACGGGGTAGTGGCGACAGCGCCTTTCTATTTTGCAAGTTCACAGGGAGAGGCTCAAGCCTTCTATCGGGCGATTGCGGACAGCTCGCCATTCCCGCTCTATCTTTATGATCTGCCGGGCGTTACGCAGTGCAA
Organism: Paenibacillus sp. GCM10027626; assembly: GCF_042676285.1. NCBI lineage: Bacteria > Bacillati > Bacillota > Bacilli > Caryophanales > Paenibacillaceae > Paenibacillus > Paenibacillus sp. GCM10027626. The sequence goes on along the minus strand of NZ_JBHTHC010000008.1, from coordinate 57,572 downwards.
ACTGCAAGCAGCTACTGTGATCCAGCTTATGCAGCATGCCAATATTGCCGGCATCAAGACTGGCGATTTGGCTTTGGCTCGCGTGCTGTATCGCCATGTACAGGAATCGGATAGCGCCTTCGAAGTGATATACAGCGGTCTGGACACATTCGATGCAGCTTATCAATATGGAATAACAAAGACGCTGGACGGAATGTTCAGCTGTACGGCAGAAACGTCGGAACGGATGTATGCCGCTTTGCAGGCGGGCGAGCATGAGCTGGTAGCGCAGCAGCTTGATCTCATAATCGGATTGCGCAACGTATTTGTCGAGGTCGGCGTCTTCCCGGGGTTCACGCATGCGATGAATCTGCTCGGCTTTGCAGGGAACTTCCATCCTGACTACTGCCCGCCGCTCAATGGGCAGCAGGCCGAACGCGTCAAGCAATATATGCAGCATATGAAATTGATCTGAGCGGGGAAGGAGAGGCATTGCGATGATTACACGATTAGCAGCGGATCAATTTCAGCTGGATGCATTCGCCGGCGGCGTGAAGGAGCAGCTTGTTTTAACCTATGAGGATGCGGACGGGGCTGTCGCGGAACTGCCTGTTCATCTCCTCAAAGGAAGCGAGCCTGGGCCTGTTCTGCTTATCCTCGCCGCTGTTCACGGAGATGAATATGAAGGTGTGCAGACCATTATCGAGCTTGGAAGCATGCTTTCGCCTGCACATATACGCGGCACGCTGCTGATGGTACCAGTTGCGAACCGCTATGCCTACCGGGCTGCAGACCGTCTATCCCCGGAGGATGGACGCAATCTGGCGCGGGAGTTTCCCGGTGACAAGGAAGGAAGCCAGACTCAACGGCTAGCCTGGCATCTGGGACAGGCTTTGATCGACAAAGCCGATTTTTTGCTCGATCTGCATAGCGGGGGAACGTATTATGAAGTAGCGGAACTAGTCGGCTATTATCATAATGATCAGAGCGATATAGGGCGGCGCTCCAGAGCGGCGGCGGAAGCTTTTGGCATGGAAGTGCTCTGGGGGCATGCAGAGGTGGCGCCGGGCCGTACGGTTTCCTATGCCGGCTCGCGGGGCATTCCGTGGCTGTATACGGAGGCGGCTGGCGGCAGGCGAATCAAGCGTGAGGAGCAGCTGCGATTTCGGCTCGGCGCGCTGCGGTTAATGCAGCATCTGCAGATGCTGCATGAGCCTGACCGCTGGCTGGCGCAGCACGCATCTTCAGCTGCTCCAGCCGCTCCAATTGCTCCCGTCAAGCTTCGCTATCGGCTGGCCGGGGACGGCGATTTTGACGGATCGGTTGCCGCGGATGAAGCGGGCTTCTTTATCCCTGTTGTCGAACTGCTGCAGCAGGTGAGCCAAGGCGAGGAAATCGGCAGCTTGTACAGCGAGTTCGGCGAAGTGAAGCAGCGTTATACGGCCAGCTGTGACGGCGTTATAGTTGGCTTGGCTGGTACGCCGGTCATCGCGCCGGGCTCTATGATCTATACGATTGCCCTTGTACATGAAGCGTAAATGAAAGCTGAAGGGGGAATACTCGCGTGTTGAACACGATGAACAAGCTGGATAGCGGCGGTCACGCGCTGATTGTATGCATCGGAGATTCGATCACCGAGCAGAACTATCATTTGCATGGGAAGCTGAATTATGTCGGCCAGCTTACGGAACGGTTGATGACACGTTACAACCGCCGTACTATGGTCGTGAATGCCGGCAAAAGCGGCGACACAACAGGCGGGATTTTGGCAAGACTGACGCGTGACGCATTGCGGTTTCAGCCGGATCTCGTCACGGTAATGATCGGCATGAACGATTCTGCCGGAGAGCGAATGCCGCTCGGCGAGTTTAGAGAAAATTTGGAGCAAATCGTTAACCGGATCAGAGAAGCGGGCAGTGAAGCGCTGCTGCTGACGCAAAATATGCTCGACTATCAAATCAGGGAAGAGGCGGTTGAGACCAGGCGGCTGTATCCCCGCTATGCCGATGCCGTAAGAGAGGCCGCTTCGGCCTGCTCTGTGCCGCTTTGCGATGTTTATCGGCGTTGGGAGGAAGCGACGGGCGGGCAGACGAACGCGCATCTAATGCTTATGCACGACAGCATCCATCCCGGAGAGCAGGGGCATGTCCTTATATATGAGGCGCTATGCGGCACCTTAAATATTTCTGAATAACAGTGTTGAGGCGTATACGTCCCGTTCCGTACAGGAAGGAGGTATACGCTTTTGTTTTTATGGCGGCCGGGCGCAATCGTTGCTATACTGTGAAATACAACAATATAGGGGGCGGAAAGTATGAGTTCAGTCATTCGTCAGACCTTCAACTTGCGGCATTCGTTGACAGGCAAGTTTATCCTCATTTTGTCCATCGTATTGTTGGCAACGTTTTCATTGACAGCGCTCATTACCTATCAGCTGCATAGAGATATTGCGGAAACGGAAATAAGCGAGCAGTTCGGCCAGCGTGTAGAGCAGGTGGCTGCCCGGATCGACTTGCGGCTGCAGGATGTGTATCGCGTATCTGATCAAATTGTGCTGAACAGCGAAGTGCAGCGATATTTTGCCAAGCTGAATAAAGGAGAGGTGCCGGGCGTCGGAACACAAAAGGATCTGAGTCTTGTTTTAAATCAATTGATGTACTCCGTGCCGAATATGTTGACGATGTATTTGTTCGATCTGGGCGGGGGTTATTTCATGCCCAATGGCTCCAGCATGCCTTATGAATTTGGCGAAAAGGCGCGCGAGCAGGCGACAGAATTGCTGGGAGCTTCGGACGGGGAGCTGGTCTGGCTCAGAGCGGCTACGCTTGGCTACAAAATCAACTATTTCAGCCGGGAGCAGGGGCCGGTCATTGTGGCGGCACGTTGGATGAAGGACAAGAATGCCAATAAATTCGGCTTGCTTGTTCTCGTGATGCATGAAAGCATTTTGGCCAATGATTTGAATAATGTAATCTCAGGCAATGAAGGGCGCGTATATTTGTTGGATAAACGCAGCAGCCTGCTCTATACGGACGAGAATGATCCGGACAAGCTGGAAATGCCGCTGCTGCAATCGGTCGCTGCACCGGAAATCAAGCAGGTGAACGATACGCCTTATTTGTTCGCCCAGGCTGCGACCAGTCTGACCGGTTTTAAAGTCATTAGCCGTGTATCGATGTCCACTGTTCGCGATAAAAGCAAGATCATTCCGCAAATTACGCTGCTCAGCGCCTTCATTAGCGTAGTCATCGCCAGCGCGCTGGTTGCACTGACGACCAAAAGGCTGCTGCTGCCGTTGCGCACGCTTGTACGGGGGATGAAGCGGGTAGAGGACGGCAATTTGCATGCCCGGATCGAGGTGCGCACGAAGGATGAACTGGCCTTGATCGGCCAGCGCTTCAATTCGATGCTTGACCATATCGATACGCTGATCAAGGAAGGATATGAGAAGCAGCTGCGCGAGCGGGAAGCGGAGCTGACGTCGCTGCAGGCGCAGCTGAATCCGCATTTTTTGTACAATACGCTTGATCTGCTGCACAGCAGAATGTATATGCGCGACGACCGGGAGACGGCGGAACTGGTTATCAATCTGTCGGAGCTGCTGCGCTACGCATTGGAGCCGGCCACGACGGAGACGGTGCTTCGCGACGAGCTGGCGCAAATCGGCAATTATTTAAGTCTGCAGCAGGCTCGTTCGGCCGATCATCTTGAAATCGCCGTCCAGGCTGATGAAGGGGTGCTTGATTGCCCGATTGTTCGTCTGTTATTGCAGCCGCTCGTAGAAAATGTGTTTGTTCATGCCTTCCGCGATCAGGCCGGATTAAAGCGGCTGCTCCTTGCAGCTTATCGCAGCGAAGACTTTTTGATAATCGAAATCCAGGACAATGGCTGCGGCCTGCCCTATGAGCGTTTACGGGAAACAACGGCCGGCCGGCAATCGCTGGATCAGGGCAAGGGAAGGCGGCGCCAAAGTCTTGGACTCCGCAACGTCATTCGCCGGATTGAGCTGATGTATGGCGCCCCTTACCGGCTGGAGATGGAGAGCAGGCCTCGAGCGGGCACGACGATGCGTCTTTATTTGCCCTATGGAAAGGAGAAACGCTGATGATCGGGACAGTACTTATTGTAGATGATGAAGCTTTCGTACGCGATACGCTGCGCAAGATGATTCAGACCAACCGGCTTGGCTGGACAGTGATTGCCGAGGCTGCCAACGGCAAGGAGGCAATTGCGCTGATGGAAGAGTGGGAGCCGGATCTGGTCATTACTGATGTGCGCATGCCGCTTTTGGACGGTCTTGAATTGGCGGAATGGATCCATCATCACCGAGAGCGCACGAAGGTTGTTATTTTGACCGGATACCGGGACTTTGAATATGCGCAGACTGCGCTTCGCTATGGGGCGCTCGAGTTTCTGCTCAAGCCTTGTCCGGAGCGCGAGGTGTGCGCGGTGCTTACGAGGCTCTATGGCCAATTATGCGAGGAGGAGCATGCTGCCCGCATTCGGGAGCGCTGGCTGGAAGATACGACTTTTCGCGCTTTATTTTATCGGCTGCCGAGTGATCCGAAGGTTGTGGAACAAATGCGCCCGGCCTTGATCGGGCTAAGGCTTTGCCTTGTCAAAGTAGACAGCTTTTTCCCGGCAACGAGAAGCTATGGCGCGGCAGACATGGCCATTCTGCAGTTCGCTGTAGGCAATATTATACAGGAGCTGGCGGAAGGGCAGTATGATCCGGCGCGGATTGTGCTGCTTGATCAGCAGCATTACGCCCTGTTTATCGGCAAATCAAAGCTTACGGGCCCCGATAGCTACGCGGTCGTGCTGCCCGAGCTGGTGACAGCCAAAATAGGCGAGCTGCTCGATATTCCGGTAACGGCCCGCTATATGGGAATCGTGGACGATTTGGAGCAATGGCCGCAGCTGTTGCAGGAGTTTGCTGTCGTAATGCAGCAGTCTGCCGCACCGGAGGAGGTAGCGCCAGCGCCGCCTGCGCTGGCGTTCGAGCCGAATTATGCGAAGCTACTGGAGATGGAAGGGGATTTCATGTCTTTCATCGTCCTGGGGAGGCCGGAATTGCTTGAGCGGCATTTGGAGGAAAGACGCGTGAAAATCGCACAGATGCCGCCTGAAGAAGCGCGGCTGGAGGCGCTGGCCTGCGCGCTGACCTTGGATGCAATCGCCCGCAAGCATCTGGAGTATGAGGGGCAATTCATCAATATGGAACGGGAGCTTCTTGGCTTGGAAAGTCAAGGTGGGCCGGGGAATGCAGCAGAATGGCTGACGAGCATTCTGCAGCAATTTACCGCGCTACTGTCCCGCTGGGCGGGCCGCAAGCAGGTTGGCGTTATTGAGCGCGCACTGTCGTATATCGAACAAAACTATATGGATCGCTGTCCGCTGCAAAAGGTAGCTGCGCATGTCTATTTGCACCCGAATTATTTCAGCGCGTTGTTTAAGCAGGAAACGGGTCTCGGCTACACGCAATATTTAACCCAGCTCCGGCTGGAAAAGGCCGGGCTGCTGCTGCTCCATACCGATGCCCGGGTTGCGGAAATCGCCCGTGAGGTCGGCTATGACGATCCGAATTATTTCTCTACCCTGTTCAGCAAAAAATATCAGATGTCGCCAAACGAATACCGTAAACGCCATGATGGTGGCGGCGCCTCTGGCAGCATCTTAAAAAATTCAAGATTCACATGATAACTTTCAAGGTGAGCCTGCCAGCGATCCGTTAAAGTAAAGATGAGGCAAACATAAGGGAGGGTTCACATGAAACGAGTTTCGACGATCCTATTGCTTTTGGCGCTTGTAACGGTGACGGCATTGGCCGGCTGCTCTTCAGACGGCGGCAATGGCGGCGGCTCAAAGGAAGCCGGCAATACAGCGGAACCAGGGAAGTCAGCGGACAAAAATATAGTCATTGAATATTGGTCGACACCAACATTCAAAAATGTGGAGGGCGATTCCGACCCGAATTTCGGCGATTGGGAGCAAAAAAAGATCGATGAATTTGTAAAAGCAAATCCGAATGTGAAAATCAACTTTCAAATGGTGCCCTTTGATGCCATTGAGCAAAAAATGACGATCGCGCTTACCGGCAACAACCCGCCTGATATTTTGCTGGACGGACTCGACCGCCGGCTGATGAAATATGTCAAGTTTGATAAGAATGAGCCTTTGGACGATTTTATTGAAGCCGATAAGTCCGATTATAATCAAGAGGTTTTGAATACGCTTACGAAGGATGAGCGTCTGTACGGTATTCCGGTCATGATTTCCTCGCGGCTCATGTTTATTAACAAAAAGCTGTTCGAGGACAAAGGACTGGGCCAGCTTATACCGGCCAACCGGGAGTGGACGTTCGAGCAATGGCGGGATGCGATGAAGCAGGTTTCGGGGGGCGGCATACATGGCACCGCGTTGTTCGCGGCAAGCGAACAGGCGGATGAAATGAACTTAATGTACCTGTTCGGCGCTGGAGCTGAATTGTGGAATGAGGACAGCACGGAAGTCGTGTTGAATAAATACCCTCAAGCAGCCGAGGTGCTGCAGACGCTGAAAGACATGGTCGACGAAGGCAGCATTGCGCCGGGAGCGGCGACGATGAACGGTGTCGATGTGCTGGAAATGTTCAAGCAGGGGAAAATCGCCATGCTGCCATGGGCGATGACGATGTACGGGCTTATCGACAACGGTAAGCTGGACGGTTCCGTTAACCCGGATGTGGATCTGTACGGCATTTTGCCCGTGCATAAGGAAGGGGTGACGCCTAAGGTGCCAGGCGGCATTACTGGCTACACCGTATTCAAGCAAAGCGACCCGGACAAACGTGAAATGATCAAAAAGTTTCTTAACTTCATGCTGACAGCGGACAATGTGCAAAAGCTTTCCAAAGCGAATACCGGCTTGCCGGCCCGTACTTCTTCTTTCTATGAATATCCGTCGGCGGATATGACGGCTGTCATGAGCGAGGTCGCCAAGCTGCCGCAAGCGAATCTGGGCGCGGCTTCACCGGTGTATGCCGAAGTGCGGCAAACCTGGTATCCGGCGCTGCAGGCCGTGCTGCTTGGCCATATGACGCCGCAGCAGGCGATAGACGATTATGTGCAAAAAGCGAATAAAGTGATTGCTGATCAGCAGTAATGGCCTATAAGCTGTAAAGGAGGAGAGTCCCTGAACACGACGACGAATATGCCGGTGCAAGGGCAAGCCGCTGCCAATGTGCAGCGGCATCGCGGCCCGTCGCGCCAGACGCGCAGCTTTTTGTGGGGATATTTTTTCATCCTTCCCAATCTGGTGCTGACACTTATTTTTTTCATCTATCCGTTATTTGAAGCCTTTCGGCTTAGCTTTTACAGAGCGGGGCTGGCAGCCACAGAGTTTATCGGGTTTGACAACTATGTGCGTATTTTTCAGGAGCCCATGTTTGTTCGCTCGATCGGCAATACATTCCTGTTTGTCATCATTATAGTTCCGGTCATTGTTATCGCCTCATTCTCGTTGGCTGCTTTCATGCAAAGCTTGTCGCCGCGAATGAAAACGATGTTTCGCATGTTTTTCTACTTGCCGGCTGTCTGCACACCGGTCGTCCTGACGATGGTCTGGTCATGGATGTACAATACAAACACAGGTCTGCTCAATTATGTAGTCGGATTGTTCGGGATCGGGCCGGTAGAATGGCTTGGCACACCTTCAATGGCGATTATTTCGATCTGTGTAGTGGTCATTACGTGGTCGATTGGAGAGCCGATTATTCTTTATCTTGCTTCCATGGACTCCGTGCCGAAGGAATATTACGAGGCAGCCGAAATCGATGGCGCTTCGCCATTTCAGCGGTTTCTTCATATTACTCTTCCGGCAATCGCCAATACGAGCCTATTCGTTATTTTAACGACGACTATTGCCGTTTTCCAGATTTTTGTCGTTATTCAGCTGCTGACAGGCGGAGGGCCGTTCTACAGCACGGAAACGCTAGTATTTACCATCTACCGGACGGCCTTTGTATCAGTGGAGTTCGGGCTGGCATCAGCGCAAAGTGTCATCTTGTTTTTGATCATCATGGTCATATCGTTAATTCAGTTGAAATTTTTTAAACCGAAGGTGTAAGGGGAGGCTTTGCTATGAGAATAGCGTCAATAGCATGCAAGTACATTATATTGAGCGCGGCCGCCCTTTTTCTTGCCTTTCCGATCTATTGGATGATAACAGGCGCCTTCAAGCCGAGCTTGTCGCTGTGGGCTACGCCTCCAGAATGGTTTCCGAAAACGTTCACGCTGCTCCATTTTGAGCAATTGTTCGACCGCAAGCCGACACTGCGCTGGATGTTCAATAGCTTGTTTACCTCCATGGCTGGTGTGTGCCTGATCCTGCTCTTTTGTTCCATGGCCGGTTATGCTTATGCCAAAAAGAAGTTTCCCGGACACCAGCTTTTATTTTTTCTGGTCATTGCCACAATGATGATGCCGCGTCAAGTGACGCTTGTACCGCTCTATCTGCTTATCTCCGATTTGGGCTTGCTTGATAGCTATTCCGGTCTGCTTCTGCCCATATTGGCCTTCCCGTTCGGCGTATTTCTTGTCCGGCAATTTGTACGCTATATACCGGATGATTTGCTGCAGGCAGCGAGTATGGATGGCGCAGGGGAAGTGCGCATCTTTGTGCAAATGATTTTGCCGCTATTGCGGCCTGCGCTTGGAGCGCTGGCGATCTTCTCCTTTATGGCGGTCTGGAATGATTACATCTGGCAGTTGATCGTCCTGCAAAAGGAAACGATGAAAACATTGCCGCTCGGCGTATCCTCGCTCATCCGCGAAGGAATGTCGATCAACTACGGCTTGGCTATGGCCGGGGGCGCGCTCGCCGCACTGCCGCTCATTATTTTGTTCCTCTCCTTCCAAAAGAGTTTTATTAACGGCATTGCGCTTGGTTCGGAAAAATAAAAAATTTACAGTCAATTGCGGGTTACGGCGGCATCTGAAAGGTGCCGTCTATTTCTTATGCCTGCGATGAATGCATTGACGGTAACAAAGTGCTGGTGCTATATTTAATGGTAATACCATATTATATATCAATGATGGAAGAGGTGGAGCAATGGAATGGAACAGCTGACTGATCGCATTTATTTAATAGGGAGCGGCTTATTAGGAAGTAGAATATCGGATGATTATGACTGCAATATTTATTTTGTATCGGCTGGGGATACAGGAATAATAATAGATTGCGGATCAGGGAGAAATACATGGAAGCTGCTGGATAATCTTGCGCAGCACGGATTTTCCGGTGAGCAGCTGGAATGGATTATTTTGACGCATGCCCATGCGGATCATTCCGGCGGGGCCGCCATGCTGCAGCGGCGATTTGGCTCCAAGGTGGTTTGTTCGAAGCAGACGGCTCGTCTTATGAGCGGCGGGGAGGAGGCGCTCAAGCTTGGCGAGGCGCGTGAGCAGGGAATTTATCCGGCGGACTATCATTATGAGCCATGCGAGCCTTCGCTCATGGTCGAGGATGGCGATATCCTGCGCTGCGGCGGCGTGGAGGTTCATTTTCTGGCTTCACCCGGCCACAGCCATGATCATATGAGCGTTTATATTCCCCAGCTTGCAGCGCTGTTCTGCGGCGATGTTTTATTTTCGGAAGGACGAATAGCCGTGCAGCAGGCGGACGATTTTTCGCTTGAAGAGCTTTCCGCCAGTATACGCAGATTGGAAGCACTGCAAGTGAAGGACTTGTTCCCGGGACATTTGCAGCCGTTATGCGGCGATTACGGGGAGACTTTGGCTGCAGTGGCCCGGCGGTTTGCGGCGGGAGAAATACCAGAGAGCATTGTGTGAGAGCAGTGTGTTCTACATAGGTGCGGGAATGTTGTTGCCGGGATGGATAGTGCAGTACCATCTCGGACTGGGAGCAGTCAATAGCGGTGGCAGCCCTCGCGTTAGCGAAGTTGAACTTGCCTTCACAATCGCTTAAGGCCTGATGCCGCACCGTCTGTCTTAATTTCTGATAGCCGATACAACAAATGGATTGTGGAAGTTTTATTACGAATGGCTTATATTTTAAGGGCGAATCTTGCATTTTAGCTGATTTTTTTGGGGGGGAACGAATTGAACGTGCAAACGAAGCTTGGCAGTGCAAAAGCCGACATTACACCACTCGAACCGCTTCCTCTAGCCGGTTTTGGCAGTCGGAAGGGCAATAATGAAGGTGTTGCGCAGCGTTTGTACTTGCGCGTGTTTCTGTTTGAACAGGAGGGAGAGCAACCTTCCGATAAACGGAGGATGCTGCTGACTGAAGCCGACATTCTCCAATGGCCATCCGACAAGATGGAGGAATGGCGACGTACGATCAAGATCAGGTGGGGGATCGAGCCAGATGCCGTCATCCTGCAAGCATCCCACACACACGGCGGTCCTCAGACGGGTACGAATTTCTTGCCGATGGTCGGCCATTATTCACCCTCGTTTGTAAATCTGTTGGAATCGAAATTGTTCTCCGCGATCGAGCAGGCATGTGCCAATATTGTGCCTGTTACCGCTGAAATCGGATATGGCAAATGCGGAATTGGCATTCATCGGCGGAGATTGCTCGGCGGCTATATCGAGATGCTGCCTGACGATACGGTGCCGATCGACCGGGAGGTAACGGCCATCAGGTTTCGCACAGAGGAAGGCTCGACTAAAGCGGTGTTGTTCCACTTTACATGCCATCCGACAAGCAGTGCCGAAAATCGGGTAACAGCCGATTATCCAGGAGTAGCGATGGAGACGGTTGGGTTATCACTGGGGGAGGGCGCAATTGTCGGGTTTTTACAGGGCTGCTGCGGGGATATTCGCCCTGCGCTCATAGAAGGCGATCGCTTTCGCCGCGGTACTGATACGGATTCCCGTCGACTCGGCAATGAGCTGGCCGCTGAAGTGCTGCACATTCTGCAATCGCCTATGGAACAACTTAACTTTTTGCCGATTCAGGCAACAGGCATTTCGCTCGAGCTTCCTTATCAGTCTGTCCCTTCTGCCGAAGAGTTGGAGAAGTTGCTGGAAGATGACGGCGTTGACGGCGAATGGAGTCGTCATCTGCGGGATTATCCCGAACGGCTTCAGCCCACGCTGCCTTTTCGCATAACGCTTGTACAAGTAGCCGATAGACTGTCTTTTATGGCGATGAGCGGCGAAATGGTGAACGCGTATGGCGAAGCAATCAAGCGTATTTCCGGCCGCAGAGCACTGCCGCTTGCCTATAGCAATGGCTTGATCGGGTATGTTCCAACCGCTTCGCAAATCCGGGAGGGCGGTTATGAATCGGTTGGTTCGGTTAAATACTTCGGATTGCCCGCTCCATTCGCCGAATGTATCGAAGAGGAACTTATGCTTGGAATCACTAACTTGTGGAAGCCTTACCTAAATAAATGATCAGAGACGGAGGCATATAGATATGCTGGCTGTATTAGGCGGTAATAAAGCTGTAAAGCGGGCTCACCCCGAGCTGTTTAAGTGGCCGATCATAACGGATGAGGACGAAGCGGCGGCATTGGCGGTCATTCGCAGCGGAGCGATGTCCGGAACGGATATTACAAGACAATTTGAGCTGGAATTTGCCGAGTGGCTCGGAACAAGATATGCGCTTGGCTTTAATAACGGAACGAATTCTTTACTGGGGGCTATGTATGGCTGCAAAGTTGGTGTTGGCGACGAAATCATCTGTCCGAGTATTACGTATTGGGCTTCGGCTCTGCCTGCCTATGCGTTAGGGGCAACAGCCGTGTTCGCCGAAATTGACCCTGTAACGCTATGTCTTGATCCGCACGACATTGAGCACAGGATCACGGATCGGACCAAGGCAATCGTCGTCGTCCATTACTTGGGGCATCCGGCCGATATGGATCCGATCATGGAAATCGCCAAGAAACATAACATCAAGGTAATCGAGGATGTTTCCCATGCTCAGGGAGGCTACTACAAAGGCAGGAGAGTCGGGACCATCGGCGATGTCGGGGCGATGTCGCTTATGGCAGGCAAATCGTTTGCAATCGGCGAGGGCGGCATTTTCGTCACGAATGACCGGGAAATATATGAACGCGCTATTGCGCTTGGACATTACGAACGATTTAACGGAGAAATACAAACCGAGTATTTGAGACCGTATGCCGGACTTCCGTTCGGCGGCTATAAATTTCGCATGCACCAGGTCAGTTCCGCCATTGGGAGGGTGCAGCTCAAGCATTACGATCAGCGGATCGCCGAAATTGACAAGGCCATGAATTATTTCTGGGATCGACTGGAAGGAGTGCCAGGCCTCAGGGCGCATCGGCCAGCACGGGATTCCAACAGCACGATGGGAGGCTGGTATGCTGTTCACGGACATTACGTGCCGGAAGAGCTCGGCGGCTTGTCCGTTACCCGGTTCTGTGAGGCGGTCCGAGCAGAAGGCGCCGATACCGGGCCGGGCTGCAATCTTCCGCTGCACCTTCACCCGCTGCAGCATACAGTTGACGTATACGGTAACGGCAAGCCGACCGTTATCGCCAACGCGACGCGAGATAGCCGCCAGCCTGAAGGCAGTTTGCCCGTATCCGAAGGCATTGCGGCATGCGTGTATTCGATTCCGTGGTTTAAACATTATGAGCCGGAAATCATTGATACGTATATAGATGCCTTCCGAAAAGTGGCAATGAATTATCAAGATCTGCTGGACAGCGACACGGGAAATCCGGATTACATCGGCGGATGGAATTTCTTCAAACATAGTCCGGTAAAAAAATAAGTAGGGAGACGTCACTGGAACATGGATAAAATAATTCGCCGATATGAGCGTTATCATGCAGATGGTAATAGAGCATTGCTGTTCATTACCAATAACAACGACGAGCCGGCATCCGCCGTATTTGACATGGCTTTGCTCCCTGCGTTGAATCATTTCGGGTTCCCTTATCGAGTGGCAGATGTGAGGGAGGGATCCTTGGCCAGCCATCTGCAAGATGCCGCAGCAGTTATTCTTGCTCATGACGGCGTTGCTGCTTCGCTTACATCCGGTCAATGGGAAGAGATTGCCGCCACGGCGGCAATCGGAGCGGGAGTTGTAAGCTTCGACGGTAAATTGTGGCGGGCTGATGAGGCGATACAGCATTTTTTCGGCGGCAGTCTGATGCAGGAAGCGAATATTGACCGTATTCATATTCCCGATAACGCTCATTCTATTGTCGAAATGCAGCGTCCGGGCGTAGTGCATACACTGAAGAAACCGATTGGCGCATCCGTGCCGAAAGGCGCTGACGGAGTTGTTTCCTTAGCCGAAGATGATGCCGGACGTACACTGGTCGCGGCAATCCCGCGTACACCCGGCGATCCCGCAAGCACACGGCGTGTTGCATTATACTTTTCGCCGGTCATATGGATGAAGGAGTATTTCGGACATGTGGCAGGGCTGGACGATCTGCTATGGCGCAGTCTGATCTGGGTTGCCAGAAAGCCGTTTGCTACTATGATGATGCCGCCCTTTGCCGTATGCCGCATAGACGATGCAGTGGGGTCGTACGACTCCTTCGAATATGTGAACGTGCTTAACGAATATCAGTGGATTCCCAATATCGGTTTGTTCATCGACGATCTTGACGAGCCCGGGGCCAAGGCGATTAAGCACCTCCACGAACGCGGACTGGCAGAATTCAGTGCACATTCTTTCCATGAGCTTGGAGAGCCGTACCCCGATCAAATTTTCATTCAACACGACGGATCGGAGTATACGTTCGAACAACTAAAGGAGCATTTCGAGCGGTTGGATGTCTTTTATCGGGAAACAGGCATTACACCTTCCGAAACCGTCAATATTCATTATGATGAAATGGGCTTGAACAGTCTCCCTTTTCTGCTGAAGAGAAATCAGACGTATATGATGTCGCTTATCCCGTTCGGTGTTCATTGGTATGCAAACAGCTATTCCTGGGAACCGTATCCATATGGGCACCAAGGCTTTAACTACGGTCCGATGGATCCCGATCATCGGTTTTGGAATGCGATTGCCCATCATCTTGGAGACTACAAAACGCCCAATACGGGGATGGGGGTCGGGGAGTTCCTCGGAAAATGCACCATGTTCAATCAGGAGTGCGACGGCACTGATATTGCAAACGCAATCAAGCGAGGGGCTGATGCTGTTAAACGGGGCATATCCAGCGGGTTCTTCGGGACGCTGATGACGCATGAACAGCGTGTTGCAGCCGTGCAGCCGGATGATTGGCGTTCTATCATTGAAGGCATACATCGCGAATTGGCGGGATGGACGATATGGTACTGCAGTTATGATGAAATATCGAGGTATTGCAAGGATAAAGCGAGAACGAGAATTGTGAATGCGACTTACGACAACAACAACAAACAATTCACCTTGGAGCTTGAAGGATGCGCTGAACATGGGCTATATTATTATATTTATAGAGACGAAGCTGATAGCGTTTCAAGCGAGATTGTCCCTGTCACGCCATTCGAAAGAAGAACTTCTTGTTCCATCCCTTACAGCTAAGGGACTAACAGCAGAACATAAGAAAAGCAGCGGTAACCTATTCGCTGCTTTTTGAATTCATTGGAACGGAACTTCTTTTTTCGCTGTGAAAGGTACAATAACGATGATATACTGGTAGTGATTGGATAATCGTAAGGAGGGATCGTCCTGTTAAAGTGGCTGCGCAAAACAGAGAGTGGGCTCCTATCCCCAAAAAAGCTTTTTGTAAAGCTGTTGTGTTCTTACCTGACGATTTTATTAATTCCCGTCATCATCGGCAGTATGTTGTACCAACAGATGGAGTACAAGATGATCACAAACGTATATCGCTCCAATCTTGCGATGCTGGATCAGATTCGGCTGGTGGTAGACAATCGGATGCAGGAAGTTGAGAGGTTGACGCTGCAAATTGCGATGAATCCGAAGCTGCAAGTATTGCTGAGCAATGACGGAGAGGATAGCCTCGAATCGAGGGCCGCCTTTTACGATTTCATCCGCGACCTGGACCGTTCCCGCATGAACAATAGCTTCATCGATGATTTCTATGTCTATTTGAATAGCTCGCAAACCATTATTTCGCCAATTCGGAAGGCGCAGGCTTCCTTGTTTTTCGAGCATGTGCAGAATAGTCCGGATCCGGGGTATCCGGATATCATGATGAAATCACTATCCGAATATCATCGGCAGTTGTATTTACCCTCTCTTCCACTAGGCACAGGCAATGCACAGAAGAAAGTGCTGACATACATCCAGTCTCTGACGCTCGGGCAGAAATCGTCATTCAAAGGTTCGCTGGTCATTCAGATCGACGAGCAGCAGATTAAGGATTTAGCGAACCAACTCAATTGGGTTAGTCAGGGACACCTGTATATGATGGACCCGCAAGGGGAGCTCCTCATGACGACCTCGGACCGCCCGGAGAGCATCACTGAGCTTGTCGACAAAATGAATTCCTCTGCCGGATACCGTTCAGATGTCATTAACGGCGAACAATCGTTACTGTCTTACACGGTATCCGAGAATAACGGCTGGCAATATATTTCGGTCGTTCCGCGCTCCATCATCATGTCTGGAGTCGATGAAATCAAGACTCGTGCGATCATCCTTCTCGTCATTTGCCTGATGGCAGGGATGGTGGCCTGTTATTTGATGGCATACCGCAATTACAGCCCGATCCGCGACATGATTGAAGCGATTGTGAAAGGCAGTCGCCTTCCTGGCAGCAAAATCAATAATGAGATGGAGTTTATTAAAGACACCTTGATCGATTCGATGCATGAGGAAAAATATTTGCGTGACACCTTGTCTCGCCAGGAGCCGGTTATTCGGGCAAATTTCTTATCCAGACTGTTTCGCGGACAGGTGGATCAATCGACGATTACAGACGAGTCGCTCGGTTTTATGGGGGTTCATTTTCAATCCGAGGCGCTTGGCGTCATTCTTATCGATATCGAAAATGGCAGACGATTTGCCAAGGAAGGCTCGGAGCCGGAATGGGTCTTGATCCAATTTGTTGTCTCGAATATATGCAAAGAGCTTCTACGGAACGATGGGTATGTCGTGGAGTTGGACCGTCAGCGGCTGGCTGTGCTGATGAGTATTTCCAACAAAGATTATGCCGTATTGTCGGGTAGTGACCGTTTACGTTCATTTGCGGAGCAATTGAAAGAGATGTTGGATCGCAACCAAATTCAGACGACAATGGCTGTAAGCAGTGTTGGTTTCGGGCTATCACATACTGGAAGGGCGTATGCGGAAGCGCTCGCTGCACTTGACTACCGGATTACGAAGGGACAAGGTACGATCATTAGCTATGAAGAAATTGCCGGGATGGAACAAAGGATGTACCATTATCCGCTTGAAACGGAAAACCAAATAATCAATATGGCCAAAAGTGGTGATTTCACAGGCATCGAGAAGCAGCTTGAGCAAATCTACGAGATTAATTTTGTAAACTATGGAATTACGCCGGAAGTCAGCAAGTGTTTGTTCTTCGATATGACGGGAACTCTGCTCAAACTGCAAAATGTGTTTTCCGGTCTTGGCAAGATGAGGGCTTTAGAAGGCAATGATCCCGTGAAATCGGTGCTGGGCTGTACGACGGCAGGAGAAATGTTCGAGAAAACGAAAGAGTGGTATTCGCTGTTTTGCATAGCAGTAAATGAAGAGCGGCCCGATCATGGCGAGAAGCTGTTCAAGCGAATCAAAGACCATGTTGAAGCCCATTGTACGGACCCTAATTTTGGTTTGGCTGCAATGGCCGATGATCTTGGACTCACGCAGCAATATCTTTCCGTATTTTTCAAAAAATATTGCGATCAAAATTTGAAAGATTACATTTCGGTCGTGCGGATTCGTGTCGCCAAACAACTGTTAACCAGCTCGGATCTGACCGTAACCCAAGTTGCCAAAGCGATCGGGTATGCGAATGAGATCGGGCTTATACGATTGTTTAAAAAGTATGAGGGAATTACACCCGGGAAATACAGAGAAGTAGTTGGAGAAATAGGCGCAGAACTAGGATGAGTCATCAAATAGATAGTGTTTGCAATAAAAGGATAGCTTTCGGATCAAGAAACGGATAGCCTTTCGTACAAATGGAATGTAGACGCTTACAATCGTAGTGCTTTATTGTGAAATCAGTTCGACCTGCCATTCGTAAATCGATCTAATGTTAAAAGGGAGGAACATGTAAATGAACAATGGGATTCGAGAATCTAGAGGGAGAGGCAAGATCGTGGCGCTGCTGTTATGCATAACACTTATATCTGCACTTGCCGCAGGTTGTGGGAACGAGGACGACAAAGACAGCAAGGACAGCGCAGAATCAGATAAGTTGACAAGACCCGCCGCAACCGATACCTCAACAGAGACCCCCAAGAGCACACAGAACGAAACGAAGTATCCGGCATCTCTGACTTACTGGGTCCAGATGGATTCGGACGTTGCCGCATCGCTGAAAAATTTTGGAGAAGCAGGGATGTATCAGGAATTGGAGAAGATTACCGGAACGAAGGTGGAGTTCCAGCATCCAGCCGGCGAAGCAGCCGAGCAAATCAATCTGTTGCTTGCAACGAATAAGCTGCCGGACGTGATCTACTACACATGGAATTCCGTTGCGAAGGGACCGGATAATGCGATTAAGGACAAATCGATCATCCGCCTGAACGAATTGATTGAGTCGGATGCCCCGAATTTCAGTCAATACCTGAAGGATAACCCGGAGATCAAGAAGGAGATTACGACCGATGATGGCAATATTTATGTCATGCCGAAAATCGATTTGAACGATTGGACATTAGTGAATTCGGGCCCGATCATCCGGAAAGACTGGCTGGAAAAATTGGGATTGCCGCTTCCGGAGACGATCGACGATTGGTATAAGACGTTGAAAGCGTTTAAGGAGCAGGATCCGAACGGAAACGGCAAAGCAGATGAAATTCCGCTGCTGCCGGAATATATGAGTGCATGGGCTAGCGCATGGAACGTCGGGAATTATTTCTATCAAAAAGACGGGGTAGTGAAGTTCGGCCCGGTCGAACCGGAATTCAAACAATTTGTCACGACGATGGCGAAATGGTATCAAGAAGGATTGATCGATCAGGATTATGCGGCTACAGACACGAAGCTGCGCGATGCGAAAATGTCGACGAATACGCTGGGCGCTTTTGTCGGATATGTCGGGAGCGGCCTTGGCAAATATCTCGACCTTGTCAAGCCGACGAATCCTGACTTTGACTTGGCAGGTGCGCCATTCCCGGTTGCCAATGCGGGCGACACGAACCATTTTGGGATGAAGAGCAGTCCCTTTATCGGACAGGGTGCTGCGATTTCCGGCGCGAATAAAAATCCCGCGGAAACGATGAAGTGGCTTGATTTCGGATTCAGTCAACAAGGGCATATGCTGTACAATTTCGGAGTCGAAGGAAAAAGCTATGTCATGGAAAATGGCAAAGCGAAGTTTACCGATTTTATTATGAATAACCCGGATAAATTAACGAAAACGCAAGCGCTCGGGAATGTTACGCCCGGATACGGACCGTACAGCTACGATCAGGATGCGATGAGGCAGCTGTCGGACAGAGAGCAGCAGAACAAGGCCAGGGAAGAATGGGCCAAAGCGGACGGAACGTACGTTCTTCCAGCGATTACGCTTAAAGCGGAAGAGGATATGGAATTTGCCAACATCATGAACGACATCGATACGTTCTACGGCGAGAAGTTCAACAAATTTATCATGGGGACGGAACCGCTCGCAAACTTTGATAATTTTGTGGAAACGATCAAGGGCATGGGGATCGACAAGGCGATCCAAATTCAACAAGCGGCGCTCGACCGGTACAACAATCGGAAGTAAACCGTCGGTTCGTATCGGGGACGAGGCGTTTTCCCGATACGGCATTATTAATTTAGCAGGATGGAGGTTGTTATATGGCACAAACGGCACACCAAACCGAAGTCCCAGGTCCGATCGCCGATGTCCGGTTTAGCCGCAGGCTCGTCAAGGATTTCAAGCGCAATAAGTATGTGTATGTGATGCTGTTGCCTGTTGTAGTTTATTATCTTGTTTTCCATTATGGTCCGATGTACGGTATTCAGATTGCCTTCAAAGAGTATTCTCCAGGCAGGGGTATGTGGGGCAGTCCGTGGGTGGGCTTCCGGCACTTTGTAGATTTTTTCAATGGTTATTATTTCATGCGTGTGCTGCGCAATACAATTTTGCTAAGCGTGTACAGCCTGATTATTGGGTTTCCAAGCTCCATCATTTTGGCGCTGCTCCTCAACGAGGTGCGCAACCGTATTTTCAAACGGACGGTACAATCCATCACCTATTTGCCGCATTTTATCTCGATGGTCGTCGTTGTCGGGATGATGGTCGACTTCCTGTCGTCACGCGGCCTCATCAATCAAATTGTGGAGTGGTTCGGGGGAAGGCCAATTGGCTTTCTGACGGATCCGGCCTGGTTCCGTACTCTTTATATCGCTTCCGGCGTTTGGCAAGGCATAGGCTGGGGCTCCATTATTTATTTGGCCGCTATTGCCAATATCGACCCCACGCTTTATGAAGCTTCCCGTGTCGATGGAGCGAGCAGATTCAAACAGATGTGGCATATTACATTGCCGGGAATCATGCCGACCATCCTGATCCTGTTTATTCTGAATATGGGGAGCATATTAGCCGTTGATGTCGATAAAATACTGCTTCTTTATAATCCTCTCATATACGAAACATCCGACGTGATTGGAACATACGTTTACCGTAAGGGGATTTTACAAGCCAGCTATAGCTACAGTACGGCTGTGGGACTAATTAACGCCATTATCAACTTTGTTTTCCTCATTGTCACCAACCGGCTCAGCCGCCGGATGACAGACACAAAACTTTGGTAGGGCGGGGGGGAGAATAGAGTGATGAAACGAACTGCAGGGGAGCTCGCATTTGATGTAGTTAACGCAGTCTTACTCGTACTGTTATCCATTGCGACATTGTACCCAATGGTGTACGTCCTATTTTCTTCAATAAGCGATCCCGCGCAATTGCTTAAGCACCGGGGATTGCTTCTAACACCGCAGGGCCTAAGCCTGGATGCGTACAAGGCGGTTTTCCGAAATCCGAATATTATGGTCGGCTATATGAATACTTTGTTTTATGTCGGAGTTGGAACATCGCTTAATGTTCTGATGACGGCGTTCGCCGCGTACGGATTGTCGCGCAAGCAAGTGATGTGGAAAAATCCGATCATGTTCATGATCGTGTTTACGATGTTTTTTGGCGGAGGGTTAATCCCGTCATATTTGCTGGTGCAAAATCTCGGCATGATCGACACAAGATGGGCGCTGATCATTCCCGGTGCTGTGAGCGCCTATTACATCATCATTATGCGTACGTCCTTTCAGGGAATCCCGGAAAGTCTCGAGGAGTCGGCACGTATTGACGGAGCCAACGACTTCACCATTCTGTTCCGCGTCGTGCTGCCGCTGTCGTTGCCCGTCGTAGCGGTCATGGTCCTGTTCTATGGGGTGGGGCATTGGAACTCCTGGTTCGGAGCCCTCATCTATTTGCGCAATCGGGATTTGTTTCCGCTGCAGATGGTGCTCAGGGAAATCTTGATCCAGAACGATACGGAGAAAATGTTGACGAAAACCGCTACCGTTGAAAAAGCACAGGTGGGTGAAACGATCAAATATGCCACGATCATGGTGGCCACTCTTCCAATCTTGTTTCTATACCCATTCCTGCAAAAGTATTTCGTTAAAGGCGTGTTGATCGGCGCGATCAAGGAGTAGTTAATAGGGTGAATGACTACGATATTAAAGGGGAATAGCGGTATGCATCCATCACAAAGCAACAGATTGATTAAAGGAGTCGCCTATCACGGAAATCGCATATTAAGGCATGTCGAATCCGATATGCGGGATATTATCGCGCATCATTTCAACCTTGTCGTGCACATGTTCTCGCACACGGACTGGGATCGGCATCACAGCATCATGAAGGAAATTGTAGCGATTACGGAAGGGCATGGGCTCGATGTTTGGATCGATAATTGGGGAATCAGCGGACCGCCCGGGGACAAGTCGCATTTTCTGGCCTATTATCCGGACAGTCATCAAGTGTATTCGGACGGGACAGTCGATCCCGTGCGCGCCTGCTTGAATAGCTCCGATTTCCGTAAATTCACGCGGGAATGGATCGATGCCGTGAAGGAGATCGGCGGCAAGAGCATCATGTGGGATGAGCCTCATCTGCCGGCGAAGTCGATGGAGCAAGGCAAGCCGGGCATATGGTCATGCTGTTGCAATCGATGCAAGCTGCTGTTCCGCGAGAAATACGGCAAAGAGATGCCCGTGCAGTTTACACCGGAGGTGGAAGCGTTTCGGGTTAATACCGTCGTCGACTATTTCCGCGATGTGACCAAGTACAGTAAAGACCGGCAGTGTGCGAACATCGTATGCGTCATGCTCGGGAAGGAATATGGTATTAATTTGGCGACAATCGAAGCGATCGCGGGACTTCGGACACTCGACAATATCGGTTCCGATCCGTATTGGATTGGCGGAGAGCAGCTCGAGCCTTATGAGTTTGTCTACAAATCCGCACAGCACAATTTACGGATCTCCAAGCAATTCGGCAAGGATCATAATATATGGATTCAGGGCTTCAATGTTCCCGCCGGCAGGGAAGAAGAAATCGTGTTGGCAACGGACGCCGCATATGACGCCGGTGCGAGAACGATACTCGTCTGGAGTTATCGGGGCGCGGAATCGAACGACTACCGCGCGGCGAATACGGATATGACATGGCAAGCTATCGGCGAAGCGATGTACAGAATTACGGAAAGACACAGAGAGGAACAGCGGTTGCAGCGCAGGAGCGCGATGGAGAACACCAATGGATAAAGTGTGGAAAATGGGGCTTGTCGGACTGGGCGGTTCCCATCGCTCGGCTGCCTATATGCATCACCCGCAAATTTCGGTGACCGCGATTTGCGATCCGGATTCCGACACGCTTGGCAAGACCGGTGATGAGCTCGGGATATCAGATTGTGCGCGGTACGACAATTATGCGGATTTTCTCAATGCGGATATCGATTTCGTCATGATCGGCTCCCCGGTGCCGTATCACGCTGAACAGACGCTCGCTGCGCTGGAAGCGGGCAAGCATGTATTATGCGAGGTTACCGCTGCTTCCAGTGTCGAGGATTGCTTTCGCATTGCAGATGCAGTGGAACGGTCAGGACTTACCTATATGATGGCGGAGAATACGGTATACTTCCATTTCCTTCAGGAATGGAAGCGGATGATGCGGGAGGGCCGGTTAGGGACGGTTTTCTACGCGGAATGCGAGTACGTGCACGAAATCAGAGACAGAATTATGAACCCGGCAACAGGCGCCGTTTATTGGCGCAACGAGCGTCCGCCGCTGCATTACTGCTCACATTCGCTCGGTCCCATTCTCGAAATGATTGATGATCGCATCGTGCGGGCAACCGGCTCGGGAAAATCGCAAACGATTGTTCCGCATGGCGGACCAGGCTGTATCGATATGCAGGTTGCTTTATTCGAAACGGCTAAGGGGGTGACGATTAAGCTGCTCCGTAGTTCAGTTGCGGCAAGACTTCCGGCAATCGGGCATTATTCGCTGTATGGCTCGAAAGGACAGTTGGAAAACGGCCGGTTGGGCTATGATAGCGACGGTTGGATGTATGTGGAGGGCGAGCCCGAATGCGAGAAGGGAGCCATACCTCTTCCTTGTCCGATCATCGATCCGACTGCGCCGGAGGAAGCGACGAAAGGCGGACATGGTACATCGGAATATTACTTGATTCGCGATTTTATCGATGCGCTGGACCGTTCGGTTGCTCCTCCTATCGATGTTTATCGGGCGATGGAATACACCCTGCCCGGTCTTATTGCGCAAGAAGCGGTGGAGAAAGGAGGCGTATGGCTGGATGTGCCGCAGGTAAGGTGACACACTGGTGATGGAATCATGTATCAAGCACAAAGTTCGGATTTTATGAAGTCTAACCAATGCTAAATGGAGGGATTATGATATGCATATCAAACAAAGGCGGCTGGTAGTTCCGATTCTGTTATTTGCATTATTCCTGACCTTACTTCCGATCAGTCCGACTCATGCAGAAGATTCCGCTGCACCTGAACCAACCGTCCTCTTCGAAGACGATGCAAGCAGTTTATCCGCCGCCGGCTGGTCCGTCGACGATCCCGATGATGGCGCATATATTACGGATCATGCCAACACAACCGGCAATCCGAATCAAGCGGCCATGAAGCCGGTGCCGGAGGGCCAGTACTTGCTTTACGGCGACGAGGTCGGCTCCATTAACGACAGATATAAAGGAATGACCAAGGAATTGTCGATCGGCAGCGGGCCGTGGGCGCTTGAATTCGACGCCAGGATCGACGATCTGGCCGAAATCGAGCAAATTCCCGGTGTCACGATCTGGCGCGGGCTAAGCTTCGAGGTGATAGCCGCCTTTCAACAATATAAAATCAGCTTTCAGAAAGATAAAATCATGGTGATGACAAATGCCAGTTCCGGATCTTATCTTGAAGCGCCGATTCCCCCGATTGCCAACGATGAGTTTCATCATTGGGGAATCGCATACGATGGTTCCGGCAAGCTGCTTGTTGTGCTGGACGGGTTGAAAGTAGCCGCTTTCCCTGGAATATCCGTAGCAAGACCGGATCTCCCCGATTCGATTAACATAATGGACATCCCGTTAGACTGGAAATCGGGTACGATTGAAGTATATTTGGATCGAATCAAGCTAACGAATGGGGCGCTTCCGGAATGGGCGCAGTACGATCCGCATATCGGGGGTTTATCAATTCTGCCTGTTTCAAGCTCAGCAGGGGTCAACCTGGCTGTGCAGCTTGCCCAAATGCCTCCCGGATGGATCGGAGCGGGTAACGTCAGCGTGAGTGCCAAGCTGTATCAGGGGCAGGAACTGGTTGCAGAAACGTCCGCCTTGGCGAACAGCACGGGCTTGGAGCTGCAGTTGGATGCGCAAGGAAGAACTGGCATGCTAAAGACGGTCGTTACGCTCCTGTACGGGAACCGGCAAATTGATGAGGTTGACCGCGGTATGTTCATCGATTCTACCGTTACCCGCATTGCTGCGGACGACAGGGTCGATTCGCAGCCTAATCAAACGTTCCTGTTTACGGATGTCGCCAGCATGACCAACGGTAATAAAGGCAGCAAGAAAAAAAATGCGGCAGAGTCCGGGTGGCAAACGGCTTCGTATCGATTTAGAGGAACGACCGGCGATTCGATTGCCATTGAAAACGGACCTAACGCTCAAGCGCTGACATTGCCTCTCAAACTAAAAGGCTGGTTCGCAATTTATGTCGGATATGTCACCGGTACGGAATCGTTTAAAGCGTCCGTACATAAAGATGAGAAGACGATCGACTTTGAAGGGGGACAAATTGTACCCGGCCATGAGTACGGTTCGCAACTGCTCGGCGAGCGATTCGTCATGGCGGCGAAGATGAACGGCAAAGAGTTGGTCATTGCTCCGGTGGCCGGTAAAAAAGCCAGAATTGCTTATGTGAAGCTGAAGAGCCTGACGAATGATGCCGTTAATCTGTACGTATCGCCGAATGAAGGCACAAACGGCAAACGCGTCATCTACAATAATGACGGCTACAGCGACTTCTATGAGGGCTACTACCCGAATGCGGAAGCGTTGAAGCTAAGCGCGGTTAACCGGTATGAAGGGAAAGATGTGGGACAAATCGATTGGGGGCTGTTAACGACGTTCACGCTGAATCATGCGAGCCAGTATGCCGGCATTCCCTTCGACGGTTCGGAGCAATACGAAGCCCAGATGCGTGACGGCGACAAGGTAGCCAGGCAATCGATCCTCGACATCAATGCTGCAGGCAAATCGCCCTTGCAGATCGTTGCCGAACGGGCTGGAGAGCTTGGAATGAAGGTAAACGCCAGTTTTCGGATGAATGCGGTTTACGACCCGCAGAGCGACGGATATTTGAACGGTAAAGTATATGATGAACAGATGCAGCCGTATAGAGTAGTTGACAAAGATGGAGACGTAAAATTCGAGGTCGATTACGGCTACCAGATTGTGCGCGATTATGTGAAGAACGTGCTGGTAGAAGCGTCTTCATTCCCGGGCGTGGATGGGGTGAATCTGGACTTCAACCGATATCCGTATACTTTCGGTTACCAGTCGGAGTTGACGGAAGCTTATAAGATGCAATACGGCATAGAACCGAAGGATGAAACGTCGGAAGCGGGAAACGCGCGCTGGAATCAGTACAAGGCAGACGCGATTACGCAGCTGTTGCGCGAGCTCAGAACGGCTATTCCAAGCGGCAAGCAAATATCGGTTCGTTTTCCGCACCAGGGCTATCTGGAATACGGCTTCGATATTCAGCAATGGGTCAGTGAACGGCTGGTTGATGTCCTTATTCCTGCCAGCATCAGTTATGAGGATTTTTATGACATCGCTCCTTTTGTAAATCTCGTCCGAAATACGGGCATCCGTCTTTACGCAGGCATTAACGCGGACTTGGCCGGCAGTGACTTGACGAAGGAAGAGGAAGACCTGATCAAGCAAGGCATCTCGCTGAATAAAGTATCTCAATACTTGAACGCTCTGCAGTACCGTGTCAGGACGTATGAACTGTATCAAGCGGGTGCGGACGGCATATACATTTTCAACAACTGGAAAGGGAATGGAAGCTTAGGGAATCTTGGCGATAAGGTCGAGCTTGATAAATGGCACTACTTCGGCTACCCGGCCGACCTGGTTCAAAGTTCCATCGAGATTCAAAGTACTCCGTAACAAGCTTAGAGGCATTCCATAATGAAGTTCAACGCATGAAGGAGTTTTCTCCCCATGCGTTGGCTTTTTCTATAGCGATACAGTTCGGTAATAAAGGAGAACATTCATGATTTCCATTCATCAGAGCAGTTGCAAGGTGGAACAAGAGTCGTTCCTTTCTCCATTCGGATTTAAGGGAGGAATTTTGACGGAAGCGTGGCAAACGATCGTTCGATTGGAAAGCGGGAGCGGGAAATATGGCGTCGGACTGGGCGTCCAGAGTGTGTTGTGGTCCGATCCGCAAATTTTTATCCGTTACGGTGAAGCTGAGGGCAATCGACTGATGCTGCAATTAACCCGTTTCGCTTTGCAGGAAGCCGAGAAAATGACCTTCGATACGCCTTTCGAATTGCTGGATACACTGCTGCCCGCCGTTTACGAGTATGGCAAGGAGCTTAGCGGGTATGCTGCGCTGCGTCAGACATTCGCCCTCAATGCGCTCGTTCCTGTCGATCATGCAGCTTGGTTGCTGTATGCGAGGGAAAATAACTGCACGGATTATATCGGAATGATCCCGCCCGCTTACCGGCGTGCATTGCCGAACCGTCAGCGGAATTTGGCTGCAGTCCCTTTGATCTCATACGGAACCAAGGAGGAAGAGATTGAATCCATTTTGAATCATGGAAGCTTTGTATTGAAAATCAAGCTCGGCGCCGATCCCGAACTGGACGGGGACTTGAGTAAAATGCTGGAATGGGATAAGCAACGACTGTCCTCCATTCATCGTATTGCGGCGGAACGCGATTGCAAGCATACGGACAATGGACGCATCGCCTATTATTTGGATGCAAACGGTCGATATGACAGCAAGGATCGGGTTATGCGTCTGCTCGATCATGCGGACAGAATAGGGGCATTGGATCGCATCCTGTTGTTCGAAGAGCCTTTTGCAGAGCAGAACAAAATCAATGTGGCGGACATACCTGTTACGTTTGCCGCGGATGAGAGCGTGCATGATCAGGATGATGCATGGGAATGCATCCAGCTCGGATACCGGGCGATGGCGCTGAAGCCGATCGCCAAGACGTTGAGCATGAGTCTGAAGGTGGCTGAGATCGCCAGAACGCATGGGGTAGCCTGCTTCTGTGCCGATCTGACAGTAAATCCATATATGGTGGATTGGAACAAAAATGTTGCGGCACATCTCGATCCGTTGCAAGGAATGAAAATCGGCTTGATTGAATCGAACGGTGCACAAAATTACCGCAACTGGTCAACGATGATGTCTTATCACCCCGTAGCGGGAGCGACCTGGACAGAGGAAAACAAGGGACTGTTCTGTCTGGATGATTCGTTCTACGAGCGCAGCGGCGGCATCTATGAAGCGAGCTCACATTATGAATCGAATCTGTAGGAGGGACGGCGATGTTGGAAGCAGGCTTCGGTTCGGCGGATATGACTCCTCGACTGGGGATGCAAACCTCACTATCGGTAAGTCTGAAAATAACAGCGATCGTGACACCGCTTCAGGTAAAAGTATGTTTGATCCGTTGCAGGTCGATCATGACTGCGATTGTATCGGTAGACACGACATCGCTGTATAGCTGCGTAATCGACGACATGCGCAGGGTCGTCTCCAAAGCGACAGGGGTGACGGTGAACCGCATCGTGTTGAACTCGACCCATACCCATTCGTCGCCGTTTCTCCACCGCTCGGCACAGGATTACTTGGACCGGCGAGGATTGCGGTTCCTGAACCGCGACTACTATGAACAAGTGCTGCAAAGTGTAGAACGAGCGGCGATTGAGGCATTCCGGCGTCTGAAGGCGGTGAAAGTCAAATGCTCGACAGGACAAGTCAGCGAAGTAGCATGCAATCGCAGAGTACCTCTCGAAGACGGAACGATCGGCGTCCGATACGGCCGTGGAGTCTCCGCCAAACTACGCGCGTATCCGGACGGACTGATTGATCCGGATGTGTCGTGCGCCTGGTTTATTGACGGGGAAAATCATGTAATTGGCAGCATGATCAATTATGCCTGTCATGCGACTTCTTACAATCAATTATCGGAAATATGCTGGGATTTCCCGGGATTCGCCGCACAAGCGGTGGAGCGCGAGTTGGGCGGCATATGTATGTTCTTGCAGGGCTGCGCAGGCAATATAAGCCCAGGCAAGTACACGGTCGGCGAGCCGCTTGCGGATTGTATGAACATGGGCTCCAGAGTCGCTGAGGCGGCAAGCGGCAGTTATTCGTCAGCACAGGATATAAATGCGGACGAACTGTTTGTAGATAGCGGGCTTGTCGCAACCGGTTTGCGCATTATGCGCGGCGAAGAAGAACTGAAGCTGATGCTCGATGCGGAGATTGCGGGATTTCGCGCGGCGCATTCATCCAATCCCGACTTATGTACAGGTGAGTACAACAGCGCGAATATATTGAGTCTGGCGGAGCGGCTCGTTCTTCTCGACCGGTATCCCGATCTGCAGATGGCTTCCGAAATAACTGTGATCAAGCTCGGCAAGCTTGTGCTTGTGTTCATGCCGGGGGAGCTGTTTATTCAGAGCGCCCTTAGGCTGAAGAACGAATTTCCGCACTTTAAGCTGATGATAATGGCATATGCCGACGTCTCGCTCGAATATGTGCCGTGCATCGAAGCGTATGCTGAGAAGGGCGGATACGAAACGTGCGAGGAATGGTGTTTCTCCATTCCGGGAAATGCGGAGAAGCTTGAGTCGAGAGCGGCGGCGATGATACGTCATGCAACAGAAATGTCTGGGTGAAACTTTAACGGCGAGGTGGGGAGCTTGCTCTATGCTTGCTCCCCGGCAGTCCGCTTCGTCAATCGGAACAAAAGAAAAAGGAGTGAATAGCAGATGGATGAGTATAAACTGGCCATTCACGGCGGAGAAAAAATAAAAACGACGCCGTACAGCACCGGCAAACGGTTCGGCGCCGAAGAAATGGCGCAGCTGGCGGAAGCGCTGGAGCAGAACACGTTATTTTATCATTACGGCAGCAAGGTGAAGCAATTTTTACAGCATTTCAATGACTTGTACGGGGTTCGGCACAGCGTGGCCACATCCTCGGGAACGGCCGCTATTCATGTTGCGCTCGGGGCTTGCGGCATAACTGTAGGGGATGAAGTGATCACAAGTCCCATTACCGATCAAGGGTCTATAATTGGTATTTTGTACCAGAACGCGATCCCCGTGTTCGCCGATCTTGACCCGTACACGTACAATATGGATCCGCAATCGATCGAGGCGTGCATTACCTCCCGCACGAAAGCGATCGTGGCCGTCCATCTCGCCGGTAATCCGTGCGACATGGACCCGATTATGGACATTGCCCGCCGGCATGGGCTGCGGGTCATTGAGGATTGCGCACAAAGCTACATGACCTGGTACAAAGGGCGTTTGGCGGGAACGATCGGGGATTACGGCTGCTTCAGCACGAATGACTTTAAGCACATATCGACTGGAGACGGCGGCATCGTGACGGTCAACAGCGGGGATGAGGCCGATTATTACCGGACGCATGCGTTCGCCGACAAAAACTACCAACGCTTTGGGGCGAATGTCGTACGTGACTTGACCTATCTTGCCCCGAACTACAGGATGACGGAGCTGCAGGGAGCGGTAGGCATCGCCCAATTGCAGAAGCTGCCGCAGATTTGCCGGCAGCGACATGATCACGGCGAGCGGATAACGGAGGGCATCCGCGATGTGCCGGGCATACTCCCGCACCGGATAACGGACGGAGGATGGAGTTCTTACTGGTTCTACATGCTGCGGGTGGACGAAGCAGTATTAAACTGCTCGCGCAGCGAATTTGCCCAGGCGCTCACCGCTGAAGGCATCGCGAGCAATGCCGGTTATATCCCGCAGCCAGTGTATATGCATCCTTTGTTCCAGCGGCAGCAGGCTTACATTGGCAGCCGGTTTCCGTTTGAGCTGTCCAACGCCGATTACGCGGAAGGGCTGTGCCCGACAGCGGAACGTATCTTGCAGACGGCGATTACGGTCCCGGTGAACGAGTTTTTCAGTGAAAGAGATATCGACGACGTCATTCGCGGCATACGTAAAGTGGCGCTACATTATGCCGGGAAAGGGAATGAGCGGTCTTGATCGATGACGGTCACAACGTCGACGTGATGATAACGAGGGACGAAGTAAACAAGGATACCGTCTATGAACTGGCACTTCCCTGGAGCGAGCTGAATCCGCTCAATCAGGGCACTCCTCAGTTCATCATTTCCTTCCTGATCAATGACAACGATGGGGCGGGACGCAAAGGCTGGTCGAGTGGGGAGCGGGCATCGGCGGAAACAAAGACCCGAAGGCGTTCCAAGCCGTCTTATTGGCCAAAGCGGAAGAGTGATGACCATCCTTCACCGACGGATTCGCAGGTAGATACGATGATGTTGCATCAAGGAAAGGTATAGCAAGCGATGTAGATTTGAGACTTCTTGAGTGTGTTGATGCAGGATCGGGTTCATTAATCAGCTGAGCAATTGATAATGCAGCATGCGTACGGGGGTTCGAGCTGCTCCATTATCGCTGTGAATAACGATGAATACAAGATTTTACTTCTATTATTTTGGTATACCGGAGAGGACAGGACCATGATGAATATTGCACGGGTCGGCGTTTTGCTGGACCGCAATGAAGCGCAGCGCCGTTGGTCTTACGGTTTGAATGTATTCGGCTTCTATATTTCGGAGGTGCTCTCACATGCGGGAATTCCGTTCGAGCGGATTGACGATCTTCACGAGGTAGTAAACGGGTCGTTTGATATTGTGGTGGTTGGATCAGTAAGGGACGACGAAGCTTCAACGTCCGTTTTGTGGAAATATGCGGAGCAAGGAGGCGTGCTTATTTCGTTTGCCGGATTGAATGCGCTCGCTTCCAAGCTTGGCTGTCAATGGAGTGGATGGGCGGAAGCCGGCTATGCTTCATTCGGTGCCTATTACGATAAAGCGGAATCTATCCGCTTCTTATCCGCCTCACCGTGGCAGCCTTCTGCCGGGAATGGACGATTGCTGGAGGAAGTTGGCGAGCTGGCGAAAGATCAGCCTCGCGGAGCTTGGCTTGGCGCGGCCCTGCAGCGCTTTCGGATCGGTGAAGGTTTATTTGACCGCTGGGCTGTGGATATTCCCGCAACGATTGTTGGTTTGCAGCAGGGTACAGAGCCGGTATTGGAGGATGGCATTCCTGCGCCTGACGGATCTGCGAAGATCAACGAAAACATATTAAAAGCGGATGACCGAATAGAAATGGACTGGACGCATGATCGCCGATCCACCGAAACCGGCCAAACCTATTTCGCCTATCCTTATGCCGACTACTGGCGGGAGCTGTTTATCGGACGACTGCTGCGGACGGCGGTTGGGCTCGGCTTGACACTGCCTTTCGTCGGCTACTGGCCGGACGGAATCGAACATGTGGCGACTATTTCGCACGACAGCGACGGGAACGTGGAAGAGGACGCCATTGCGACTCTGGAAATTCTGGAGGAAAACAGCCTGCAGTCCACCTGGTGCATGATCGAGCCCGGATACAGCGCTACTGTCTATGAACAAATTAAGCAGGCCGGGCACGAATTGGCGTTTCATTACAACGGGTTGGATATGAAATGGGGACTGGACGAGTTCGACAGGCAGCTGTCGTTCTTGCAGAAAACGGCGGACCTGGACAAGGTCGTCTCCAACAAAAATCATTACACCCGCTTCGAGGGCTGGGGGGAACTGTTTGAGTGGTGCGAAGCACGGGGCATTCAGATCGATCAAACCCGCGGCCCTAGCAAAAAAGGGAATGTCGGATTCCTCTTCGGCACCTGCCACTGCTACTTTCCAATTGCTTGGTCAAATGATAACAACCGGATGTATAATGTGTTGGAAGTCGGCTTCCTGACCCAGGATCTGGATCTGACTTCGAACTGGGCGGATAGCAGTGTGATCGTGCCTTTTCTCGAAGGAATCAGCAAGATTGGGGGCATCGCCCATTTCCTCATCCACCAGGGGCATATCGGCACGAAGGCAACGGTCCGCAGTTCCTTCCGGCGAATTGCGGCTGAGGCGCGTGAACGCGGGTTTGTCTTTTGGACAAGCAGAATGATCAACGATTGGGAGCGGACGCGCCGGCAGTTGAAGGTAGTCGCTGTGACGGACAAGGGAGCGACAGTTGAAGCAGGTCTGCCGCTGCCCGCCAATGCGGTTATCTGGATTCCCGTACCGGAGAACTGCAAGTCATTAGGAGATGAGACTATCGAAATGCGCATGGGCGTCCGCTGCCTGAAGCAATGTATAACGACACATATATAAGGAACGGTGAAAAAGTAATGGAGTGAAAGTTTGCAGCTGCGGTTTTTGCCCATTTGCCGAAGATCCCAATCCTAACCGTTGGGGGCAACGTGATTGGTTCTCCCATATCCCGAAGCTGACTGCTGCGATTGATGAGGATTTCGTACCTTTTGAATGCCATGAAATTATGGCTTTGTCCTCACCAAGGCCGCTGCTGAACTGGTATGCCCAGAATGATGGCATATTCCCGAAATTGGCACTTTATATAATTGGTTAGGGTATGAAGAGTGTTATGTCTCTCTGCTTGGTAACAGCGGCCACGACTTTCCTGCGTATATACGTTCCTTGAGCTATCTGTTTATTGATCGTTTGTTGATGGAATAAAATAGTATATAATTGGGCGGAAACGTTACATCGAATATATTGAAGGAGATGAGCAAATGCAGCAACCATTAAAGCTCGGCATGATCGGTCTGGATACGTCACACGTTACCGCATTCGCAGCTATCCTGAACGATCCGGGCCACAGTCATCATGTTCCCGGCGGAAAAATTGCAGTCGCTTATCCCGGCGTGCCTTCGGCAGATTTCGCCTTGAGCTACGGCCGGGTTCAGCAGTACACTGATGAATTATCGGAGCACTATCAGGTTGCGATCGTCGACTCAGCCGAAGCGGTAGCCGAGCAGTGTGATGCGGTCCTGCTGGAATCTGTCGATGGCAGGGTGCATCTGGAACTGTTTAAAGCCATTGCTCCTTATGGCAAACCCGTATTTATCGATAAGCCCTTTACGACCAGTGGTGCCGAAGCGAAAGAAATTTTCGATATCGCAGCCCGGTATCAAGTACCTGTCATGAGCTGTTCCTCGCTTCGATACTCCGAAGGATTAACCGAAAACCTGCTGTCGGCGCAGGATAGCACGATTATCGGTGCGGATTGCCATGGGCCAATGTCTCTGGAGCCAACGCAGCCGGGATTTTTCTGGTACGGCATTCATTCGGTGGAAATGCTCTATCGGATATTGGGAAGAGGCTGTCTATCGGTATCCGTCACGACGAATGACGATTATGATGTGATAACGGGAGTTTGGAAAGATGGCCGGATTGGAGTTGTACGCGGCAATCGTAAAGGTAATTATCAATTCGGAGCGCTAATTCACCGGGTGGAAGGAACAAGTTATGTAGATGCAAGCGCTGATGCCAAACCAGCCTACTCTGGAATGCTGGAACGGGTTATTCGGATGTTTCAGAGCGGGAAAGCGGATATAGATACCGAGGAAACACTGGAAATCATTCATTTCCTGGAGAGCGCCAATAATAGCCGGGTAAGCGGAACAACAGAGATACTTCCTTAATATAAGATTATAATAACCATTCGCAACATGGACCGGGTTAGTCAAATAAAAAGCAGCCTGCCCTCTGTAACTGAACTGAACATGGAGGACGGGCTGCTTTTATGTACATGAAGGCACAGAAAGACGTCTGAATCAAGGATGCCATCAAGCAGAAGGCCGTGGTCGTTACGCTATCCGTCGTCCAGGGGGATTAGCATTTAAAAATAGGACGGTAGGTTAAGATGGGATGCTTTGGGAGAAGGGCAAATGAAATGTCGATTGATATAAACAGCTTTCAACACATGAAGTTGGATAACCGCACCAAGGTTCTTGAATTGCTGCACCGCGGCAATATGTCACGGGCCGAGATTGCATGAAGGCCCAAACTAACCAAACTAACCAAACTAACTGTGACTAACATTATAAATGAATTGCTCGAGCAAGGACTAGTAGTAGAGGAAAGTGTGCAGACTCCCTTACAGGCGGGGCGGCCCGCTACGTTTCTTCGTTTGTAGGGGGAGCGGCTGTATTCGATCGGTGTGGAATTGACGAAAGGCTACATTCGGGGCGCATTCATTACCTACGGCGGCGATGTACTTGGAGAAGGACAATATGGGATTGATCAGTTGGAAAGGCGATAAGGTTAGAAAAGCCGATGTTACGGTGGCGAAAATTTTTTTGACCGATAAAGGATTCCAGTCATTAAATCGAATTGTAACGATGTATTTGGACTATGCAGAAGATCAAGCGGAACGTCAGTCCCCTATGTACATGAAGGACTGGACCCAGAAGCTGAACTCATTCCTGAAATTCAATGTGCGTGAGATTCTATCCAATGCAGGCAAGATTTCGCAAGAAGTTGAACTGGGTGCATACTGAAATGAACAAATTGAGTTCGAAGTCTTCCGATGCTCATTTAGCTATCCACACGAAAAATTGAACAAAAACATATCGTGGAGGCGTACATGCGCTAAATGGATTATCCTTTTCCGTAAAGACAAGAACCATTTTTGCACTGCTTGGCCCGAACGGTGCCGGCAAATCAACTGCAGTGAAAATCTTGACCACATTATCACGGTTGGATAGCGGGGAAGCCCAGGTGGCAGGTAGCGATATCGCTCGCAACCCGAATACGGTTCGCAGGGTGATCGGATGTGTCTCACAGCAGTCTGGTGTTTTACCCGATTCGACTGGTCGTGATAACCTTACCCTTCAAGGGCAACTGTATGGTTTGCGCGGTCGCCTCCTGAAAGATCGTGTACCGGAGCTCGATTCTACATGAGTTGCAGAAAAAAAGCCGCCAACAAACGGCGACTTCTTATACATACAGTTATTTAAAATATAGTATCCGGCACATAGTAAATTTTCTGTGTGTTCTTCTTGTTCTTGGGATCCGTCACAATGGTAAAATAGACTTTCCCGTTCTTGGTCTGAACTCCCTCGATTTCATGCTTTCCCACATTCGTAATTTTCACCAGGCTCTTGTACGCACCTGAGCTGGTCATCATGGCGATCTGAGGGGTTTGTCCTTCGGCACCCCCTGAAGTGTAAATTTTAGTGCTCCCTAGCATATCTGCACCCTGAAAAGATCCATTCGGTCTAATAATACGGCTGCCGGATTGTGTGAAGCTCGCTACGCTCGCTTTTACCGCGGCGGCACTGTCCATTCGAACCTGCTTTTTGCTGTCCAAAAGCTTGTTCAAGGCCGCTGTGCTGTATATGGACCAGGTGACGGTCTTTTCGTTTGTCTGTACACGGAAAAACGTGTATTTGCTGTTACCGCCGCCGTCTATCCTATAGGTGGTGCCTAATCTTTTGCCTGTCTTATTAGCGTAGTTCATATAGGTGAACCGATCAAGCTTCGTATAATCGACCTTTAAGCCGGCTTTATATTGAAGTCTTGCCACCTGGAGCGACCAGTACTGGTCTGTTGAAGGATCTGCTTTAGAACTGAAGTAGAAAAAATTTTTTCCTTTGTATGTGTACATATCAAGTGTTTGGCAATGGCCGGTATTGGTTACGGTCATTTGGTCTACGTACTTCGCGTCTTTCCCGTTTATGCGCAATCTGGAAAGATAGCATGTACCCTTAGACCGCTGTGTAACATAGATATACTTGTCTGCGATATATGCTTTTTGTACTGCCACATTGTGCTTGAGCCCTTTTAGGTTATATACGAGCTTTGCTGATGCGTTCACGGTTTTGCCAGGTGATGCTGCCGCCGCAGGCAGGACTGGCACGATGAATAAAAGAATGGCGAGAAATACAGATGTAAAAATCTTTAAGTTCCTTTCGCTAAGAGCAAAACGCTCCTGAAACATTATAATGCCTCCTTTGTACAATGACTGATCGGGGTGATCTGAAGCGGGAAAATGGCTGATTACAGTGGAACACAATCCTCCTTTCTCTTTGAGCAATTCGCTCGGTATGTCTTCGAAGACGTTCAGCCTCGGGATCCACTGGCACTGGCAGCTGTTCAATAATCTTAATAGATTGCGGGGCAGGGAGAAATACATGGAAGCTGCTGGATAATTTTGCACAGCACGGATTTTCCGGTGAGCAGATGGAATGGATTATTTTGACGCATGCGCATGCGGATCATTCCGGCGGGGCCGCAATGCTGCAGCGGCGATTTGATTCCAAGGTGGTTTGTTCGAAGCAGACGGCTCGCCTTGTGAGTGGCGGGGAGGAGGCGCTCAAGCTTGGCGAGGCGCGTGAGCAGGGAATTTATCCGGCGGACTATCATTATGAGCCATGCGAACCTTCACTTATGGTTGAAGATGGCGATATCCTGTGCTGCGGCGGCCTGGAGGTTCATTTTCTGGCTTCACCGGCCACAGCCATGATCATATCAGCGTTTATATTCCCCAGTTTGCAGCGCTGTTCTGCGGCGTTGCGCTATTCGACAACCGCTTGCGCTGGAAAATTACCGATCATCCGTCAGGGAAAGGCACGGTGTCAGCCACAGGGTTGACACCGTTTGCATTTGGCCGGTAGAATCTGGGTGAAATGCGTCTGAGGGAACGAGGGGATCGAATGCGGGAGGCATTATATATTAGAAGCTTTATCGGCGCCCACGATAGTAAATGGGAGGATGCGCAATATTACGAGCATAGCAGTCTGGAAATAACGCTAATCATGGAGGGAAGCGGTTATTTCCGCTGGGCGGATAAACAGGCGAGTGTAGAAATGGGACAAATCGTTCTTATCCCTTCTTTCCTTGCCCATTCGTTCCATGCATGCGCTCCGATTCGCTTCGGCGTGCTGCTCATCGACGGCCTTTCCGGCCAGGCGGCGCAATGGTTCCACCAGCTGCTTCCCGGGCCGCAGCAGCCTGGCATCATTACGTTGTCGCCGCTTGATCAGGAACAGTATGAGCTGCTGTTTCGCCAATGGCTGCGCACGGCTTCGACGCCATTGAAGGATCCGGAAGCAAGCCGACACGCATGGCTGCAGGTGCTGCTGCTTTTTATTTATGAGCATTCGCATGCGAGCAGGCAAGCATTGTCCGTTTCTCATATTGCGGACTATATCAGGCAGCATCTGCAGACCGGATTGCAAATTTCGGAGCTGGCCAAGCTGGCGGGATTATCGGAGGAAGGGCTGCGCAAGCGCTTTGTCAAAGTTTTCGGCATGACGCCGAAGCATTATCAAAAAATGTGCCGCCTGGCTGAGGCTAAGTGGCTGCTGGCCGCTTCCGACCGGGATATGCAGGCCATTGCTGAAGCGATCGGCTTCTCGCAGCTGCATTCCTTCTCGAGCTGGTTTAAGGAAGCGGAAGGCGTAGCTCCGACGGAATGGCGCAGGCAGCAGCGGCTGTATCACCAATAATCGGTTGAAAGTACGGTTTTGCGTAAATGCCGCCCGGTTTTCACTAACGACGAAAGCCCTTTTCTGCGTTAAGGTAGAAGCAAGACGTCAGAGAGGGGTTTGATCATATGGAAGTGACTATTGGACAAAAGCGGCTGACAATGGGCAGCAAATATTTGACGGAGCTGCGCAGCTCCAATGAGCTGCTTGGGGATGGCGCTGCGCTGCTGCGGCGGCTGGTGGAGGACGGATATTTATTCATTCGGGGATTGCACGACCGCGGCAAGGTGATGGCGGCTCGCAAGGAATTTTTGCAAAAGCTGCAGGTGATGGGACGGCTTGATCTTACCGCTCCGCTGGATGAAGGGCTTATTAATGCAGAAAACAAATCGGCCATGTGGGGGAAAAGCGCAGCCGAGCTGCAGGATGACTTCCCGACGTTTCTGGAAGTCGTAGGCGGCGAGGCTACGATGCGTTTTTTTTCCGAGCTCCTTGGCGGGCCTGTGCTGACTTATGATTACAAGTGGCCGCGGGCAATTCCGCGCGGCGGCAATACAGGCGCCCATTATGATGTCGTCTATATGGGACGGGGCACGAAAAATGTGTACACGATGTGGACGCCCTTCGGCGATACGCCGTATAAATTAGGGACGCTCGCATTATGTCTCGGATCGCAGAATTTTGGAAAAATCAGGGAAACCTATGGCGAAATGGATGTAGACCGCGACAATGTGGCGACCGGCTGGTTCACAGAAGATCCGCTCGAAATTGTCGATTCATTTGGCGGACAGTGGGCGACTGCTGAATTTGCGGCGGGAGATGCGCTCATTTTTGGAATGTATATGATGCATGCATCACTAAACAATGAGACGGACCGCTACCGGATTAGCGCGGACACCAGATACCAGCTTGCCTCCGAGCCGGTCGACGACCGCTGGATGGGCGCAAAGCCGAAAGGGCATTACGCTTGGGGCAGGACGCCGGCCAAATCGGTAGCTGACGCACGTAAGGAATGGGGCGTGTAGCACGAATAAAGACGGGGCAGAAAGGACGGAGGCTGCTCCGTCTTTTTTAAATATGTGACCTAATCTAACGGATGTCTCGGCCGCTATTTTCGAAAATTCGACCGATCTGAAATTGTAACGGAACTGTGCGCCGCTATTTGATGATAATGAGCCCGATTTCGCAAGAAAACGTCTAATTAAGATCGCTTACTTCCGTTAGATTTCAAAAAGAGGGGTTATTGGTGAAATAACGTCTGTGGTTTCCTTTAGATGAACCCGCTTTGCAGTTTGCCCCTTCTTCGGGGCTCAAACCGCTGACCATCGCTGCCGGCTATGAATGCTAATAAAATTTAAGGGGAAGAAACTTGTTCCGCGCCAAGGACGTCGTCAGGTGTTTTCTCAATATATAGGAAAAATATATACAGATTGGTCACGCCGCTATATAGGAGGCGAAAAAAGAACCGCATCCGTTGTTGTACGGTCGCGGTTCATTGTAATTTAAAAGAATGAGATTGCAGTTTATGAATGAGTTTGGTACAATATAAATTGCTCGAAATTTCCATAATAAATTCAGGCGTTAATACCCAAATATAATTATACCATGCTGATTCGGGAGATGTCAACTTTTATTTCAATAGCGGGGTCAACGTGCTTCATGGTGATCGATCAAAGAGGAGGATACTGTCAATGGTGTCAATAGCGGAACAGCCGGAGTGGAAGGAAGAGCAGCGCCGGGTAGAACGCGTAATCGCAGAGATTGAGCGGCGGACGGAGAAGCTGGAGGAGCAAACCTCGGAAGCACGGGAAGAAATGGTCGAAATTCGCAAAAATTTTTGGGAAGATGTCACGGTCAATTTTGAAGACGCCGCGGAAATGGCCGAGACAGCAGCCAGCATGCGTCAGCAGGCGGAGGTGCTGTTTGACCGCGAGCATACGCATCGTCAAGCGGCGAAACAATTAAAGACGATGCGCAAGCTGCTGCAGTCGCCCTATTTTGGGCGGATCGATTTTATGGAGAATGCGATGAGCGGCGAGGCGGATGAGGCTGCGGAGCGGATTTACCTTGGCATCGCCTCGTTGCGGGATGAAGAGGACGATCAATATTTGATTTATGATTGGCGCGCGCCGGTATCCAGCCTCTATTACGATTACCCGCCAGGCGCAGCGCAGTATGAGACGCCGATGGGGGTCATTGAGGGCGAATTGCAGCTGAAGCGGCAGTTTGTCATTCGCGGTGACGAAATTGTCAGCATGTTTGACACTGGGGTCACAATTGGCGACGAGCTGCTGCAGGAGGTGCTTGGCCGGCAATCCGATGCACAAATGAAGAGCATCGTTGCGACTATTCAGCGGGAGCAAAATTTGATTATCCGCAATGAAAGCAGCCGCCTGCTTATCGTTCAGGGAGCCGCCGGCAGCGGAAAGACGTCGGCTGCACTGCAGCGGGTAGCTTACCTGCTTTACCGGTATCGCGGCACATTGACCGCCGATCAAATTGTCTTATTTTCGCCGAATCCGATGTTCAACAGCTATGTATCGACAGTCCTGCCGGAATTGGGCGAGGAGAATATGCAGCAGACTACTTTCCAGGACTATTTGCGCTTTCGCTTAGGAAAAACCTTTCGCCTGGAAAATCCTTACGATCAATTGGAATATGCGCTTTCGGCCATGGATGAGCCCGATTATGAAACGAGAATAGCCGGCATTCGCTATAAAGCTTCCTATCCCTTCGTACAGCTTATGGAACGCTACATTGAAGCGATGAAAAGCAAAGGGCTCCGCTTCCGCTCTTTATCGTTCCGCGGCCAGTCGATTATGACTGCCGGCGAGATTGAGGCGCTGTTTTATTCACTCGACCATTCGATAGCTATTGCCAATCGTCTGCGGCTTATGGCGGAGCAGATGATGGAGCGGTTGAACGAATTTGAGCGCGCGGCCCTGAATGAACCTTGGGTTGACGAAGAGATCGAACTGCTCGATAAAGAAACGTATCTTAAAGCGTTCCAAACGCTGCGGCGCAAAAAGCGGTTTTCCGAGCAATCCTTTGATGATTTTGAGGCGGAGAAGGCGATTCTGGCTCAATATGTCGTCAAGGAGCGTTTAAAACCGCTGCGGCTGCGGATAAAAAGGCTTAGCTTCGTCGATATGAAGTCAACTTACCGCCAGTTATTCGATTCTGCGGAATTTGCCGCGGCGATTGCTACAGAGCAGGAGCGGATGCCAGCACAGTGGGCCGACATCTGCCGCTACACGCTGAATCGCTTGCTGACAGGGGAGATCGCTTACGAAGATGCCACGCCATTTCTGTATATGGTCGAGCGAATACGCGGCTTTCAGACGAACACATCTGTACGGCATATTCTTTTGGACGAGGCGCAGGACTACACGGCTTTCCAATTTGCCTTTATTAAACGATTATTCCCGCGAGCGAAGGTAACCGCATTAGGGGATTTAAATCAGTCGATTACTGCACATACGACAGAAGAAAGCAGCGGCTTCGCCGCCCTGGCCGCTTTGTATGAGGCGGAAGAGACGGAGACGATTCTGCTGCGCCGCAGCTACCGCTCTACACGCCCGATTGTGGAATTCACAAGCGGCCTCATTCCTGGAGGCGAGCAAATTATTCCGTTCAACCGCGACGGCGAGCCTCCTGCCTTCAGCTTGCTGGCCAACAGGGCGGAGCTGCATGACCGAATCGCGGGTACATTGTCGGCTTTGCAGGCAGAGGGCTACCGTACGATTGCCGTCATTTGCAAGACTGCGGCTGAAAGCCGGATGGCGCATGAAGCTTTGCGGGATCTGCTGAAACAGTCTCACATTCGCTTAATTGAACAGGAAACCTCTGACTTTGAGGAGGGACTTGTAGTCATTCCGTCCTATCTGTCCAAAGGGGTGGAGTTCGACGCAGTCATCGTGTACGATGCTTCGGCAGCAAGCTACGGCTTGGAAAGTGAACGGCGTTTATTGTATACCGTTTGCACGAGAGCCATGCATAAGCTGCATTTGTATGCTATTGAAGAGTGGAGTCCGCTTTTGGCAAGGAGATAGACATATCGGCTGTTGCAGCTGCAGCAGCCGATATTTTTTTGCCAGATTGCCCCTTTACAATGACAAAAGCTGTATTATAATCAATATATATCACTTGATATGTAACTAATGATCTATATAGATGGAACAGGAGGCTGCAGATGGCGCCTAAGAGGAAGTTTACCAAGGAGCAGCTTATAGAGGCCGCTTTTGAGATCGCGCAGGCCGAAGGGGTGGAGCAAATTACAATCCGCAAGGTTGCCGATAAAATAGGCAGCTCTATCGCCCCGATTTATGTCAATTTCAAAGATGCCGATGAGCTGAAGCAGGCAGTTGTCCGCAAAATTGTTGACGTTTCCCACCAAATGCTGGCTACGCGGCAGCATGAGGATCCTTTTTTAAATATCGGCATTGCCAGTATGCAGTTTGCGCGCGCTTATCCGGTCCTGTTCAATGAATTACTTATGCTGCGCGGACAGGGGCGCTATTTGGAGGCGATCCAGCTGTCTATAGACGATATGCTGGTTCAGATGCGGGAAAACCGGGATCTGCAAGGCTTTACTACAGAAGAGCTGCTGCCGATTATGTTTAAGATGCAAGTGTTTCAGCTGGGGCTGTCTGTCATGGAAGTGAACGGTCTGCTGCCGCCGCAGATGGGGGAGGAGCAGTTGACTGAATTGCTGGAACAAACGGGAAGCGATATCATGGCAGCGGCCCGGCTTCGCCGTAAGGAGCAGACTGCGGGCATCAACAACGTTCGGGAGGAATAATGGAATGGGTCATAGAACAGCAGAGACGGCAATCGAGCAATATTTTCGCCATACAGTGCAGCAGGATAGCGGTATTTGCAACGCTTACCTGCTTGTGCATTCTGACAAATTGGGTCTTCATTTGAATGCTGCTGAAGGATTTACGGGACTAGCCAAATGTACAGCGGATGCCCGGCAGCCATATTTTGTTGCGAGTGTGAGCAAGCTGCTGACTGCTGTTGTGGCGGCGATGCTGGCGGAAGAAGGACGGCTGAATTACGAGGAGCGAATCGTCAATTATTTGGATGACGAGCTGACGGAGCGGCTTCATGTATACAAAGGGCAGGATTACACCGCCCAAATTCAATTGAAGCATTTGTTGAATCATACCTCCGGCTTGCACTGCTTTATTGAGGATCGCCCGAAGCAAGGCAAGCGGATGATCGAGCTTGTGCTGCAGGACCCGCACAAGAAGTGGACGCCGCGCGAGGCGATTTTGTGGTCGAAGCAGCACCTGCAAGCGTTGTCTCCCCCGGGACGCCGGTTTCATTACTCCGATACCGGGTACCACCTGCTCGGATTTATCATTGAGCGAGTGACACAGCTGCCTTTGCATGAGGTGCTGCGCCGCTATTTATTTGAGCCGCTTGGGATGAAGCATTCCTGCTTGCTCGGTGCAGAGCCGCTTGTCTTATGGGAGCATCCTGTTGCCGACTTGCTTGTAAATCGAACAAATATTGCCCATTTTGACAGCCTTCACTTCATGTATGCCGGCGGCGGGATTATTTCCACGAACGCTGATTTGCTGTTGTTTATGCAGGCGCTTGTTCAGCACCGGCTTATTAGCGA
Source organism: Paenibacillus sp. GCM10027626 (assembly GCF_042676285.1). NCBI lineage: Bacteria > Bacillati > Bacillota > Bacilli > Caryophanales > Paenibacillaceae > Paenibacillus > Paenibacillus sp. GCM10027626. Next base: position 14,710 of record NZ_JBHTHC010000008.1, on the reverse strand, counting down.
GCCTGCACTGAACCGGATGCGTCAGCACAAGGAGCGTTTTTTTCTTGGCATTGATTACGGCTATGGAGTGATGGAGTTCAAGCATGTTCCGCTCTTTATGCCGCGCAAATATGAGGTGTGGGGCAATGCCGGCTCGACCGGCTCCTTCCTGTTCTACCATCCGGCCACTGAAAGCTATTTGATTGGCTCGTTGAATCATTTTCGCTATAACCGCAAAGGCATCCGGCTGATGCTTAATATTATCAATAAACTGAGTTGACAGCCAGATCGTAGGTCCGCTTAGCCCTCGCCTAGCCTAGCTGCGCCCGCTCTGACATGGAGCGGGCGTGTTTTTTTGCGGCCACAAGTGCCGAAAGATCAAAAAAGTGTACAAAAACCATAATTCTTTCGTACTATAAGCCCCACTATCCCTTTGTTAAAATTGTATACAAGCACGAAGCCAGTGCGAAAAGCATTCAAGAAAGCGTATTCCGAATTTGCATCCGAAGGATACGGGAGGTGAGATGCTATGCGAAAAATTATTATTGATACAGATATTGGAGACGACATTGATGATGCGCTGGCGATTGCCTTAGCGCTGAACTCGCCTGAGCTGCAAGTGATCGGCATTACGACCGTCTATCGCAATACGGAGCTGCGAACGAAGCTGGTGCTGCAGCTTTTGCGGGCCTTTGAACGGCTGGACATCCCGGTTGCCACCGGAATTGGGGCGCCGCTGCTCGCTAAGACGGATGTACAGAACATACCATGCCAGTGGCTGGATGACTATCATGACATACAAGGCAATTGCAGCCGGCATGCTGTCGACTTTTTGCTGGAGCAGGCAGAGGCGCATCCGGATGTGACGATTGTCGCGATCGGTCCGCTGACTAACATTGCAGCAGCTGTGCGCAAGGCGCCGGAGACGATGAAGCGGGTGAAAGTTGTGATGATGGCAGGTATGCATTCCACCTATTATCCGGAATGGAATGTTGTATGCGATCCCGAGGCAGCGAGAATCGTTTTTGAGTCTGTACTGGATTTGACGATGGTTGGCCTGGACGTTACGCTGCAATGCCGATTGACAGAAGCGGATGTTGCGCACATCAAAAAGATGGCCTCAAGCCGGGTAAGCTTTCTCTCTCGTCTGCTGACACAGTGGATGGATTCGTCCAAGCATTTGCCCATTCTTCATGATCCGCTCACGATTGCTTACATCAGCCATCCCGAACTGCTGAAGATGGAGCCAAAGCGTATTGCCGTCGAGTGTCAGGGCGAATTTACACGCGGCATGACGGTTGTGCAGCAGGATGTGTTTTTTAATCGTCCGCAGGAAAATAACGTTCTGGCAGCGACAGCTGTCGACAGTAAAAGCTTTATCGATTTGTTCATGCAGCGCTTGTTTTAATGGAAATAAAAAACAAACCATTAACTGGGGGATTTAAACAATGAAATCATCAAAAAAATGGCTGCTGCTTGCCAGCGCAGCACTGATTGTACTGACTTCCGCCTGCAGTAAAAATGATAGCAAAGACGGTGCAGATACCAATACGGGCGCAACCGGCGATAAGGGCGAAAAAGTGACGATTGAGCTGTTTAATCAGAAGTCGGAAATTAAAGACAATTTGAAAAAAATTATCGATGATTTCCAAAAGGAAAATCCGAATATTATCGTGAACCAGGTGCAAGTTCCGGATTCGCGTAAAGTGTTGTATGCACGGATGTCGACGAATGATGTGCCCGATATTATGTCGATTTTCCCCAATGAGTCTGATTTCCAATCGCAAGCGAAATCCGGCTATTTCATGGACTTGACAGGTTCGGATGTACTGGCGAATGTGAATCCATCCTTCTTGAAGGATATCAAATACGAAGACAAAGATTTCAGTGTCCCGCTGACGATGAATGCTTACGGCATTTATTACAATGTGAACAAATTCAATGAGCTCGGCTTGACCGTTCCTACTACGTGGGCGGAGCTGGAGAAAACAGCGGCAGCGATCAAAGAAAAAGGCCTGATTCCTTTTGCTACCAGCTTTAAAGCGGAATGGTCCGCCGGACATTTGACCGAAACACTGATGGCAAATGGAGCGGGCGTTGAAGCGGCGAATAAATTTTTTGCCGATGCCGCAGCGAAAGCGGAGAGCGACCCTGGCTTCCAAAAGCTGATCCAGCAAATGGACTTCATCCGCGACAACAGCCAGCCTGATGCGGCTGGGGCAGACTATCCGGATGCTGTCAACCTGTTTGCCAAAGGCGAGGCGCTGATGATGCCGCAAGGCATCTGGGCGGTGCCGATGATCGAGCAAGCGGGCATGGAGGACGAGTATAAAATGTTCCCAGTGCCGAATGAAGACGGCAAAGGCATTGTGCTTGGCGGCGTCGACTACGCGCTGGCGATTTCCGCGAAAACTGAACATCCGGAAGAAGCTAAAAAGTTTGTCAAATATATGACGGAAAAATCGACTGCACAATATCTTGCAGATAATGAAAAATCTCCGTCCACGATCGATGGCGTGAAGGCGAATGCGCCGCAGACGGAAGATGTAACGAAGCTGCTGGCTGAAGAAGGCCGCTACTATCCTTGGCTGCACTTCAACTGGGCTGCGGGCAAAGATGCCAGCTGGGGCGCCCAGGCTTCCGCATACTTCATTATTAAAGCCAAGCCTGAATTCGAAAAAGCGATCAACAAGGAATTTGAAAAATAATTGGATAGGCAGCAGGCGGAACAGGCGGGAATTGCATCTCTCCTGTTCCTCCTTTATGCAGCTCCAACTAGTCTGTTAAAAAAAGGGGAATCGTTGATGAAAAAGATCGACAGATACTCACATCTGCTGTTTACGCTGCCTGCTGTAGCACTGTACGCCATTTTCTTCATTTATCCGATGATTAATGGTTTTTTATACAGCCTTACTGACTGGGACGGCCTCAGTAAAGAGAAAAACTTTATCGGGCTCAGCAATTACAAAAATTTAATTACCGATGACCGCATTCATGGCAGTCTGGGCTTTACGTTCAAATATGCCATCGCGCTGGTCGTATTAACGGTTATTTTTGCCGTTATTATTGCGTTGCTGCTTAATCGCGTGCGCAAATTCCAATCCTTTTACCGTACTTCGTATTTTTTTCCGGCTGTGCTCAGTATGATTACGGTCGGTCTCATTTGGAATCAGCTGTTCGCTCATGCGCTTCCGATGCTGGGCAAGGCGATCGGCTATGCACCGCTATCGAAAAATATTTTGTCTGACCCGACGCTGGCGTTTTACGGCATTTTGTTTGTCAGCCTTTGGCAGGGGCTGGCCATTCCGGTCCTGCTGTTTCTAGCTGCGCTGCAAAGCGTGCCCAAAGATTTGCTGGAGGCGGCTTCGCTCGATGGTGCCACTGCCGTTCAGCGCTTTCGTTCCGTCGTTGTGCCGTTTCTCATTCCCGTGCTCAATATGGTCGTTATTTTGACAGCCAAAAGCGGGTTGACTGCCTTCGATTATATCGTAGCGATGACAGGGGGCGGACCGGGCAAAAAGACGGAAACGGTCGGCTTGCTCGTATACAATTTTGCTTTCCAGGAGTTTAAGTTCAGCTATGCCAGCGCATTGGCGATGGTGATCTTCGTCATTATTGCCATTGTATCGTTCGTGCAAATTCGCGGGATGAGCAGATATGAGGTGAATGCCTAATGGAACAGGAAAAAGGCCGCTCGGCGCTTAGTTATGTGCTGCTGTCTCTCGGGCTGCTCATTATCTTTCTGCCGCTGTATTTGACGCTGATCACGGCTTTCAAAACAACGAAGGAAAGCTCCCGCAATTTTTTCTCGTTTCCTGAACAGCTCTATTGGGGCAATTTTCAGGAGGTTATGAACAGTAATCATTTCGGTCAGTTTTTTATTAACTCGATCGGGATTACAACGGTTTCCGTTATTTTGATTTTGCTTATTGTACCGATTACTGCGTATGCGATCAGCCGCAATATGAACAAGCTGTACTATAAAACGCTGTTCGTTTTGTTTATTTTGGGCATTATCGTGCCGTTCCAGGTGATCATGCTGCCTGTAACCAAATTGATGACGCAGCTTAGCCTGCTCAATCAGACCGGGCTTGTACTGCTCTACGTCACTTACGCGCTGACGCAAGGGGTATTCCTCTACGTCGGCTACATCCGCACTTCGGTCCCGAAGGAGCTCGAAGAGGCGGCTTATGTGGATGGCTGCAGCAAATTCCGGACATACCGTTCGATTATATTCCCGCTGCTCGGTCCGCTGACTGCAACGATTATTATCATTAATGCGTTCTGGATTTGGAATGATTTCCTGCTGCCGTTGCTTATTTTGAACAAATCGGAGCTGATGTGGACGCTGCCGCTGTTCCAGTACAATTTTAAATCGCAATATTCGTTTGACTACAATTTGGCGTTTGCGTCATTTGTGCTGACCATGATACCGATAATGATTGTATATATGATCTTTCAAAAACAAATTATTGCCGGCTTGACTGGCGGTGCAGTGAAAAGCTGAGCATGGAGGAGAGGCGCATGTTTCCGAAAAAGTATGTGGAGAAAGTATATGGGGGCTGGCTGGGCAAAGTGATCGGCGTCATTCATGGCGCCAATATTGAAGGGTGGACGTATGAGCGAATCGCGCAAACGTTCGGGGAAATAACGGACTATCCGTATCGCTTTAGCCATTTTGCCGCCGATGACGATATTAACGGGCCGGTGTTTTTCATGAGAGCGCTTGATGATTTTGAACCTGGCGCTTTAACAGCTGAGCAGATGGCGCAAACGCTGCTCAATTATGCAGGAGAGGGGCACGGCTTCTTTTGGTGGGGCGGATACGGGGTATCGACAGAGCATACGGCTTATATGAATTTGAAAAATGGCGTTCCCGCTCCGCTCGCCGGTTCAATCGAGCAGAATGGCAAGACGGTTGCCGAGCAAATCGGCGGCCAAATTTTCTCGGATTGCTGGGGGCTTGTCTGCCCGGGGCAGCCGGGGAAAGCCGCCGAGCTGGCCGGGCTGATGTCCAGCGTCACGCATGACGGGGACGGCATCTACGGCGGCCAGTTTATTGCCGCTTGCATTGCCTCGGCCTTTATTCGCACCCGGGTAGAAGACATCATTGCCGACGGTTTGGCTGTCATTCCGCAAGCGAGCACCTATGGGCAGATGGTTCAAGATGTGGCGGCCTATTACAATGCCCGGCAAACCGACGATTGGCGCGATGCCTTCCGCTTTGTGCAGGACAAATACGGTTATCAGCATTATGAGGGCGTTTGCCATATTATCCCGAACGCAGCGGTCATCGTACTATCTCTGTTGTATGGACAGGGTGATTTCAGCCGTACGATTAATATTTGCAATATGTGCGGCTGGGACACCGATTGCAATGTCGGCAATGTCGGCACAATCGTCGGTGTGCTTAACGGTCCGGAACAGATCGAGGACAAATGGAAGGAGCCGATTAACGATTTTGTCTGCTGCTCTGGGCTGCTCGGCAGCCTTAATTTGCAGACGATCCCGGCGATTGCCGCTTATACCGTCAAGCTGGCTTCCAAGCTGCATGGCTGGCAGGCCGAGGGCTGGGAAGCGATTGTGCACGATGATGCGGCTCATTACTTGCACTTTGAGCTTCCGGGCTCCACGCATGCGTTGGAATGGAAGTATCGGGGCAATGAACGGATCTTGCTGGAAAATACAGACCGTGAGGCGTACCGCGGACAACGTTCGCTTCAGTTAACGGCGCCTTCGGTATTTACGGGAACTGGGTTTGATCTTTTCTTTCTCACTTATGCCGGCCCGCATGATTTTGATGACAGCCGCTATGATCCGGATATTTCGCCGACCGTCTATCCGGGCCAAACGATGGAAGCTTATCTCAAGCTGGACGAGTCGGCAGGGACAGGGCTGAACGCCCGGTTTTATGCCGAGGAGGCGCGGAGCGGGGCCCGGCTGTATGGTCCGGCTGCGATTTTGAGCGGGGAGTGGCAGCGGCTTCATTTCCAAATCCCGTATGCTGAAAATTTTGTCGTGGGCAAGGTTGGGATCGAATATGCCGTAACCGGCGACTCCAGCTTGCGTGAAAAATCGTTTTCGCTAAAATGGTTTTTGGATGAGTGGAAAGTGTATGGCGCTGCAGATTACCGCATAGCCTTCGCTTCTCAGCAGATGGAAAAATGGAATGCGCTGCATCAGACGGTATCGCAGCTCACCTACTTGCGCGGGATCTGGAAGCTGGAAGGCGGCAAATTGGCCGGCGGTCACGGCTTTGAGCCTGCTGAGTGCTACACCGGCTCGCATTACTGGTCGGATTATCAATTTACAGCTGAGGTTGAGCCGCTGAAAGGGAAACAGCATCATATTTTGTTCCGCGTGCAGGGTGCTCTGCGCAGCTATGCGGCCGGGCTCGGGCCTGATAATACGCTTTGCCTGTACAAGAACAAGGACGGCAGCTGTGTGAAGCTGCACGTCGAGCCTTATGCATGGCAGCGGGAAGCGGGCAGCTCCTATACGATTGGCGTCAAGGTGAAGGGCGCGCATATTGCTGTCCATGTAAACGGGGAACTGCAGTTTGAATATGAAGACAAGCATGAGCCGCTGCTTACGGGCTGCATCGGCTTCGGCAATCGCGATGGCTCGCGTACCGCCTATGCTTCCTTTGCGGTGAAGCCGGTCGTATAATAGTAAGAAAGCCGGGTAAGCAGCAGCGCCGACCCGGCTTTCTCTCTTTTGGAATATGCATCTTTTTCCTCCGTTCGTGTTAAAGTAAAGCCATAACATAGGAGGTCTCGGATCCGGGATGTATCGATTTCGATTTCGTAACAAAGCTTACTCGATCAAGGCCAGAATGACCGTTCAATTCGCTGCCTTGTTTTTGCTGATCCTTTGCTGCATCGGCTTGTTTTTGTTCGAGAGAACGAAGACGACCTTTCAAGAGACGACGATTGATTTTATGAAAAGCACATCGAGACAGCTCAGCCAGAAAATCGATGAGCATCTGAAAATGGCAGAGGCCAGTGCCAGCAATGTCATCAGCAACTGGAGCCTGCAAAGCATCCTCAACGGACAGGAGAAGCACCTCTACTATCGGCAGGCGCAGCAGTTGACCTCGATTATGAAGGGGGCATCGAGCGCGAGTACGAATTTATCCGCTATTCAAATCTACTCGCCGCAATTCGGATACATCGGCTACAATAATAGCGTACTGCAGCCTTATGAAATAACAGACGCTGTGTTTGCGATGACAGATGAGCGCAAGGTGCCGTTCGAGCGTATGGAATGGCTCGTCTCCAAAGAGACGATCGGGCAATATCCTTACATTTATGGAATTCGGCAAATGACGAATTTTATCGGCGAGAAAAAGCTCGGCTACGTGATGATGCTGCTCAATATTAATGAACTCTACAATGAATTCCGCCGTATGAACAGCGATTCGCAAGGGGAGCTGCTGCTTTATGACGGGAAAGGGAATTTAATAGCAGGCGGAAGCTCGATGAAGCCGGAGGCGGTCCATTATTATTTTAAGCGCATACAGTCGATTGCCTCCGGCTCTTATCTCATTGACGATTCTCAATATGGAGAGTACCTGATCACACAGCATGCTGTAAATGATTCCAAATGGCATACGGTCGTTATTCTTCCTGCCGCGGTGTTGAACCAGAAGATGTCCTATATGAAGGAAATTTGGATCTGGGCGTCACTGCTGGCGATCATTACGATTTTTGCCTGCTCATGGCTGCTTTCGCTGCGGATTTCCTTGCCGATCAGACGGATGCAGCGGGCGATGAAGCGGGTGGAAAAGGGCGATCTCAACCAGGTGCTGCCTCCTACCGGAATTAAAGAAATTAATGAGCTCGGCAACTCCTTCAACCGGATGTCGAATGAAATTAACCGGTTGATCAATCAGGTATACGAAGTGGAGATCCTCCATCAGCAAGCGGAGCTGCGGGAGCTGCAGGCGCAAATCAATCCTCATTTTCTGTATAATACATTGGACTCCGTTTACTGGATGCTGATTGACAAGGATGAGGAGGAGGCGGCCAAAATCATTATCTCCCTCTCCAAGCTGTTTCGCTATACAATTAGCAGCAAGCGCGAGACGGTAACGGTGAGTGAGGAGTTTGAGCATATTAAAAACTATATGTATGTACAGCAGCAGCGTTTCACCAAAATTAAGATGTCCTGCTGGACCGCACCGGAAGCCGCCCATTTTCCGCTCTTGAAATTGACGATCCAGCCATTAGTAGAAAATGCGATCTATCATGGGCTGGAAAGCAGAAGCGACGGAGGTTCGGTTACAGTCAGCGCAGTCAGCGGCGGGGCAGACTATGGTGTCGTCTTGCGCGTTGCGGACGACGGGGCCGGGATGTCCGAAGAGCGGCTGGCGCTGCTTCGCGCTTCCCTAGGCAAGCAATCGGCCGACTCCGGCGGTCTGAATAAAAGTATGGCGCTGGAAAACATTTATAAGCGTATCAAGCTCTATTACGGCGAAGCAGGGACGATGCAGATTGAGAGCGAACCAGGCCGGGGGACTAACGTGACGATCAGGCTGCCGTATCCGCAGAAGCAGCAGGGAGAAGGGACGCAATGAAAATTTTACTGGTAGATGACGAAGAAAGAGTGACGCAGGGGCTCTCCAGACAGCTGCAAAAGTATCGCGGCCATTGGGAAATTGCCGGTACTTTTACTACCGGGCATCAGGCGCTGGAGTTTTTGGCCCATCAGACCGCTGATGTCATGCTAACCGATATTCGCATGCCGGAAATGGACGGGCTGGAGCTGGTACGTCAAGCCTCAGCCCTGCATCCGCAGCTGAAAGCGGTTATTTTGACCGGATATGCGGAATTTGAATATGCGCAATCGGCGATTAAATTCGGCGTGGTGCGCTATTTGCTGAAACCGGTAGAGTATCAGGCTGTCATCGAGCTGCTTGATCAATTGGAAAAAACGATCACTCCCGAGCAGTGGTTGGGGACGATCGACAAGGCGCTGCTTTATATAGACGAGCACTATTCCGATAGTACATTATCGCTGACAGGCGTGGCGGACTATGTTGAGCTGAGCGCGCCTCACTTCAGCCGTTTGTTCAAGCAGGAGAAGAGGGAGTCGTTTATTCAGTATTTGACCAGGCTGCGCCTGCAGCAAGCGGCCTTCCTGCTGGAAAACAGCCAGCTGAAGGTCTATGAAATCGGACAGGCTGTCGGCTACAATGACCAGCATTACTTTTACAATCTGTTCAAAAAGCATTACAATGTCACACCATTGCAGTTTCGGGAGGAGGCAGCCGGCAAGCGCCAACCATGAGAAAACGACCCAGCATGATAATACTCACGATAATGATCTGCTTCTCCTTGACGCTGGCAGGCTGCGGCGGCAATGCGTCCCAAATGCCGGAGAGCAGGCCGGATGCGAATAAGACGGTCATTCGCATCTCCTTCAGCGGCACAGAGCTGGAGAAGCGGGTGCGCTATGAAACGGCTGAACGCTTTATGCAGGCGCATCCGGAAATTTCGATTGAATGGATCGATTTGGGCCCCAACCGGTACGAGAAGACATTGACGCTGATTTCTGGCGGCAATGCCCCGGATATCCTCTACATTAATGAATGGACGCTGTCGCTTGCTGAACGCGGCGTACTGCTGCCGCTGGATGATTTTATTGCCGGAGACGCGTCGTTTAGAAAGCAGGATTTTTACCCGGCGGTTATGGAGGCTTATCAGTTCGATGGCAAGCAGTATGGCATTCCGCAGGAGATTTCGCCTTATGTGACCTATTATAATAAAGACCTGTTCGATCAGGCCGGAGTGCCTTACCCGACAGATCAGTGGAGCGAAGCGCAATTTATGGAAGCCGCGGCCCGGCTGACTGACCCTGATAAGCAGCAGTATGGCTTTTTATACGATAATTACGGAGCTCCGCTTGACGGGATGCTTTCCCGCAACAATGTGGAAATTTATGCAGCTGATCCTGCCCAAAGCCGCCTTGATTCTGCCGATGCGCTGGAAACGTTGACGACGATCAAGCGGATGGCCGTCGACGACAAAAGCTCTCCCGATCCGGCTGATATCCGGGCTATGGGCCAAGGGAGCGAGTCGTTATTCCGCAATCAGCATATTGCTATGTTTTCGGCTGGCATGTGGCATTTGCCATCGTTCGGGAATCATCCGCTGCCCTTCAATTGGGACGTTGTGAAGATGCCCCGCAAGCGCAATCAGCAGACGAAGGTAGCGGCGCTGAGCTGGTCGATATCCAAAGATTCGAAGCATCCGCGCGAAGCATGGGAGGTGCTCAACTATTTTACCGGTATCGAAGGCATGCGGATTGTAGCCAAACATAGTATGGCACTGCCCGCCGTTTCCAACAAGGAAGTGAACAGCATCATTCTCGAAGCGAAATTTCCGCAGCATATTCAGGCTTTTGTTGACAGTGCTCCCGATATTCGTATGACCGAATATAAAAATGAGCGCTTTTCCGAAATTAATGATATCATCGCTGAAGTGATGGACAAGCTGCTGCTTGGTGACATTACGCCGGAGGAAGCGCAAAGGCAGCTGCTGGCAAAGATAGAGGGCTGACAAGCGAGCGTGGATGGTTCTTTCTTTTGGCGAAAAATGACTTGAATGACAGCAGCCATTATGCGGCAAAATGTACATCAAGCAGAGTCGAAGTAGACAAACTTTTATTTTTATGCTCAGGTAGAGGGAGTCGGAGATCTTTATGGCCATACAGTCAGGAAAGCTATTGGTCGCTGCACTAGGCGGAGTCAATGAGATCGGGAAAAATATGTACCTGCTGCAGTATGAAGATGACATTATTGTGATCGACTGCGGGTCGAAGTTTCCTGACGAAAGTTTTTTGGGCATCGATTTAATTGTGCCGGACGTTACTTATTTGCTGGACAATGCGGACAAAGTGCGGGCGCTGATCGTTACGCATGGCCACGAGGATCACATCGGCGGCATTCCGTATTTGCTGAAGCAATTGAATATCCCGATCTACGCCTCGCAATTAACGGTTGGTCTGATTGAGGTGAAGCTGCGCGAGCACAGGCTCCTGAGTGAAACAAAGCTGCATGTTATTGATGCGGACACCCGCCTGGAGCTGGGGACGGTGAAGATCACTTTTTTCAGCACCAATCATAGCATTCCGGATTGTTTGGGCGTCGCCTTCCACACTCCTGAGGGGATAGTCGTGCATACCGGCGATTTTAAATTTGATATGTCGCCAGTAAACCGGCAATACCCCGACCTCCACCGCATGGCCGAGATCGGAAAGAACGGCGTACTGCTGCTGATGTCCGAAAGTACGAATGCAGAACGGCCCGGCTTTACGCCATCGGAGCGGTTAGTAGGCGAAAATATTGCAGAGGCGTTTATGAAGGCGGAGCAAAAAGTGTTTATTTCCACCTTTGCCTCTAACGTTCACCGCCTGCAGCAAATTGTTGACGCTGCGGTTCAGTCCGGGCGCAAGCTCGTGCTGCTCGGCCGCAGCATGGTAAATGTAACAGCCGTCGCTCAGGAGCTGGGTTATTTGAACATACCGGACGGGATGCTCATTGAAGCTGGTGATACCGACCGTTTTACGCCGGAAAAAATTGCTGTTCTTTGTACGGGCAGTCAAGGGGAGCCGATGGCCGCTCTGTCCCGCCTGGCCAGTTCAAATCACCGGCAAATCGATGTCATGCCCGGAGATACAGTCATTATAGCGGCGACGGCGATTCCGGGAAATGAGCGCAATCTCGCCCGTGTTATTGACAATCTTTATTTGCTGGGAGCGCGGGTGATATACGGATCGGGAAGCGCGACGGGAATGCATGTCTCCGGCCACGGCAGCCAGGAAGAGCTGAAGCTTATGCTGACGCTGATGAAGCCCCGTTACTTTATTCCGGTTCACGGCGAGTTCAGAATGCTGTATCAGCACCGGCTGCTGGCGCAATCGGTCGGCGTTGAAATGGAAAATATTTTTATCGTCAACAACGGTGAAGTCGTGGAAATCCAAAACCAGATCGCCCGCAAAAACGGGAAAATACCGTCAGGCAATACGCTGGTCGATGGTTTGGGAATCGGCGATATCGGCAATGTTGTGCTGCGCGACCGCAAGCAGCTATCGGCAGACGGTATGTTGGTTGCCGTCGTCACGCTTAGCAAGACGGAAGGCTGTATTTTGTCCAGCCCGGACATCATCTCCCGCGGTTTTGTATATGTGCGCGACTCGGAGGAGCTGATGAATGACATTAGCCAGCTCGTCATATCCACCATTGAGAAGCTGCAGGAGGAAAATGTGAGCCAATGGAGCGCCATGAAGCAGACGCTGCGAGAGGCGCTGGGGCGCTTCATATTTGCGCAGACGAAAAGAAGGCCGATGATTTTGCCGATCATTATTGAGGTGTAATTTGTGGGATACTATTGGTCAATCGCATGCAAAGGAGGGGACAGGATTGTCGAAACAGCAAGGGCATGGCGCCCAAAATACTACAACGCGAACGTCGGACAAGAAAGGCAAAAAAGGCGGCGGAAACAAGTAGGCGAAGATACATTTTTGGGCGGACTCGGCCCCTGACGGCTGAGTCCGTTTTTCAGTTTTATGCTTCTGCTGGCAGCTGACATGTCTTTACTTTGTACATGTCAGTTTTTTCCGTTGCATAAACAGCCTGCTCTTGATATATAATAAGAACATATATTCGTATTTAGAGAGGCGCATCATCATGTCGGCTAACCATGTTATTATGCTTGTCGATTGTCAGTCATTTTACGCGTCCGTAGGGAAGGCGTCTCATCGGGGGCTGATTATATGACACAAGCCCCCCTAGAGACTGAAGGCGACCTCCATCTGGTCAAAGAATACATTTTACTCCCCATTCTTCTTGATGTTTTGGAAAGAGATATTAAAGCATTAGGGACAGTGAAGTTAAAGATGAATGTTGTATATATCAAAGTGTTAAGATCCGCACAAGATCTAATCACTGCAGACGTTATGCTGATTCGCCAAAACATGCGTTACAGAGGAATAAAAGTGTATGAACAGCAGCGAACCGAGTTGTGCATTGAGGCCCGTTATTTATGCAGGGGATATCAACATAAGTTCTCTATGCTTTGGGGGGTGGTGAAAGCGGAGCTTTACAAGTACTTAAGTAAATATCTGAATATCGATTTTAGGAGCATCCTTTGATAAACGATAACAAACGTCGAATCGTGATGATAGCTGATCGTCAGTCCTTATACGCAAGCGTTGAAAAAGCTGCCCACCCCGAATATGCAGACCAACCTGTCAATGTTGCAGAAGACCTGGCCCGTCGATCCGGAATCATCCTGGCTTGCGTGTCACCTTGCTAAGCAGCATGATATCACTACTGCAGAACGGCTTGGATCTCGATACGCTCCCATAAGCCCCCATGTTACGCACAGTAATGATGGGGGCTTATTTTTGTGCCGCGGCATATTCGGATTCTTTTTGAATGAAATCAGTGATAGAAGGAGTATTTATTGCTTGGTACTAACTTTGCAATTGTTGATTCCTAAAAGAGTATTAAGGGGACAATAACGTGTCGCGCCTGTTATTATTGGCGCCAATCCAACAAGTCCCCACCAACTTCTGTAATACAGGCCCACGAGAACAATAATAGCGCCAATAGATATTCGTATCACTCGCTCGGTTTTTCCAACGTTACATTTCATTTTAAAATCCTCCCTGGAACTGATGGAGTTAATCCCCATCATGTCATTTTATTTTTGTCTGTTACTTGTATTGCTTATTTTGTCCTTCTTTAGGAAACGAAATTCAAAAAAATTAGAAAGCCGCCATACAGGATGGTCCTGCGGGACTTAATGTTTCTGTTATTCATATTTTTCATGCGGCCTGCCGCATGCTAACATATAAAAGAGGGGATGGTGAAGCTTTGCAGCGTGCCACTATCATTATGCTATGCATACTATTTCTCGCTGGCTGTCAATCTAAGGAGGATAATAGGGACATGAAGAACGCGAATTTATTGCATGTGGTGGAACAGGGCAATTCAGCTGAAATTACGAAGCTGCTTGAGGCAGGGGCTGACATTAATGCTGTCGATAATCGCGGAAGAACCTCGGTTATGATTGCAACACACACCAATCAGTTTGATATTTTCAAGCTTCTGATAGATAAGGGGGCGGATATTAATATTCGCGATCATCGCTCAGACAATCCGCTTCTTTATGCCGGCGCAGAGGGCTTGTTTGATTTTGTTCGGGCTTCGGTAGCTGCCGGCGCCGACACGACACTCACGAATCGTTTCGGCGGCACCGCCTTGATTCCGGCTGCCGATCGCGGTCATGTCGATATCGTGAAAGAACTGCTGGCCACCTCGGACGTAAACATCGATCATGTGAACAATCTCGGCTGGACTGCGCTGCTGGAAGCGATTCTGCTGGGTGACGGCGAGGCAAGGCATCAGGAAATCGTTAAGCTTCTAGTCGAATATGGTGCAGACGTGAATCTTGCCGATTCGCAAGGTGTAACGCCTTTGCAGCACGCGCGGCGTTTAGGTTATGAAGAGATGGTTCATACACTATATAAGTTGAACTATTGAATGTCCTGATTAAAACCTAACACAAAGACGGTCGATGATGGTCAAAGGGGTTTTCATTATCTCATCCATGAATTGTTGCACGTTGGTGCGAATCTCTGCGACTGTGTGGTAAAAAACGTTGTTAATGACATCCGATTTGAGCCATTTCCATAACCCTTCGACAATATTGAGTTTCGGGCT
>NZ_JBHTHC010000007.1:0-383084 GCF_042676285.1 Paenibacillus sp. GCM10027626 | reverse complement strand
AGGCACGGCGATCCCGTAATCCGAAATGGACAGTTGGTTGGTATTCTCATTGGACATGTTTGTGTTTGACATTGGAACTCCCCCCGGCTCAGATCATGTTAATATGATTATACCACGAAAACGAGAGTATTGGTGAGGAAATGAAAGAAAACCCTTCATTTCATGGAGAAAATGAAGGGATCCGAATCATGAGATTCATCGCACAGGGCAAGTTGGGGAGAATTAATCGACGCTCTCCTACGGTCCGCTCATGCCTGCTTCGACCGTGCTTACAGATGTCCACAATCAATCGACAGCCTCCTACGGTCCGTCCGTTATTTATGGATTTCGCCTGGTTTTTACGGCGTTTTGAGGCCAATAACGGATCTACGGTCCGCTACGGTCCGTGTCCCCCTACTTTTTTCTCTCTGCTAGCTAATCACTGCTTTGAATAACGAGCAGTAATCCGGAGCGCATTCGGATATGACTCGTATTGGCAGTGTCTGCCAACTCGTTGCTGATGCAAAGTGATTGGCCGGTTTCCAGCGTTGCTTCATGCAGCGGATATTTGAAGCCTTCGAGCGTAATTCCGGTAACGCTTGCGCTCAGCGGCAGTAAAGACACGTAGCGGTAAGAAGGGTTTTTGCTAATCGACAGCTCGCTGGTCATCAACTGTAAATGATTGTGTTCGTCTATGATTGCCGCCCTGGCTCCATGGTCATGAGCGACTTTTAGCAGTTGTATATTGGCCAATGTATGATCGAGGCGGCTGCCAATCGCACCGATAATTGCGATGCTGCGGGCGCCGCTGTCAAGCGCGGCTCTTAGTGCGAGCTCGGTATCGGTATAGTTTTTATCGATCGGGTCGCAATCCCGCACCTCCTTGCTATAGGCCTTGATCGCTTCCCATTCCTCGTCCGTGACCGAATCAAAATCGCCAAGAGCGATGTCCGGCTTGAAGCCGTTAGCGATGAGAAATGCCGCGCCATGATCTGCGCCGATCAGCAGGTCGTCCGGGTTTATGTATTGCAGCGCCCATGGGCCGGCAGTCCCGCCGGTTACGATGAGCGCACGTTTCTTACTCATATCCAATCGTTCCTTTCTGTTAGGGCTTGCCTTTGTCAGTATACAAGCAATCCGTGACCGTTGACTAGTCTGGCCCTAAGCAAGGGGCAGCAGTATTTTAAAAACTACTCTTGCGCGATCCTTGAATACGCGGCTACAATGGTGAGGAAACTATGAACGATTCAGAGTTCTGCTCTGAACGAATGCGGAGGCATCGTAAGCTTGAACTGGCAATTGGACATGGACGTTTTTACGATTTTCAGCGTAATCGGTACAATTGCATTTGCTGTCAGCGGTGCGATTGTGGCCATGGAAGAAGAGTACGATATTTTAGGCGTGTACGTGCTCGGGCTTGTGACTGCCTTTGGAGGCGGTGTGGTGCGAAATCTTTTGATTGGCATTCCGGTCACAACACTCTGGTCGCAAGGAATGCTGCTCAAGACAGCCGTGATTGCGATGACGATTGCCTTTATTTTGCCGGTCAAGTGGATAAAGCGCTGGCGGCGAAGTGAAGCTTTTTTTGATGCCATCGGATTGTCGGCCTTCGCTATTCAAGGGGCGCTCTATGCCACCGGCAAGCATCCGCTCAGTGCGGTCATCGTCGCAGCTATGCTGACAGGCATTGGAGGCGGAATGATCCGCGACGTGCTTGCCGGCAGGAAGCCGCTCGTCCTGCGCGAGGAAATTTACGCAGTTTGGGCTATGGCTGCAGGCGCCGCTGTCGGCCTTGGCTGGTTTACGACACCGCTGGAATTGCTTGTGCTATTCGTTATTGTTATCGTGTTCAGGATGCTGTCAGTTCATTACAAATGGCGGCTGCCCAGAAGATCGCTGAAGCTTGCACTCGCGCAATCTGTTCATGCGGAAGAGGCGCAGACCGTCAAAGCAGCGGGTAAGGAGAAGGAAGGGGAGTAACGATGATTTCTGTATTATTTGTTTGTCTTGGAAATATTTGCCGTTCGCCGATGGCCGAGGCTGTACTGCGCCAGCAGCTGCAAGAGCAGGAGCTGTCTGAGCAAGTGAAGGTTGACTCTGCCGGTACAGGCGATTGGCATATCGGCAAGCAGCCGCATGAAGGCACGCGCAAAATTCTTGACCGCAACAATATCTCTTACGAAGGGATGCGGGCAAGACAGGTCAAGCTTGATGATTTTCAAAGCTTTGATTACATTGTGTGCATGGATACAAACAACGAAAAGGATGTCCGTCAGTTGTTCGGAAGCCGCTGCGACGGCCATACAAAGGTGTTCAAATTCATGAGTCTGCTGCCGGAGCGTAAAACAGCCGATGTGCCGGACCCTTACTATACTGGAAATTTCGACGAGGTTTATGAAATGATAACTGCAGGCTGCAAGAAGCTGGTTGAACGGATCAAGGAGCAGCTTCATGAGAGGGAGAAGGAAGCAATCCGCTGACGCCGTCCTTGGCGCGAGGCAGGTTCTTCCCCTGAAATTTAAAATCAAAAAAGCCGTCTTCGAAGCACCCTGCATGGAGCAGCGCTTGGGAGACGGCTTATCTTATTTTTTCAACCGCTGGGCAAGTGTGCTAACCCATAAAAATCTTCAATGCCTGCGGAATATGCTGCTGCCAAAAGCCCCACACATGCTGGCCTTCATGTTCGCCATAATGGACAGTAGCGCCGCGTTCTTCGACGATTTGCTTCATTTCGCGATTGAGCGCGACGAAATTGTAAATGCCGGTATCGGTTTGATAAGCCGTCTCTTGCAAGCCTACAATCATGAAAATCTCCATCTCGCTCAAATCCGGCATGAGGCTGGTCAAAGTTTGCGAATACGGATAGAAGGCGCCTGAAAAAGCAGCGACACGGTTAAATAAGTGCGGGTAGCGGGTTGCGATATGCCAGGAAACTGTGCCGCCTAGCGAATCGCCGGCCAGCAGCCGCTCGCCCGGATTGCGGCGCACTGGATAGCGCGCTTCAATAAACGGCAGCAGCTCTTCGGCAAAAAATTGTACATAACTGTCGTGAAGCGGGCCGTCCGGCGTATACTCGGCGGTGCGCTTCTTTTTGTCGACATCGACGCCTACAATAATGAATGGCGTAAGTCCTTCATCCAGAATGAGCTGATTCGCAATGGTCGCGACGCGGCCGAAATTGAAAAAATCTTCGCCATCCTGACAGTAGACGACAGGATAGCTGAGCGCTTCATTATAGCCTGGCGGCAAATAGATGCGCAGGTCGCGTTTGCCGTCTGGAAGGTGACGGCTTTCGACAGTTTCTTTTACAATTGTACGTTTGAAGTACCGGGAATCGGTCAATGAAAAAAACTCCTCTCGCAGATTGAATGCTTTCATACAGATAAGGGCAAACAAAAGAATGGGATAAACAGAAGGATTGTCACGGGTTATAACCATTGTGTACCATTCTGTATCATCATAAATATTCAGCTGTTATATACACACTCGGAGCGATAGATAGTACAAAACAAGGAAAAACAAAGGTTTTGACTATTTTATGCTTTGACCATTTGTATTAAACAGGGTTATAATCATTCTATAACAGAGACGCGAGCATTTTCAAATATTTAACTGAGGTGAACGTTGATGAGCAAGCTTCCTTACGAAGTACAGACGGAGCCGGTAACGCCGCTTTCGATTCTGTCTCCAGACGGTGAAGTCGTTAACCCGGATTTAATGCCGAATTTGTCGGATGAGCAATTAAAAGAATTAATGTACCGAATGGTATTTACACGTACATGGGACGAGCGTGCGGTCAACCTGGGCCGTCAAGGCCGTCTTGGCTTCTACGCGCCTGTATCGGGCCAGGAAGCATCCATGATTGGCAGTGAATATGCATTAAATAAAGATGATTTTATTTGCCCAGGCTATCGCGATATGCCGCAAATTGTTTGGCACGGATTGCCCCTCTATCAGGCGTTCCTATATTCCCGCGGTCACCAGCACGGCGGACAAATTCCGGAGGACGCGCATGTGCTGATGCCGCAAATCATTATCGGCGCGCAAATTTTGCACGCTACCGGCGTTGCTATGGCGTTCAAAAAACGCGGTGAAAAGCGTGTCGCTATTACCTATACAGGCGACGGCGGCTCGTCCGAGGGCGATTTCTATGAAGGGATGAACTTCGCAGGCGCCTACAAGCTGCCGGTTATTTATGCCGTGCAAAATAATGGCTATGCGATCACGACGCCGTTCGAGAAGCAAACAGCGGCGCTGTCGATTGCACATAAAGCGGTAGCTGCCGGTATCAAGGGCGTACAAGTGGACGGCATGGACGTTCTCGCAGTTTACAAAGCGGTGTCCGAGGCTGCAGAGCGCGGACGCAATGGCGAAGGCGCTACATTGATTGAACTGCTGACTTACCGTTTCCGTCCGCACTCCATGGCTGACGATGCGACGAAGTATCGCACGAAGGATGAAGAGAGTGAGTGGGCGCAGAAGGATCCGCTTACCCGCTTCGGCAAATTCCTGGAGAAGAAAGGCCTGTGGACTGAAGAGGATACGGCGCGCGTGAAGGAAGAAGCGAAAGCTACAGTGAATGAGCATATTAAAAAGGCTGAAGCAACGGAAAAAATGACTGTGGCAGGCTTGATCGACACGATGTTCGAGACGACGCCCAAGCACTTGGAAGAGCAAAAAGCCGATTTTTAATCATAAAGAACGATAAACGGTCAGGTCTGCTTGATTACCGGAAATGAATAGATTGCAGGCTTGTCATGCAAGAAGAGCAAAAAAATTTAGGAGGAACCAGCGAACATGGCACAAATGAATATGTTGGAAGCGATCCGCGACGCGATGCGCGTGGAGTTGAAGCGCGATGCTAACGTCGTAGCCTTTGGCGAAGACGTAGGGAAAGTCGGCGGCGTATTCCGCGTAACGGAAGGGCTGCAGGAGGAATTCGGCGAAGAGCGCGTATTCGACACGCCGCTGGCGGAATCTGCGATTGCGGGTATGGCAGTAGGTATGGGAGTGCAAGGCTTCCGCCCGATCGCGGAAATTCAATTTGTTGGCTTTATTTATGAAGCGTTGGATCAAATGTTTGTACAGGCGGCGAGAATGCGTTATCGTTCCGGCGGACGCTACAATTCGCCTATCGTTTTCCGCACACCTTTCGGGGGCGGCGTAAAAGCGGCGGAATTGCATACGGACTCGCTGGAAGGCCTTGCGGTGCAAACGCCAGGTATAAAAGTGATTGTTCCGTCTAACCCTTATGATGCAAAAGGGCTGCTTATTTCCGCCATCCGCGATAACGATCCGGTCTTTTTTATGGAGCATCTTAACTTGTACCGTGCATTCCGCTCCGAAGTGCCAGAGGGCGAATATACCGTTGAGATCGGTAAAGCGAATGTGGTGCGTGAAGGCTCAGATGTTACTATTATCGCTTACGGCATGATGGTGCACACTGCAGTTAAAGCGGCCGAGGAGCTGGAAAAGCAAGGAGTCAAGGCAGAGGTTATCGACCTGCGGACGTTGATGCCGCTTGACATCGATACGATCGTAGCTTCGATTCAAAAAACGAACCGTGCAATTGTTGTTCAGGAAGCGCAAAAAACTTCCGGTGCAGCGGCAGAAATCATTGCCCAAATCAATGAAAAAGCGATTCTTCACTTAGAAGCGCCGGTGCTTCGCGTGGCAGGTCCGGATACTGTATATCCATTCGCGCAAATCGAGGATATCTGGCTGCCTACACCAGCGCGTATCAGCGCAGCGGTTAAGCAAGTATTGGAGTTTTAATTATCATTCTGCATGAATGAATGAAGCTGATGCTCGCCTCCTTATATATGGAAGCGGGCTATCACTTGCAATGATGAAGGAGGTAGCGTAGGTGGCGAAATTTGAATACCGGTTCCCGGAGTTGGGTGAAGGCTTGCACGAAGGCGAAATCGTCAAAATGCATATTAAGCCCGGCGATAATGTAACGGACGACGATATTATTATGGAAGTGCAAAACGATAAAGCGGTCGTGGAAGTACCTAGCCCGGTCAACGGCAAAGTATTGGAAGTGTTCACGAAGGACGGACAAGTGTGCCGGATCGGTGAAGTGGTCGCGATTATCGATGCAGAAGGCGAACTGCCAGAGCAAGTACATGGCGATGCAGCTACAGAAGCGCCGCAAGAGGCTGATGAGAAAGCGGCAGCGCAAGGCGGAGCGGAAATCGCCGGCGGCCAGGCGGCAGCTTCAGCTCCTGCAGCAGCAGGGGCGATTGTACTGGCTACGCCAAGTGTACGCAAATATGCGCGTGAAAAAGGCGTAGAGCTCTCAGCCGTAACAGGCACAGGCAAGAACGGCCGCATTACGCGCGAGGACGTGGATGGCTTCGCAGCAGGCGGCGGTGCGGCAGCAGTTGCAGCTCCTGCAGCGACAGATGCGCCACAAGCAGCAGTGCCGGCTGAAGAGGCAAAAGCGGCTCCGGCAGCTGTGGCGGCAGGCACGCCTTATCGTCCGGAAGAGCGTTTGCCGTTCAAAGGCATCCGTAAAGCGATTGCGAGCGCAATGTCCAAATCGATGTACACGGCACCGCATGTTACGCTTATGGACGAAGTCGATGTAACCGAGCTTGTTGCGCTGCGCGCAAAATATAAGCCGTTTGCTGAGAAAAAAGGCGTTAAACTTACTTACTTGCCGTTCATCGTGAAGGCGCTGGTGGCAGCTTGCCGTCAGTTCCCGATAATGAACTCGACGCTGGATGAAGCGAATCAGGAAATTGTTCTGCGCAAGTACTACAATATCGGGATTGCTACCGATACAGACAACGGCCTGATCGTGCCGGTTATCGAAGATGCAGATCGCAAAAACATCTACATGGTGGCAGACGGAATCAAGGACTTGGCTGTTCGCGGCCGTGAAGGCAAACTGGCACCGCATGAAATGAAAGGCAGCACAATTACGATTACCAATATCGGCTCTGCCGGCGGCATGTTCTTTACCCCTGTTATCAACTTCCCTGAAGTGGCGATTTTGGGAACAGGCCGTATTTCGGAAAAACCTGTCGTTCGCGATGGCGAAATTGTAGCAGCCCCTGTTATGGCATTGTCGCTCAGCTTCGACCACCGTCTGATCGACGGTGCAACTGCACAAAACTTCTTAAACTATATCAAACAGTTGCTGGCTCAACCAGAACTGTTCATCATGGAGGTGTAGCAGCATGGTAGTAGGAGACGCATCACTCGATATCGACACACTAGTCATTGGCGCAGGTCCAGGCGGCTATGTCGCTGCAATTCGCGCGGCACAGCTGGGACAAAACGTATTGGTAGTCGACAAGCAATATGTTGGCGGCGTATGTTTGAATGTTGGCTGTATTCCTTCCAAGGCGCTGATCTCGGCGTCGCACCAATATGAGTCTGTATCCCATGCTTCCGAGTTCGGGATTACGACCGAAGGTGTGAAAGTAGAATGGGATAAAGTGCAGGCGTTCAAGGACGGCGTAGTCAAAAAGCTGACCGGCGGCGTTGGCGCATTGCTGAAAGCTAACAAAATTCAATACTTCAATGGCGAAGTAATGTTCATTAACGAAAATGAAGCGCGTGTATTTAACGAGCAGGAAGCTCCTCGTTATCGCTTCAAAAACTGTATTATCGCTACCGGTTCCCGTCCGATCGAGCTGAAAGCTTTCCCTTATGGGGGACGCATCGTTTCTTCGACCGAAGCCTTGTCGCTTCCGGAAATTCCGAAGAGCATGGTTGTCATCGGCGGCGGCTATATCGGCATCGAGCTTGGCCAAATGTATTCCCGTTTTGGTACGAAAATTACAGTAATCGAAGGCTCGGATTCCATTCTTCCAGGCTTCGATACGGATATGTCTTCGCTAGTTGCCAAGAAGCTGAAAGCTGCAGGAGCGGAGCTCGTAACCGGCGCTCAAGCGAAAAGCGCAGAGCAAACGGATAAAGATGTGACAGTAACTTACACTGTTAACGGCGAAGACAAGCAAGTAACGGCTGACTATTTGCTCGTTACTGTCGGCCGTCGCCCAAATACGGACGGCGAGCTTGGTCTTGATCTGATCAACATTAAAATGACGGACCGCGGCATGATTGAAGTAGACGACCAATGCCGTACCAGCATTCCGCATATCTATGCCATTGGCGACATCGTTGCCGGACCTGCTTTGGCGCATAAAGCGATGTATGAAGGACGCGTTGCAGCTGAAGCAATTGACGGCCAGCCAAGCAAGATTGATTATAAATGTATCCCGCTCGTTGTATTCTCCGATCCTGAGCTTTCCAGCGTAGGCTACAGCGAAAAAGAGGCAAAAGAAAAAGGACACAACGTTAAAGTGGGCAAATTCCCGTTCAACATTAACGGACGTGCGCTTTCTCTGGGCGTCAAAGAAGGCTTTGTGAAGCTGATCGCCGATGCGGATACAGGTCTTGTGCTTGGTGCGCAAATTGCCGGTATTGAAGCATCGAATATGATTGCCGAGCTTGGCCTGGCAATCGAAATGGGTGCAACACTGGAGGATCTGGCTCTGACGATCCACGCTCACCCGACATTGGGCGAAATTGTACTGGATGCTGCTGAGGTAGCGCTTGGCCATCCAATTCATGCCATCAGCAAATAAGAACATGAACAAAGAGGCTCATATGCTGCCAGCCAGGCGGCTGAGCCTCTTTGTCAATTCGCGGGGCTGAGCATACTATAGAAAGAAAAGAATGGATTGCCAATTGGCCAGACTGGGGGCGGCAGCATGAGAATAGAGAGCAAGCCGGCAAGTGAATCGCGCACGACCATGACGCAATTGATTTTTCCGGGCGATACGAATATGCATGGAACGATGTTTGGCGGCAAGGTAATGGAATATATGGATAAGACAGCGGCGATAGCCGGAATGAGGCATTCCGGAATGCTTGTTGTTACTGCTTCTACCGACAGTCTTGATTTTGTGGGGCCGATTCGCGTCGGAGATATTATTGAAGTCGTTGCCTATGTAACCTGGACGCATAATAGCTCGATGGAGGTATTTGTAAAGGTACAATCAGAGCAAATTGGAACTGGAGAAAAGACGACTGCGGTGACGGCTTTCTTTTCATTTGTCGGCTTGAATGAGGAAGGAAAGCCAACGCGGGTGCCTAAAGTAATCCCGCAGACGGATGAGGAAGTAAGGCTGCATGCTTCGGCACCGGCCCGTTATGAATTGCGGATGAAGCGGAAACAGGAGCGAGCAGAAAATCGCGGTTCATGATATGATACTGTAATACGATATCTATTTGAAGAAAGGACGGTTTTATCAGATGACAATAACACTTATTGCTGCAATGGCAAGCAATCGGGTGATTGGGATCGATAATAAGCTTCCCTGGCGATTGCCGGAGGAAATGGCTCATTTTCGCCGTTCCACGACTGGCAAAACCGTCATTATGGGGCGCAAGACGTTCGAATCGCTAGGCGGAGCTTTGAAAAATCGTCGCAACGTCATTATTACGCGCAATGAGGACTACAATGCGACTGAAGGCTGTGAAGTGGCGCATTCGATTGAGGCTGCGCTGCAGCGCTATGCTGCCGGCGGGGAAGAGCTGATGGTCATCGGCGGCGCTGAAATTTACAGGCAATTTTTGCCGCATGCGGACAAGCTGCTGCTGACGGAAGTGTTTGTGGAGCTTGAAGGAGATGCTTATTTTCCTGCGTTTGCGTCCGAAGAATGGGAGAATGTGCAGGAGGAGTGTCATGAGCGGGACGAGAAGCATGCCTATCCGTTTTGTATTCGTACCTATCGACGCCGGCAGGAGGGAGTATAATTAGATGATACAGTATGGCTCGGACCGCGTACTGGAATTGAAATTCGCACAATTTAAGCCGCGGCTGGAGCGGCGAAATTCGCATTGGATCGAAATTGAGTTAAAGTTTGAGCTTTCTCCAGCAACGCCTGCGCCGCCAGAGCTGACAGATTTGTCGGCCTTAGTGATTTGTACGTCAGAAGGAATCATCGCCCAGATTGTGCCGCTTGATGAGGGCTGTGATTGTGAATTTCAGTTCACTGCAGATGAAAAGGAGCAAATGCGCGCATTTATTCAATCCGAAGCGATCCAGCAGGCGATAGCTGAGCTGCCGCTTGCAGAATAAGATATAATCGGAGGGATATTCGTTGCGAAATGAAGGCGCCCGCATTTTATCACCAACCGACATTCGCAATATCAGCAGCTATGTTCAAAAAAAGTTTGCCGACCTGCCGCAAGAAAGGCATGCCGAAATTATTTATGACGCGATGCAGCGCATCGTCTCCCGTCAATTGCCCGATTGGAAGCCCGAGAGCAAGCTGAAGCTGACGACGGCGCTTCTGCGTGACGTCGTGTTAAAGCAGCGAAAACCGGTAGAAAGCATGCATATTTTTGCTGCTTGTCTGCAGGCTGGCGATTTAGAGGAAGATGCCGGATCGCGCCTCGCACTCAAGCGCTGGACAGAGCTGCGGCTCGGAACAACGCTGATGGACGGGCAATTTGCTGATCTTCTTGTGAAGGCGGCCGCAATGGATTCGGAGGAAGAAATTTGGCAGGTCATGACAGGCTTTGCTGCTCAGGAAATATTGGAGCCGGATACAGATGAGAACGAGCTTCAATCTGCGGTAGCGGCTGCTGTCGAAGCTTCGGCTGTTGGACCGATGAAGAAGCTGCGCCGTTCGACCTACGCGCTGTTATCGGCGATGCTGGCTGCCGGTACGATTACATATAGCAGCACGTGGCTGGAGCGCTCAGCCCGCTCGGCCAATGAGGCGCCTGCGGCCCCGCCGGCTGAACAAAAGCAGACCGTCAGCAGTTTGAATGAGCTGCCGCAAGAGCTCAGATATACCGCTGTTAATAAGAAGAAGTTAATCGCTTATTTGAAGAACAGAAATTCCCTGCTGGCTGAAGAGCAATATGTAAACGCGATTTTGCGCACAGCCCGCAAAAAAGATATTAACCCGCTGCTGCTGTTTGCCATTACAGGACAGGAACAGGGCTTTGTACCGCGGGACCACAAAAATGCCCAAGAGATCGCAAACAATCCGTTTAATGTCTATCATAGTTGGCGTGAATACAATACGACACTTGAGGATGCGGCAAGTATTGCAGGCAATACGATTAACCGGTTGAGCCGAAATCGGCCGGAAAATGTAGAGCCCATTACTTGGATCAATAGGGAGTATGCAGAAGATCCGGACTGGGCGAGTGGGGTGAGCAGTCTGCTCTCTACCCTGCAGCGTGCTGTCAGTACAAGTAATGATCATAGAGAGGCGATTGATTGAAGACGTTAATTATTGCAGAGAAACCGGATATGGGGCGGACAATTGCAGCAGTAATTGAACCGAAAGCGCAAAACAAGCGCACTTATCTGGAGGGTCAGCAGTTCATTATAACTTGGGCGATTGGCCATCTTGTCAGTCTGGCTGAGCCCGATCAGTACGATCCCAAGTATAAGCGATGGAATGAGGCGGATTTGCCTATTATACCGGATCATTTCAAGCTATGGCCTAACCCGCGGACTAAAGAGCAGTTAAAGACGATAGCCGAGTTGGCCAAAAAATGCAATAAGCTTGTCAACGCCTGCGATGCCGGGCGTGAGGGCCAGCTTATTTTTCATCTTATACGCCAGTATTTGAAACTGCGGCAGCCAGTGGAACGGCTGTGGATTTCGGATTTGACGCCGGAGACGATCCGCCGCGGCTTTGCATCGCTGCGCAGCGATGCAGAATATGATAATCTGACAAGCGCGGCGCGGGCGCGCAGTGAGGCGGATTGGCTTGTAGGAATGAACGCTTCCCGCGCATTTACGATTCGTCATCGCACGCTTTTGTCTGTCGGCCGGGTACAGACGCCGGTACTAGCGCTATTATATGACCGTCATAAGGAGATAACTGCTTTTGAGAGCGAAACCTATTATGTCGTGCAAGGGGAGTTCTCGCAGCAAGCATTTCGCTATAAGGGAGTGTGGCAGGGGGACCGGCTGACGGCAAAAGACAAGGCTGAGGCGATCGCGGCCAAGGTTCGCGGGAAGCAAGGCCGTATTGTCAGCTATAAAACGAATGAGACTAAGGAATACCCGTTCCGTCTATATGACTTGACACTGTTGCAGCGGGAGGCGAATGGCCGTTTTGGCTATCCCGCCAAAAAAACGCTTGATCTCGCGCAAGCGCTTTATGAGAAGCACAAGGTCATTACATATCCCCGGACAAGCTCGAATTACGTGACAGAGGAAAATATTCCCGTCATGGGCAAGGTGCTCCATATGTTGAAATCGACTGATTATGGCGCGCTTGCTGCGGGAGCGGACCAGGGCAGAGTGCATAAAGGCAACAAAGCCGTCTGCAATCCGGCCAAGGTTGAGGATCACCACGCCATCATCCCGACGCCGAAACGGCCGCCCAGCGGCTTGAGCAAGGATGAGCTGAACATTTACGACATGATCGTCCGCCGTTTTTTGTCGCATTATTATCCTCCGGCTGTATACAACAATCATGAGGTCATCACGGAGGTTGAGCAGGAGACGTTCAAGACGAGAGCCAAGGAGCAGCTTGATCCGGGGTGGCGGGTCGTGCTGGGCGATGAGGGGGAGAGTTCCAGCAGCGCCGGCAAAGCAAAATCGCGCCGCAAAAAAGCTGACGATCAGGCGGAAGATGAGGATGAGCTGCTGATTACCGATCAGCCGTTCTCAGTCGATCCTTCGCAAGCGGTCATGTGTGAACAGGCGTCCGCTCTGGAGAAAATGACCAAGCCGCCAAAACCGTATACGGAAGGAACACTGCTAAAGGCGATGGAGAGCGCCGGCAAAGCGATCGAGGACGACGAGCTGCGCGAAGCGATGAAGCATACCGGGCTAGGAACGCCGGCTACTCGAGCAGCGACGATCGAGCGCTTAAAACAGGTCGGTTATATCTCCACAGCGGGCAAGAAGCTGGAAATGACTGCAAAGGGCTGCGCGGCAATAGAGCTTATTCGGTCAGCAGGTGTCGATCTGTTGACATCTCCGGAGATGACTGGGCGCTGGGAGCAGCGGCTCCATCAAATTTCCCGAGGCGAGGCTTCAAACGAGCCGTTCATGGCGAAGGTCAAGCAATTCGCCGGGATGATTGTCGCCAAGGTGAAGCAGCAGCGGCCGGCAGATGCGAGTCTGTTCGGGGAGCAGGCCGGGCGCGAGAAAAGGACAGCGAAGGGGGCGCGTCGGACTTCCGGCAGCGGCAAGAGCAGCAAGAGCAGCACGACGAAATCGGCGGTTTCATCATCTGCAGCGAAAAAGGCTGCTGCGTCAGCCACAGCGACAACAGCAGTGGATGCGGCTTGGATTGCCGACTGTCCGCGGCCGGGCTGCGGCGGCAAGCTGATTGAGGGAAAGCGCGGTTACGGCTGTCTGCGATTCAAGGAAGGCTGCGGCTTCGTCATCTGGAAGGAGCAGCAGGGCAAAAAAATAACGGCCGCGATGGCTAAGTCGCTGGCAACGAGCGGCAAAACGCGCAAAATCACAATCAAGCAGGCTGACGGTACGCCGTTATCGGGCAATTGGGTGCTGCGGGACACAGCAAAGGGCACGATTCAATTCGTAAATAGTGACGCTTAAAGCAAGCAAGGCTTATCCGGGACAGGTCGCCCTGTACCAGATAAGCCTTTTTGCTTTATACAACATCCCGAATAAGCATTCGCCTGGCGGTAACGGATGTCACGGCCGCTATTTTCAAGCGCCAAGGACGGCGCCAGCCGTTTCTTCTCAGTGCTGTCTGTTATCCCGTAGCGGATTGGTTAGAGCTGACATACTCCGAGATCGCTTGCGGTACTTCGGCCAGCTCCCGAAGCTGATAGTAGGCGCCTTTTGGGGCGATGTCAACGTCCACAATGTTGTATACCCACTCGGATTCGCTCTCAAGGTGAATGGCATTAATGCCGGCATGAAACGCCGGAACGATGTCGGTGCGGATCGAATTGCCGATCATCCATGTCTGATCGCGATTCATCCTCTTGCTGGCAACAATTTGCTCCATTGCTTCAATATTTTTATGTTTGCGAACGTAGATCCGCTCGCCAAAGTAACGCGTAAGCTGCATTTGGTCAATTTTTCGCTGCTGAATCAGGACTTCTCCGCCTGTGTACAGATGCAATTCATGTCCTTCGCTGGCGAGGCGATCCAGAGTTGATTCCATATTGGGATATGCCTCGACTTCATGCTCGTATACGCTGCGTCCCAGCTTCCATAGAAAATCAATCTCGGCGGCCGTTTGCGGGCGGTTGTACAGCTCGGAAAAGAAGCGGTAAGTGTCCACGAACGACTGAGGAAAATGATCGCTCTTAAAGCCGTCGGCATTCACGCCTACCAGATCGATCTCGATCTGCTTGTCGCGGATAGCTTGCGCGTCAAGGGATGCAGACTTGAACCATTCTGTCATAGCGGAAGTAAACTGATTGATGATTTGATAAAAATACCGGTTGCAATAGATGAGCGTATCATCCAAATCAAATAGCAGGGTTTGCTTTGTCATAGGCATAATCTCCTTCTTCGGCTGATTCGCTGTACTCTCAATCTACCGCATCTGGGACCGCTCGTCAATTCGTATCAAATTAATGCACACAGTGCATAATAATAGCAAAACAGGATGCAGCCTTGCTGCCAAAGCAACAGCAAAGGGGCATCCTGGAGTAATTAGGCGTATTTGACCAGCTTGTTGCGCAGATCCTGCTTAATAAAGGCGATGCGTTTGCGAACGTAAAAGTCATAACTCTCGCCCTTCAATTCCTTCGGGCTGATCACCTCCTCAGCCGTATTATCGATAATAGTGAGCCTGCCGTCAGAATAAAACTTGAAGGTTAAATCCCGGAATGGACGATGACGTTCGATAAATCGATAGTTTTCACAGTTGTACAAGATGATCAGCCTCCTTTTGGAATGCAAGTAATTTGGAACATCTGTTCTCATTTCTATTATACCAAACATTTGTTCGGATGGAAACTATTTTTTGTTTGCCGTAAACTATACTGATAGACTGCTATATTCGAGAAATAAAGGAGCGCCTTACATATGATCAGAGTGTCTCAATTATCGAAGCAAATTCCTGGCGGCCCTACCGTTTTGGCCGGCATTGATCTTGATATTGTCCCTGGCGAATTCGTTGCGATAAAGGGAGCAAGCGGCAGCGGCAAATCGATGCTGCTCCGTTGTCTGGCGCTGCGGGAGAAATGGAGCAGAGGCCAGTATCTAATGGACGGTACCGACATTTTGAAAAAGGGATTGCCTGGCATCATGAAAGTGCGCCGCGAGGTTGCTTATTTAGAGGAAAAGCCCATTCTGATCCCCAATAAGACAGCGCTTAAAAATGTGCTGATTGGCGCCGCCTATCAGACGCCGTTTTGGCGCAGAATAACGGGGATGGTTCGCAGCGATGACTACATGGGGGCTATGGATGTCATCGAAAAGCTTGGCCTGCTTGATAAAGCGCATATGAAGGGCGAGAAGCTGAGCGGCGGCGAGAAGCAGCGGATTGCAATAGCGCGTGCGCTTGTGCATGGCGCGAAGACGTTGCTGGCCGACGAGCCGGTATCCGGGCTGGATCCGCACGCGGCAGAGACGGTCTTGGCCGATTTGAAACGGATGTGCGAGACGCAGGACATTGCAGTGGTTGCCGTACTGCATCAGGGAGACTGGGCAGAGCGGTTCGCAGACCGCATCATTGGTTTGAATAGCGGACGAATCGTGCTGGACATACGTGGGCGCCGCATGACCGAACGGGAAAAAATGATGCTCTAGCTCTAGCAAGGCGTTCTACGCACGAGGGACCTGCTGGCCGTTGGAGCCGCCGCATAAGCGCAGATAAGCGGCGCCGGAAACCGTTTGTGATAAGCCGGGAGGGGAAGAGCTGCCTGCCACTGCAGCAGCCGGCGCCCCTCCGGCGCCGATAAGCGCTCCCGGGTATTGATTGCCGATAAGTTACAACGTTACTTTGTCGTGGTTCCTGTCCATTATAATCGCCTCCTATGAAAGCGTCTTCTTTAATCGATGTCGTTTCAGCGCAAGTCGCCAAAATAAAAAGATCAATTTTCTGTCTTTCCTCTACAATTAGTGATGACCGGCCTCTTCCCGACATACAGTCAAGTAGGGGGGAGAATGGGATGACCGAGTTGATTGGGTTTCTATTGTTTGCCATATGCTGCTTTTTTGCTGCGGGGCTGGCATTTCATGTACAGAAACAGCTTAAATTATCCCAGTGTCGATCATTGCCTGCACAAGCGGCTTCGATCCGCTTTGCCAATAAACGGGCCAAGCGTTCCGATCCAGCACAGCTGCCGCCGACACACCCGCCGCAGCGCAACAAGCTGAGCGGATTAGCCGCGTTCGGATTTTCCTTTGCGAATTTGCCACTCTTGATTGGAGCTGCATTTATGATCGCGCCCGCGGTTGCCTATGCAGGACCGATTGTAATCGGGGTCGGCTGGCCTCTGCTGGCCTTTTTCTCATTAATCGTCGCTTGTTCCGTCGCCTCGCTGGCTTCAGCAGTACCGAAGTCGGGAGGCTGCTATCATTGGAGTGCAGTATATATAGAATTGCTATTGCCGCGCACCTCTGCTTCCCATCTGCAACGAATCCAGCTTGCCTCCGGATGGCTGTTTGCTGCCGGTCAAATATTAATTCTGTCATCAGTTAATCTTATGCTGTCCTCTTGGCTGAGCCGGATTGTCGCCTATTGGAGCGGGGCTGACCAAGCCGCTGCTTTGTTTTGGCTGTTCTTCTTTTTGCTCGCTGGCACACAGCTTTATATGCATAACAGAAAAAGCCGTGTACTGGGGCAAATATTTGCTGGTTCAGCCTGGATAACCGTCGCTGCCATTGCCGTTATTGTGGCGTCATTAGCGATTTTTGACTGGCCGGGGATCTACCCGGTTCGCTTGCTTTATATGCCGCAGCACCCGGCGAATATTTTTACGGCAGGCAGCCCGGCAACTTCCTTTTTACTCGGATTAATGCTGCTGCTCAAAGTATTTATTGGCGCCGGCAGCGCGGCACAGCTTGCGGAAGAAACTGCGGAACCGCGGCTGCACGTACCGTGGGCGATCTATTTATCTGTTGTGTACGCATTTATTTTCGGCTTCGTCTTATTTGCAATATTGCTGCTCTATTTGCCGGACATGTTTGCCGGACAAATATACTGGCTTCGTTTGACCGACTGGCTTGTAACGCGTGTGAGCGGAACTGCCGGCTGGCTAATGGCAGTCATGATAGGGACGATAACGGCATCAGGCTGGTGCTGCGGGTTAAGCGCGCTTACTGCTGCTGCGAGGATGTGGCATGAGATGGCAAAGGACGGAGTGCTGCCGCAATCAGCGCGGCTAAGCCAATTGTCGCGCACGGTCGCTGCCCCTTCGCAAGCAGCTTGCTGCGCTGCCGCCGCATCGGCATCAATAAGCGTATGTGTCTGTCTCTCATTGGGCTGGGAGGGCATGGCGGAACGGATATGGATCGCATTCGCAGGGTTGAGCATCATCGTTATTCATCTTGCTTATTTGCTGCCCATTGCCTGCAAACGGCTTGCATACCGGAAAGCACGGGGGTGCGCCGCTCAATTTGAAGGACCGTGGAGGCTGGGAAAAGGGGGATTGTTCATCGATCTTACAGCGCTCTGTTGGCTTACAGCAACGATCGTCGGGTCAGCGCTGCTGCTGCCGGCTGCAACGTTGTGGTGGGGTTGCGGCATGTTTGTTCTGATTGGCATGATGATTGAGTATGAAATATGGCGCAGGCCGGGAAATAAAACGCTGTCGGGCAGCGCATCAACGATCGCCGGAAACATGCCTGCCGGCAGAAATATTAGAATTGAGCGAAAATTCCCTCAATAATATTTCCCGGCTTCAATCATTATTTCCCGGGGAAACGCAGAAAGCTACAGAAATTTATCGGTTTCGACATTTCTGTGCTGAAAGGAGTACTTATGATATCAACAGCGCAAGCGCTTGGTTATCGTGAGGATGAGCGACTGCTGATCATCAATGCGGACGATTTTGGCCTATGTTATTCATCCAATGAAGGGATTCGGCAATTGCTGCTGGAAGGCGCAGTCTCCTCAGCGACGATTATGATGCCGTGCAATTGGGCAAGAGACGCGGCGTTGTGGAGTGCGCGGCATCGGCACCTGGATATTGGCGTGCATCTTACGTTTACAAGCGAGTGGGGGGCAATGAAATGGGGGCCGGTATGCCGTCACCAAGCGGTCGGTTCATTAGTGACGGATGAGGGATATTTCCCGGCTGATGCCAAAACTTTTGAAAGGCAAGCAGTAGAGGCGGAGGTAAAGGCGGAGTTGGCTGCCCAAATAGAAATGGCGCTCTCGCTTGGCATCGATGTGACCCATGTCGACAATCATATGGGGAGTTTATATGGGCTGAAGACCGGACGTCATTTTTTGCATGAAGTGTTCGAGGTGTGCGTCGAGTATCAGCTCCCCTTTCGACTTCCGCGGCAATTGGTAGCCCAAAATATTGCAACTGCACATACGGAATTGTCGGTTCAGGCCCAGCGTTTTGCTGAGGAAGCGGAACGCCGCGGCATCGTTGTGCTCGATAACTTGCAAGGGCTCCCGTTTCAAGGAGAGGCAGGGGAGCGATATGAGGATTTCAAAAAGGAAATGCTCGAATTAATTCGCAATTTACAGCCTGGGGTAACGGAAATTATTATTCACCCTGCACTTGCAACTGAGGAATTGCGGGCTTTTCATGGCGCGCCGCGGCGGCGGGAAATGGAGATGGAATTGTTTCGTGACGAGGAAGTGAAGCAGGCGATTGCCGATGAAGGGATTATTCCGGTTCGATGGCGGGAGTTGCGGGAATTGCAGCGAAGGCGGGGAGGCATGTAATTCCCGCTATTTTGGCGGAGGAAAGTCTATCCTGTTCTGTCTATTAGTGATATACTGATAGTTGTTAATTTATTGATTATTCAGACAACTCGAGAGGGAGTGGGAAGCTTGACGATTCTGCCGAAGCGGAATGAACTCGGTTTCTTCGAAATTCGTCTGGAATCCATCGGCGGCCTTGGCGCGAATCTGGCAGGCAAAATGCTGGCAGAGGCCGGGGTAGTCGGCAGCGGCTTTAATGGAGTGAGCTTTTCGTCATACGGCTCTGAGAAAAAGGGCTCGCCGGTTAAAGCGCATATTCGTTTTTGTGACATGAATACGAACATCCGGGATACAACGCCGGTAGAACGACCGCATGTTGTCGGAATTTTTCATGAAAATCTGTCCAAAACGATCAATGTCATCAGCGGAATTTATGAGGATAGCCTTGTGCTGGTTAACTCATCCAAAGCTCCGGAGCAGTTGAAGGAGAAGTTGAAGCTCTGCGGGGGGACGATCGCTGTCGTAGATGCGACTGCGATTGCGCTGGAGGAGCGCAACAGGGTGAATATGGCGATGCTCGGCGGATTGTTCCGGCTCTGCTCCTTCCTTGATTTTGATTATATGAAGACGATTATCCGCAAATCTCTGGAAAAAAAGTATCCGCAAGCGGTTGAGCCGGCATTGCGTACTTTTCAGCGCGGCTATGATCAGCTCGTCATGCAAACCTTTACGCTGCCGGCAGGCGAGCAGATGCCGCTTCCTGCCCGCTGGGACGTGCCGCTGCTCGGGTATGAGACACAGCCGCTCGGCGGGATGATTACAAACCCGGGCAATAGTGTGTTAAAGGACTTGAGCATTTCCCGCCAAGGGATGATGCCGCATTTTGATGAGGCTGCCTGCATTCATTGCGGTGCGTGCGATACGGCCTGTCCCGATTTTTGCTTTGTTTGGGAGGAGCGACCCGATAAGCGCGGACGGCAGCAAATGTTCCTGCAAGGCATCGATTATCAGTACTGCAAGGGATGTCTAAAATGTGTAGTAGCCTGCCCTACGGAAGCGCTTTCCGATGCGAGGGAGACAGATGGTTACGGAGAAAGCCACAGGGTGCCGCATCAATTTGCCTGGGCAAAAGGGATATAACCGGGAGCGATGAAAGGAGTGAGCAAAAACAGATGGCGATTGAGATGAGCAAGGAAAAGAGCGGCGGCATGGTCGAACAGCGGATGGTTTATGAATCCGGCAATGAAATGGCAGCATATGCCGCACATCAAATTAATTATCATATCATGGGTTATTTTCCGATATCGCCTTCGACTGAGGTCGCACAATTTCTGGATTTGATGAAGGCGAACGGGCAGCACGACATCAAGCTGATTCCCGCTGACGGCGAGCATGGCTCGGCCGGAATATGCTATGGCGCCTCGGCGGCCGGCGGCAGGGTGTTCAATGCGACCAGTTCGAATGGTTACTTGTACATGCTGGAGCAAATGCCGGTGCAGTCCGGCACCCGCTTCCCGATGGTAATGAATCTCGTATGCCGCTCTGTCTCCGGCCCGCTGGATATTCATGGGGATCATTCCGATTTGTATTACGCGCTGAACACCGGATGGCCGATTTTGATGTGCCGCGACCCGCAAGCCGTCTATGACATGAATATTATGGCGCTGAAATTAGCGGAAGATCCTGAGGTGCGGCTGCCGGTGCTTGTTGCTTCGGATGGCTACTTCACATCTCACCAAAAACGGCGTGTGCAGACGTTTGCCCATCGGGCCGACGTGCATCAATTTATCGGCGAGCTGCCGCCGCAGCAATTCAATCATGTTCTGGATCGGAACCGGCCGATTACCGTTGGGCCTTATATGAATGAGCCGGATTACATTAACAATTGTTACCAGCAGTCGATGGCGATGTATCGGGCGGAGGCGGTCTACGACCGGATCAGGCAGCAATATGCCGCGCTCACCGGCCGCGATTATCCGCTGCTCGATTTATACCGTATGGAGGATGCGGAGGTGGCGGTCTTCCTGATGAACTCAGCCTCCGAAATTATTAAAGATGTCGTCGATCAGCTGCGTGCCCGCGGCATAAAAGCAGGCTCGATCGCCCCGAATATGATCCGCCCGTTCCCGGCGAGGCAGATCGCTGAAGCGCTCCGCAATGTGCGCGCCTTGACCGTCGGCGACCGGGCGGATTCTTATGGCGGGCATGGCGGCAATATGACAAACGAAATAAAAGCGGCACTCTACACGCATGGCCGCGGCAACACGCTTGTAATTAGCCGGGTTTACGGGCTGGGCGGCAAAGATTTCTACGCAGAGGACGGTCACCATTTGTTTGAGCTGGCTATTGAGGCTGCGAAGACCGGCAAGGTGGAAGTGCCATTTGATTATTACGGCCATACGCCGGGAGATCCGGATAAAGCGCCGCAGCCAGTGCTGGAGCCGTTGAAATATGAAGATCTGAAGACTGGGCTCATCACTGTGGACAAGGATGAGGCGACCGGCAAGCTCAAGGTGAAGGTGCCGCCTGTCAGGCAGCTGACGAAAAAGCCGAAGCGGCTGGCGCCCGGTCATGGCGCTTGTCCGGGCTGCGGCATTTTTTCCGGTCTGGAGCTGTTCTTCAAGGGCATTGAAGGCGATATTGTCGCGCTGTACCAGACAGGCTGCGCGATGGTTGTGACGACGGGCTTTCCGTACTCCTCGCACAAGGCAACCTATATTCATAATTTATTCCAGAATGGGGCGGCCACTTTGTCCGGCGTTGTGGAGATGTTTTGGGAGCGCAAGCGCCGCGGCGAGCTGGACCAGTACGGGCTGAAGGACGATTTTACGTTTGTTATGATTACCGGCGATGGCGGGATGGATATCGGCATGGGACCGGCGATCGGCAGCGCGCTTCGCAATCATAAAATGATTATTATCGAGTATGACAATGAAGGATATATGAATACCGGGGCGCAGCTGTCTTACTCCACGCCACTTGGCCATCGGACGTCTACTTCGAACGTCGGCAAGCACCAGGGCGGCAAGCTGTTCCATCATAAGGATACGGCGCAAATTATGGCGGCGACTAACATCCCATACGTCTTTACCGGCTCGGAATCGATCCCGCTGGATTTGCTGCGCAAGGCAGCCAAGGCGCAATACTATGCGCAAAATGAAGGGCTGGTATACGGGAAAATATTAATTAGCTGCCCGCTGAACTGGCTGTCGGAAGAGAAGATCGGACAGACACTGATAGATGATGCGGTCAACTCGTGCTTCTTTCCGATGTATGAGATTGAGCATGGTATAACTACGATTACGTACAATCCGGAGGAGAAGGGCAAGCGTATTCCGCTAGGCGATTGGCTGAAAAATATGGGCAAGACAAAGCATATGACGCGTCCGGAGTACGCAGATGCCTTGCGGGCTTTCGAGGAAGAGGTCGAGCGGCGCTGGCAGCGGTTAAAAGCGAAGCATGAGAGCCCGTATTTGTGATGATCCAGGGCAGTGAATATTTTCAGCAATTGTGCAGGATGGCAGAGCAGACGGACGGGGGAGGCCAAGGTCAAAGGCAGGCTGCTATGCTTGAGCTTGGCGGGCGGCTGCAGTCGGGGGGATTTGCCGCTGTGCGGCGGTTTCTGGATGATTTCCGCAGCTTCTTGCAGCAATATGCAGATGCAGACAGTAAGGCGGCTGAGCGTATACTTGAGCTCGCAAGGCTGGTGCTCCCTGAACCGGGGCGTATCAGCCCCTCATGGCAGGACATCTGGACGCATTACGGACATATAATTGCCGGCAAAAATCAGGTGCTCGCTTGTATTGATGGGAAGGAGCGCCCAGGCGAATGGCAGGTGCTGCTGGATAATCCTTTCTCCAATGACGGGATCGCCGTTTACCCGGCTTTGACATTTCTGGACGCAAGCTACCTGTTTGCCTACTTTAGTGCAGACTTGACGCAGCATGAATATGTACGTTTGCAGAAAGTGGCGACTGTGCTGACGATAGCGGGGACGGATCGTGCGACGCTTGTGTAAGCGAGGCGGCAACAAAGGACATGCAAAAAGATCGCGCTAAAGGACATAATCATGTCTTCAGCGCGATCTTTTTGTCTATTTATCTTCGATCCAGCCGGAGGCAATGAGGTGAGCGGCTATTTTACGGCCGTGGAAGCGGCCGGATTCAATGAAGATTTCATTGGCTTCCCTGCGCGAGGCGACCACGCCCGCGAGGTAAATGCCCGGAACATTGGTTTCCATCGTCTCGTCATTAAAAGTCGGATATCCTTCGGGTTCAATGGTCACTCCCATCGAAGTCAGGAAATTGCGGTCCGGATGGAAGCCGGTCAGTGCCAGTACAAAATCATTGTCGATTCTATCTGTGCCGTCCGGGCTTTCAATCGTCACGGAACGCGAATCGATAGCAACGACACGCGATGAGAAACGCATGGCGATCTTGTCCTTGGCGACAAGGCTTTCGAAGGTTGGCCGCACCCAAGGCTTGATGCTTGAGGAGTAGCTGTCTCCCCGGTAAATAACCGTCACATGCGCGCCTACGCGCACCAGTTCCAGTGCAGCATCAATCGCCGAGTTGCTGCCGCCTATAATGGCGACATTCATCCCGGTATAAGGATGGGCTTCGCGGAAAAAATGGCTCACTTTATCCAGCTGCTCACCCGGAATGCCGAGCTGGTTCGGGTGATCGAAATAGCCGGTCGCGATAATGACTGCTTTCGCCCGGTACCGGAGCGTCTCCCCATGACGATTCTCGCAGCTCAGCTCATAGCCGCCGCCCGACAGCGGGGTTACCGTCTTCACAGTCTCGTAGGCATTGGTGCGAACCTGACGGCGAAGGGCAACGCTGCGGTAATAATTCAGAGCCTCGAGGCGCGACGGCTTCTCATTCGCGGTCGTAAATGGAATATCTCCAATCTCCAACAATTCCGCTGAACTGAAAAAATGCATATACGTAGGATATTGCGAAATAGAATAAACAACATTCCGTTTTTCAATAATAAGGGCATCGACACCGATCGCTTGCAATTCAATTGCCGCGGCGAGACCGCAGGGGCCAGCGCCAATAATAATAATTTGTTCGTCGTTCATGAGACGAAGCACCTCCAACACCTATAATGAATCGCCAGGCAGCGATTGTTCGCATTTCGAGAAACATATTCATTCTAGCACAATCATCCATGTAAGTCCCATATTCATGTCATTTTACTCTGTGTTGGGGGAAAGTAATGTTGTATAATAATCAGAAAGCTAGATGAACATCTAAGCGCAAACATGACAGAGGGGGAGATGGAATGCGACGGCGCTTTGTAATTGAGGCTGTAATGGTAGCTACGTATGGACAACTTCTCGTACCGAGCCAGCCAGTCGATTTTGTCGTGCCGTATTCCACAATTTTGGAGCTGTACGAGATGCTGGAAAGTTCTGAGCCAGTGATGGACAGTGCTGAGGATGACGCGCATGTGAAGGGGAAAATCAAAGAGCTGATTGCCTTCTTCGAAGATCCGCTCAATCGCAAAAAGATTGAACGCGCACTGCAGGTGCCTTGGCGGGAAAGCTCACCGCTAATTTTGAACGAGCTGATTCAGTTTACTGTCATTCATGCAGTCGATAATGCTCAATACGGCGAGTTTTTTGATCCGATCGAGACAGAAGTATTGTTAACGGCATTAAAGCTGAATATTCCCGTGTTATCCGATCAATTTGAATTCCAGGATCGTCTGGTCGAAGGGGAAGTTCCGGTTCAGGTTTATGACATCGAAGATTATGATTTTGCTGTAGAAGAAGGGCTTACTGCTGCCGAATGGGAATCGATTAGGGATATTTAGCTGCACAACAGGCGGGCAGGTGAAGTGACAAACGCCGTATCGCTTATTTGCCGCTATGCTTCAGTTGCTGAGGCTGTTTGTGTACTTTGACGGATCGTAAGAGGGAGGCTATTCATTGCGGACAAGCCATTAGCGTGTTGGCGATTCGCTTGCCAGAGTGGCGAGGGGGAGCCAAGTGGACCGTCGCGGCGAGGTCTGCCGCGCTTCCTTCGGCAAGTGTGGGAGAAAGTAGCCGAGCGGACCGTAGATCCGTTATCTGTGAACAAAATAGCTAAAACGGCTTGCTCGCGGACCGTAGATCCGGTATTGGCCTCAAATCACCGCGAAAGTCAGGCAAAATCCGCGAATAACGGATCCTCTGTCCGCGAAACTACCCATTTGCCTGTTTTTCAGACAAATAACGGATCGAATGTCCGCGTGACTGACAGTTGCCCACTTCTGCGACAAAAAATCGTTGTCCACGGCAAATCGACAGCCTCCGTAGGTTCGCTTAATTGTTGGATGCACAGCGAAGGCTACCCGGATGGGAGAGATCCTTCTTTTAATTGCCCCTGAACCAACTTCCCTTCCGTCTGCTTCCTCACCAAGAACGGCCCCAATCGTCTAATTCGGGGGTTGACTTAGAAAATGCAAGCTGTTAATATTAAAACGTAAAAATTACGCTTTAGTTCAACCGAGTTTGTGCGAGTCAGCTTTTTCTTACGTCTTATAACCGTAATAATTACAATAAAGTATTGGAGTGAGGTTTTAGATGATAACAAATAAAATACCGGTTACAGTTTTGAGCGGCTATTTGGGGGCAGGAAAGACAACTTTATTGAATCATGTTCTACATAATCGCCAGGGGCTCAGAGTGGCGGTGATCGTCAACGATTTGAGCGAAGTCAATGTGGATGCTGATTTGGTGCGTGGCGGAGGGGGTCTTTCCCGCACGGAAGAAAAGCTGGTGGAAATGTCCAATGGTTGTATCTGCTGTACACTTCGCGAGGATTTGCTGCAGGAGGTGCAGCGGCTCGCATTGGAAGGAAGATTCGATTATATTCTGATCGAGTCAACAGGCGTCGGGGAACCGGTTCCTGTAGCGCAGACGTTTACGTATATCGATGAGGAGCACGGAATCGACTTGTCTGCTTATTGCCGTTTGGATTGTATGGTCACAGTAGTCGATGCTTACCGGTTCTGGCATGATTATTCCTCCGGAGATTCGCTGCTGCGCCGCCAACAGGCCATTAGCGAGGAGGACACGCGAGATGTAGTCGACTTACTGATAGACCAGATCGAATTTTGCGATGTGCTGGTGCTGAACAAATGTGATTTAGTAACCGAAGACGAGCTGCTTAAGCTGGAAAATGTTTTGCGCAAGCTGCAGCCGCGAGCGAAATTAATTCGTGCCAGCCATGGGCAGGTTGATCCAGCTGAAATTTTGAATGTAGGATTGTTTAATTTCGAGGAGGCGAGTCAAGCGGCCGGGTGGATACAAGAATTGTCGAATGGGGCGCATACGCCGGAGACAGAAGAGTACGGCATAGCTTCCTTTGTTTATGAGCGGTCGCTGCCGTTTCATCCGGAACGGCTGATGAATTGGATGGCGGAATGGCCGGCTGAGATCGTAAGAGCGAAGGGGATTATGTGGTTAGCGAGCCGCAACGATATGGCGCAAAGCATCAGCCAGGCCGGTCCGTCCGTTCAGATTGGGCCAGCCGGTTATTGGGCGGCAGCGTTGTCAGAAGAGGAGCAGCAAATGATTTGTGAGACCGAACCGGGCATGGCGGAGGTGCTTCGCTCCAAATATGGCGATCGGGTGAACAAGATTGTTTTTATTGGACTGGACATGGATAAAGCCGCTATTATAGCGGGTTTGGATGCATGCTTGCTGGACGGGCAGGAGATGTTTGCGAACTGGAATCTGTTTAAAGACGAGCTCCCGCAGCTTATCTCATAAAAAGGTTGTTGACAAAAAGTAAGTTGCTCACTTATGATTAAGAAACAAAAAAGTATGTAAAGTATGGTCAATAGTTGGAGGAGAGAATAGTATTATGGCAACTGTACTTTTTGTTAAAGCAAATGATCGTCCAGTAGAGCAGGCAGTAAGTGTGAAATTGTATTACGCTTTTTT
The DNA here is from genome assembly GCF_042676285.1 of Paenibacillus sp. GCM10027626. NCBI lineage: Bacteria > Bacillati > Bacillota > Bacilli > Caryophanales > Paenibacillaceae > Paenibacillus > Paenibacillus sp. GCM10027626. The sequence goes on along the minus strand of NZ_JBHTHC010000007.1, from coordinate 356,348 downwards.
GGAAAACTACCGCAAGGCCAACCCGAATGATGAAATTATCGAGCTGGATCTGTATGCGGAAGAAATTCCTTACATGGATTCCGATATGATCAACGGTATCTTCAAGTCGGCTCGCGGCTTGGAGTTGACGGAGCGCGAAGCTTCGCAACTGGCAATCGCGAACCATTATATAGAGCAATTTTTGGCTGCGGATAAAGTGGTTTTCGGTTTCCCGCTCTGGAACTTCACCGTTCCTGCAATTCTGCATACCTATATCGACTATTTGAATCAAGCGGGCAAAACGTTCCGTTATACGCCGCAAGGTCCAGTAGGCTTGGCAGGCGGCAAGAAGGTCGCTCTGTTGAATGCGCGCGGCGGCGATTATTCTTCCGAAGCGGCGAAAGCTGCAGAGATGTCGCTTCGTCTTGTTGAGCTCAACATGAGACAATTCGGCATTGATGATATTACGTCTGTCGTTGTTGAAGGCCATAACCAATACCCAGACCGCAGTGCAGAGATTATCCAGGCAGGCGTCGAAGAAGCAGCGGAAGCTGGCGCCTCTTTCTAAGATGATATTACAGCAGCCCCTTCCCTGCATTTTGCAGCTGGAGGGGGCTGTTTTGCTGTGCAGCTTTTTGTCATTTTTTGCGGTTAACGGATTGTGCCAGTTAATGAGCGTGTTATAATCGAAGAGGCAGCATCGTGCATAATGGTGACATTGGGAGAGATAGGAAGGATTATTATGAAGAGATTGTTAAATGCAGTGATTGCACTTCTTGTATTAGTATTGCTGGCCGGCGCGGGAGCAATCTGGTATGTGTGGCCTACGGAATCACTGGATTTCCAGCATGAGGAGGTTCCGCTTCAGGATCGCGCGATCGATATGGCACTGGCGCTCTCGCCCGATCTTGAGCTCACAGCTGAGGATGTAAACAATTTGGCGAAAGCGTCGCTTAGCCAAAAGAAGCAATATCAGCCGGATGTAGAATTGACAGGCGCAAACTTTCATTTTAGTCGGGATCGGCTTATTGCGGATGTCAACATAAAATGGAAAGGGATACTCCCGGTGGGGCTAACGTTGACCTATCGGCTTGACTGGCAGGCGCCTAACCTGGTTGCCACAGTAGAGGAAGCCAAAATTAGAGGCATATCGCTAAATACCGATTGGTTTGAGCCTGTATATATGCCGATTGGCGAGCAGCTGCCGAGAATAATTAAGGTGGATCAAGTTCGCGTATCGGACGGAAAACTGATTGCAACGCTGCGCTTGCCGAATGTAGATGATTTAAAAGCATTACTGCGATAAACAGAAAGGATGAAGGGAAATGAGCGCACCTTTACTGCCAAAGCTGGACCGCGACTATATGATCGGTTTTTTGCAGCAATTGCTGCAAACGCCTAGCCCGAGCGGATTTTGTATGGCGATAATGGACCTTCTGTGCGGTGAAGCTGCCAGATTGGGTTATCATATGGAGCTTACACCCAAAGGGAACGGCATCGTTGCAATTCCCGGCGAAGCTGCTGGCCCCAGCAATAAGGGGGTGCTTGGTATTTCCGCCCATGTAGATACATTAGGCGCGATGGTCAGAGCGATCAAAGGGAACGGCATGATCCGTTTTACTCCGGTTGGCGGCTACGCGATGCAATCGGTTGAAGGAGAATATTGTCTTGTGCATACAAGGGCGGGCCGGCAGATTGAAGGAACTGTATTATCAATCAAGCCTTCTGTCCACGTCTATCCTGACGCCAGAGAGCTGAAGCGCGAAGAGGCGAACATGGAAATCCGGCTGGATGAAGCAGTGACGAGCAAGGCGGACGTAGAAGAGCTCGGAATAGCGGTAGGGGATTTTATATCTTGGGACCCGCGCACGCGAGTGCTGTCGAAGGGTTGGATCAAGTCGCGGCATTTGGACGATAAAGCGAGTGTAGCCGCTTTGTTCGGTGTTCTGGAATGGCTTGCGCGCGAAGGCAGGAAGCCGGCGGGTGCTGTAAAGCTCATTTTTTCTACCTATGAAGAGGTTGGACATGGCGCAGCTTATATTCCGCCCGACGTTACGGAGCTGATAGCGGTCGATATGGGGGCGCTTGGCGACGATTTATCCGCGACAGAGCGCGATGTGTCCATCTGCGCCAAGGATTCCTCGGGACCTTATGATTACCGGATGACCGGCAAATTAATTGAGCTGGCCAAGCGGGAGTCAATTCCATTTGCGATTGACATTTATCCGCAATATGGTTCGGATGCCTCGGCAGCACTGCGCGGGGGCAGCAATATCCGGGCAGCGCTTATTGGGCCCGGGGTCCATGCTTCTCACGGCATGGAGCGTACGCATACAGATGCCGTAGTAAATACTGCCGCATTGATAGCAGCATATATGATGAATATCTAACGACAGGAAAGGATGAGGCGGCTTTGGAAGTGAAATTTTGCATGACATGCGGTGCTCCGCTTACTTTACAGGATATAGACGGCGTAATGAGAATGGCTTGCTCGGCAGAAGCCTGCAATTTTGTGCATTGGGGAAATTACAGCATCGGTGTGGGAGCGCTTGTCGTGAAAGATAACAAAGTTTTGCTGGTGCGCCGCGCGCAAGAGCCGGGAAAGGGCAAGTGGACGAACCCGGGCGGTTATGTCGAACAGACCGAGCTGATTCATGAGACGATTCGGCGGGAAGTGCAGGAGGAGGCCGGCATCGATGCGGTCGTGACAGGTGTGGCGGCACTGCGCGATCAGCCGCGAGCGATTCATAATGTGTACGTGGCATTTTCAATGGACTATGTTAGTGGAGAACCGTGTCCGGACGGTGTCGAAGTGGATGACGCCGGCTTTTATAGCCTGGAGGAAATGGCGGAGATGAATGTCGCCGATTTTACAAAATGGCTTGTTGATATCGCGCTGAACAGCAAGTCCGAAGGACTGCTCTATGATGAAAATCCGGTCGTCCCTCTAGCCGGTTACGGCCTGTTCAAAGCCAACTAAAATGCGCGAAAAGTAACAAAAATTAAAATTATGAGAAGTTGTAACTTTTTTGAAACAATTTAACCCTTTGGATCGTTTATATTAATAACAACGAAACAAATTGACGATTTTCACTTCGCTTCTGCATCGGAGAGAGCAGTGTACCTAGCAGCGGATGAGCGTCCAAAGGAGAGATTCAATATGAAGAAAACAACATTAGGCGCAGTGGTTGCAATACTTTGTTTGTCATTCTTTATTGTGACTGCATATGCAGTAGGCAATGACAAATATGAACCAGTCGTTCCGACCTCCAATATGGAGACTGCTTATATCGATCATATTGAAACCAAGAATGGTCAAATTCTCCTGACGGTGGACAACATCGACTGGTATGAGGGTGAAGCGGCTGACAAGATTTTTAAGGAGCGTGAGCCGGATGCAGAGCTTGACGGTGCGCCGGACGGCTACTATATCGTAAATGACAGCGAAGAGCTGAAGACGCTCGCCGTTGATCCGCAAGCTGAAGTGCTCATGCAGGTATACGACAAGACAGGCAACATTGAAGATGTCGACACGGTATGGAATGAGCCGATTACAGTAGCGAAGCTGCAAGAAATCTTCGACCAGAAGGACATCGTAGATTTGAGCGAATTTCCCTACCATTTGACAGTAGTCGATGGCAAGGTTGTCAAGATTGTACAGCAATTTATTCCATAAGCCAAAGGGACACCTACGGGTGTTCCTTTTTTTACCACATAAGAATTTATAAGTTTCCAAGCTGTGCGGGAAAATGGCGATAAAAACTACCTTTAAACGCGGTCGCACATCCTTGAAGGACTTCGATAGAAGTTTTTCTCAAAATATAAGAAAGTATAAGTTTCACCTTATACACAGCTTATATTTCTAGGGAAGAAACTTGCTTCGCGCCAGGATGGCGTCAGCCGTTTCTTCTTGATCGTACACGCCAGAATTTATAAAATTTTGGCTCGTGTGGCCTTAACGTAAAGTGTTTTCTTAGCCAAGTGGACACACGATCCACTATTTTTTCGAATACCGACCATTCAGAGGTTTCGCGGACACAGGATCCGTTACTTGCTGATTTTGCCGGGTTTTCGCGGGGGTTTGAGACCAATAACAGATCTACGGTCCGCGAGGAAGCCGTTTTGGCAGGTTTGTTCACCGATAACGGATCCACGGTCCGCTCGGGTCCGCTTCGTTCGTGATGAACGAATGCTAACGGATGCCAGAGCCGCTATTTGCGAAAATTCGACCAATTTGAAATTGTAACGGAACTATGCGCCCCTATTTGATGATGATGAGCCCGATTTCGCAAGAAAACGTCGAATTAAGATCGCTCATTTCCGTCAAAAGGGAAGGGAATTGACGAAATAAGGTCCGCGACTTCCGTTAGATGGAACGGAGAAAAAACTTGGCGATAGGACCAAGGACGCCGTCAGGCGTTTTTCTTTTTTTTCCTGACATTTGCCAGAAAACATGGAATGCGATAAGATCGCATTAAAGAAGCAAGGCAGGGTAGGTAGGATAAGGGGGCTGATCGTCATAGCGAACCAGGTCAGGCTTCATGAGATTGAGGAGATTGTAAGAGAGCAGCAGCGTTATTTTGCCGCAGGCAAAACTAAGCCGCTTGCGTCGCGAGCGGCTGCGCTCAAACAGCTAAAACAAGCTGTCCAAGAGCATGAGAAGGAGATTATGGCTTCGCTTTATAGCGATCTGAATAAGTCGGATACCGAGGCTTATTTGACGGAGATCGGCTTTCTCTACCAGGAAATCAACTTGACGCTAAAACGATTAAAACGCTGGGCCAAGCCGCGAAAAGTAAAAACGGCGCTCACGCATATCGGCTCAACAGGGTGGATTCGCCCGGAGCCTTATGGAACTGTGCTTATTATTGCACCATGGAATTATCCGGTTCAGCTGGCGTTGGCGCCGCTGATCGGGGCGATTGCCGCAGGCAACACGGCGATCATTAAGCCATCCGAGCTGACGCCGCATGTTTCTCGCACTTTAGCCGAGCTGATAAGCAGCAGCTTTCCGCCTGAGCATGTTGCCGTCATTGAAGGCGATGTTGAGGTCAGCCAGCTGCTGCTAGAGCAGCCGGTAGACTATATTTTTTTCACTGGGAGCACAGCGATAGGGAAGGAGGTTATGGCGGCAGCGGCGCGCCGGTTAATTCCAGTTACATTGGAGCTGGGAGGCAAGAGCCCCTGCATCGTTCATTACGATGCGGATGTGCCGCTGGCAGCGAGAAGAATCGTATTCGGCAAGCTGATGAATGCCGGTCAAACCTGCGTGGCCCCGGATTATTTGCTTGTTCACCGAAGGGTGAAGCAGGCGCTGCTTTCAGAATTGAAATCTGCAATCGAAGCGATGTATGGGACAACTCCGTTACAGTCGGATCGTTACGGAAAAATCGTCAACCGCCGCCATTTTGAACGATTGCTCGCTTATTTGCAGGAAGGGGAGGTCGTAGTTGGCGGCGAGGCAGACGAGGTGCGGCTGAAGATTGCGCCTGCCTTGCTTGATTGTGTGGACTGGGATGACCGAGTCATGCAGGAGGAAATCTTCGGCCCTATTCTTCCTGTCATCACTTATGACGATATCGAGGATGTCATTAACGACATTAATTATTACACGCCCAAGCCGCTGGCGCTCTACCTGTTTACGACACAGCGCCCTGTACAGGAGCGAATTGTTGAAGCCGTTTCATTTGGCGGAGGATGTATCAATGATACTTTGATGCATCTGGCTACTCCATATTTGCCGTTTGGCGGTGTAGGCGGCAGCGGATTGGGAAGTTACCATGGAGAGTATAGTTTCCGCACATTTTCCCACTATAAGAGTGTGCTTAAGCAGACGACGAAATTCGATTTTCGTTTTCGCTACCCCTCTGATAAGAACAGGCTGAGCTTGTGGAAAAAGCTGATGAAGTAAACTAAACGCCGGAAAGGATGAGTCGACGATGGAAAAGCAGGATGAGAAACGGCTGGAGATTGAGCGGGAGCTGGCGGAGCAATTGCAGCCGGAAGAAGTGGATGAACAAGAACGCGATCGGCGTGTGCGCGCGAAGCTGTCGCCCAAATATGAGATTCGGGTGCAAGCGGTTCATGATCCAATTGTCGAGGAAACGCGGCAATACCGCCAAATGGCCCGCGAAGTGGATAACCGGTACGATAAGTATTTCAATCAGGATGCGGATGAAAAGAAGGAAGACTAAAGGAGCGGAGCAGGCTGCCGGTTTTCTGGGGACTATTTGCCGCAGAAGCGGGCAACTGGAGGCCATGCGGACATACGATCCGTTATTTGCAGACTTTGCTGGAGTCTAGCGGCGATTTGAGGCCAATAACGGATCTACGGTCTGAGAGCAAGCGTACCAGCTGTTTTGTTCACAGATAACGGATCTACGGTCCGCTCATGCCCGCTTCGCTCCGCGCTTACAGATGTCCACCATGAATCGACAGCCTCCCACAGTCCGCTCACTTCGGAGCAGCCTTGTCCTTTCCAGCAGGACGCGGCTGCTCGCATGCATTTTAGCGCAATTTTGGCAGAAACGGGCGCAATGTGCGGACTAAGAACACTGCAATGACGGCTTTGGCGGCATCGCCCGGCAAAAACGGATAACAGGCGGCCGATAGGGCCTTAGGCAGGCTCATGCCAGTTTTGTACATTAGCCAAGCCATGCCGCCGGCATATTCCATGAGGATGCCGAAAGCGACGATAGCTGCCAGCAGCCAGAGCGATTGTTTGCCGCCGATCGTTTTCCGGTTGCGGAATAGCCGGTCGCTTACAAGTCCGATGAGCAGCGCGGCAACAGGAAAGAGCCAAATAAAGCCGCCGGTCGCGCCTGTTAAATAGGACAAACCGCCATTGCCGTGCAAAAGGGGAAGGCCGGTTGCTGTCAGCGCAATGACAAGCGCGATGCTCCAAAAGCCATAAAAGGCCCCGAGCAAGCCGCCAGCGAGCATGACCGCTAATGTCTGCAATGTATAGGGGACAGGTGTGAACCAAACAGGAAATTGTACCGAACTAAACAAAATAAAAAGGGCCGCGAATAAGGCTGTGAAGACGATGCCGCGAATCCAGCTGACAGGCTGGGCGCTGGAAATTTCTTGCGGCTGTTGAGTTTGCTGGGATGAAACCATTGAAAAATCTCCTCTCTAATGTTAACCTAATTTTTATGTGCGTGGTTAACAAATACAGATTGCATTGTAGCACGAGAGCTTTCACTTGGGAAGAGGGAATTTCTATTGACGGTTATACATAATGAATCAAGCTTTATGCTGGACAATGTAGTTGCAGCGACTGAGCGGGACGCTGCCGAACAAAATCCGCGGCGCATATTGAATAACATCCATCTTATGATTTCGCCGGGGGAATGGCTGAATATTGTAGGCACAAACGGCTGCGGCAAATCCACGCTTGCCCGTCTTATTGCCGGTGTTACTGTCGAGGGAGCGGCGGGTCTGATGCAGCGCGGCTTTGCCGGCGCAATGCCGGCGCCGTATGTGATGCAGCAGCCGGATGTACAGCTGTTCGGTGAGACCCCGCGGGAAGAAATTCGCTTTGCGTTGGAATGGCGGGGGCTGTCTGCAGCAGAAATCGAGACCCGCATAGCAGCTGTTCTAGAACATACGCAGCTATCGGCTCTTGCCGATCTTTCATGGGAGTATTTGTCTGGCGGTCAGCGGCAGATGGCGGCAATCGCAGCCGCTCTGGCCGTGGATGCGCCATTGATCGTCTGTGATGAAGCGACTTCTATGCTTGATGATGAGGCGGGCCTTCGCGCGCTTGCATTGGTTCGCTCCATGCATGAGCGCGGGGCGGCCGTCGTCTGGGTGACACAGCGGCTGCAGGAGTTGAACCCCGGGCAGCGGATCATTGCCATGCGCGAGGGGGAAATCAGCTTTGATGGAAATGTCCGCAGCTTTTTTTACGGGAACTGTGCGGCAAATCGGGCTAAGGAGAGACTTTCTCCTTGCGAAGCTTGCGGATTGCGTCTGCCATATTTGGCGGCGCTCGCTGTGGAATGGAGCCGTCAAGGACTCCTGGCTGACCCGCTGCCCGTAACATCGGCCGAGTGGCGGAAGGTGTTGAACGAGCGATGAATAAGCCGAACAGTCTGACGATAAATATGCTGCCCGGTACGACCCGAAAGCTGGAGCTTCATCAAGGTACCATTACTGTCCTGCTCGGCGCCAACGGTGCAGGCAAAAGCAGATTAATGGAAATTGCTGCCGGCTTGCGCTCTCCGGACGGCCTGGCTGTCGGCTATGGGGCAGAACCGTTATGGCAGACCGGCCGCCGCAAGCCGCGGGTAAATGAAGCGGCCCTGCGCGCATATAGCTACGCCGGGCAATCGCCGGAGGAGCAGTTATTCGCGCGCTCGGTGGCTGCTGAGCTGGAATATGTGCTTCATCCGTACGGGCTGTCAGAGGAGGAGCAGCAAGAGCGAATTGACGAGGCTCTGGCGGCAGTTGGCTGGGATCGGGGCTGGCTGCAGCGCGATCCTTATCAAATGAGCGGAGGAGAACGGCGCAGAGCGGCAATTGCTTGTCTGCTTGCTGTTCCTGCCGCATGGCTGCTGCTGGACGAGCCGACAGCGGGCCTGGATGCCGCCGGACATGAGTTGCTTGCCGCCGCTTTGCGGCGAAGCAGACAGCACGGACAGGGCATCCTGCTTATCTCGCATGAAAGTGATTGGGCGCTGCCGTTGGCAGATCAAGTGCTTGTTATGGCGACTAGCGGTGAAATAATGAGAACGACGAGCGAAGAGCTGCTCGCGGATCCGGCTATTTTCACGCGTGCCGGCATGCTCGTGCCGGAATGGCTGGAGATAGCCCATATGCTGTGGCAGCGCGGAGCTCCAGAAGCGCTGATATGGAAGCCTAAGGCGCTCGCAGAGGCACAAGTGGAGATAGGGGGAGAACAGCCTGACAACGCGCATGAGAGCTGTCGTTCCCGCGGCGGGGGAAAACCGGATCATGGGGCAGCGCGGGCGACAGACGGAACCGGACCTGCAACCGGACCCGGTTCCGAATCCGGATCAAAACCTGTGCGAAGAAGCGTTGTACCTGTGAACCCGCCTTCACCTATTGCGTCCTTTGATCCCCGTGCCATCTGGCTTGCTTATATTCTGCTGTCGGCAGGCATTTTAGTCCAGCAAACATGGGCTGGCGTTGCATGGGGGGCAGTACTGACGGCTGCTGTCATTGTGATTGCCCGTGTGCCGCTGCGGCCATGGCGGATCCCGATCGCGATGCTGACGCTGTTTACTATACTGCTCTCTATCTTTGCGGGGCTTGGCGCCGGAGGAGGCGGCTCATGGTGGGGGATGGAGGCGTTCCTGCGTTCGCTGCATGGACTGGTGCGTCCGCTGCTTGCGATGCTGATCGGACTTGGTCTGCCGCTAGCTATTACCCCGTTAAGGCTGCGGCGTTCGCTTGAGCAGCTGCTTTCCGTACGGGGGCGGGTGCCATTATGGGCCCAAAAATGTATTTTGGCGGTTACGCTGCTGCTGCGGTTTATTCCAGTGCTGCTCGAGCAGTGGGGGAAGTTTAGCAGAATTGCGCTGGCGCGAGGAAAAGTGGCAAGACTGACGTTTCGGGGGGCGATCGGCAGAGTAAAAGATACATCGATCCCTTTTTTGCTGGCGATGTTCCGTATGGGAGAGGAAGTGGCAGCGGCATTGGAAAGCCGGGGCGTCGGCAAACGCAATTATCCAATCATTAATGCCGTTAAACAATGGCGCTGGCGCGACACCTGGCTCGTTGGCTGCTTTATTATTCTGTTTGCATTTCTTTGGTGGTGGCGGCAGCTCCTCTAAACTGCAGAGGAGACTGTCCGGTCCAGCGGCGAAATTGGCGGGAGAAGTGGCTGGCGGACTGAAAGCCGAGCGTTTCGGCGATATCATTGATCGTCATCGTCGTCGTGGACAGCAGTTGCTTCGCTTTGATCAGCTTTAGCCGGCTGACATAATGGCGCGGTGAAATACCATAGACGCGTTGAAATATTTTGGAGCATTGACTGAGACTCAAATTGAGTGAATGAGCGACATCGGCGATTGACGCTTCGGCATATTGCTGCTGGGCAAGCTTTGCTTCGATGGCATTGGCCATATCGGCGGCAAAGGCGGAAATGTAAGGCGCTGCCGAAGCATGGGCAGAGGCGCTGCCGCCGGCTTCTTGCATGCGGAGCAGACGCAAAATATCATAAATGATCAGCAGGCTTGTGCCTTGCACGGCTAAATTCTCTTCGGCAGAAAGAGATACGAGCTGCTCGGGCAAATTTTGCATTGTTCCAGATGTTTGCGCGTTGCTGCGCATGAGCTGCTCCAGCTCGCGAATCCGTCCCAGGAGCGGGCTCTGCATCGTAAGCGACGCGGGAAAATATTGAAAGGGCGCGCTAGAAAGGCGCTTGCGGACGTCCTGATCATCGATGTCGAAGTGAAAGTTGAAATAAGAAAACATATGGTCGGTGTCGTTGTGAAGGCTATGCTTGGCGCCGGTTTTGATCAGCAGCCAGTCGCCCTGCTGCAGCTTGACAACAGCCGGATTCACACAGATTTGCACTTGCCCTTCCATACAGTAAAACAGTTCGTAAAGATGATGGTGATGCTCTCTGTAGGTCCAACCGCCAGGCTTTGTGCTAAAATGGCAGCCAACTACCTGCAGCGCAGTGCTAGTATTCGGAAATCGAAGCATGATGTCCATATGCGGTTCCCCCTTGTCCAGTTGATACGATCATACCATATTTGCCGGGATGACGGCTAAAAAGGTCAAATCAATGCATAGTTTGGTTATTGTTCTTCCTGACGGCTTTCATTAGGATGAAGGGGAAGGATAAATAAACTTGCAATGGGGATGAGCAAAATGGGCAACTTTGATATAGCAGGAAAAGAGCTTGTATTTAATGGTAAGCCGATCAGGCTGCTGTCAGGAGCAATCCATTATTTTCGGGTCGTGCCAGAATATTGGGAGGACAGGCTGCGCAAGCTGCAAGCCTGCGGCTTTAATACAGTGGAGACATATGTGCCGTGGAATTTGCACGAGCCGGAGGAAGGAAAGTTCTGCTTTGAAGGAATGGCCGATCTCGAGCGGTTTATCCGGGTCGCGGGCGATCTTGGGCTGCACGTTATTGTAAGGCCGAGCCCATATATTTGTGCAGAATGGGAGTTTGGCGGCATGCCGGCCTGGCTGCTGGCGAATTCCGATATTAAGCTGCGCTGTCTCGACCGGTCTTTTCTGGACAAAGTTGACGCTTATTATGACGAGCTGCTGCCGCGGCTTCAGCCGCTGCTGTGTACGAACGGCGGCCCGATTATTGCCATGCAAATTGAAAATGAGTACGGCAGCTACGGCAATGATCAGGATTACTTGATTTACTTGCAGCAGGCGATGAAAGCGCGCGGAATCGATGTGCTCCTGTTTACATCTGACGGTCCTCTTGATGCCATGCTGCAGGGCGGTACAGTGCCCGATGTATGGGCGACGGTTAATTTCGGCTCGAGGCCGAAAGAAGCGTTCGGTAAGCTGCTCGAATATCGTCCGGATCAGCCGCTGATGTGTATGGAATTTTGGAATGGCTGGTTTGATCATTGGCGGGAAACGCACCATACGCGCGATGCAGCGGATGTCGCCAAGGTGCTGGAAGAGATGCTGGAATGCGGAGCTTCCGTCAATTTCTACATGTTCCATGGCGGCACGAATTTTGGTTATTTCAACGGCGCCAATCATTCTCATGAGTATGAGCCGACCGTTACAAGCTACGATTATGATTCGCCATTAAATGAGCAAGGGGAGCCGACCGAAAAGTTTTTTGCGGTGCAGGAGGTGCTAAGAAAGTTTACTTCTGCTGAGGAGCAGCAGCAATGGCCGGCATTGCCGGAGCCAATCCCGGCGCATCGCTTCGGCGAAGTAACAATGACAGAGCAGGCTGTGCTGTTTGAGCAGCTTGATCAGCTTTCGAGCGCAGTGAAGCGCAGATGTCCAGAGCCGATGGAGAAGCTTGGCCAAAGCTATGGGTTTATTTTGTACAGCTGTCATGTGTCCGGGCCTCGTCCGGCAGAAAGCTTGACAATACAGGATGTGCATGATCGGGCTATCGTGTTCCTGGATGGCAGCTATGTCGGGACGGTTGAGAGATGGAATGCCCAGCCGCTCGAGCTGCCAATTGGCGAAGGGGGAGCCAGACTCGATATTTTGGTCGAAAATATGGGGCGGGTCAACTATGGGCCGCAGCTGAAGGACTACAAAGGGATTACGGAAGGCGTGCGTCTGAACAATCAGTTCTTGTTTGATTGGACAATCCGCTCACTGGCGCTGTCAGATGTCAGCCAGCTTCGATTTGCAGCAAGCGAGCCAGGGGAAGTTAAGGAAATGAATGCTGCTGGTCCCGTATTCTATAAAGGAGTATTCACGGCCGAGCAGACCGCCGATACGTTCATTCGTCTGGATGGCTGGGTGAAAGGCAATGTATATGTAAATGGATTCCATCTGGGGCGTTATTGGGAAGCCGGGCCGCAAAAAACATTATACATTCCGGGGCCTTTGCTTAAAGCAGGCGAGAATGAAATTATCGTCTTCGAGCTGCACGGAACGAAGCAGCCAGTTGTTGTGCTGGAGGATAAGCCGCAGCTATGAGAAAGAAAAGGAGAATGCGCAGAGCGGAGAGCTTTGCGCATTTCTTTTTGCTGGTGTGAAATCAAATCTGACGCTCAAACAGCGCGTTGCGATTGTTGGAACGGGCGATGCGCGGCAGCATGAACAGGCAGGCCAGCAGCAGCACTGCCCCAACCACAATGAGCAGTAAAGGGCTTAAGAGCAGGATGCCGCTCATTTGTCCCACTAGAAGCATTATGATTGGCAGCACGACAAGCCCGGACATTTGCTGAGCGGCCTGGAACGTTTTTACTTTGGCGGAGATCAGCACATTGAGCAGTATACTGACGATCGTAAAGGATGGGACAAGCCATAGGATCACGATCACCCAGTTCAGGCTGGGAAACAGCCACCCGTCGAACATGCCGAACGTCATCGTGTTGACGATGATCCCAATGGCGAGAAAGCCGCCAAGTGAAAGGGTATAGGCAGGTATGAAGGAGGCGAGCATTTTGCCGACCATTAAATCTTGAATACGGATAGGAGAGAGCAGCAAGCTTTCCATTGTCCGGCGTTCCTTTTCGCCGACAAAGCTGTTGGCCGAAATGACACTGGATGCCATAATAGGCAGCAGCAAAAACAATGGGAGCAGCATATAGTTGAGCGTAAAATAAAGAATTTTCCCATTCATTTCAGAAATGCCTGCCTCCGGCAGCAGCGGTATACCCGTCGGCAGACGGTCTACCAGCTCACGCATTGTTCCTGTTGTTATTGCTGTCAAATCGCCATATTTGCAGAATAGCACGATCGTAAGCGGGAATATGATGCAAAAAACGAGCGGAATAATAACCATCGGCAGCCAAACCTGCACGTTGGAGGTGATTTGGCGGATATCTTTGCGGGCGATTGCCAAAATGACCGTTTTGTTCATGTTAAGCGTGCTCCTTCCGTACTTGAAAATAGAGCGATTCCAAATCGCGGTTTTCGATATGGACGGTATTGACCCAGCTATCTGCCAGCAGCGTGCGCAGCAAATCAGAGATATCGGCTTTTGAAGGCAACCGGAAACGGAGCCTGCGGGCATCGACCCGTTCTGCGGGGTAGCCGGCATAGCTGCCGCCTTGCGGGATAGCGCCAGTCTCAATAAGCACGGTGACTTGTGTCATATATCTTGCCTCGATGTCGGCCTGTGTGCCGGAGGCAAGAACGCGGCCGCGCTCCATAAAAATATACGAGCTGCAAATCGATTCCATTTGGTGCAATACATGAGAGCACATGAAGACAGTAGTCCCTTCCTGCTCATTCAATTGTTTAATAAATTGCAGTACAAGGCGGATGCCTTCCGGATCCAGTCCGTTCGTAGGCTCATCCAGAAAAAGCAGCTGCGGGCGATGCACCAGCGCTTTCGCTAAAGCGAGCCTTTTTTTCATCCCGGTGCTGAATGTCCCGACGGGCTTGTTGCGATGCTCCTTCAGCCCGAAATATTCGAGCAGCTCATCCGCTCTTGCCGGATCGCTCACACCATATAAAGTGGCGAAAAATTGCAAATTATCAATAGCGCTCATGTCATCATAAAGGCCCGCACTTTCCGTGACGATGCCGCTCATTAACCGGATGCGGTCGCCATCCTTTAGCGGGTCAAGGCCGCCAACGCTCATTGTGCCCTCATCGGCATCGATTACGCCGTTCAGCAGCCGGATCATCGTCGTTTTGCCTGATCCGTTGGGGCCCAGAAGCCCAACAATACTGCCCTTTTCTACATGAAAACTCATTTGCTGCAGGACAGCTTGCCCGGAGAAGCTTTTACAGACGCCGTCGACTTGTATGAAGGAAGTAGTGGACAATGATTTCGCTCCTTGTCATGATTGTATTTGGTGATATGACGTATAGCGGCGGCTATTTGTTCATTAATAAAAAAAAAAGCCCGGCCATCAGGCTGCTGATGACCGAACTGGCGTGGAGCACACAAAAGATGTTTTAATTGGGAATAAGCGCCTTTATTTCTTCAGCGATTTGATCGCGGATGGCATTTACTTTGCTGAAATCCATTGCCTGCTTATAAATGACCTCTAATTGATCATGGTATGATTTCGCCTCGGCCAGATGGGCGATCGCCTGCTTCATTTGAGCGGAATAGCGCGCTTCTATCTGTTGGAGGGCTTCCGCGTTCGCTTCGTCAGTTCCTGGCGCTACGCAGCGTTCGTACAGATCGATAATTTCATCGTTTTCGCGGTCGGGAAAATATTCGTGCGGGGCGGTGCTGTCAAATACGGTGACGCCTAATTCGCGAATGATGACCATATCCAGGCTTTTCGGATCAAAGCCGCAATGATAGATTTCCGTATCGAAGCCGCGCTCCATGGCGATGGCGGCAAGCTTTTTCAGCAAAGTGGATTTCCCTGTTCCGGCTCTGCCTTTTAGGAAATAGCGTTTGCTCAGGCCTTCGGTAATATTGGGCACGAAGTCTGCGGCGCCGCGCGGGGTGGCGGCTCCAAGAAAGCGCCGGTCAACCCTGCTTTTTTTGTCCAGTCGCTGCTCGCCAAAAATTTGTTCTGCCAATTCCGCTGTTACAAGATTCGCTTCGGCGAAGTTCATTTTGGAAATATAAATGCTCTCCCACTCGTCGTGAATGCGCAGGGCTTTGCCGAAGTTTTCATAGGCTTGCGTGAAGGCGCTGCTTATTTGCTCCTGAAGCAAGGCAATTTGCTCCTTCTGCTGGCGCAGTTGCAAGGAATCCCAAGCGGCTCCCAGATTGACATACTGCTCGACCGCTCCCGGAAGCTCAGGCTCAATGACATGCGGGGCCGTGCCGTCGACGATGCCAACGGAAAGCTCAGGGATGATGACGCCATCCAAGGAGTCATTGTCCGAGGAGCAATGAATTAGCCAGGTATCAAAGTTTTGATTGGAAAATTGCTCGGCAATTGAGCGCATCAATGAGGACTTGCCTGTGCCGGGTCCTCCTTTCAATATATAGATTTTTTCTAATTTTTGTAGTGAAGAGTCAAACAGATTCGCGAAGCCGCGAGCGGTGTTCCCGCCTGCATAATAATTTAATGTCGTTGGTTGATCCATTGATTGTCACACCTTTCTATGGGCCATATGTCTTGGCGCCTATAGAATATCCTATTAATGGGAAGGGAAAAATGTGCTATACAAAGTGAGAATAATTTTCAATTAAATTTGCTTTGCTTTTCCAGCGTGTTCATGTGATAATAAAATTTTCGAATATGAACGGTTAACGGCACACCGAACACCGATTTTACTGGAGGCTAGCAAAACGTGGAACGGTATCCTTTTCGTTACGATCATTCCCGGCCTTTTATACAGCAAGTGGGCGAATGGATCGGTGATGTTTTTTATGATGTACTCCCGGAATCCGGGTTCGAAGTTCGCGACGAGCAAATTTATATGGCGTACCAATTAGAGCGGGCCTTCGCCGATAAAGAGACGATTTTCGCGGAGGCGGGCGTCGGTACGGGGAAAACGCTTGTTTATTTGTTATATGCGGTATGTTATGCACGCTACAAAAGGCAGCCGGTCATCATCGCCTGCGCCGACGAATCGCTTATTGAGCAGCTGGTCAAGCCGGGCGGCGATATCGAGAAGCTGAATAACGCGCTAAATCTCGCGATTGACGCCAGACTCGGCAAATCGCCGGATCAATATGTCTGTTTGCTCAAGCTGGATGATGCACGGTACGGCTATGAAGACACAGCGATTTATCGGAAGGTCTACGATGAGCTTCCGAAGTTTGTAAACTCGCCGGCGGCGATGCAATCCTTCTATGCTTACGGCGATCGTAAAAATTACCCGGAATTGACGGATGAGCAGTGGAATCGCGTCGGCTGGGACACCTTTCGCGATTGCTTTGTGTGCGAGAAGCGTCACCGCTGCGGCCAGACGCTGTCGCGGGATCATTACCGCCGGGCAGCCGATCTCATTATATGCTCGCATGACTTCTATATGGAGCATGTATGGACATACGAGAGCAGAAAGCGGGAAGGCCAGCTGCCGCTGTTGCCGGAGCATAGCGCGGTTGTATTCGATGAAGGGCATTTGCTCGAATCGGCGGCGCAGAAGGCGCTGACTTACCGGTTGAAGCATATGGCGTTTGAAGAGCTGATTACCCGTTTGCTGCGCGGTCAGGTGCGCGAGTCGCTTGCGGTGCAAATCGATGAGGCAATCGATCAGAGCCAGCTGCTGTTTGCGGCGCTTGAGGAGGCATCGGAGCCGGTGCCCGGTTCGGACCGCCGACAAATTCGCTGGACGGATCAGCTGTTATTCGAGGTTCATACATTCCGCAAGCTGTTAACGATTATTGAGGAAGAGCTGGTTATGGAGTCGGCGATGTTCTCGCTCGATGAATATCAGCTGCGAATTGTAGAAGAGCATCTGGAAATGATGCAAAAAGCGTTTCAGCTGTTCGAGCATCCGGAGAAGCTGATCAGTTGGGCGACCGAGAGCATTACAGGGATTACACTGGTTCTGATGCCGAAGACAGTGAAGGAAGTGCTGCAGGAGCATATTTTCTCTTCACGGATGCCGATTATTTTCTCTTCAGCAACACTGTCGGTGGAGGGTTCGTTCTCGTACATTGCCGAAGGAATCGGTCTGGAGGATTATTTGTCCTTCAGTGTAGCTTCTTCTTACAATTATGCCGAGCAGATGGAAGTCTACATGCCGCAGTGGCAATACGGCGGCACATTCTCCGAAAAAATGAAAACAGCCATTCGCATGCTTATGCGTACGGAAGGCCGGGCGCTTATTCTGTTCCGTACGAAGGAGGAGCTGCAGCAGTTTAAACGGGAAATCGCTTATTATCCGGAATGCGCCGGCCTGCAGTTTTTGTACGAAGGAGACAAGGAGATCAGTCACCTGATCGAAAGTTTCCAGCATGATGAACATAGTGTGCTATGTGCGGTCAGCTTATGGGAAGGGCTTGATATTCCGGGCCCGTCGTTGTCCAATGTAATCATGTGGTCGCTGCCGTTTCCTCCCGATGACCCGGTATTTGTCGCGAAGCGGCAAGCCGCGCTCCGCCCGTTCGAAGATGTCGATCTGCCCTATATGCTGCTGCGGCTGAAGCAGGGCATGGGCCGTTTAATTCGCCGGAGCGGCGACCGCGGCGTCATTCTGATTATGGGCGAGAATCGTCCGGGGCTGGACAGGCTGCACGAATCGATTGCCTCACTTTTGCCGGAGGGCGTCAAGCTGAAGCAATCGCTGGATGAATAAGAGGCGCTGGGAAGGAGAAAGATGCATGCATAACATATTAATTGTGACTTCAGTGCAGGCTGAACGCGAAGCGGTGGAGCGCGGACTGAAGCAATCGCCAGGCTTTCACGTGCTTGCCGGCGGCGTTGGCGCCGCTGCTTCGGCTGCCAGCACGATGGCTGCTTGTCTGGAAGCCGCTGCACGCGGCATTCGCTATGAGCTGATCATTAATGCGGGGATAGGCGGCGGCTTCCGCGAGCATGCAGCAATCGGCGACATCGTCATTGCCAGTGAAATTGTCGCTGCCGATTTCGGAGCGGAGTCGGCGGAGGGCTTTATTAGTGTGGACGAACTGGGCTTCGGCTCGGGCCGAAGGCAAGCCGACGAACGCTCTGCACGCCGCTGGATGGAACTGCTCCGGGCAGCAGACCTGCATGCTGTCCATGCTCCTGTCGTCACTGTGACGACAGCAACCGGAACAGCGGCAACTGCCGGGGCAATCCAAGCAAGAGTGGCTAATGTTGCTGCTGAAGCGATGGAAGGCTTCGGAGCAGCGGTCGCGGCCAGTCAATTGCAAATCCCTGTACTGGAAGTGCGGGCAATATCGAATGAAGTGGGGCCGCGCAATCGCGATGCATGGCGGATCGGCGAAGCGCTGAAGTCGCTGGAAGCGGCATGCAGGCTATTACCGGAGGTGTTCGCATGAAGATTGCCTATTCACCCTGTCCGAACGATACGTTTGTGTTTCATGCCTGGTCTCATGGCTTGGTGGCGGGAGCGCCTGCCTTGGAAGTGACCTATGCAGATATTGATATTACGAATCATTGGGCGATCCGCGGCGAAGGGCCAGATGTGCTGAAAATCTCCTATGCCGCTCTGCCGTGGGTGCTGGAGCGATATGCCCTGCTTCCTTGCGGCGGCGCGTTAGGGAGAGGCTGCGGCCCGCTCGTGCTGACAAGCGGAAAGCTGTCAGATGGCGGACGGCTCACAGACCCGGCCATGCTTACCGGCAAGCGGGTGGCTGTTCCGAGCGAGCGTTCCACTGCTTATTTGCTGTTCCGGCTATGGGCAGCCCAGCAGGTACCGGGAGAGATAGGCGAAATTGTCATTATGCCGTTTCATCAGATTATGCCAGCCGTGCGCGATGGCTTGGTTGATGCAGGGCTTGTCATCCATGAAGCAAGATTTACGTATCCCGACTATGGGCTAACGCTGCTTGCAGATATGGGAAGCTGGTGGGAGTCAGACACAGGACTGCCGATTCCGCTGGGAGCAATTATTGCGCGGCGCTCGTTAGATGCAGCGGCACTGGCGAATTGGACGCGCGCATCGGTCGAGTATGCCTGGTCGCACCCGGAAGCATCCCAGTCCTATGTCATGGAGCATGCCCAGGAAATGTCTCCCGATGTGGCCCAGGCACATATTGAATTGTATGTAAACAGCTATACCGCCAACTTGGGAGAAAGCGGCTATGGCGCTATTGAATCACTGTTGCAGCGCGCGGCGGAAGAAGGGCTGGTCCCGCAATTTAATCCGCAGCTGCTGCGCAGCTTCTAATCAGCGACTGTCCGGCCAACCGCCGCCAAATGCGCGGTAATGGCTGGGCAGTCTTTGTTTTCAGCTGATACGCGTTATGCTAAAATAAGGAGCAAGTAAAGCAGGCGGGTGATCGAACAATGTCCAAATATCCAATTATCGACAGTACGCTTTCGCAGGAGACATTCACGTTCCCGATCGTCATTGGTTTGACGGCTGTGCAGCAAGAGGTGGTGCTCCCTCACCACCATCAGTTTTATGAGATTTCGATCTATATCGAGGGAGCGGCGCTTGATGTTGTAAATGGAGAGGAGATATCCTCCGTCCGCGGTACCGTGATTTGCAAGCTGCCGCACCGCATTCACGGCACACGCCCGATTGCTCCCGCCGGCTACAAGAAATATAATCTGATGTTTGATATGGACATATTGCTTGCCGCGGACATGGATAGGGAATTAAAGCGCTTGTTTCATTTCAGCTCAAACAGCAGCAAGCTGCCGTTCTTTCAATTGAAAGAGGAGCAAATGCAGCTATTGGAGCGTCTATGCATCGACATTCACCGCGAATATTTGTCCGAGCAGCCGTTCAAGCAATCATATATCCGCTCAAAGCTGATCGAAATATTAATCGTCATTTCCAGAAGCGAGAATTTATCGGCCGAATCGGCAAACCGGACAGCGCTGTCGGAGCCGGCACCTTCTGACCGAAGCCCGAGTGCGGCAGCTGGCGCCAGCCCGGGCAGTAAAAAGATCAATCAGGCGCTGCAATATATTCACAGCCATTACTTAATGGATTTATCATTGGAAGGATTGGCTGCCGAGCTCTATGTAAGCGCTCCCTATTTAAGCAGGATGATTAAACAGAGTACAGGGAAATCCTTCACGGATTACGTGCATGATTTAAGAATCGAAATGAGCTGCAGCCTGCTCGTCTCTACATCGATGAGCATTTTGGATGTGTCAATTGAGGCCGGATACAGCTCGTTCAAAACCTTTTCGCGCGTTTTTTTGAAGAAGAAGGGGATGTCGTCTTCCAAGTACCGGCAGCATTTCAGCAAAGTTAAATAATGAGATAATCGAGTTAAAAAATGTCCGATCTACATAAAGGGGATCATCTACACTTGACGTATCACAGCGCATCAAGCGATTTCAGCTTGTTAGCGCGAATACGAGGAGTGGTAGCATGACAATCCAGCAAAAACAACAATTGGCTCTTTTCGGCGGCACGCCTGCTGTGACAGCTGAATATCCGGAAATGTTCCATTGGCCGATCATTACTGAAGAGGACGAAGCGGCTGCACTTGATGTGCTGCGCAAAGGCGCGATGTCGGGCACCGATATTACCAGACAGTTCGAGCGGGAGTTTGCTGCATGGATGCAGACTGACTATGCTCTCGGCTTTAATACAGGAACGGCTTCTATTCATGCTGCGATGTTTGCCTGCAAAATCGGAGTAGGGGACGAGGTTATTTGTCCATCTTTAACGTATTGGGCTACTCTGCTGCAAATGTACTCGCTAGGCGCAACCCCGATATTTGCGGAGGTAGATAAGGACTCGCTTTGTCTCGACCCCGATGATATTGAGCATCGCATTACGGACCGGACTAAAGCGATCATGGTCGTCCATTATGTGGGCTATCCCGCCGATATGGACCGCATTATGGCGATTGCCCGCAAGCATCAGTTGAAAGTGATCGAGGACGTCTCCCATGCGCAAGGCTCGCGCTATAAAGGGCGGATGCTGGGAACGATCGGCGATGTCGGGGCTATGTCGCTGATGTCGGGCAAAGCGTTTGCCATTGGCGAAGCGGGTATTCTGGTGACCGATGACCGCGAAATTTTTGAGCGGGCGATAGCTTTTGCCCATTATGAGCGCTACAACAACGAAATCGAGACGGAAGATCTGCGGCCATTTATCGGCTTGCCGCTTGGCGGCTATAAGTACCGGATGCATCAAGTCAGCTCGGCAGTAGGCCGGGTGCAGCTGAAATATTACGAGCAGCGTATTGATGAAATTAGCCGTGCGATGAATTATTTCTGGGATCAGCTGGAAGGGCTTCCGGGTATTCGGGCGCATCGTACAACGCCGGAATCCGGCAATAGTATGGGCGGCTTCTACAATCCGCTCGGCAAATTTATTAGCGAGGAGCTTGGCGGCTTATCTGTCACCCGTTTCTGTGAGGCGGTTCGCGCCGAAGGCGTTCCGCAATGTTATCCGGGCTGCAATTTGCCGCTTCATTTGCATCCAATCTTTCACGATGCTGATATTTATGGACACGGCCGCCCGACGCGTATTGCTCATGTTGAACGCGAAATTAGAGAGAAGGCCGGCAGCCTGCCGGTAACAGAGCAGGTCAACATGCGGGTGTTCAACATCCCTTGGTTCAAGCATATGGATAAGCAGGTACTCGATCAATATGTGAATGCATTCCGCAAAGTAATTGCGAATTATGAATTATTGCTGGAAGGCGACCCGGGTAATCCGGAGCGGATTGGGAACTGGAATTTGACCCCGCGCAAAAAAATAGCAAAATCGTGAAATGGGGAGTATAAGATGACCATTGAGCTCGGAACGGCAAAGCTGGACATAACGCCAACCGCCGCTGTACCGCTTGCCGGATTCGCCCACCGCAAGGACCGGACTGCTGAAGTGAGACGCCCATTGCATGTGCGGGCGTGGCTGTTCCGGCAGCGGTCAGGTTCAGAGACGAAGCATGCTTTGCTGCTGCAGGCAGATCTTATCTGGTGGGGAACGGCGCATGTGCAGTCCATGAAACAAGTGATAGCGCGAAAATGGGGCATTGCTAGGGATTGCATCATGTTCCACGCCTCCCATACGCATGGCGGGCCGCAGACGACTGGCGAATTCAGCCCGGAGCTGGGCGTTATGGATTCTTCCTATATCATGTTTCTGGAGCAGAAGGTGCATGAGGCTGTAGCGGCGGCGCATGAGCAGCTGGAAGAGGTGACGATGCAGCTTGGTATGGGAAGCTGCGAGGGAATCGGTGTAAACCGCCGCAAAATTGTAAAGGGCGAGGCGGCTTTTGCTCCTAATCCGTCAGGCCCACATGATCATACGGTAACGGTCATTCGCTGCCTGACTGCCGACGGGCGAACGAAAGGCTTGCTGTTCCATTTTACTTGTCATCCGACGACCACTTCAGCCAATCGCGTAGATGCCGAATATTGCGGGGTGGCGATGGAGCGGCTGGACGCGATATACGGCGCGGGGGCAAGCTGCTTCCTGCAAGGCTGCTGCGGCGATATCCGTCCGCATCTTGAGCGCGACGGACAGTTTTACAGCGGCGGCGATGAGGAGGTTATTCAAGCTGGAGAACGTCTTGCCGGCGCGGTTGCCACTGTACTCCAAGGAGCAATGAAGCCGCTTGAGCCCGCACCGCTGGAAGGCAAAACTGTGCAAGCCGCACTGCCCTTCCGAGAGACGCCGCTTGATGTAACACATCCTCCGCTAAAGGAGCCTGACCCGATAACAGCGGTCTGGCGCTCGCTGAAGCGTGCAGGCCGGCTTGTGCCGGAAAAGGGGCTTACGCTCGATATTCAGCTGCTGGTACTGGCGAAAGAGCTAGCCTTGCTGGCCATGAATGGCGAGATGGTCGTTGAGTACGGACTGTGGATTAAGCAGCAGTCTTCATCGACAATTTTGCCGCTCGGCTATAGCAATGGCATGGTCGGTTACGTGCCTGTCGCCAGACAACTTGCGGAAGGCGGGTACGAGGGAGCGACATCAGGCTTTGCCTTCAGCTATCCGGCACAGCTGGATCCGGCGGCCGAACTGAATATTAAAACGGCGATCGGCGAATTGCTCGCTCCTCATGACTGAAGGCAAGAAAATAATGCTATTGCCACTAACGGTATAAGGTGGTAAACTCTCCCTACCTCATATACAAGGTGGTGCCTGCGTTGGAGAAGGCGTACATCGGGTTGCAGCTGCAACAGATCAAGGAAGATGATTGTGTTGTTCAAGCAATTGTAGAGGGCAAGGATGGTCAGACCGTTATTTTGTATACGCCGTATGACCGTTATCACATTTATGCACGCATCGTCTATTGTACGGGAGTGGCGACCAAGCGGTACCGCAATGATCCGGTTTTCTTTTTGGAATGGAAGCCGGGTACGCGCTGCTTGATCTTATCTTATATCCGTATTTTGCAGGATAAGATCAATTGCGGTTACGGGTCAATTATGATGAACTATTTGCTTGAGGAAATGGTTGAAAAGCAGGGGATTGACTCGATTCTCGGGTTTATGCAGGAGACGGCAAACCAGGAGCATGAGGAGAGGCTCAGGCATTTTTATACGAAATTTGGATTTAACATTGATGAAGCGCGTAATTTGAGCTGGCATCGGAATAATAAATAAAGTAGGGGTGTCCCGCAGGTTGTCGGAATATAACTTGTGGGGACGTCCCGATTTTTTTGACCACATGTGCATGTAAAATAAGCCAGCTCTATTTTTCGGTTGACATGAAACCAAAAGGTTTCGTATTATAGAGGTACAAAAGGAGATGAAACAATGACCAAACAAACAGAAGCATTGCCGGATATTGTGCAGACAGTAACATTGAACGCATCCATTACTAAGGTATGGACTGCGGTTTCTACTTCCGAGGGAATAGCGGCCTGGTTCATGCCGAACGATTTCAAGCCTGAGCTGGGACACGAATTCCATCTGGAGGCGGGACCGTACGGGAGCTCCCCGTGCAAAGTGGTTGAGCTGGACCCGCCGCATAGACTTTGTTTCACATGGGGAAAATCATGGACGCTGTCATTTGATTTGATCGAGCAGAATAATACGACGGTGCTGACGTTGACGCATGGCGGCTGGTATGCGGAGCAAGTCACGGAATTTGGCGAGCTGCATACGATCGTTCGCGAAAGAATGGCTCATGGCTGGAGCGGGCTTGGCGTCAAGCTGGCCGCTTACATTGAGGGCTGACAATGGCTAGCAGCAGTGGGGCTGCACAGAAGCATGATGTGTTTCAGGCCATCGCTGATCCGACACGCCGCAGCCTGTTGAAGCTGCTGGTCGATCAAGAGCTGCCGGTAACGGTGATTAGCAGCCATTACCCCATCAGTCGTACTGCAGTGTCCAAGCATTTGCGCGTACTGGCCGAAGCCGGGCTTGTCAAGGAACGTAAAATCGGGAGAGAGACAAGATATAGGCTGGATACAGAGCCGCTGCGGGAGTTAAAGCGCTGGCTGGCATTTTATGAGCAGTTTTGGGAGAACAAGCTTACTGCGCTTAAACACTACGTGGAAGCTGACGATACTGAGCATTGACGGTTGGTACAAGGTAGACAGCTTGACAAGCTTGAGGCTTGCTGGAATAGCGGGCTTCAAGCTTTTTTGTATTATCCGGGCATTCGGCGCATATGATTAGGCGAGAGCGTAATGCCTTGCGAGCTTGAGGACATGAGGTCAGGGAGGTGAGAGCGGATGGATGATGCGAATTGGCGATTGGCGCAATTCGTACGGATATATTTGCCTGCAGGTGCTGAGCTGGTAACGATCGATCGGCCGCGCCCCCATTATGCAGTGCTTGCGACAGATTTGAATGGAGACCGGCATCCGGAAATAAGCGCCGTCTATCGCATGCCGAACGGACAGTTATATTTGCTGGTACTGCGCATGGATGGAAATAACTGGTCGATTGCCGCAAACATGAAGGGGAATGGCTACGGGGTCACGGTGATGGCGGCAGCTGATATTACAGGGGACGGCATGAAGGAGCTTGTAGTTGGATGGCAGATCGGGGCCAACTGGTCGAAGCTGTCTATATACAAGTGGAGCGAGCACGGACTTCATGATATAGCGCCGGAGCAGACAGTATTTAGTTATCTTGATCTGGTGTATCATCCAAGCGAGAGCGGGGGAAGAGATACAGTCGGCCTTGCGATTTGGACGCATGATACAGGGGAGGCCTATTGGATCGAGATCATGCGCTGGCAGGACGGGCGGTTGGTGCTGACAGAGGAGTTCAATCAATTATATTTTCCCGGCGTCGTGCAGTATTATGAAAAAATGGTGCTTTATTATCCGACCTATACTTTTTACTGGTACCACTTGGCGCTTGCTCAATGGAAGGCCGGTATGCCGAATGAAGCACTGCGCTCTATCCGCCATGCTTTATCGTTCGAGCATCCATACCCTTCCAGAGAAGAGCTGCTGCGTCTTGAGCGGGAAATTACGGGAAACATGCAGCGATTTATGCGGGCAGAGGAACTATATCCGGTTCCCGTTAAAATGGTAGGCGGAACGCGCTATGGCTACATAAATCGGCAAGGCCAAATGACGCTGGAGCCGCAGTTTGAGGAAGCGGGCGAATTTCAACCTAATGGGCTTGCCGCTGTAAGAATTAATGGGCGCGTCGGTCTGATCGATAAAACCGGACAGTTTGTCGTTCAGCCGTCATTCCAATATATTGGGCCATTTTCCGAGCAGCGGGCCGTCGTTATTAAAGATAATAAATTTTACTTGATGGATACAGCAGGTCATTTGTTAAATTCGCAGGGCTATGGTTTTATTGGCAATTTGCATGAAGGACGGGCGGTGTTCTATACACAGGCCGCCTCCGGCGAGCTGAAGTATGGCTATCTGGATGCTGACGGTCGTCCGGTTATTCCAGCCATTTATTCGGCTGTCAACGATTTTGATCATGGCAAAGCCGTCGTGAAAATAAAGGACAACCATTTTGCTATTATCGATCTGAACGGTAATCGGTTGTCAGATATTCTTAAAGCTTTTGTCGGGCCGATAGGCGATGGCCTGCTTTCTTATCAAGAAAGCCCGGATGGCAAGTTCGGATATCTGGACGAAAAGGGAAGGACCGTTATCGAGCCGGCATTTACTTTTGCTCAGACGTTCCAAGACGGGAGAGCCGTTGTCAGCGTAAGCACAAGTGCTGATGGACCTCTGCATGACGGCTTGATCGATAAGCGCGGAAAATATGTCATTGATCCGGTATATAATCAAATTAGGCAATTAGGGGAAGGGCGTCTTGCACTTGGCAGAGCGATTAATGAATCGCAGCCCTATATAGGATCATTATTTGCGATTGCAGATATGGACGGCAAGCGATTGTCCAGCTTCATGTTCAATGAGGTGGATGATTATCACGATGGTCTGGCGTCAGTTAGCGATATGAATCAGACGTATTTTATCGATCGTAGCGGGCAGCCTGCTGCGGGGTATCCAAAATTGAACGGCAGCGGATCATTGCGAATGATGGATGGAGTCATTCAAGCTTTTCTCGACCGCAGATTGTCTTACTTGGAACGCAACGGACATGTCATCTGGCAGCATAATGTGCTGCTCCCGTTAGATGACTCGTATGCTGTAGGTGAAGAGATATTCAAGCCTAACCGCAATTATTTGGTCTACTATCCAAAAATAGAGGGGATTTCAAATGCTTCTGTTTCGCGGAAAGTAAATGAAAAGCTGCGGCAATTGTCTAACGTTAAAGCGGTATCGGCCAATGCGCAGCTGGACTATACTTATGACGGCGATTATGATGTTGCCTCCTTTATGAATCCACTTTTAGTCATGGAACTGAATGGCTATAAATATCCGCTCGGAGCAGCGCATGGCATGCCCACTAGGCAATATGTCCATATAAATTTGATTAATGGGCATTTCTATGCGTTGAAGGATTTGTTTAAACCAGGTGTGGACTATACGAAACCGCTCAATGCGATTATTGCAAAGCAGATCAAGGAAGATCCGCAATATAATTATGTTTTTGAAGGTGCGTTCAAAGGCATTAAACCGGATCAGCCATTCTATGTTACGCAGGATGCCCTGCACATTTATTTCGAGCCCTATGAAATAGCGCCGTTTGCTGCCGGCTTCCCGACGTTTACGATACCATTCTCCGAGATCATGGATATCATTAATACCGATGGCGAGTTTTGGAAATCGTTTCATGCTTGAGCAAAGTCAGATAGCCCAGTGCCGGGAAGGCGCTGGGTTGTTTCCTTTGTCCTTGACTTTTTCTTGAAAAATACGTTATAGTAACTAAAAACCGTCCAGACGGTATAGTCAAGTTGGTGGTAAAATGTCGAAGAAATTAGACCTGCTGGAAGCGGCCTCTCGCGTCATTTTGGAAAGCGGCGTAAGCGGGTTAACATTAGAAGCTGTTGCTGTGGAGGCCAATGTCAGCAAAGGCGGATTGCTGTATCATTACCCCTCGAAGGACAAATTAATCCAGGCGATGAATCAGTACGTCATCGATCAGTTCAGAGCAATGCTTGAACACGAAGTCAAGGCCGGCAGGACGTTTCATCAAGCCTATCTGTATGCGACGCTGAATAGTCTTAGAGATGCGAAGTACTTGAATGTGAACACAAGCCTGTTGGCCGCTGTCTCCAATAATCGGGATATTTTGGCAATGTGGAAAGAGGAGTACAAGGATTATCGCAGAAGATTTTCTGCTGAGCGTTGTAAGCCGGAAGTTTCTTTGCTGATCCAGACGGTTTGTGACGGTCTCTGGTATTCCAAATTGTTTGACCTTTCCGCTTTAGACTTGGAGAAAGAGCAGCAGTTGCTTGAATATTTGCTTGTATTATTGGAGGAAAATTGATGGTGGCCTATCTATTGTTAGCGGGAGCAATCGCAGCCGAAGTCTGCGCTTCCACCATGCTGAAGCTTACCAAAGGCTTTACGGTCAAGCTGCCAATTATCGGCATGATCTTCGGGTATGGGATCAGTTTTTATATGTTGTCATTAGCATTGTTTAAGCTTCCTTTGGGGCTTTCATATGCGGTATGGAGCGGCGTTGGCACTGTACTGACCGCTGTTGTGGGCATGGTATTGTTTAAGGAGAAAATCAATCGCAAAGGATTTGTCGGCATCGGTTTGTTATTGACCGGAGTGGTCCTTTTAAATTTAACGGACTAGGTGAGCGGGATGCGGAATATTGTTTTTTTGATGCTCGCGATTATATGTGAGGTTAGCGGTTCCACCATGCTGAAGTATGCAGAAGGCTTTACCGTCTTGCTGCCCTCAATCGGCGTTGTTGTTGGTTTTGTAACGTCTTTTTTCTTTCTCGGCTTAGCTTTGAAAGGCTTGGCATTGTCTACGGCTTATGCGGTATGGTCAGGCTTAGGCACTGCACTAACGACATGCGCGGGCATCGTGTTGTTTCAAGAGGAAGTAAGCGCAGTGAAGGTGACGGCCTTATTTTTAATTATTGCCGGTGTAGTTATACTGAACAAATCGCAAGATAATAAGGATGGCGCCGAGGAAGCGGCAGCAGGGTGAGAGGCTCGATTGTGCCGCCATTCTGGGCTGAGCTGAGCGCCGACGGCCCACCAAGCTTATATAATGCAAAAAGAGTGAACGGAGCATGTTGCTTCATTCACTCTTTTTTTGTTGCATAGGGCTTAGTAACGTTTGTACATCCCGATAGACGCTGGGGCTGTAGCGGCAAAACCGAATTGCTCATACAACTTATCGGCAGGAAGATCGGCAATGAGACTAACATATGCAGTAGGGTGAGCTTTGCAATCCAAGTATTGCGTCAAATAGTGCATGATCACTTTGCCGAGCCCCTTTTTTTGATGCGCGGGGAGAACTGCGATATCGACGATCTGATAGGCAGTGCCGCCATCGCCAATAATTCGTCCCATGCCGATAGCAGTATCTTTGTAAAAAAGCGTGACGCCATAAATAGAGTGCGGCAAACCTGCCGCGGCAGCTTCCAGCGATTTAGCGCTCAATCCGGCACCGGTACGCAGGTTTACATATTGCTCAGCTGTTGGCGGTTGTTCGCAAACGGTATAGTGTTCCGGGATATTGATTGACATAGATACTCCTTTCATATCGTCTATCTGATATATTCACCTGCATAAAATCATAATTGATTATGAATAAAAAGCCAACTTGACTACGGGAATATTTAAAGACACTTTAAAGATGTGTCTATTAATTTATTTTTTTGTTATAGTAATATCATAAACGAGAGTTGAGAAAGCGCTGTCAATAAATGAAAAGGATGTGGGGGACATTGAAGAAGATTGGCGGACTAAAAGGATTAATACTCCTCCTTGGACCAGGATTTATTACAGCGGCGACAGTGCTTGGGCCAGGAAGTATAACCGTAAGCAGTAAATCGGGTGCGGTGCTAGGCTATTCCATTTTATGGACGCTTGTAGTAGCTGCGCTGTTTATGTCTACGTACACCGTAATTGCAGGAAAGATCGGATGCTTGAATAAAGATTCTTTACTAACGATTGTACGGCAACAGTATGGCGGCTGGCTTGCGTTGCTGATCGGCATTTGTGTGTTTTTGATTACGGCAGGTTTTCAGACCGGGAACAATATTGGGGTAGGACTTGTATTTGATACCGTCTTTGGCGGAGGAATTGGGCTTTGGGCTTGTATAATGCTCGTTATTGCCCTTATATTTATTTGGACTTCCAGCAATTTCTACGACTTGCTTGAAAAAATCATGATGCTAATGGTCATTCTGATGATTCTCGCTTTTCTCGGCAATTTGTTCGCGATAAAAATTGATTTCGCCGATATGGCTTCAGGCTTTGTGCCATCGATGCCGACGGTGTGGGGACTTGTTATTGCGATTTCCGCAACGAGCTTCAGTATTGCCGGAGCAGCCGGCCAATCCTATATGGTGCAAGGGAAAGGCTGGGGCCGCAACGATTTAGGCAAAAGTAATGCGAGCGCAGTGATCGGTATTATAGTGCTTTGCGCATTGGCTATCATTATTGTTATTACTTCAGCGGCTGTACTTCTTCCCAAAGGCATTAAAGTGGAGAGTGCAGTAGATATGGCCGTACAATTGGAACCATTGCTTGGTTCAATGGCCAAATGGCTGTTCCTAGTAGGTTTATTCGCTGCTTCTTTCTCGTCCTTTATTGCCAATGCTGTGCTTGGAGGCATGATGCTGTCAGACGGCTTTGGCTGGGGAAAATCACTGAATGACCGCAGCGTCAAAGTGTTAAGCTCATTGCTGCTCGTAGGCAGCACGCTGCTGGCTGTCGTTTTGAATACAAACCCGATTGAACTGATTGTAATGGCGCAGGCTACTACAATTCTTGGCGCACCGCTAATTGCTATCGTACTGCTGCTGCTCGGCAACAACAAAAAAGTATTGGGCAACAATACAAATGGCATCGTTGTTAATGTGCTCGCTGTTGCGGCAACGCTGTGGCTCATTTATTTATCCATTAACCAGTTCCAGACCTTCCTGAAATAATTGTTGAAAAAGCCGAACAGTGCCGCTGGCATTGCTCGGCTTTTTCGTCTTGGTCGCCAAACCGTTCAAGCTGCCCTTTTTGCGGGAAAAAACAATTATACACGAGCGTTGGTTGCCATAAATATGGTAATCTAAAAAGGATGAAAGGGGGATAATTGGGATGAACATGTGGGAAGGAAAAAAGGTGAGGCTGCGGGCGATACTTCCAGGCGACTGGACATTATTTCACGAGAACGATCAGGATTCTGATGGAGCGCGTCTGTCGGATGCTACATATTTTCCAAGATCGGAGGAAGGAACGCGCTTATGGGCAGAGCGGCAGGCGGCCATGGAGCCTGATGGAGATAACATGATGCTCGCGATCGAGAATCTGGAGGGAGAATTGGTCGGGACCATAAATTCACAGCAGTGCAATCGGCGGAACGGCACGCTGCAGTACGGGATAGCGATCTTTCGTCCGCATTGGCGCAAAGGCTATGGCTCTGATGCGGTCAATATATGGCTGCGTTATTTCTTCTATGAGCTGCGATACGAAAAAGTGTCCGCGTACATATACGCCTTTAACGAAGGATCGGTCGCCATGCATGAACGGCTTGGCTTCAAGCTGGAGGGCAGGCTGAGAAATATGATTTATACGAATGGGCGACACTATGATGAGTTCGTTTATGGCATGCTGCGAAGCGAGTTTGTTGTTCGTCATTGATCGCATGGATGCGGTGTAAAAGGCGGTGGTGGTTTGACCAGCAAAAAGAAGTGGACGATTGCAGTGCTCGGTTTGCTGTTAGCGGCGGCTTGTTCGAATACACCGCAGGAACAGGTTCCGCTGCCCAAAACTGAAAGCACTTAATCTCAAAGAATCAGTGGGAACAGGCGACTATATTTTTGTAAAGGACAAGTCTGATAAAAAATGGAAGGTTTATCGGTTTCAGTAAAGCTTGCGGTCTAATCCGCAAGGCTTAGTCAGGCGAAGCATGCTAGCAAGCGGCCGCTTTGTTCAGCTTTCATGGCTGAATGGAGAGGCCGCTTTTTTTGCCTACATCGCCTGCCCGCGGGATATGAAGTGAACCGATTCACTAAAATATCATTTATTTTTAACGTCATTAAAACTTATAATGACGGTATAAAGCAAGCGGGCCGTATGGTAAACGGTAGTAAACAAAAGTGGTAAACTGCCGGCATTGCGGTCAAGCCAGCAGAAGAAGCGGAGGAAGAGATGAGAGTAACGATGGCAGATATTGCCAAACATGCGGAAGTATCCAAAACATTAGTCTCCCGGGTACTAAATGATGACAAGACGTTGTCGATTCCTGTAGAAACACGAAATAAAATTTGGGAGGCCATCCATCAGCACGGCTACGTGCCGGATAATACGGCCCGGTCACTCGCACGCAAGACGATGAAGCAGGCCGGCGCGAAAGCGATCTCGATCGGCTATGTGACATTTTCAAGCTATGAGAAGATCGGACACCCGTACTTTTCACCCATTTTGCAAGGAATAGAAGAAGAGATTCACCGCCAGGGATGCCGGCTTGGGTTTACTGTTACTGTCGAGGAGCTGAACCAGAAGCGTTACTTGCGGCAGCAAATTCAGGCTGAACGGGTTGACGGCATGATCTACCTTGGGGATATTGAGAAATCCTTTTACAAGGAGCTAAGTCAGCTTGCTGCTTATGGGGTTTGCCTGGAAATGCCGATTGATCCGGCAATGGATTTTGTAGGGACCAGTATCGAGCAATCCGGCCAACTGGCGCTTACCCATCTGATCGATACCGGCTACCGAAGGATCGGCTACCTGGGCAAGCAGACAGACGGCCGCTTTCAAGCCTATCGCCGATGCCTTGCCGAGCATGGGCTTGAACCCAGTGCGGACTGGGTTATCGATGCCGGCTTCGTGATGGAAACGGCATACCAGGTAACCAAAGAAAAAGTCGCCCGCTTTGCACCGCCGGAGGCTATCTTCGCGGCCAACGATGAGATGGCAATCGGCTGCATGCGCGCAATCGTTGAAGCAGGCTACCGCATTCCGCATGATGTGGCGGTAATCGGGCATGACGATATTAAGATGGCGGCATTTGCCAGTGTGCCGCTCTCGACGGTTCGCATCCACAAGGAGGAGATCGGCAAGATGGCAGTGAAGGTGCTGGTGGATCGCGTAGCTTCAAAACGCAAGATACCGATCCGGGTCGAATTTCCGCCCAAGCTCGTCATTAGAGATTCTTGCGGAGCCAGAATAAGGCGCAAGACTTAATGAAATGGAATTAACAGGAGGCGCCATGAACAATCAACAAACAAAACGAATAATTCGGCCTGCCGATGCACTGCTGCAGCTCGCCGTGGAAGAAGCAGGTGGCGTATATGCCGTAACAGCAGCCACAGCGGACGGAGCAAGCCCGCTAGTACTGGATGGGGGGGAGCAATTTGTACTCGTGACAGGCGAGGGAGAAGAAGACAGCAGGCAATATTGCGCTTCAGACTGCGGCCTGCGGGGGTTCAAATGGGAATCGAACAGCTTTGAGCTGCATCTGGAGGAGCACAGCAGGCTGTTTCAGGCGGTCATCCGCTACGAGGTGCTTGCAGGCGGCTTTATTCGCAAGACAGCAGCTATAACACCGCTTCAGCAGCCCCTTTTCATAAGGGAGTTAACGTATGCCTTTTATAACTATGCAGGTCCTATCGTGCAAGCTGGCGAAGGGCAGCCGGTCCGGTTAGGCGACAGCTGGTTTGCCGGGATGGCATTTCCGGCTGCCGAAAGCGGAGCAGTGCCAGGCGGGTGCACGTTCCGCTTTCGGGTCAACAAGCTTGTACAGGGAAATAGCCGGTGGGAAGCATATCCGTTGGTTTGCGGCATCAATGCAGGCAAAGGGCTTGGAGAGGCATTTCAACGCTATGTCGCCGCATATGGTCTGCGCAAGCAGCAGCCGATTTCCATTTATTGTGATTGGGGGCTGCATGATGAGCTTTCCGATGCCATCGAACTGACTGAAGCGATGACACTTGATATGCTGGCGCATCTTCAGTGGATGAAAGAGCAGACGGGCATTGCCTTCGACTATTATTTGATCGACGCGTTCTGGTTCGAGCCCAATGGAGGCTATAAAAGCTTCAAGCGCTCGCATTGGCCAGGAGGACCGGCCAAAGTGAAGGCAAAAATGGAGGAGCTTGGCATCAAGCTGGGGCTTTGGTTTGATGTAAACAGCAAGTTTCTGGGTATGCAGGGGATGGAAGACGCACGCATCGACCATACAGAGGCAGCGCTTTGCCTGGGCGATGATGGCTATTGGGAGCTGCTCCGCGACGGCCTGTTGCATCATATCCGGCATCATGGCCTTAAGCTGGCCAAGTTTGACTTTGCCCAGTTTGAATGTGCGCAGCCGGGCCATGCCCATTTGCCGGGTGAGCAGTCAAGGCCGCAGCTTATCAGGCGTTTTCTGGAGCTGCTGGCGGAGGTGCGCGATGCTGAACCGGAATTCGTCGTGCTCGCATATAACGGGTTTACGGCCGATTACACGTGGATTAAGGATGTAGATAGCTCCAAGGAAGGGTATGCCGTTTCCCCATGGTGGACGTTGTATGTCGATTATATTTATTGCGGTGATCCCCGTCCGTCGGAGCTGCCGGCGCTGCGTTTGCGCGACTCGATCCATAGCTATACCGATGCGATGATCAAACAGTTCACTGATGCCTGGGTGCCGTACTCCGCTATCGACGACCATGGCATTATGATCGGCAATACCGGTACGATTTATCGGATTGGCAAGGAAGGCTGGCGCAATGATTGGGTGCTGTCCTTTTCCCGAGGGAACCGCAAAAAGCATTTGTATGGCGACTTAACTTCGTTAGATGAAAACGATTACATTTTTTTGCGGCAAGCGTGGTTGCTCGCCGATCGGGCGGAGGAAGCGGGCTACACGACAGCGATGGTGCTCGGCAGCCCGCTGAAGGAGCAGCTGTATGGGTATGTAAACGGCAATCGCAAGGAAGGCTTCATCACAATCTTTAATCCTTTCCCGGAGGTGAGCAGCATCACAGTTGAGGCCGAGCTGGCGCAATGGTGCGGCGTTGAAGCGGCGCAGATTTCCATTTCGCAAGTATATGGCGGGGAAAGCTGGCAAGTGCCGTCCACTTGGCAAACGGCCTTGGCTCCGATCGAGCTACCGCCGTTTGAAGTGGCGATGTTCAGCTGGACTTGCGAGAGAGAGGCAGGCGAAGCTGAGGTGCATGGTTTGGAGAAGAGGTACGGACCGCATGCCAAGCTGCTGCTTCCGTTCACGTCTGGCAGTGCAGCAAATGGGATGGCGATCGAGCTTCAGTTGTCAGAGGGCAGTTATTTAATCGCCAAATATCGGGATGCAGCCGGCAGGCCGCTTCGGATTACGACAGGAAAGCCTGACCACGTGACCTTGCAGCTTAAAGCCGGGGTGTCAGGCGAGCAGGGAGGTAGCACCCTGAAGCTTGAGCCGATTTTTACAGATGAAATATGGAGCGGCATTTCCTGGATGGCATATCAGTTGCCACGACCGCAGGACGGCGCAGCAACGCTGCAGCTGTATGTTCAAGTGGGCGAAGGTATCGCGGTGGCGATACAGCTTGAGCAATGGAGTACCTTTCAAAACAATAACTAGCTGATGAAGGCCGCGAAGGAGGTGAGGCTGGCCCGACATGCAGCAGTCGAGGAGGCAAGGCGGCAAGGAGCAGGCGGAATGCAATTGAATACAGGGGGAATGAACATGAGCAAGGCAACAAGAACGTTCAGGCAAATAATAGGAGCTGCAATGATCGCAACGCTCGTTTTTGCGAGCGCATGCAGCTCTGCTGGCACAAACAAAGGCAGTACGGAAAACGGCAGCACAAACACCGATGAAGGCGCCGCAAACGGAGCGAACGGGCAAAACGGAAATACAGGCGAAAGCAAGCCGGAGCCAATAAGTGATCCGATGGCAAAGTATGACCCGCCGATCGAGGTGAGCACCGTCATTATTTCCGATCCGACGATGAATTTTGAAAATGACGATTCGTTCGACAACAATCCTTACTATCGTGCTTATGAGGAAAAGCTGGGCATCAAGATGAAAAACCTGTGGGTCGTGGACCAGTCGCAGCGTGAGCAAAAAATGAATCTGGCCATTACCTCCGGTGATCTGCCCGATATTATGCATGTCAATGCCAATCAGCTGCAGCTGCTGTATAAAGCAGGCAAGCTTGCAGACCTGAGCGAGGTATATGAGCAGTATGTACTGCCATCTGTAAAGACGTTTCTAACGGTCGATGGCGGCCATAACCTGCAAAGCGGCATGTTCGACGGCAAGCTGTATGGGATTCCGGAGACGCAATCCTATCTGGACGGCGCTGTCGTGCTGTGGGTGCGTACCGATTGGCTGAACAAGCTTCACCTGCCGGAGCCGCAATCGATGGAGGATGTCATTCGCATCGCCAAGGCATTCACCCATGATGATCCGGATGGCAACCAGAAGGATGACACGTTCGGGCTGGCGCTGACGAAAGATATTTTTGCCGGCTATGCCGGGGCGGAAGGTTTTTTCTATGGCTATGGCGCTTATCCGGATGCATGGTATAAAGGCGCGGACGGCAAGCTGGTGCCGGGCAATATTCAGCCGGAAGTGAAGGCGGCGCTTGCGGAGCTGCAGGCTTTGTACAAAGAAGGCGTCATCGACCAGGAATTTGGCGTCAAAGATTTGTGGAAAGCATCGGAAGCGGCGGTAGCAGGCAAAAACGGCATGTTTTTCGGCACGATGGCCAACACCTTCCAATTGCAGCCGGGCATCGAGCAAAATGCGGAAATGCAATGGAAGGCTTACCCGGTCTACAAGCTGGGCGGCGGCATCGCCGACGTGCTCCGCTCGCGGGTGACTAATACGGGCTACTATGTCGTCAACCAAAAGGCGAAAAACCCCGAAGCAGCCATGAAGTTGCTCAATTTCTTCGTTGAATCGCAGTTCGGCGCCAAGCCGGACGCTAAGTTGGCTGAAGATCCGGTCGCCTGGAAGCTGTCTGTATTCCGCCCATTCCCGGGGTCCAAAAACTACGATAATTTCCTGGCTGTCAGGGAAGCGCTGTCAACCGGCGACCAGTCCAAGCTGAATCCGGAGCAGGAAGGCATTATGAAGCATATTTCCGAGGTGCAAAATGGCAATGTGAAAGATAACAACTGGGCCATGGCCAAGGTGTTCGGGCCGGAAAGCTCCTATGCGGCGATTGACCAATACGTCGTGAACGATAGCTTCCAGTTCAACGAGTTTTACGGATCTCCAACGTCTTCGATGCAATCCAAAGGCAGTGCCCTCAGCAAGCTGACGACGGAAACGTTCACGAAAATGATTACCGGGCGCGCCCCGATCAATGAATTTGATGCTTATGTAAAGAAGTGGAAAGCGATGGGCGGCGATGCCATCACGAATGAAATTAACGCTTGGTACGAAAGCAAAGGCAACTAGGCAGAAGGCGGGGTGTGCGCGCAGCATACTTCGCTTCGCCAACATCCGGGTTTATGTGGAGGGCTGAAGGTGAGAGGCAGATCAATCGTCAAACAATGGCCGTTACATTTGCTGCTGGCCCCTGGAGTTGTACTGGTGCTGTTATTCAGCTATGGCCCGATGGTGGGCGTAACGATTGCATTCAAGGATTTTAATTTGGCAGACGGCATTTGGCGTTCCTCTTGGAACGGGTGGGATAATTTTCGCTTTTTGTTTGAAATGACCGACATTGCGCAGGTCGTACGCAACACGGTAACAATCGCAGTCATGAAAATGGCAGCGGGCATGATAGCACCGCTAATTACGGCGCTGCTTTTAAACGAAGTGCGCAATATGGCGATCAAGCGCGGCATTCAGACCGTCATTTATTTGCCGCACTTTCTGTCATGGATTATTCTCGGCGGCATTCTGATCGATATTTTATCTCCTTCGGA
Organism: Paenibacillus sp. GCM10027626; assembly: GCF_042676285.1. Taxonomy (NCBI): domain Bacteria; kingdom Bacillati; phylum Bacillota; class Bacilli; order Caryophanales; family Paenibacillaceae; genus Paenibacillus; species Paenibacillus sp. GCM10027626. The sequence continues at coordinate 318,887 of NZ_JBHTHC010000007.1, read as the reverse complement.
GGGCATCGTAAACCAGTTGCTTGGCCTTTTCGGCATCAAGCCGATCTTTTTTCTGGGCAGCCCTGACTGGTTTCCTTTTGTCGCTGTTTTGTCGGATGTCTGGAAGGAATTCGGCTTCAGCACGATCATATATTTGGCGGCGCTTACGGGCATCAATCCGGCGTTATACGAGGCAGCCGTCGTCGATGGGGCAAGCCGCTGGCGGCAAAGCTGGCATATTACGCTGCCAGGCATCTCGCCCATTATTATTTTGCTGGCGACGCTGAGCGTGGGGAATGTATTGAACGCAGGCTTCGAACAGATTTTTGTACTCTACAGCCCGCTCGTCTATGAAACAGGTGATATTATTGATACCTTTACGTACCGGCTCGGCTTGATTGATTACCAGTATGGGCCAGCTGCTGCGGTCGGACTGTTCAAATCGGCAGTATCCCTTATTTTTATTTCGGTCTCGTATTATCTGGCCTATCGGCTGGCGAATTACCGCATTTTTTAAGCAGGGCGGCGTTTACTGTTTTTCTACTGGAAGGGAAGGACTTATATGATTGAACAAAAAACTTGGGGCAGGACGATGTTTGTAATCGGCAACTACAGCTTTCTCATTCTCCTCGCCTTAAGCTGTCTGTTTCCGATTCTCCATGTGCTGGCGCTGTCGTTCAGCTCCAGCTCCATGGCGTCTGCCGGCGCAGTAACGCTATGGCCGATGGATTTTACGCTGAAGTCGTATGCCTTTGTCCTGCAAAAGCCGTTGTTTGTCGGTTCATTTCTCGTCACGCTGCAGCGGGTCGTGTTAGGGAGCCTGCTCAATATGCTGCTCGTCATTACGATTGCCTATCCGCTGTCCAAGGAAGCGGAGACATTCAGGATGCGGACGGTGTACGTGTGGTTTTTTGTCCTGACGATTTTGTTTTCCGGCGGCATTATTCCTTGGTATTTCACCATAAAGGAGGTCGGCCTGCTTGACAGCATTTGGGCGCTTGTGCTTCCTGGCGCGGTTCCGGTGTTCAATGTCATTCTGCTGCTGAACTTCTTTCGCGGTCTGCCCAAGGAGCTGGAGGAGGCAGCCTTTATGGACGGCGCAGGCCACCTGCATATTTTGTTCCGCATTTTCGTTCCGCTGTCGCTGCCTGCGCTTGCAACTATACTGCTGTTCACGATCGTCGGACATTGGAATTCCTGGTTTGACGGGCTCATATTAATGAATCGGCCCGAGCAGTATCCGCTGCAAAGCTACTTGCAGACCGTTGTCATTATGCAGGATTTATCCTCGATGACGTTTGAGGATGCGAAAATGCTTGCCGAAATATCGGACCGCACGACAAAGGCAGCGCAAATCTTTTTGGCGGCGTTTCCGGTTCTGCTTGTCTATCCGTTTTTGCAAAAGTATTTTGTAAAAGGCATCGTGTTAGGGAGTGTGAAAGGATAAATGGCAGGAGGCGTGCAATATGTTGAAGCGCAAAAAAATGCAAACAGGCTGGTATGGCGGCCTTATCATACTGCTGTGGGCAGCGATATGGAGTTTGCCCGGGGAGGCCGCTGCAGCAGGACTGTCAACAGTATCAACAGAGCTTCACGCATGGCAGCAAGGCGACGTAAAGTATGTGCTTACGGATGAGGCGTCCAGTCCGATTCGGGTGGAATGGAAGGGCGGCGAGCAGCGCTTCAGCCCGTTTGCAGGGATGGGCCCGATCGTCACGACGGACAGCGGAGCGTATATTCCGTCCGATGGAACAGCGGTGCTGGCAGGCTGGGAAGCGGATGGGGCTGAAGATGCAATTGCTGCACATTATGAGCTGGCTGTCGCAGGTGAGCAGGTGCCTTACACGGTCAAGTATAAGGTGGCGAACGGGCGGCTGTCGTGGACGATTACTTCTAGCCATCCGAAGGTGATCGGGGCCGTACCGGGCTTCGCCGAAGGCTTTGGCGGCTGGAAGCAGCAAAACATTACGCGCTATGCCGAGCTGTATGCCGGTCAAAACTGGTATGCGCAGCCGGTATTTCATAAGGGCGGCAAGTTTTTTGTCTTTGCCGACTGGTCGGTAAGCGAGGGCAATGGCACCGACTATCGTTATGGCGATCCTGGACAGGTGGATGTGGTCGATTCGCAGCGCCAGCCGTCAGGTAACGGGCCGATCGACCTCGCGCCGCCCGTACGGTATGCGCCGAATGGGAATGGCGTCTATGCGGCTTTGAACGAGACGCTTACCTTTACCGCAGCGCAGTCGCTGTGGGATGCGATCCCTTCTCCGGCTGCCAATCCGAGCCCGTATATGGCACAGCTTGCCGATAAAGTGTATCTGGACATCTGGGCAGGCGACATTCGCAATGCCCGTCAGATCATTGAGCAGCTGCAGCTGTTTGCCGGAGAGCAGACGAAGCTGCTGACGATCTACCAGCCGTGGGGAGCCAAAGGGTGGGACGCTACGCTGCCGGACAACTACAACCCGGCGATTGGCCTGCTGCCGAGCGGCGGCACAATTGAGGAGATCGGGACATTCATCGACACTGCCAGACAGCTCGGGTTCGCCGGACTGCGGACGAATTACGTTTGGATGAGCGATGCATCGCCGTCGTATTTGGCAGGGCAAATCAGCCGGGCAAAGCAGGCAAACGGCGATCCTGCCTGGTTTATCCGCCCGAATCAGTGGCAGCTTGTGGCCCAGCGCCAAGAAACGGATATGAAGCGCGACTTTGCGCCGAATGCCAGCTTTAGCGACCAGTTGGCAAGCGGCGGTATGTCCCCAGCTTATATCGATTACAGCAGCGAAGATACAAGCATGCGCTCTGCGATCGAGAAGGAGCGGGCGCTTATCGAGCAGATCAAGTCGATCAATCCGGGACCGTTCGGCTCGGAAAGCTCCAATGCGGAATTTTTGCTTGGGAATTGGTATGATTTCGGCGAGTTTGGCCTAAGCAACGGGCATAACCGCAAACAACTGCTGCCGGACTACAAGCTTCGGAAAATGCATACGAATGCGATGATGTACGGAGCTGGCATTCCGTCCCGTTTTTTTGAAAATCCGCCGTTCCCACTCTGGGGGGCTGACCAGTCCTTCCCGTTCCATCCGTCGTTTGCCGAGGTGCTTGACGATTACCGGGCGACGGAAATCATGTACGGCAATGGCGCCTATATCGGTTATTTGCCCAATATGCCATACGCCTACATGCTGACCGAACTGCTGGTTGTCGGCCAGCTGCAAAAGCATTATGCAAATGTTGAAGTGAACAATGTCTATTACCGGCACGGCGGAAATTGGCTCACGCTGGAGCAGCTGTACGACTGTGATGATGTGACTGAAGACAGCTATACCCAAGTAAACATCGTCTACAGCAACGGGCTGGCCATTTACGTGAACCGCGCACCTGAGCAGCTTACTGTAGACACCGGGACACAGTCCATTACCATCCCTCAATACGGCTGGCTGGCTTACAAGGCGGACGGCAGCGTGCTGGCCTATTCCGCCCTGGAGCCTGCAAGCGGCAAACGGGTTGATTACTATGAGGATGCCACAATGACTTATCTGGACCCGCGAGGCGCAACAGTAAAAGGGGTCGATAAAATTACGCTATGGGAAAACGGGACGCTGAGCAAGCAATACGATGCCGGCCTGGTGTACGATGCAGCAGCGGCATTTTCCGCGGTTCAAGGGAGCGGGCATTGGAAATATGAACAGTATAATGAGGCTGCGAATACGTATTCGCCGTTAGCCTATGATGCGGCGGCCGGCAAATGGGGGAATGCTCAGGCAGCGATCAGCGCCTCGGCTATGGAGGCGAGCGCAGGCTACCGGGCTGTTCGCCAATGGCAGGCTCCATACGGCGGGCGCGTGCAAGTAAGCATCGCTGCCGAGGCAGAGCAGAGGGGGCACGCCGTCTTCAAGGTGACAGTCAATGGCCAGGAGCACAGCGAGCTGGCCGTGCCGGCTGGAGAGGGAAGGACGGAGCTCCTGCTGCGCGTGCAGTCTGGCGATCTTGTACGCTTCGAGCTGGCGGGAGCGAACGGCGAAGAGGCAGGGCCGGTGGAGAGCGCGATTGTTTTGCAATATGCCCAGGACTTGCCCCAGATGAAGCTGAATGCCGGAGCAGGTTATTACATTACATCGGGCGGCGCGCTATATTATGGCGAAGTGCCTTACAGCTCCGGAAGGCTGGGTCTTGTTGACGCTGCCGGAACCGGGTCAGGAACAACGAGCCAGCCGATTGACGGCACCGATGACGATGCGCTGTACCAAAGCCAGCGTTACGGTAATGTGCTCGAATATCGCGCCGATCGGATGCCTGCCGGGCATTATGAAGTGACGCTTCATTTTGCGGAAACGTATTTCGATGCGCCGGGCGGACGGCTGATGGATATTTACGTGCAGGATGGACAGGTGGAGCAGGGGCTTGATATTTATGCGGCCGCCGGTGGCGCCTTCCGGGCATTTGACAAATCGTACATCGCCGAGGTAACGGACGGCACGCTGCGCATCAAGCTTACATCGTCTGCCGGCGGCGCTTCGCTTGCAGGCATTAGCGTCGCGCAGGCATACGATGCTGCAGGCCAAATCTGGATCGCACAGCACGGCAGCTGGGAGCAGCTCGACAACGGCTTTGGGTCCGCGAGTTTTGGCTTTAGGACGATGATGGCAGTGAAGGATAAGGCCTGGGATCATTTCAGCGCATCTTTTAAGCTGCATTACGTCGATTATAACGGTGATCGGGGCAACTGGGCGGGCCTTGTGCTTGGGGATTATTACGTCTTTTTGCGTGCGAACGGCGGACTAAGCCTGTACCGGTATACAACGGGTGAAATGGTGCAGGCAGTGGATACCAATGCAGATCCTGTCGCTGGCGAGGTGCCGATGCGCGTAGAGGTGCGAAATGGCGAAATTCGGATCTATGCCGGCAATATGGCGACCCCGGTAATCGCTTATACGGATAACGGACTTACCAGCACTTCACTTGCATTTATCGTCTGGCAATCACTCGTCAACTTTACAGATATTCATATTCAGGAGCTGGATGGAAGCGAGGAGCCTGCGGAGCCGGGTAATCCGGGCAATCCCGGGAATCCGGACAATCCTGACAATTCCGGCAATCCGGGGCAGCCAGGCGGCAGCGGGTTTACAGAGAGCCCGGATGGCACTGGAAGCCCGGAAACGCCGGACAGCTCCAAAGAACCTCATAACGGCGGAGAAGCAATAGTATTCTCCGATCTGGACGGCTGCTGGGCCGCAGAGGCCATTTATCGCGCGGCCAGACGAGGCATCGTCTTCGGTTATCCGGATGGCGCCTTCCATCCGGAGCAGGCGGTAACGCGCCAGCAATTTATCGTCATGCTCGCCAGAGGGATCCAGCTTGAAGGAACCAAAGGGGCGCTCCCTTTTCGCGATAGCGAGCTGATCGCCCGATGGGCCCGCGAGGCGGTCGGGGCAGCGGCTGCAAGCGGACTGGTGAAAGGCTATGCCGATGGCAGTTTCCGCCCGGGAAGCCCGATTACGCGCCAGGAGATGATCGTCCTGCTCAGCCGAGCATTCGGGCTGGAGCAAGCGGGAGCGGCAAATACGCCGTTTGCCGATGATGATGCGATTAGGGGCTGGGCTCGTCCGGCAATAGCGGCAGCGGTGAATAGCGGCCTTGTCAATGGCAGAGGCGGCAACATGCTGGCGCCGCAAGCAACGGCGACGAGAGCTGAAGCGGCTGTTTTACTGCTGCGGTTTTTGGAAGAATGGCAAGAAGTTTGACGAAGGCGAAGGACTGGCGGGTTTGTGCAGAGGCGCAAAGCTCGCCTTTTTTTAGCGGCAATCTAGAGAACACTTTGACGTCAGCGGCAGTTATTGGTATGCTCCGAATAGGACAGAAATCAATTGAATTTGTGTTTGGAGGACGAGAGCATATGAGCGAAAATCAAAATAATAAAAATCAGGCATTGGCTGCATTTGCCGGCGGCTGCTTCTGGTGTATGGTTACCCCGTTCGAGGAAATGCCGGGCATTCTGCGGGTTACGTCAGGTTACATAGGCGGCTCCACTGTTAATCCGACCTATGAGGAGGTCTGTTCCGAGACGACCGGTCATGCGGAGGCGGTGCAGATTGCATATGATCCTGAATTGATGCCGTATGACAAGCTGCTCTCCATTTATTGGCGGCAAATTGATCCTACCGATGCCGGCGGGCAGTTCCATGATCGCGGAGAGTCCTACAGGACGGCGATTTTTTATTACACAGAGGAGCAGCGGCAGATTGCCGAAGCCTCGAAGCGGGAGCTGGAGGAGAGCGGCCGGTTTGAATCGCCAATCGTTACGGAGATAGTAGCAGCGACAACGTTTTATCCGGCCGAGGAATATCATCAGGATTATCATAAAAAAAATCCGCTGCGGTACCGAATGTACCGGAAAGGCTCTGGCCGCGATGCCTTCATCAAGTCTCACTGGAATACGGACAAGGATAAGGCGAAACTGAAAAGCAAACTTACACCAATCCAGTTTGAAGTGACACAAAATAATGCGACTGAGCCGCCATTCCATAATGAATTTTGGGATCATGAGGAGGCAGGGCTATATGTCGATATCGTTTCCGGCGAGCCATTGTTCACATCAATGGATAAATTTGATTCCGGCTGCGGCTGGCCCAGCTTCTCGAAACCGCTCGCGGAGGGCTCTATTGCTGAGGTTGACGATTTCAGCCATGGCATGATCCGCACCGAGGTGCGAAGCAGAGATGCGGATTCTCATCTCGGGCATGTATTCCATGACGGCCCGCAGCCGACCGGTTTAAGATACTGCATTAACTCCGCCGCGCTGCGTTTTATCCCGAAGGATCAGCTTGAGCAGGAAGGCTATGGACAATATCGCAAGCTTTTTGATGATGAAAAGTAACGAAGACGAAGGGCTTTCTCACAAGCTGCAAGCTTTGGGAGAGCTCTTTTTTTGCCGGACGTGCCAAAGGAAAAAGGCCCCTGTCCCTTTTCTTAAGCAAAGCTGAAGAAAGCCGGGGCGGGGGCCTTTTCTATTATTATTTGTTTAAGCTTGCCAGTGCATTAAGCTCCTTCATCATTTCCTTGTATTCTTTAGAAGCCGTCATTTTGGAAATGAAGGCCGTCCAGTCGGCAATTGTGGCTTTGCCGCGGATAACATCTGCTTTCATATTATGCAGGTCTTCGTTAAGTTTGGCATATTTGCCGCTGCTCCACAGCGCATTCGCTTGCGGCAAAGGCTGGATATCGTTCTCGACGGTCCGCCATTGCTTGACTGCCGATTCAAAGCCTTGGCGCTTCTGCTCAGGCAGCGCGTCCAGTGCGGCATTGCCCTTCAACAGGTCGGTACGGCCGAACAAATTGCGAATAGCGGAGCGGTCTGCTTCTTCAAGGCCCGCAATGTTGTCCCATTCGCCAGCTTCTGTCATCGCGATGCCGCGGTCCAGCCATTTAAGCAGCTCCTCCGGCTTTACCCGAGAGAGGCGAGTAATGAAATAGCTGTCTTCCCCGGTATTTCGCCAAGGTGCGATCTCTTGGCTGGCGCCATTAGCGCGGAAACCGGCGAGCGGTGTCCATTGCGTCTTGCCTTCAGTAGATAGCTCCACCGCCTTATCGAAGGTCATCGTTGCGATGCCGATTTGATTGTTGGCGATTAATTGATTGATCTCATCTGCACTCAACTCGTTAAAATCGGGATGGATCAAGCCTTTGGCATACGCTTTGTTCAGCCACTCCAATGCTTGTTGCTGCTGCATGCCGATTGCATGATCGGTTACTTTTCCATTCTGGACCGCAAATCGTTCCGGGCTGCCTGTAAAAGCTTGCTCGATCCAAGCGACGGCATCAGAACCGTTATAACCGGCAAGTCCATACGTATCCATCTTGCCATTGCCATCTGGATCTTTATGGACGAATTGATCTAATACTATGTAAAGCTCATCCATCGTTTTTGGCTGTGCCAGCCCCAGAATATCCAGCCAGTCTTGGCGCAGGGCCAAAAATGGAGCATCGTGCTTGTCCGCGGGCCGCGGAATCGTAAATGCATGTCCGTTGATTGTCCGCCCGCCGCTCGCTGCAAGTGCTTTCAAACGCGGAAAGGCTTGCAGACTTTCTTCCAAGTCAATCGCAATCGACTCAAACAGCTCTTGGTTGAACAGGTGAGACTGATGGAGCAGCATAAGTGAGACGGGCTCGCCGGCAGCGATCAAAATATTCGTTTTCTCGCGGTAATAATCCGTCTTTACCGGCGATAAGGAAGCGTTCACTTTCCAATGCTCCCGCATATAGTCCTGCAGCTTTGCCGGGGGAGCCTCCACATTGTTATCCGCTCTAGTAACGACGGAGATGCGTGTTAATGCTTGCGGGTCAGTAATGATGACCGTATTGCTGCCAGCCGTCCACTTCACCTTAAGGCCTGCAGACTCAGCAGCCAGCCGAAGAGGAATCCACAATGTATCCTGATCGATGTATGGCGCTGTAGGCAAACCTGTTTTCACTTGATTGGCGATTTGAGCTTTATGCTGTTTGGCCCAGTAAGTTTGGGAAGGTTTGGCGGAATTGGGGTGGTTTGCACTCAACTTGCCGGCTTTGGCGTCCCACTGGATGGAATAACCAAGCCCTTCAAGCAATGCAGCTCCGGGAACCATGACGACATTGTTGATCGCTTTCGGCTGCATATGCTGCAGACTGACATTTAAATTGTCAAAGTACACAATGATGTTATTTCTCATAAATTGTTCCCATGTCATGCCGTCTTCTTTATTATCCCATGGGCTAGTTGCCGGTGGTGCAGCAGATACCGAGCTAGCCAGCAGGGAGGCAGTAACAGCAAATGACAGGCCTGCCAGCACGTAACGGCGTCGATGTTGCTTCATATGTATTCACCTCAATAACTAATAATAAGGACCGTATTTTTATTGTACCTGAGATATTGAAGGAAAGAAATGTTTAATCCATCTTTGGAAGCAAAGTTTATGCTACAATGGTCTACATCGGAAAAGATGGGAGGGAGACGTATTAAATGATCGAGCATCATACATTTTTGCGCTCGATGAGCCTGGACAAGCAGCTTTTTCCACCAGGGGAAGAATATCCATTTCGGATTGGGGCGATTCGGCATTTGGACACCTTGCACTTCCATCCGAAGGTGACCTATATTGTAGGCGATAACGGCATCGGCAAATCAACATTAATTGAAGCGATGGCAGTAGCATGGGGATTTAACCCGGAAGGCGGAACGCTCAATTTTTCATTTTCGACGATGGAGACGCATTCAAGCCTTTATCAATATGTTCGTCTGGCAAGGGGAGCGCGCAGACCTAGGGATGGATTCTTTTTCCGGGCGGAGAGCTATTATAATTTAGCCTCCCATATAGACGAGCTTGACTCCGAGCCTTCCTTCGGACCACCGATACGCGATTCGTATGGCGGTATGTCGCTCCATGAGCAGTCGCATGGTGAATCGTTTTTTGCTGCGTTTATGCATCGGTTCAGCGGGCAGGGGCTGTACATACTAGACGAGCCCGAGGCGGCGCTGTCTCCTTTTCGTCAGATGTCGATGCTCTCGCGTATTCATCAGCTGGTGCAAAAAAGGAGCCAATTTATTATTGCCACACATTCTCCGATTCTGATGGCTTACCCCGATTCGATCCTTTATTACATATCTGAAGATGGAGTTGAGGTACGGAGCTTGGAGGAAACGGATCATTACATCATTATGAAGCAATTTTTGAACAACAAGGACAGAATGCTTGCAGAGCTGCTGGATGACGACTAGAGCAAACTGAACCGGACAACGCACCGATAGGCAGCTGCCGCAATACACTAATGGTATATTAAGTGCACTGGAGGGAGCGGTTTGTTTTATCAGTACGGGTATTACCCTGTTATTCCGCAATACTGGCCAATGCAGCAAGTTCAGCCACTTACAAGGATGGAACCCGAATCGTACAAGTCGTTGGAAGAAGCGCTGAAGCTGATCCAGGAGGCCGTGGCAGGCGAGCGGCATGACGAAATGTTTTACGATTATTTGATTTCGGTAGCTCCTTCTGCCGAAGACAGGGAAATCATTGAAAGCATTCGTGATGATGAGCGCAAGCATAATAAAATGTTCCGCAGCATTTATCGGGATATAACCGGCAAAGAGATTTCTGGCGCGGGAAATGTTGCATTCGAGAAACCAGCTTCATATATGGCGGGCATACGTCAAGCATTTTTTGGCGAGTTGGCTGCTGTGGAGAAGTATCGCGATATTCGGGCCGGATTGCCGTCGAGGTATCACCGGGATATGCTTTATGAGATTATTACCGATGAGCAGAAGCACGCTGCCAAATATAACTATATCATGAATGCCGATCTTCGCAGGCAGTTGAAAGGATAATGATGTAAAGTGCCCCAGTAGTGCGAGCTGCTGGGGTTTTTCACGTTTAGCGAACGGTATGATATTTCGCATAGAGGACAAGCTGAAATTAATTTATTTCTTTTTTCGACAAAATGAAACTTTCTGAATCGCTGACTTGTCTAATTTGCACAACAATCGATTGCAGCTTTTGATTGGAAGGAGAGGACGATATGCGCGCGCGTGTCCCAAATCATTCCGTGGAGGGGAGCCACGAACTATATACGCTAATAGAAGAAAACAAGGAAAAGCTGTACCGGTTGGCCTTCAGCTTTGTCAGAAACCGTGAGGAAGCATTGGACATCGTTCAGGAAACGGTTTACAAAGCGATGATTTCAGTCGGCAAGCTGCGAAATCCGCAATTTCTGAAAACTTGGTTATTTCGGATTGCCATTAATTGCGCCCATGATGCGCTGCGAAAGTCGAAACGGGTTGTAGCGATGGAGGATGACGTGCTTGATGCAATGGTTGATGGGTCAGAATCGAATCGCGAAGAGATTTTTGATGTCAAGCAAGCACTAGAGAGATTAGATCCAAAGTATAAAAAGGTGATTATATTAAAGTATTTCGAGGATATGACGCTAGAGGATGTCGCAGAAATTTTGGAAGTGCCAATCAGTACAGTGAAGTCAAGGCTTTATCGGGGACTGCAAAAACTGAAAATCGATTTGGAGGAGGTTGAGGGACTTGAATAATCGATTGAATGATCTGCGGCAGGAGTATGAAAAAACGGAAATCCCAGCTGAACTGGACGCTGTTATTCGGGCGGCGATGGGACGGGCAAATCAACATTCGCAAGACAATAAAGGGAGAGAGCAACAAATGAATAAACGATCTGGAAAATGGTTCTTGAAGGGAATTGCTGGAGCGGCTGCGGTTGTCATTCTATTTACTGCAGCGATTAATACGCTTCCGGACTTTGCTGCAGCGGCAGCGAATTGGCCGGTAGTAGGAAAGCTGGTGAAAATATTGCAATTTAACGAAGGACAGGCTGGCGGCGGCGAAATTACGGACGGAAGCAAGATGCAGCCGGTCGTGCTGAAAAAAGAAAAGGATCAAGAGCAAATTGCCATCAGCTTCGTGCAAAGCGGCAGCGGTGAAGGGGAAGCTGTTCAGCAGCCGGTAGCGCCAAATTATCAAGTTTCCTACAAAGAGAAGCCTTATACGCTGACCTTTACCGTGAACGGTGTCCGCTATCTTGATGAGCAAAGCTTTGACGAGCTGAAAAAAAGTGATTTGGTAACCGATGCATATCGGATTATTACGCTGGATGACTCCTCTTATCGCTTTGTGCTGGAATTCCGTAAACCGGTGAAATATGAAGTGCAGGAATATGCCGATCCGGCGCATATCGTCCTGACACTGTCCGAAGATAAAGAGGCGGCAGAGATAACGATCTACTCGGTGAGAACTGAAACGTATACGAACGGTGAGGAAATTGGCATTGTGGAAGAAGGGCTGTACGAAGAGAGCGGCATGCGTATGCTGAAGGAGAGCGGCGATCAATTTTACCTTGAGCTTGGCTCCTTGACGGATGAAGCGGAAGCTAACCAGCTTGCAGCAAAACTGAATGAGAAATACGGGCTGAAGTTCCAGGAAGATTACGGAATGGCGTTTAAAGTGTTTGTTGAAAAACGATAATAGCGGAAGCGATTCTCGGCGGTGTCTATGCTGGGGGTCGCTTTTGTGTTGACAAAAGCCAATCTCGCCTGTAAGATGTGTGAAAATATGGCGGAAATACGGGAGGAATTGGTATGGGGATGACATTGTATTCGAAGCGTCTTATGTTGCGTTTGCTAGAGGCTGGGGATGCGGCTGAGATCGAACAAATAGCGGGGGATAAAGAGATCGCTGAGACTACGTTAGCCATTCCTCACCCTTATCCTGCCGGCGCGTCATCCGCCTTCATTCGGCGCCGTCAAGCAGCAGCGGCGCAAGGCGACGGTTATTCGTGGACGATCAGGCTTAAGGAGAGCGGACGGCTGCTTGGCATCATCGGCTTGCGTATCGACAAGCAGCATCATCATGCCGAGCTGGGCTATTGGATTGGCAAGCGCTACTGGGGTCAAGGCTATTGTACGGAAGCGGCCGAGCGAGTAGCCGCATTTGTGTTTGAACAATTGAAGCTCAATAAAATGTTTGCGGCGGCCATGATCAAAAATCCGGCCTCCTCCAAAGTGATGGAGAAGATTGGAATGAGGCATGAAGGAATTTTTCGCGAACATGTATACAAGGATGGGCAATATGAGGATTTGACCTACTATAGCTTGCTGCGTTCAGAGTATAAGCCTAATTTCAAGTTATTTAATGGCATTAACTAATTTTAATTAATGATGTTAATTATTGAATAGGAGGCAAAATCCTGAGCAGGAGCATTGGACTGAGCTAACCGAGCTTATTCACGAATCGTATTTGCGTATGGCGCCAAAACGGCTTGTTAAGAGCTGGCTGGCGGAGCGGCAAAAGGACTGCCAGTAAATTGGCAGTCCTTTTTTCACTGTTTGACGAAGCCTTCTTCCTGCAAATACTGCTCGGCCTCTTCATACGTTTCAAAGGCCATTTCAAGATTGAGGCCCGTATAGAGATACCATAGATCCTCCTCGAACTTCAAATCGAGACGTTGACCGTCCGAGCTGACCCAGCATTCAGCTCCGGATTTTTTACGGCGTTTTGGGGCAGCCGGTTCTTTTTCTGGCGGAGGAGTTGAAAGCAGGGCAATGGAGGCGGCGACAACAGCCCGTAATTGCTCGGCATCAAAATCCCGAATGTTGACAAGTCCCTTCTCGTCTGCCGGATAGTCAGCTGATTGTCCTACATAGACAAAGCCGTTTCCGTTCGGATGGAGATGATAGACAACGTTTTTCTTCTCATGCAGACTTCCCTCGAAGTGATAATTGACCCGGCCAAGCGATACTGTTTTACGCTCCAGCTCAGCAAAAGCATCGAGCACGTCCATTTTTTGTTGAAAGGTTAGCATAGGCGCCTCCCCAGGAATATGATATAGGGCTGGTCGATTATATCATATCCAAAGTGATTGGACAAAATAAACCTCTCCGTGCGGCTATGATATAATGGACAACAATGGGACAAAGGAGTGTGAAATATGGCTGTTACACATACGTATACGCGTAAAGAAGAGATTGCGAATGTGATTACCCATGGAGTCGGGGCAGCGCTCAGTGTAGCTGCGCTTGTGCTGTTAGTTGTATATTCCAGCCTGTATGGGACAGCTTGGCATGTGGTCAGCTTCTCAATATTCGGCGCTACAATGCTGCTGCTTTACACCACTTCAACGCTTATGCACAGTTTGCCGGAAGGGAAGCTGAAGGATTTATTCGAAATCTTCGATCATTGCTCGATTTACTTATTTATTGCAGGCACCTATACGCCTATTCTGTTCAGTGTCATTCGAAGCCCGCTTGGCTGGACGCTGTTCGGGCTTGTTTGGGGGATCGCCCTGGCAGGCGTTGCATTTAAGTCGTTTTTTACGAAGCGTTTTCTCGTTACTTCGACATTGTTTTATATTTTGATGGGCTGGCTAATTGTATTCGCTTGGCGTCCGCTGACGCTTCATTTTGCCGGCGGCGGGTTGTCTCTGCTCGTAGTAGGCGGCATTTTCTATACGATTGGCACGATCTTTTATGTATGGCGCGGTTTCCCGTATCACCATGCCGTATGGCATCTGTTCGTTCTGGCCGGGACGACGGCACATTTCTTTGCGATCTTGTTTTATGCCCTGCCTTAAACAACGGCTGATGCCGTCCTTGCTGTCAGGCCAGCTTCATTTCTGAGAAAAAGGCAACCACTTAATCATCATTCGTGGCTGCCTTTTTGCTTATTCTTAGAACTGAAAGCGTGCATGTCCGCCGTCCGCTACATCCGTGATGCCTTCCAGCTCAAGCAGCCGCTTTTTCATGACAAGCCCGCCGCGAAAACCGGTCAGCTTGCGATTGGCGCCTACAATGCGGTGGCAGGGGAGAATAATCGGAAGCGGATTCGCACCGTTCGCAGCACCTACCGCGCGTACCGCCCGTGGGCTGTCGATCGCTGCCGCAATATCACCATAGGTGCGGGTCTCGCCGTATGGCACATCGGCCAGAGCTGTCCATACTTGCTGCTGAAAAGGAGTGCCGATCAAATCAAGAGGCACATCCTTGAACGATACCGGCTCACCGGCAAAATACCGCTGCAGCAGCCCGGCAATCCCGGTCTGAATCAATGCGGAGTCATCCTCCTGCAGCGGTGAATCCGGCGCAACGAGCCCCAGCCAAGCCTGAAAATCTTGCAATCCTTCATGTGGAAAAATAATGCGGCATAAGCCGCGTTCAGTAGCCAGCACCAGCCATTCTTCTTCGTTTATGAGCAGCTTGCTCCATGTTAATTGCGTTCTCATACAATGACCCTCTTTCCCGATTTAGTGACTGCCTGCAGGTCACTATCTTTAAGATTTATTGTTCCGTGCGCGATAGGCGGATGGTGTTGCACCGGTTTGTTCGCGAAACCAACTGGCAAAATGTGAGGCGCTGCGGAAGCCGACCATGCCTGCAATTTCAAGTACGGTACAAGTGTTATTTTCCAGCAGTCGACGCGCGGCGGCTAAACGCTGCTGATGCAATTTCTCAAGCGGCGTTATGCCCCGCATTCGTTTGTAGACGCGCTGCATATGATAGGGGCTAATCGCAAGCTCGCCGGCGATGGCCGCGAGCGTCAGCTGCTGCCCGTAATTTTGCGCGATCATGCGATCGATGTGCGAGGCGAGAAGCGCATCAGGATTCAATGTGCCTGCCGTTTCCGGCTTGCACCGTTTGCATGGCCGGAACCCCTCCTTAATGGCCGCTTCAACACTTGGATAGAGAATGATATTTTCCTGTTTCGGAGTTTTCGCCCGGCATGAAGGACGGCAGACGATTCGCGTCGTCTTGACGCCTGTATAATAGATGCCGTCGTATGTGGCTTCTTTTTTCACTATCGATTGGTACACCGTATCAAAAAGCTCTGCATCCATAACATCGTCCTCCTTACAACTACTAGTATAAGGCCGGAGAGGGCATTCCCCAAGCTTTTATCGATACGACAGCAATATTTCGATAGTTCACAAGGAACAGAACTTGAATCCTGCAAGTGGACCGGTCCAATCTGCAGTAAATTGGATGGTGGCAAGGGAGTAGACAGTCCTTATAATAAAGCTGCAAGGCAAACGATAGTCCATAGGCAGGTGATAAGGATGGTATGGGTAACGATTATTCTTATAGTCGTCATGCTCGTTGGGGTCGTTGGAACACTTCAAATCGCTCAATCACAGAGCAACAAACAAGAGAATACTGGTTATTTTCAGAACACCGGGAAGAAATGGGCCCGTTTGACCGGATTTTATATAATCGGAGCTATAATAGCGATTATTCTTGTCATTTCATTAAAATAGAAGGAAACCGTCTTCTTCATAAAATGGACAGGCATGCATTCCCTCCATTTTATAAGAGACGGTTTCTTTTCATTGATTTTATAGAAATGTTTTACCTGATAAATTTTATAAAATTTCAGGGGAAGAAACTTGCCTCGCGCCAAGGATGGCGTCAGCCGTTTCTTCTCATTCAAATGTAGCGATAAAGTGCTGGGCGCTGCGCGACAAATAATGATCCTTCAGCCAGACGATGCCGACCTCAGATTGGAAATCCAGATCGGAAATGGGGAGCATCTTGATGACAGGAGAAGGAAAAGAAGCCATGACTGATTCCGGAAAAACCGTTGCGCCGATGCCTGCGGCTACCAAAGCCATAATGATGGCAACGCTGGAGCATTCGCAAATAACCTTCGGCTCGAAGCCGTGCCTTCTACATTCATTCATGACCCGATTGTGCATGCCTGTCGTCTCGTCTGTTTTTAATGTAAGCAGCGGGAGATCGGCAAGGTCGCGAATATTGATTTCTTCATGCGTGGCAGCCAGGTTCCAGTGGCTGGGGAGTACGGCGACATAAGGATCGGACGGGAGAGCCAGTACCGAATAGTTGCGGTTGGCAACTGCAGCCTCAAATGGAAGTCTGGCAACGATTAATTCAATATTGCGTTTTTCCAATTGCTCATTTAATAAGAAATGATCGCCTTCACTTATTTTGAAGGTGACTTCCGGGTACTTTTCCAAAAATTGCTCGATTCTAGGCGGCAGCAGAGAAATGCAGGATACGACGGCGCCAATCGACAGTCTGCCGCGGATTCCTTCATCCATCTCTTTGACAGCTTGCATCGTTTCATGAAACTGCTGCAGCAGGCCCTCCGCCTTTTGGCGCAGCAGCTCTCCTGCTTGCGTCAGCTTCAGGCGCTGTCCGCTCCGGTCAAACAAAGTGACGTTCAGCTCTTGCTCCATCAGCTTCAATTGCCGGCTTAATGGGGGCTGCTCGATGTTCAGCACTTTGGCCGCACGGGTAATCTGCCCTTCGTTAGCAATCGCCAAAAAATAGCGCAATTGGCGGATATCCATGACACTCCTCCAATCTCCCATACTTAAAAGGTATAGATAATACATAAAACAGATACTTTAAATATACGTGAAGCAATGATACAATTCAACTAAGGGAAACGGATAACTTGAAAAGGGTGGATTATCGATGACGTACAAGTTGGAGATTGAGCTATCGACACAGAAGAAACAAAAGCCTGCCGCCGATAAGTTAGGATTCGGAAAATACTATACGGACCATATGTTTATTATGGACTACCATGCAGGTGAAGGTTGGGTTAACCCGCGCATTATTCCTTATCAGCCGCTGACGCTCGATCCGGCTGCGAAAGTACTGCACTATGGACAAACCGTATTTGAAGGGTTGAAAGCGTACCGCACGCCAGACGGACAGCTGCAGCTGTTCCGCCCACAAAAGAACTTTCAACGTCTTAATAAATCGAATGATCGCCTGAGCATTCCGGCAATCGATGAGGAGTTTGCTTTACATGCCTTGCAGCAGCTCGTACTTGCGGATCAGGACTGGGTGCCTGAGGAACAGGGAACATCGCTCTATATCCGGCCGTTTATTATTGCGACGGAGTCTTCCTTGGGGGCGACATCTTCGACGGATTATCAATTTATCATTATTATGTCGCCAGTTGGCTCTTACTACGCCGAAGGCATTCATCCGGTTAAAATTTATGTTGAACCAGATTATATTCGTGCGGTTAAAGGCGGCGTCGGTTTCGCGAAGACAGCAGGCAACTATGCAGCAAGCTTGAAAGCGCAGGACGATGCAGCAGCAAAGGGCTTTGCGCAAGTGCTGTGGCTTGACGGGGTTCATCGCAAATATATTGAAGAAGTGGGCAGCATGAATGTCTTCTTCAAAATTGCCGGTAAGGTCATTACACCTGCATTGAACGGCAGCATCTTGGATGGTGTCGTCCGCAACTCGATCATCCAATTGCTGAAGCATTGGAATGTTCCGGTAGAAGAACGTGCGCTCTCGATTGATGAAGTTTATGAAGCGCATAAAAGCGGTACGCTCGAGGAAGCATTCGGTACGGGTACGGCTGCTGTTATTTCGCCAATCGGCGAGCTAAACTGGGACGGCAACCAGATGATTATTAATGATGGCATGACTGGCGAGCTTTCTGGCAAACTGTACAGCACTTTGACTGGCGTGCAAAACGGCACAGTTGAGGACGAACTGGGCTGGATGGTTAAGCTGGGATAACTGCAATTGCTGCCACATATGGCGCAAGCAGGGAAGCATGCGGCGTAGACGCGCATCAATTTTGCGAAAATTGTCGCTATCTACAATAATATAACCGAAAAAAGATGGAGCAGAGTCAAACTTCTGTCCATCTTTTTTTGTTTTAAAGCTGCTCAAAATATTCAATAAGCCAAGCAGTAAGCTGCTTTTGAGCCGTACCAATAAAGCGGTCCGAACGATAGATGAGCGATAAATGCCGAATGGGAGGATAGTCGGTTATCGGCAGGACGACATACTCGTGCCGGTCTGCGCTTTGGCACAGCAGCCCCTGCGGCTGGATCGTCGCTCCGATGTTGGCCCGCGTCAGCTGGAGCAGAGAAGAGGCGGTTGTCGTCTCCATCACCGTCGTAAGCTGAAATCCTTGCTCCCGGCATGCTTTTTCAACAAGTTCTCTCCCTAGAAACCCGCGCGGATACATAACGATGGGCAAATCTTTGATGTCTTGCAGGCTGATCTGCTTTTTCTCAGCCAATGGATGAGCGCGGCTGACAATCAGTTCATAAGGCTCTGAACGAAGCGGGATCTGTAAGAGCCTGCTATCCTCGTGCCGAATGAGACCAATTCCGAGGTCAGCTTTATTTTCCAGGATATCCTCGTGAATGGTCAAACTTGAGATGGCTTGAAGCTGTGTCGCTGGAAAATATTCGTGAAATCGGACGAACAGGGGAACAAGCTGAAAATCAAGATCGGAAGGCAGGACGCTCAAGCGGATTGTTCCGCCTCCGCCCACCAGCAACTGTTTGATCGCTTCTTTGGCGTCATGCTCGGCTTCAAGCATTTTTTTACTGTAAATTAGCAGGAGCTTGCCAGCTTCGGTTAAAATGGTCTTTTTGCCGATGCGGTCAAACAGCGCTGCGCCCAGCTCATCTTCCAAAACGCGAATTTGCTGGCTTAAAGTAGGCTGACTGATGCCAAGCTCCTGTGCCGCTTTAGTGAAATGCAAATGCTTGCAGACTGCTAGAAAATAGTGAACATGGCGTGTGTCCAAAATATCCACCTCAAGGATAGTTAATTCCTATTATTATAATAGAAACGATAGTATTGATCAATTGATAAGAGGGAACTATACTTAAGTAAGTTACAAAATGATTGAGGTGAGGATAGGATGAGAAAAACTTTATATTTGTTAACCGTTATTTTTTTGGCATCATTAAATTTGCGTCCTGTCATTACCTCTGTGGCACCATTATTGGAAACGATAAGAGCGAACACAGGGATGAGCGGCATGACTGCCAGCTTGCTTACAACTTTACCGGTACTTTGTATGGGTGCTTTTGCTGCAATCGCTACAGTGATTCGGGACCGCTTTGGGCTGGAGCGCACGATTTTCATAGCGCTGGGTCTCATTACTGCTGCGACAGCTTTACGGGGCGTCATCGGATCGGAAGCGATGCTCATTGCAACAGCGATAGTAGCCGGGATTGGCATTAGTATTGCAGGGCCGCTGCTCTCCGGCTTTATTAAAAAATACTTTCCGCATCGTCCAAGTATTGTCAGCGTCTACTCAGCGTCGATGACTGTAGGAGCGGCGCTGGCTTCGGCTTTAGCTGTCCCAATCTATACACAGACAGGCAATAATTTGGAATTTACCTTATCCTGCTGGGCTATTTTGGGCGTTATTGCCCTGGTGGGCTGGAGCGGGCTTATTGGCAAAAAAAATGGGCAGCAGTCTGCCGAGTCAGCCGCGGCCAAAGGGGCGGCGAGGCTTCCGCTTGGCAATAAGCGGGCTTGGCTGCTTACAGGCTTCTTCGGCTTGATGGCAAGTATGTTTTACTCGTTAACGGCTTGGATTTCCCCGATGGCGCAGCATTTTGGCCATAGCAAAGCGAGTGCCGCTTTGTTGCTCACTTTGTTTACGTTAATTCAAATTCCGGTGTCGATGGTAGTGCCGGCGTTAGTATCCCGCTATGGAAAGCGGAGACTGTTTCTAGTTCTTTGCAGTATGTCAGAATTGCTCGGTATTATACTTTTGTTGTCCGGGGCGCCAATGATTATTGCTGTACTTTTTATGGGACTGGGCGCTGGCGGTTTATTCCCGCTCGCTCTGATGCTGCCGATCGTAGAAACGGCTACTGCGGAGGAAGCAGGCTCCTGGTCGGCGATGTCTCAGTGCGGAGGCTATATTATTGGCGCGGCAGGGCCTTTAATAGTAGGTTTATTATTTGATTCTTTCCACAGTTACATTCCAGCTTTAATCTATATGATCGTCGTTATTGTAACCATGATCATAATACAGCTGCGAATTGGTGATCATGGGAAAACGACAAAAGAGCAGTCCGGTTAAATGTGCCGAACAACGAACGCTAACGGAAGTCATGGCCGCTATTTTTGAACATTCGGCCGACCTAAAAAGAAACGGAACTGTGGAGGCTGCCGATTTTCTGTGGATAATTTGCCGTAGAAGCGGGCGGGTGTGAGTCATGCGGACACAGGATCCGTTATTTTGTTGAAACCCGGCCTATTAGGATGTTTCGCGGACACACGATCCGTTATTTGCTGTTTTTGCCGGGTTTTCGCGGCGATTTGGGGCAAATAACGGAACCATGGTCCGCATCCCCGTCAATTTGACATGTTTGTTCACAGATAACGGATCTACGGTCCGCTTCGCCCGCTTAAAGCTCGCGGAGCGCGTCTGCGAACTTGGCGATTCCTTCCTGAATCTCCTCAGCCTTTGCCCTGCCATAAGTAAAGCGGACAAAGCTGGCATCGGAGCCGTATACACTGCCAGGCACGAATATGACGCCCTTCTTCACGGCTTCTTCGAATAATTTGTTATCCGGAATATCGGGCAGAAGCTTAACCCATAAGTGAAGCCCGCCTTGCGGCACGGCATATTCGATCAGACCAGACAGCTCACTGTTTAAGGCTTCGATAGTCAAATCGCGTTTGAATTGCAGCTGAGCCCGCAGCCGCTCCAAATGCGGGGCAAAATAAGCCGATTGTAAAAACTGCGCCACCACCTGCTGCGGAATGATGCTGAGGCCGAAGTCGATCTGCTGTCTGGCATCGGCCAAACGCTCGACGATCGAATGAGGGGCAACCATCCAGCCGATCCGCAGTCCGGAGGCGGCGATTTTGGAGAAGGAGCCGATATATAGAACAGAGCCGGAGCTGTCCAGTGCCTTGAGCGGCGGCGGCGGCGAGCCGTCATAAGCGGTCAGGCTGAACGGATCATCCTCGACAATCGGCAGTCCCAGCTCGCTTGCCGCATCGAGCACTTGCTGGCGGCGTTCCTCAGAGTATAGGGTGCCGGTCGGATTATGAAAGTTCGGATTCAGGAAAACCATTTTGATCCGGTGCTTTTTATACAAGCTGCGAATATCATCAGGCTGCACTCCATGCTCGTCCACTGGCAGGCGGAATAGCCGCAGCCCGGCCGACTGGAACATAGGCAGCGAATAGTTATAGGATGGATCTTCAATGGCGATCGCATCTCCAGGGGCTAGCAGACATTGGGCAATAAGATGAAGAGATTGCTGTGATCCGGAAGTGATCAAAATAGATGATTCTGTAGCCTTTATACCGCGATAATCGCTCAAGTAGGTGACGAGCGCCTGCCGCAGCGGAATATAGCCCTGCGGATTATCGTAGCCCAAATAGGACGTATATTGATGCTCGCTCATTAGCTTCGTAATTTCCTGAATTGGCGCCAGATCGGCAGCCAGCTCGCCGCTCGCAAAATCTATAAGCTGCGGATTTTGCAATAATGCTTCTCTAATTCGCCGCAAAAATGGCACATTCGGCAGGAAGTTGCCGCCCTCTGCATAGCGCCGCCAGTTTGGCGTTAATTTCGGCGTCGCTCCCCATTTGGATGTACTGACTCTCGTGCCGCTTCCTGTCCGGCTTTCAATCATGCCGGCAGCGCGCAGTTCAGCAAAGGCCAATATGACCGTGCTGCGGTTTACGTCAAGCTGTTCGGCCAATTTACGTTCTGATGGAAGCAAACTGCCGGGGGGAAATTCTCCACAGCCGATGCGATGAGCGAGATGATCGGCAATTTGGATGTAAAGCGGTTTTTTATGTTGTCGATCGGGCTTCCACATGTTCTCAGCTCCCATCCTTGCAAGTAATCTGTGATATTTATCATACCACTGAAAGCCCGAAAGTAACGAATTCATTTTTATCTGTACGATGACAAATGTTTAGCCATTCATTGAACATGGATGGCTTTTTGCTGTCCCAATTGGATGGGAGGATATGCGATAAGCTCCCCCGTCGCTCATACCGGCATACTGCTGGAAACCGGCAATCCGGAGCTAATAAGCCCCCGCTCGGCCAAAAGCCATTTTAACGGTGCAAGGGAAGATTCGGAATGGATAAATTGAATAAGCGGCAGCAATTGGTCGAACAATTGCTTGGCTTCATCAATCTTGCCGCTGCGGTACAGTTCATACGTATGAACGAACAGCTCGCTGTCAGCATGCGCGCTTGTAACAAGGCCGCCGCTTGTGCCGCAGCATAGGGAGCTGAAAAATAAATCGTCGCGGCTGCTCAGCACAGGTTTGGCCAAACCGCGTGAGAGTTGAAACAGCCGGCGAATGCTGCCCGTCCCCTCAACGACACCGATCATATGATCCAGTTCCATAATAGGTTGCAAGGCTGAAAGCTCAAGCGCTTCTCCATTGCGCTGCGGCCGATTATGAAGAATAATCGGAAGCTCCGCCTCTGCAAGCGTCAAAAAATAACGAATAAAGCTGTTACAGTTTTCAAAAGGGGAGTAGGGCGGAGCAACAAGAACAGCATCGGCCCCTAAAGCTTTCAAAGATTTGATGTGCTGAACAACAGTGCGTGTAGTTTCAGGGGCGATCCCAACTATAAACGACGCCTCGCCCAGCGCAATACCGGCGGTAAGAATCAGCTCCTCCAGCTCGCTGCTTGCCAACTTGGCCGCATCTTTACACTCCGTATGCAAAATAACGCCATGAATCTGGCGGCTTACTAAATGTTTTATCACTTGTTTGAACGATTTGTGATCTACAGCTCCCTGCTGATCCAGCGGAATGATGATAGGCACGATGACACCATGCAACGGTTGTATGTTAACCAAAATCGATCAACTCCCCTATTAATAATTCCATTAATATAAGGCGTTTCTGGCCAAATGTAACCCGCCATTTCGACAATTCTGCGAGCAGACCGCTTAGAGCGGTTGCTGTGCGGCTTTTTTTGTTGCGAATTATTGAACATGGCTGGTGGCAGATCAGCGTCCAGTGGTTGGTGACACTTTGGGGGTTCTCAACTAAAGTGGACTTGATTCAAGAATGACTGCAAGAACGATAGGAGTGAAGAACGTTGAAATTGTCGCAATCATTCAGGTGGTTCGCTTTAGCGCTGCTCCCGGTTGTGCTGCTGCTTGCTACCGGATGTACAGAGAAAATCGTCGTGCTCGATCCGAAAGGGCCGATTGCGGCGCAGCAGCGGGACTTGATGGTCATCGCTACGCTGCTCACCTCGCTAGTCATTGTTCCGGTACTGATTATGTCTGCTGTCATTGTATGGCGTTATCGCGACCGGCAAGGGCGAAAAGCGCCGTACACACCGCGTTGGGAGCATAGTGCGAAGCTCGAGGCGATATGGTGGGGGATTCCCATCATCGTTATTTTGACCTTGGGTGTCATTACTGTGAAAGGAACTTATGCGCTGGATCCGTCCAAACCGATCGCGTCTGAGCAGCAGGCGCTCACTGTTCAAGTGACGTCGCTTAATTGGAAGTGGCTGTTTCAATATCCGGAGCAAGGAATTGCTACAGTAAATGAACTGAAAATACCCGTTGGTGTGCCAGTTCGTTTCGAAATTACGGCCGATTCGCCTATGAACTCGTTTTGGATTCCGCAGCTTGGCGGTCAAATGTATGCGATGTCCGGTATGGCGATGATTTTGCATCTGCAGGCTGATGAGCAGGGGATGTACTGGGGTTCGGGCGCTAATTTTACAGGGACTCATTTTGCGGATATGTATTTCGATGTGGAGGCGACTACGAAAGCTTCGTTCGATCGTTGGGTGTCGCAGATTAAAGCATCAGCTCCGCCGTTGACGCTTGAAGAATACAGTGAGCTGGCCAAGCCATCGACTTCTGAGGTACGCAGCTATTCGGCGGTACCGGACCGGTTGTTCGAGAAAACGGTAAACAAATATGCAGCTTCGCATCATCAGCATGGAGCTGGCAGCAAGGATTAGGAAGGGGATAGTTGCTTATGTGGGACAAAGTGAAAGACTTTGCTTCCGAATTTTTTGTAACCGGCGATCCGCTCATATACGGAGCAGATGTCAGCATTGTGCTGACCATCCTTGCGATCGTCGTAAGTCTGACCTATTTTAAAAAATGGAAGTGGCTATGGACAGAGTGGCTTACAACAGTAGATCATAAAAAAATAGGCATTATGTATATTATAGCTTCCTTCCTGATGCTGTTCCGGGGCGGAGTCGACGCATTGCTTATGCGCACTCAGCTTGTTATGCCGGATATGTCATTTCTGCAACCGGAGCATTATAACGGGATTTTTACGACGCATGGCGTTATTATGATTTTATTTATGGCGATGCCGTTTATGTTCGGTCTGTTCAACGTTATCGTACCGCTGCAAATCGGAGCAAGAGACGTCGCTTACCCGTTTCTTAATGCGCTCAGCTTCTGGCTGTTTTTTTTCGGGGCGATGCTGTTCAATCTCTCCTTCGTTATTGGCGGCACGCCGGACGCGGGCTGGCTGGCCTATCCGCCGTACTCGGAGCTGATGTACAACCCGGGGCCTGGACAGGATTTCTATATATGGGGCATCCAGATTTCCGGGATCGGCAGTCTCATGACAGGCATCAACTTTATAGTGACGATCTTGAAAATGCGGGCGCCGGGCATGAAGCTGATGAAAATGCCTATGTTCCCTTGGTCGGTATTGTCCAGCTGTATCGCAATTATATTTTCATTCCCTATTTTGACGGCTACGCTTGCCCTGCTTTTTCTTGACCGGTATGCGGGCGCGCATTTCTTTACACTGGACGGCGGCGGCAACCCGATGATGTATATTAACCTTATTTGGATGTGGGGACATCCTGAGGTGTACATTATTGTCCTTCCTGCCTTCGGCATTTTCTCGGAAATCGTCGCCACCTTCTCGAAAAAGAAGCTGTTCGGCTATAAAGGAATGGTCTATGCGATGATGATCATCAGCATTTTGTCCTTTCTCGTATGGGCGCATCACTTCTTTACGATGGGTTCGGGAGCTGACGTTAATGCCTTCTTCGCGCTGACGACGATGCTGATTGCGATTCCAACCGGAGCAAAGGTGTTCAACTGGCTGTTCACGATGTTCCGGGGCAAAATCACGTTTGAAACGCCAATGCTGTGGACGATGGGCTTTATTCCCTGCTTTATAGTAGGCGGGCTGACAGGGGTGCTGCTTTCTGTCGCGCCGGCAGATTTCCAGTTCCATAACAGCTATTTTCTGATCGCGCACTTCCATCAGGTCATTATTGGCGGGGTTGTTTTCGGTTATTTTGCCGGATTGTATTATTGGTGGCCGAAGCTGTTCGGCTATAGGCTGAGCGAGCGCATCGGCAAATGGGCGTTCTGGTTTTGGAACATCGGTTTCTATCTCTGCTTCATGCCGCAATATGTGCTTGGTTTGATGGGAATGACACGGCGAGTCGTTACCTATAGCTGGGATAAAGGCTGGTTCGAAATGAATCTCGTCTCGACGATCGGCGCCTTCCTGATGGGCCTTGCCTTCTTGTTCCAAGTATGGCAAATTGCCCACGGTGTCAAGCATCGTCATGCGAACCGGGATGTTACAGGCGATCCGTGGAACGGCAGAACGCTGGAATGGTCCATTCCTTCGCCGGCGCCGCATTATAACTTTGCCGTACAGCCGCAGGTTACGGAGCAGGACGATTGGTGGGAGCGCAAACTGCGGGGAGAAGGGGCGTCAGGCATAGAGACAGCCGCGCCGCAGCTTGAGCCGATTCATATGCCGCGCAATTCGGGTATTCCTTTTGTAATGTCGATTTGCTGGTTTATCGCCGGCTTCGGATTTGTATTTCATTGGCTGTGGTTCATCATTCCTGGCCTTGCAGGGGTGGCGATCTGCATGCTGGCACATTCATTCAACTACAATACCGATTATTATATTCCGGTTGATGAAATTAAGCGTACAGAAAGCAAGTATCGCAGCGGCGGACTGGAAGGAGAGGTGATTCACTGATGGCACGTTCATCAACGGCGGCTAATAAGGCACATGATGCGCATCATGAGCATCATGATCAGGAAGAGCTGCGCACCTTTGGCTTTTGGATTTATTTAATGACGGATGTTATTTTGTTCGGGACGTTCTTTGCCACCTATATCGTGCTGCGCCACAATACGGATGGCGGACCGGAGCCGGGACAGCTCTTCGATCTGAATATGATTTTGGTCAGTACATTTATATTGCTGACAAGCAGCTATACATGCGGCATGGCATTGCTGGCGATGAATCGCCAGCGGCGGAATGCTTTAATTGCCTGGCTTGGCGTGACAGCTTTGCTTGGCGCTATTTTTCTGGGGTTGGAGATTTATGAGTTTGCTCATCTTGCACACGAAGGGGCGACGATGGACAGGAGCGCGCACTGGTCGGCATTTTATACGTTGGTCGGTACCCATGGATTACACGTGCTGGTCGGTCTGGTGTGGATGGCCGGGCTGATGATCCAGCTGGCAAGGCGAGGCATTACGCCAGTAACCCGCCGCAAGGTGAACGTTATCAGTCTGTTCTGGCATTTCCTTGATATCGTTTGGATTTTCGTCTTTACAGTTGTTTATTTGATGGGGGTGAGCTAAGTGGCTCCACATGAAAATACGCACTCGTCGGCAGAAAGCCACGGCTCTGCCAAATCGTATACGATCGGCTTTATTTTTTCGCTTGTCTTAACGATGATTTCCTTTGCAGTTGTCAAGACAGGCTGGCTTGAAGGGACAGCTAATGCTGCGGTGCTTATGATTTCTGCCGTCTTGCAGCTTGGCGTGCAATTGCTGTTCTTCATGCATCTGCGGGAAGAAAAAAAGCCGCGTTATAACTTGATTACGCTGCTTCTTGGTCTCATTATTCTGCTCGTCATTGTGGCCGGCTCGATGTGGATTATGACGTACAATATGGTCGCGACTTAGTTCGCGTGCGGAGTCTGACCGAGTACGTAAGCAGCTTCATCAGGCAAAAGGCGTTCTCTCTCGGAGGGAGCGCCTTTTTGAGGCTGTCGCGGGCCAGGGGCGGACCTCGGCGGACCGTCGTTCATTTCCGCCTCTATTCTTTCTGACGAACCTCATCCAAGTAGCTGTACACGGTTACTTTCGATATTTTCAATGCTTCCGCGACTTTATCAATTGCCCCTTTTATCAGAAATACGCCCTTCTCGTCCATAGAAGCAATGATCTCAATTTTGCGGCTGCGATCCATTTGCTCTGCATCTTCTGATTTCACAATTTGTCCGATAAGTTGGTCGGCAATTTCGCTCACATGACCGAATAGTTCCGTCTCTTCTGCTGTGGTCGGCTCTTCCACATAAGTCAGATCAGCTAAAATCTGCTGCATCTGTTTAAAAGGCTCTATATCGTAATGGATACAGAGCGCGCCAATCACAGCTTGCTCTATATTGCGAATGAGAACCGTTGTAGACTTTAGCGTCCGTCCATCCTCAGTCGTTGTCTTATAGCCCGCTACTACATCGTTATCCAGCTTTTTGGAAAGCAGCACTTGCGTGATCAACTGGTGAAAGGATTGTCCGGCCTCGCGCCCGCTGACATGCGGATTGGCGGCATAAATCACGGAAGATTGCGGAGCCGTCAAGTCATGCAGGACGACTTCGCATTGTTGTCCGAATGTTTGGGCGATTCCATCGGCGAGCGGAATATAGCTCATTAAAATTTCTCTTGCGCTATGACTTGACATTTTTTGTCCCACCTCTTTACTAGTATATAAAAATTTACACATAGATTCAAATTGTATATAATAAAATATATAGAAAACAGATTTTTAGCTAGGTTTTCGACAAAAAATCAGCATTTTGTATAAAAAATTATATAAGACGAGCATTATCGGGCAGACCATGCTGGAAGAGTGATCTCTATGTCGTTTATTGCACTTAGGGATATATATGGCGGGAAACGGCAACGATATGGAGATATAGAGCTGCGGTGCCAATCTATGTAATGAGCAATCATCTGTGCTGAATATAAGGGAGGTAATTGAAGTGACCAAAAGACGGATGAATTTGCTAGGAGCTGCCATTGCTTTTAGTATTGTCACCATTGCCATTACTGCTGGCGTGATTTGGATCCAGGCTGATCGCCTGCATGCTGTGCAGACGATGACGGATGAAGAGCCGGGCAAAGCCGCCGACCTTACAGAGCTGCTTCAAGATTTGCCGCCCAAGCTGGATTATGTCCGGACTAGCGAAGCCGTCAATGAATGGTATTCAGAGCCGCATGGCCCGATTACGCTCGACCATTATGGGACAATTGCCAGCGAAGAACTGGAGCCGCCTGACACCGTAGCGGAGCTGCTTGCAGAGCTGCTCAAAATGTATGTAGGGGAGGCGCCTTTCACCAAAAAAAGAGCAGCTTCGATCGAGTATTATGCAGGGCGTGAACCGCTAGCCTCTATGCTGGGATCGGTCAATGCTGCGCTGCCATTTCCATTACTTTCGGAGGATGAAAATGAAGACGCGCGTATAGCCAGTGTCCAGAATAGTTATACTGCTTTGCGCGATTATATTGCGCTTGCGGCGAAAGTCTCATGAAGCAAAAAAGAGGAAGCCCGCACAATGGTGTGCGCAAGCTTCCTCATTCTTTCGATGAGAGGCACTAGAGCCAGGCTCTAAAATTCAATCCCCCGAACCTTGGCAAAGACCAGCGTATCCTGGAGCAAGCCCTCCGGATCACAGTGATCGCGGCGCAAGGTGCCTTCAAGCGTAAATTGCAGCCGCTCCGCAACGAGCGCACTGCGAACATTGCGGGCGTCGCAGCGAATTTCAATTCGATTGGCCTGCAGCTGATCAATGGCAAACTGGCTGATTGCTTCGACCGCTTCTGTTATAAACCCCTGTCTGCTGCAGCTTGTCCGCACCCAATAGCCGATTTCAAATTTTCGCGCTTGCCAATCGATTCTATGTAAGCCGCTGCTGCCAATGAAATGGGCGTCATTCTTGTGGAATAAGAGCAACCTAAGATCAGAGCGTTCCATAAACTGAAGTTGGGATCGGCGGATGTTCAATTCAGATTGCTCGATCGTAGGCATGGTCTGAGCCCACGGCATCCAACACCGCAACTCCTCTGCGCTTTCTTTCATTGCTTCGTTTACAGCAGCGCCATCGCCGGGAAGCGGGGCGCGTATAAGCAAGCGATCGCTTTCAAAGCTTTCCGGTATAGGTAATAACATTGGGTTAATCGGATCCAGGCCCATCTACTCAGCTCCCTCTGCTATTTGAAACTTATCTTAACATAATATGGGCTGCCTTTGTCTAGATGTTATACAACATTTGCCGCTCACTCGTACATTTCAAGGATTGAACGGGCGGCAGCTTGTACTTGCGAGCGAAACTCTTCAGGGAATATCACTTCGACAGCTGAAGCAAATTTAAGGACAGTTTCACAGCCATATTCCAGCGTGGCAAAATCGATCGTCGCCTCAATCCAGTCAGCCTCGGATAATGCAACATCCTGGATTGTAATGAAGCGTTCCTGCTTAAAACGGCCTAGCATCGCCCGCTTCATGCGAATTTTAGCCACATAATGGGGCAGATTTTGCTTGAACTGTTTTGTGGACTGCTCCCAATATTCAGCCAGATTGAAATTCGCCGGAAATTGAGCATGTTCTTCAATCATCTCGGCATATAGGATGCGCGCCACACGATACGTACGGATGACGCCGTCTTTTGCAGCAACTAAATACCAGATTGAACGCTTGGCAACCAAGCCCAGTGGGTGAACGGTGCGGACGGCGGTTTCTTGTTCCTTCTTATAATGGATGCATAACTGCAGTTCAGCCATTGTTGCTTCTTGAATTAACGTTAAATAGGGGCATGCTTCATTTGCTTGGTGCCACCCGGCACCGTCGATATGAATCTTCCGCTGAATGAGCTCGGCATTCTGTCTCATAGCAGCGGGAGAAGCTGCCAGCAATTTCTGGAGAGCCATATCAAAGTGCCGCTTAATACCGAGGTCGGCGAGCAGTTCGGGATGCGCCGAGATGATTAATGACATAAGCTCCTCTGTCTTCATCCCTGTCAATCTCGTGCGATAGCCCTCAGCCAGCAGCCATCCGCCAGTATTGCCGCGTTCTGCATAAACAGGGATGCCTGACATGCTGAGCGCTTCCATATCACGCATGATCGTGCGCTCCGACACTTCCAATCTCGCCGCCAATTCCTTGGCAGACACTTTTCCCTCATTTTGCAGATATAATAATATGGCAATCATCCTGTCGGCTTTCAATTGTTCAACATCTCCTTGTGATAGGCAGTATGGAACAGAACATGCTTTTTTAACGGACTGTCGTTTTCTACTTTGGGATGGTCAAAATATTTGACAAAATGCATGCCGCTTTTCATCATAACGTTTTTCGACGGTTCATTAATATCAGCTGTGAAGCTGTATACATCATGAAAGCCCAGTTCAGTAAAACCGTATTGCAAGCAGGCTTTTGCACCCTCCGTTGCATAGCCTTTCCCCCAAGCCTCTTTTTTGAGCCGCCATCCAATTTCGATACATGGTGTAAAGTCTGCTTCAAATGTTGCCCTGTGAAACCCGATAAATCCGATGAACGCTTTACTTTCCTTTTCTTCTACGGCGTACAGACCAAAACCGTATTCAATAAATTCAGCCAAAATGGATGTATAGAACAGTTGCGTCTCGTCAGTCGATAACGTTTTTGGAAAATAAGCCATCACCGCATCGTCTGCATTCATTTGGCAAAATGGTTTCAGATCAGCTTCCTTCCAGTCGCGTAATTGCAGCCTCTTTGTTTCAATATAAATCATTATTGCACCTCCGAAGCTTTTCTTAGTGTTGTTAATTCATCCTATCAGAGCTTGGTTCAACTATGCAACAAGCCGGAAGACATAAAAATAGGGCTGAACGCGGTTAAGCCGCGATCGCCCTTATCTGAAATCAATTGCGATGAAGACGTTCAAAAGAATAAATCGTTACTAGCGCTCCCCATACAGCCAGCGCGAGCAGTACACAATGGAGTGAAAAGGCGATTACACTGGACCAGGAGAAAACAAAGGCACCGACATAGATCCACCAGAAGAGTGGAGGAAGCTGAGCAATTGTGAGCAGAAATGCGGCAATCAGAAATGCGCTAAGCAGAAGACGCTGAAAAAGGACAGCGCGTGACAGATAGGTCAAGAAGGAACCTGCAAGAATAGCCATGCCGCCAAAAACAGCATAATTCGCCCATAGCTCCGCGGCTTCCCGGCCTTCGATCAGCTCTGGACCGAGTCCGGCAATCGGCAAAGAAAAATGAATTAAAGAGGGCATATATAAAATACCGACAATAACAGACATCACCGCAGTCGCCCGGATAAGTATCGTATTGCTGACTTTTGTCAAAAGCATGCTGTCCACTCCTTGCATTAAGGATTCTATGGCATTAGACGGGTGAGTCAGCGATATTGTTTCAATAAAACAGTAGGATTGCGCTGGTAATTGTAACCGGTTTATCGGCATGCTAAATAGTCCTCCACTTGGGCAATCCATGCCCCCTGTGAATCCGCAAGCAATGTCCTCCAGCCGAGAGCCGTAGCCTGGTTCATATTTTTTTCCTGATCGTCAACAAATAATACGTTGTTATTTTGAAGATGAGCCTGAACTTCTTGGAAAATAGCAAGATTTGGCTTCGTTGTTCCGGATTGGCTCGAAATAGTGATGCTTGAAATAAAACTGCTGACCGGTTCGATTAAAGGCATCACCCACTCTATACGATGATTGCTTAAAAGATGGATGTCGGCTGTTAAGCTCCAGGCTTCAAGATGTCTCATGGCAGGCAGCGGGCTAAGGTTAGTCCGCAATAGTTGCTGAGCAGCAATGTGATCAATCGAAAACTCCGTGTGCAGCCAGTCCCAAAAATCATCTACTCGTATCACGCCTGTCCATAACGCTTGCTTAATCTCCAATTTGAAACGCTCTGTAACCGTATGTGCCGAGACGCCGGAGATCGCAGCTATTTGCTGCCAAAACATTGGCGACAGGTTTGTAATCAGCACGCCGCCAATATCAAGTATCAGTTGTGGCTTTGGAAGCATCGAGACCCTCATTTCTTTCATTCTTTCTTTCATTGTAATTGGATCGCCATTAACAATCCAGTTAAAGGGTTGTAAAATAAACCATGAGGGGACGAATATGTTCATACTAAGTTAACAGAGCCTTAGCGAAAGGGAGTGGAGTAGCGTGAATCTTCATTCAAGGATCTATCAGGATTTAACGGAAGAGATGATAAAGGAGATTGTCAGGCATCATTTCGGCGTATCCTCCTCCGTGGAGGCGATTCCCTTAAAGGGCGGGCTATTCAATACAACCTACAAATTAATTTTTCACTCATCTAACCGCGAACTTGTGCTAAGAGCCGGACCCGTAAACAGACACTTGCTGCTGCCTTTCGAGCATGATTTAATGTCAGCAGAACGGCGCGTATATGATTTGCTCACACAGAAGGGAATCCCATGTCCCAAAGTAATCGTTTGTGATACGACAAAATTAATGATAGACAGAGACTATATGATTACGGAATACCTGCCTAGCACCCCGCTATCAGACCCCTCCATACCGGAAGCAAGTCAAACAAAACTATTGGAAGAAACAGGGGAATGGATCGCACAAATGCACGCGATTACTGGCAATAAATTTGGCAGAATGGCACCAGATGCTTGTGATGGTTCAGATGTTGATTGGTGGTCATTTTTGTGCAAGCATGTGCAGGATGTAAGTACACAATGCGCAAAATTCGATGTGTTTGATGAACAGACGATAAATAGAGTCACTCAGCTATTTGAACAAAATAGCTGGCTCTATCGTTCCGTAAACCGGCCGCATCTAATCCATACCGATTTATGGGCGGGCAATGTGCTCGTACAGCAGCTTGAAGGCACAGATCGCCACAAAGTGGCGGCTATCATTGATGCAGATCGGGTGATATGGGGAGATACCGATTATGAGTTTGCCAGTCCGTGGATGATGAATGAGCATTTTTTCAAGGGCTACGGCGAAATGCGCGGCGACGAGACCACCATCCGTCAGCTCAAATTGGATACATATAGACTGCACTGCAGCTACACAGAGGCTTATATTTGGCAGGTACAATATGCCACTCCGGAGGAGTTTGAGCAATGTAAGAGACGTATTTTTGAATTGCTTGACACAATCGAGCCGCGTTTGCAGCAGCGTAACAATGTCGAGTGGTAAGACCTGCTACGCTGCTTGTTATATCGGTTTAAGTGCTAATTCCCAATACGGCTGCGAGTCGTCTGCACTACCTGCTCTTTTAACTCGCCGATCTCATGGAGCAGCAAGCGCAGGTTGTCGGAATACTGCTGCTTCAGCTCCATATCTTGAATTGATGCCAGATTGATTTCGGCCGTCAGGGCGGCTGATTGTGCCGCTGAATCCAGTAGAATCGCTCCAATGCCGAGGTCTGAAATAACCTGCTTATTGGCTGCATCAGCAATTTGGCAGGTGTGAAATAACCCTTCTTTACACAGCGTGACCAGCTGCATTGGAACATCAGTCGCATTTATGACCGCTTTCTGCAAAGTTTGTTTGCGGAGCAGCTTTTCTGCCTCTGTATCCTTGGGAAGCTTTAATATACTCATATAGACTTGAAATAAAGTCATATCTGCAATCATTAGTTGTTCACTGCGGGTTATAATCAAATTCATTTTGTCGACAGTATCGGACATTAACTGTCTGCATGAGGCGAATTTTTCTCCCTGAGAGAGGTTGCCGACCATCGAGGTCATTGCCGCTCCTAGCGCGGCTGCAAGCGCGGCGACACTTCCGCCGCCAGGAGTAGGATTTGCGCTCCCGGCTTGAGTTATAAATGTCTGTATAGAATCATTCCAGGTTACATTTTGCATTTTCAGCTCACCTCCCCGGTTTGGATAGAGATGGCCTTCATTAAATTCTCATACAGCAGTGCGGTAGTCAAAGTACCAACGCCGCCCGGAACAGGCGATAGAGCTTTAACGTAACCGATAAGGCTCGCTGCCGTATCGCCAACAATTTTGCCATTGTCCAGCTCGTTAATACCGGCATCGATGATGACTAGATCAGGGTGAACCATCTCCTGTGTGATCATGCCGGGACATCCAGCCGCGGCAAATGCAATATCAGCATGTTTCAAATGATAGGCAAGATCAGGAGTGCGGGAGTGACAGACGGTTACTGTAGCTTGCTCTCTTTGCAATAAATGAAAGAGCGGCAGGCCGACAGTTTGACCGCGTCCGACTAAAGTGACATTGGCACCGTTCAGGCTGTATCCATAGTGCTTAACAAGCTGTATGCACGCTTGCGGAGTAGCCGGATAGAGACCAAGCTCCCCAGTAATGGTGGCCAGCTTGTTGTCAGGCGTAACGCCGTCAATGTCTTTCATGGGGATGATGGCTTTGGCTATTATGTTAGTTGAGAGATGTGGAGGAAGAGGCAGCTCCAGCATAATGCCGTGCACCGCCGAATTGGCATTTAACTGTCTAATCAACTGTAGCACATCATTGTCTGTGACCGTTGCTGCAAAACGGTGAAGCTGAAACTCGATTCCCAGCTTGGCAGCGATTTTTTGCTTGGCTAGAGCATAGTAGGCCGATGCCGGATCACCGTCGATAAGGATTGTATCCAGCCGCGGCTGAATGCCTTGTTTTTTCAAGACGTTTACCTTCGTACAGATTTCCGCATAGACCACATCTGCTGCTTCTCTTGCTTTCATCATTATCGTCATATTTCTCATCCTCCCTGTTCATAACGAAAAAAAGTACCCGCATGCTACTCGTTAAAAACGAGCAACTCGCAGCTACTTTTCCCAGGCGAACGGACCGTACAACTGTATGCTTCCCCGTGGTTAATTCCACTGTCATCGCCAGTAACATACAGTGCTATGATTTTATTGATAATAGTAGCAGATTTTGTTGGAGAAGAAAAGCCATTTAATCAATATATATTCGCCGCAAGTACAAAAAGCGTGTACTTAATTTGGCGGCCGCCGGCAGTTCAATCTTCTGCAAATAATCAAAATCAGGATGCTCGATCAAGTCAGTCAGGTAAGCGGAAGTGGAGCTGCCGGGGATTCGATGGCGATTAAGATAAGCGATCATTTGCGACGCTGTATGGATGCCGATGCCATGCCCAAAGTAGAGATTATCTGCCAGTAAAATAACGTTCTCACCCTGCCATTCCGGCGTCTTAGTGTTGTAATCGGGATTTTTGAAATAAAGAACATCTCCCGGTACCGCTTCCTCATTGTCCATGTTCGCAATGAGTTGAAGGTTGTTATCATAGTTCCAGTCATATAACAGCAAATGATTGAAATAAGCATTGAAAACATCATCCCCAAGCGAATCCAAGGCTGCCTTATATAAAATGATTACCATTGCTGTCGCGCACTCAAATGCGTACAGGGCCCCCTGCCTGAAAATGTCGCGGATCGCCTCCGAGCTCGCTGCATTATGCTTTTGCTTCAGCCCCCCTTGCGAGGTTCTTTCCCAATATTGTTCATTGCCCTTCGTATTGTTGAAGGTGGCGAAGCTGGCGTCACTAATGAAAAGCGCCTTGGCGGCGGCTACAGTGTTACTCCTCATTTTCAATTCAAATAGAAGAGCATAGAGTGAGTCATAGTGATAAATCTCCGAGCTATTTTGTTTTTTGTGTAAGATCAGCTTTTCCATTCCCGAAAGAGAGGAAAGATCTGTCCTGTTCAAGTCTACACCTGTAATCCGGATCATGATGTCCCTCCAACAACTGTGTCCAGCAATTGTTAAGTTAGTATATGGGGAAATTCAAGAATTGGTGTTAACAGACTTGAACCTGACGTTGCGTGAGGTTGTATGATGGGGCTATGGAGGGAGAACGAATGAAAACGAAGTTAATGAAGCTGCTAACAAAAGACAGACAGGCGAGAATTTTCGTGCTGGATAACACGCGATTAATTCATGAAATGCTGCGGGAGCAGCAATTGGATCCAGTAAGCAAGGAGGCACTGTCGACCGCTTTTACGTTATCGAGTCTGATGGTGGGACTGTTAAAGGATGATCAGCGGCTAAGCGTCCGTATCAATATGTCTGAGCGATCGCAGTATATTCATTGCGATGTGGATTTTACCGGAAATGTGAGGGGATATGCAAGCGATGCTTTGCTCGCCTACACCGATCAGGTAGGGGGGCTCGCGGAGTTGATCGGTCCTAAGGGATTTATTAAAATAACAAAAGATATCGGAATGGGCGCGATGTTCACCGGGTTTGTAGATATGCCCTATCAGAATATAGTCCACGATTTTTCCCATTATTTTCTGCAAAGCGAGCAACTGGAGACTGCATTTCGCTACTATTATGGCGACGGGCCAGACACATGCTACAGCCGGGGGATTTTAGTGCAGCCGCTGCCCTTTGCGGAAGCCGGATTGCTGGGAAGATGGACGGATTGGTTTGATCGCAAAGGACACTCATTTCGAACGGAAGATTTGTACCCCACGGCCGATTTGGTAGAGGAGAAAGCAATTCATTTGTACTGCGGCTGTTCTAAAGCGATGTTTTTCGGACTGCTGTTAAGTCTAGGGCAGGAAGAACTGGAGCGAATAATTGAACAGCAGCAAGCTGTGGAGGTTGGTTGCAGCGTCTGCGGCAAAAAATATCGCTATGATCATTTAGACATCTCATCACTGTTGACAGGTTAAAAAAAGAGGAGGCAGGCGGAAATGGAGAAACAGCTCATGAAAATAGGAGATCTGGCGAAGCTGGTTCATGTGACCGTCAGAACCTTGCATCATTATCATCAGATCGGATTGTTGATCCCTGGCCATATGACCCGTTCCGGACATCGTTTATACGATGAAGACGATATTCAGAAGCTTTATCATATTATAACGCTCAAAGATTTTGGCTTCAGTTTGGAAGAGATTCGCGATGTCCTCCATTCTGTTCATGTCGATCCGACGTTATTAATCGATCTTCAATTGCAAAAAGCGACTGAGCTTCTGGAGCGGCAGCAAGCGCTGTGCCAGCGGCTGAAAACCGTTCAGGATGTGCTGGCGCTGGAAAAAAACGCATCACTTGACGATTTGATAGAAATTATTGTAATGATGCAATATCAGACTAAGAAATATTTAACGGGCGACAAGATTGAGGAGTTAAAGAGCTATTACGCTTCCATGCCGCTTGATCAAGTGAAGCGGATGAAACAGGAGTGGAATCAATTCATTAAGGAACTGGCCCGCTGTTATAAGGAAAACAGGCCGCTAGATTCTGCTGACGTTCGGGCGCTTACCGATTACTGGCGCCAATTTTTACAATTGTCGGCGAATAGCGACGAGGAGGTTATCGCAGCCGGACATCGATTTCATGCCGAAAACAAGGATATTCCGCTTCATTATGGGCTGACACCTGAGTTGTTTGGGTATTTGGATCAAGCGTTAAAGGCAAGCGGCGAAGCGGCAGGTGAAAGCGCCCATTTTTACAAATGAAAAAATTCTGGTATCATTGTAATCATATCGATTGAATACGAGCTAGAGCAGAGAGCTCAGATTTGGGGTGATCAGGATGCAGTTAATCAATCCAACAGAAATCCAGCGAAGAATCGATCTGCTGAAAGATCAGGATTTATACATCCATCTGGAGATGACGACAGGTGCGTATGCCGCTCATTTCGATACCACGAAGCATCCGGCGGCAACGTTTATTACAAATGCGCTCATACGCTATTCTCACGGGAAAATTTCCGAGAGCTCGCCATTCCGCATTGGTCTTAAGATGGCACACGGGTGGGTTTATTCGGAAGGGCTGACCCATTATGAAGAAAGTGAGCCAGAGCGTCTAATTCTTGCAGGACATGATAGCCAAGGCAAGCTTGTTGTAGCGCTGCAATTAAGCCGGGAGCCATTCTAATGGGAAAGGAGCTGTTGCCGATGTTGGAACGTCATGTATTAGTCGTATTTCCGCACCCTGATGACGAGGCGTTCGGCGTGGCCGGCACGCTGGCTAAACATGTGAGCGAAGGGACGCCTGTCACTTATGCCTGTCTGACGCTGGGCGAGATGGGACGGAATATGGGATTTCCTCCCTTCACCAATCGGGTATCACTGCCGGCCATCCGCAAGCGGGAGCTGGAGGATTCTTGCCGGGCAATTGGAATTAAGGACTTGCGAATGCTTGGATTTCATGACAAAACGATCGAATTTGAGGAGCCGGAAGTGCTGGAGGGCAGGATTGCAGCATTGGTTGAGGAGCTGAAGCCGTCGCTCGTCATTACTTTTTATCCCGGTTATGCGGTTCATCCGGATCATGACGCCTGCGGCGCCGCCGTTATTCGGGTGATCGGCCGACTGCCGGAGGAGCAGCGGCCAACCGTTCATTGCGTTGCTTTTGCCAATAATCATGAGCAAGCGATCGGGAAGGCCGATGTTATTCGCGACGTTACGCCTTTTGTAAAGCAAAAGATGGCTTCTATCAAATCGCATCGATCCCAGTTTCAAGCTGCCGAACTGCTTGGGAGCAAGGAGTTTACGAATTCTGAGATTAAGAAGCGCTTCGGAACAGAAAGATTTTGGACATACCGCTTCTAGCTTTAGCAAGTCGCTGCCTATCACGTATAAAAAGAACGGACACCTCTTATTTATCTCTCGGGTGTCCGTTCTTTTATTAAGATTTCGTCAATGAGGCGAATTCCTGCTTGTATTGATCCAGCAAAGCAGCCAGCCTTGTTTTGATTTCCGCGGCATCGGCATCCTTAGCATTTACAGCCTCAGATAATGCGATCTGTGCTTCGATGAACGGTGAGGCAATTTTCGGCGGCTTGGCTGCAGCGATTGCTTCGATTTTAAGAGAAGCTTCAGGAGCAACGTCCCCGTTCCCTGATACATGCTTTACTTTTACAAGCTGGGTATTGACCGGCAAAGGCGCCATATTCAGCTCCTCAACCTTGTGCTCCTTACTCCGGCTGGCGATCTTATCTCCAGTTTCAATCGTTGCTGCAATAGAGCTGACAGTCGCGCTTGCTGCTCCAATCTCTCCAGGTACATCCTCACGCTTTAGCATTACTTTTTTCAGCTGAGTGACAGCGCCCTTCTCACTTCCGGTCAGCTTTTGGTAGGCGGCTAATGTTTTTTCCCAATCTGCGACCGTGTCAGGCGCATATTTTTTGGCGATTTCCAGCGGATCTGTAAACTGATATACAACCGCTTTTGCTGGCAGGGCTTGAACGGCGGACACTGGCGGAGCTGCATTGGCGCTGACGGGTACAGCAACAGCAGATAGCAGCAGGGCGGACAGAGCGATGTTTTTCAATTTGTAGTTCATAAAGGTTAACTCTCCTTTTGTGTGGTGTGTCTTACAGCAATAACTTTACTGGGCAAGTGTGGCACAGATTTGGTGGAATTGTGGAAAAACGATGGCAGAAGAGATGGATAACGGCTCTCTCTGGTATACTTTCGATAGAAGAAAGCCGGGAGGTATATTTTGCAATGAATGAACAAGCATTGATCGCAATCGTAGATGACGATGATCATATAAGAACTTTACTTCAAGCTTATTTGCATAAAGAAAATTTTCGCACGATTGGTTTGTCAACCGCAGAGGATGCCTGGGTATTGGCTCAGACGAATCCCCCGGCTTTGTGGATTTTGGACATTATGCTGCCGGGAATGGACGGCTATGAGCTTTGCAGGCGGATCAGGGAAAAGGGAGAAGTGCCGATAGTCATGATCTCGGCCAAGGATGATGAAGTAGATAAAATACTGGGGCTTGAGTTGGGAAGTGATGATTATATGGTCAAGCCGTTCAGTCCGCGCGAACTGGTCGCCCGGGTGAAACGCCAATTGGAACGATGGATGAAAGTGAATGGCGGTGACCGGCGATTTACAGAAAGTAATGGCGACGAGCTGATTGCTGTTGGCGCCTTGCAGCTGAATGTTCTGGAGCGCCGTATTTTTTGGCAGCATGCTGAAATCGATTTGACCAGCAAGGAATATGAAATGGTAAAAGTGTTGGCTAGTCACCCGAATCGGGCGTTTACTCGCGATGAATTGCTTACTCATGTGTGGGGTGATGACTATTTTGGCAGCGATCGCGCTGTAGATCATCTCATTAAGCGGATTCGCAAAAAGATAGATTTGCCGATTGAGGCTGTGTGGGGGCATGGTTATCGGATGCGAATCGAGAAGGGGGACGCATAAGATGAAGCTGGTGCATCAAATAAACTTGGCATTTGCATTAGCGCTTGTGCTGGTGCTTTCGATTACAGGCGTAATTATCCATTATGTACTGCTGGATCATTTTATTGGGACACAGAAGGCGGATTTGAAATCTATAAGCGCCGCTATGTCGGCTACTTTGGTAGAAGCCGATGCCCAAACCATTCGGCCTGAGATTGCTTTACCGGCTGCTCCTAAAAAAGAAATGGTAAAAGAAATGGCCGCCGCCCGCTATAACGATATTCAGGCAATCATAACGGATGAGCAGGGCAATGTTATTAACGACAATCAGCTCAAATCTGGAGTGTTTGCACATACGGCAAAAGCGGCCGATGAGATCGTGGCTACGCCTGCATCGATGCAAAAAATTTGGGAAGGCGATGATCCGCGTTATGTAGTCAATATTAGTTCAATCCCCAGTGGGACACTTACGCTGCTTAGTCCAATAAGTAAAATTCAAGAAATTGAAAGAGCGCTGCTGGGACGGCTCATTCTCGTTATCGTTCTTGTTGGGGTCATTATGTTTCTCATCAGCTGGTTCATAACAAAAAGATTGATTAAGCCTTTGATGAATTTACAGCAGGAATTGAAAAAGGTGAAGTCACGCCATTTTACCGATGTCCAGCTTGTAAACGCCAGCGGAGAAATCGGCAGCGTCGCGCACACTGTATTTGAGATGGCCCAGGAATTAAATCAATTTAATAAGGTGCAGAAGCAATTTTTCCAAAATGCCTCACATGAATTGAAGACGCCGATTATGTCGATTTCAGGGTACGCCGAAGGAATCCGGGATGGCATATTTGAAGGGGATGGCGTGCGCAAAGGGCTTGACGTTATTCTATATGAAAGCAAGCGGCTTGGAGACATTGTAACGGAAATGACGTTATTGGCGAAGCTCGATAGCGAGGAGGATATTTTCCGGCCATCAGAAGTAGTACTGCCCGAATTGCTGACTGAGGCGCATGAACGCGTTAATCCGCTGCTGGTCAAAAAAAATTTACAATTAAAAATAGGTTGCGATGATGATCCGCGGCTGACGATTATGGCAGATAAA
This sequence comes from Paenibacillus sp. GCM10027626, assembly GCF_042676285.1. Classification (NCBI taxonomy): domain Bacteria; kingdom Bacillati; phylum Bacillota; class Bacilli; order Caryophanales; family Paenibacillaceae; genus Paenibacillus; species Paenibacillus sp. GCM10027626. Next base: position 277,358 of record NZ_JBHTHC010000007.1, on the reverse strand, counting down.
GACAAACTGATGCAAGCTGTGTTAAACGTCATTATGAATGCAGTGCGACATGCTGCGCATACAATTGAGATTAGTGCTCTTGTGGAGGATGGGAGGATTGTAATGCGGGTTATGGATGATGGCCTCGGCATCCCGTATGAACTCCTTCCTACGGTATTTCATCGTTTCGTTAAAGGCAAGGATGGCGAATCCGGACTTGGCCTGGCCATATCGCGGGCAATTGTCGAGCGCTGCGGCGGCATGATCAAAGCGGAAAATCGCCCTGAGGGGGGAGCAGTCGTTTCCTTCAGCTTTCCAGTTTCCAAAAGCAGGAAGATGCATGAATAGTGTCGAAATTTAGGGAGAGAGAAAAAATGGCTGGTTTGGAGGATTAATGAATAAATTACGGCTTGTCGTTATTGTACTGGCGTTTAGCGATTGAAATAGAATAATAATGAAGCATCAGCGTGACTTCCCTAAGGGGGCATTATTATGCATATATGGATGTTTATCGTTGCAGTCTTGGGCGGCGTGATCGGCTATTTCATGAAGAAAAAGAAAGCTGGCAGAACGAAGATCACCTCGCTAGCGAGCTACAAGCGCCGCAAACGATTAGCTCGGCAGGAGGTTCCAGCTGGATCCAGCAGTCAGAAATGCACTTACTGCAAGAAGACGGCAAAACGAATTACCTTCTATGCTGACGAGCAAGGTGTTATTTCCGGCGTATGCCCGAATTGCAAGCAGATTGCTGTGCGGCAGGATTTAACACCATTATAACAGTCGAAAGGGAATGAGAAGATGAGCAGAACGTCAATGGATGCAGTAGAAGTCATTTTGTTTGATCTGGATAACACCCTATTGGACCGGACGCGAACTTTTGGCAGATTTGTAGAACATTTGCTGCATACTTATTTGGATGAAAGCGAGATTACGCCGGCAATTTATGAACGAATCATCCATTTGGATGAAGACGGTTATAAGGATAAACGCGAGCTGTTTCATCAATTGCTCGCCGAGCTGCCGTGGAGAAAAGGCGGCCCTCCGGAACATGCGGAGTTAATGGCTTTTTATCAGCGGGAGTATGTGAATCAGGCTGTGTTGTTTGAGCAAGCCCTGGATGTCGTAACCGCGATCAGATCCAAGTTCCGGACAGGATTAATAACGAACGGCCAAACTGCAATACAGCATGGCAAGGTCGATCGGCTGGGGCTGCGCCCTTATTTTGATGCTGTGATCGTGTCCGAGGAGGCAGGAGTGAAAAAGCCAGATCCTGCTATTTTTGCAATGGCTGCTGAACAATTGCAGGTAAAAGCTGAACAATGTCTCTATGTCGGGGATCATCCTGTCAATGATATTGCTGGTGCATCGCGAGCGGGCATGCGGACCATCTGGATTGAAGTAAATCAGCCGTGGCGTGCGGATCTGGACGCCGAGCCGCTGCATCGGATCAAGCGTTTGCAAGAGCTGCCGTCGCTGCTTTTGTAAACAGTTGAAATTAAAAAGGGATGCCATTATAATGGTCACAACAACTATAATCAAATCAACTAAAGGAGGACGAACTTGGAATTAGAAAAATACATTGGCGTAAATGTCCAGCGAGCGGCTCTTAAGCTGAATAATTACTACCAGAAAGTGGTCAATCCATTTGATATTACTGTGGATCAGTGGGAAATACTCGTCATTTTATGGGAAAAAGAAGGCATTACCCAAAAAGATATTGCTGAAAGACTGTGCAAAGATCAGACGAACATTGCCCGAATGCTGTTCAAGCTGGAAAAGAAAGGATTTATTTATCGCGTGATCCATGAGACCGATCGAAGGTCTTTACGCGTATATCTAACTCCTAAAGGCCGTGATATTAAAGAAGATATACTTGCTCCTTCTCTTGAGGCGTATCAGAATACCATTAAAGGGTTGACTGAAGAGGAGGTTGAAACTTTCAGAAGGATTCTTACCGTAATGTATAATAATGTAAAGGATTTATAGCCCATGCCTTTGTTTTTCAGAGCTGGATATGGAACGATAAAGGGGATACTGGTTTACAGCCGCTTTGTCGTTCCAGTCAGCGGATGATGATATAGTTGCTAAGACCATTAATTATTGTTATCAATGTTCTCGATGATAGCTATTAAAGACCTAATACTTGCTATGGCAACTAATGATATGACAAGCAATAATAAAAAGGGGAAATGCAAAATGGTTATATCCAAAAAAGAAGACGGAATATTTGATGGCCGATATCGTGCGCTCACCATCGGAATCATACTTGCCGTGACTACCGTGGCGTTTGAGGGGCTAGCCATTACTACGATTGCTCCAAGTCTGGCGCAAAAATTGAATGGCCTTCATTTGTACGGCTGGATATTTAGCGCTTTTCTATTGGCGCAAATCGTCGGAACGATGGTGATTGGCCAACGGATCAGCAAAAACGGCCTGTTTGCATCGTTCATTGCGTCGATTCTATTTTTTGTGATCGGCATTGTAGTTGCAGCCTCAGCGGTGAATATGGTTATGCTGATCGTTGGAAGATTGTTTCAGGGTTTTGGCGCCGGGGCGATTATTACATGCGTGTATTACAGTATTACTTTAGGTTATCCCGATCGATTAAGAACGAAAATACTTGCCATGTTTTCAAGCGCGTATATATTGCCTGCGTTAGTTGGCCCATATATCGCTGGACTTATAGCTGAGCTTCTGTCCTGGAGATTTGTTTTTTGGCTGGTGCTTCCTTTCATCGGCTTGGCGGTTGTGCTAACTCTTCCCGCTTTCCGCAAATTTTCGGTGAAAGAGAGCGGCTCCGCCAGAAGCGGCCGCAAAGAAGTTTTGGCGGTGCTGCTGGCCATTGGAACAGGAATGCTGCTGAGCGGACTTGGCTTTATCACCGATTGGAAAGGGATGGCACTTTCGGTTGCAGGATTGCTTATCATGATTCTGCCTTTGCGAAAGCTGCTGCCTAAGGGGACTTTTAGCGCAAGGAAAGGGTTGCCTGCGACCATTGCCTCAAGAGGTTTGTTTGTCGCTTGTTATAATGCCACTGAGAGCTAGGCAGGTGAAGAAGGAGAAATATCGGCCAGCCTTCAATTTACCGATGCATTCAGTCCAGGTTTAAGCATCGGGATCGGCGGTGCATTCATTGCCGTAAGCCAGACGCTTAATTGGGGATTGTTAACAGGAATCTTGTTGGCTTTGTCTCTTCAATTGCTTTTCGTTATCGTAAGCTGTGTTAGTTCTTTCCGTATACAACAGGCAAAATTAGCTTCGCACTCGGAAGCATAATTTAGTATAGATGCGCGAACGCTTCCGGTATAAAAATTGGCCGAGAAGCCAACCTAATTGTGGAGGTGCAATAATGTCAACCAATGATACGTTAACAATCCCGCAATCAGAGTTGGTGCAAGGATGGCGCACAAAATTGCCGGAATGTCTGGATACCGGCTTCTCGGCAAAAGTAGAGCCTGATGAGGCTAACCCCCATGCTTTGAATATTGAGATCCGCACAAACGATCATGAAATGCTCGAACTGACATTCCGTGTTCAATACATGGACAGCAGGGAGATCGAAATTGAGCTTTTGGATGTGCAGCAAGAGGACAGATCAGTCGATGAAAGGAACGACAGCATTCAACAGTCAATTGCAAATTGCCGGCGGCAGATGCACGAGTGCGCTCAAATCCTGCAAGCTATTACACATGCCTGAGAGGGAGGACAACAATGTCAAAGCCAAAGGGAATCACTGATAAAAATTTGAGCAATGTCGTCGACGAGTTGGAATCTACTCCTGTTAATAGCCATCAGGCTCAGCAGCTGCAGCAGCAGACGAATGACCGTCGCCATCAAGATGCGCTAAATCATGATAAACCGATTAACTCAGATGGAATTACAACAAAAGGAGAATCGAATAAATGAGCAAGCCGAAAGCGCAGCCGGTGCCACAACCGGGCGACAACAGAAACAGGGAACGCCAGCAAGCGAATAATCAACCTGAACCGTTGTCCGGGTCAAAAAAGGTGAAAAATCATAACCACACTTCACACCATAATCCGCAAGGCTAGCGGGTGAAAGACTAAAACCGTCAAGGCAAATGGCTCTTGACGGTTTTTTAGCAGCGGCTGCATCGATCGGAGTTAGTGATTACAGATTTTTCTTCGGAATGACAAACGATATTTTCGTCCCTTGCCCGGGGCTGCTTTGAATTTGCAAGCCTTTTCCGTAATGGCGCTTCAGGCGAAGATCTGTATTTAGCAGCCCGACGCCGGATTGTTCGCTCGTCTTGCCTTCCATAATGCGCTGCAATGCAGCTTCATCGATGCCTACACCATCATCCTCGACTGCGATCTCAAAATATTGTTCAAAATTGGACACGCGAATGGTAATTGTCCCTCCGCGTGCACGCTTCATAATGCCATGGCGGAGAGCATTTTCTACTAGCGGCTGGATCGTCAGCAGCGGCAGCTTGATTTGATGATAGGGCTCCAGCTCCCATTTGACCTGGAGCCGCTCCTCAAATCTTTCTTTTTCAATATATAAATAGGATTGAATAATGCTAAGCTCATCTTCAATTGGGGAGAGCTGATTCATTTGTTTGAACTTGAATTTATCGCGCAAAAAATTGCTGAAAGCGTCAAGCAGCTTGTGCATCCGCTCCATATCAATCGCACTTAAAGCGCTGATTGCATTCAACGTATTAAAGAGGAAATGCGGTTGAATTTGGGCTTGCAGCCAGGCAACCTCCATTTGCAACCGTTCGCGCGCCGATTGCTTCACTTCAGTCAATGCTTTGACACGCGAGCGCAGCTCGAGCGGTTCCACCGGTTTTTTTACATAATCACTAGCTCCGGACAAAAAACCATGCTCAATATCTTCAGGGTGGCTTCTTGCCGTCAGCAGCAGCACTGGCAGCTCGGAGATTGTAAAGCGCTGTCTGATTGCGCGTGTCAACTCGTAACCCGACATCTGCGGCATCATCACATCACATATGATCAGATCCCATTCTTGCAAATCCAGAATCTCCAAAGCCCGTTTGCCGCTTGTTACCGTAGTAACCTGGTAATGTTCAGCAGAGAGGATCGTCTCCAATACTTGCAAATTAATTGGATCATCGTCAACGACAAGTATTCTTGGACAATCGGCAGGTGCCTGTTCCGGCTGATTGGCAGCCGGGCCGGCTGTTTCGCATGCCGCGGCACTCTCTGCAGCAACGGCTGTCGCCTCAGAATAATTTTTTGAGACTGCATTTTCCCGATCGGTTTCTAGCTCCGCTAAAGGCAGTGTAAACGAGAATTCGGAGCCTTGCCCAAGAACAGAACTGGCCTGCAGTGTTCCGCCATGCAGCTCGACTAATTGCTTGCTTATGCTAAGTCCAAGCCCGAATCCGCCTTCGACCATCGTTTGTTCAGCAGGCGCTTGCTCATACGGTCGAAAGATTCGGCCCAGTGTATCGTTATCGATGCCGATGCCGGTGTCCGCAATTACAACATAAGCTTTGCCATCCCGGACAAAGCCCTTTATGATAACCGTTCCTTCGTCCGTAAACTTTATCGCATTGTGCAGAAGATTGAACACAATTTGAATAACACGGTTTTCATCGGCATATACCGGAGGCAGATCATCAGGAATTTGGTTGGAAATTCGGACGGTCTTGCCTTCTGCCATAATTGACAGCATATCCATGACGCCGGTCACAATCGTTTGAATCGGGAAATTGTGACATTTCAGTCTTGGAACGTTTTCTTTAAGCCGCATGGCATCCAGCAGATCATTCAACGTGAGTGACATTCGACGTCCGACTGCCAGCACCGTTTCCAGATGCTGAACGCTTTTTGTGTGCAATTTCTGTCGGTCACGCTCCAGCACAGCCTGCGTCATGTTAAGAATGCCATGAAGCGGATTGCGCAATTCATGCGATGTGTTGGCGAGAAATTCGTCTTTGAGCTTGTCGGAATGCTGCAGCTTGGCGGCCAGCTTTTCAGTTTCGAAATGAATGTGAAAGTAGCGCCTAAACCAGACCGAAGCAAAGCAAGCGGTGGCGATAATGAGATCAAATGGATAGTAGAGCACCCTTATGCCGACAGTCAAAAATACGGCCACCCACAGAAAGTTATGGGACAGCGCAATCAAAGAAAAGAGCAGAAGCAGATTATCCTTCAGCACTTTGCTGCTTATTCGCAGCAGTGCCATCGTGAAGATGAGTGAGAAGGATAAGCATCCGAAATATAATGGCTGCAGTGTTACTACAAACTGCGAAGGCAAGCTAACTGCCAAAAGGGCGATAACTGCGCAAAATGACGAAAACCATGGCAGCGCCCGGCGTCCATACGCAGGCAGGTACTGCTTGAAACAATGCAGCAGAGCGTAAGCGGTTGATACCATAGCCAGGTGGGCAAGCTTGAAGGCCCATTCATAATTGATAGGCACCCAAAGCAGAAATATTTTGTCGTCACTGCTTAACGTAATCGTCAGCATTGCACTGATTGCCAGTAAAGCAAAGTGTAACAATCGCTGATCCCGTTTTCCCATAAAAAAGATGACCAAAGCATACAGAGCGTGCAAAAGAAATACGACAGCCATCATTTCCTGTATCGAAATCGACAGCTTTGTCTCCTTGGCAACCGCTTGCTCCGAACCAAATTTTATGGAGCGGATGATGCCGCTTTTACGCGGGTCTTTAAAGTTGGCAGCTTGTATCACGACATCGATAATCCCGCTGTCGCTTGCTGTAAATGAAGCCGAATAGGGGATGTTGGCCGCTGCATATCGTTCTTTGCTCTCGCCCGGCTGTCCCATCTTCGCCAGCAGACGGCCATTGACAAATAGGGCAGAGGAGCTGCGCACGCTTGGAACGCGAATGGAGTATGTAAGATCACGATTGTCGGGATTAATCAAGATTCGCAGGCGATATGTGCCATAACCGTAAGGGGTAGGAGACTGATTGTGGCGGGATGCCGCCAAAGCCTCTTTCCAATCGCCCGGAACCTGGATGAAATGTTTGCCTGTATCTGCTGTCGCCGATTTCTGTGCTTGATCATATACCCATGCATAAGGAATGAATTCCCATTCTCCGTCTAACGTAATTGTACCGCTTGAAGCAGCATCCCATTCCCGCAAATCCAGCTCCCCTTGAACGGCTTTTTGCTGATTGCCATTATAAAAGGAAGCGATCCACAATATGCGAAATCCGGTTAGGACTGCTGCGAACAGTATGATAAAAAGGATTAACTTCTGCTTTTTCATCGTATAATCGGCTCCATGTCTGCCTCCCAGAATCTGGTTGATGATTCAATTGTATCACGTAATCCGAGCTACGGGGCGAATCCCAGCTGACTAATAAAGAGCTGATCATTTTTAAAATAAGCTTGCAGACGCTCGTACACGATTCGATAGGCATTAGGATTGTACCAGTCCTCTAAACCCAGTTCCCTGTAAAGTGAAAAAATATTTAATCGCTGTGTGCGCTTGCCGCCGCTCCCGTCCCCCATAAAAAAATCATCGATACAGACGCGATCGACGACGTCGCGCAAAGCCTTGGCAAAATGCTCGCTGCTTGGCAGTACCGGCGCAATGGCCGCCTGAGCGGGGATACCGGCATTGGCCAGCAGCTGCAACGTTTTCAGGCGCGCTTGTATAGGAGGCGCGTATGGCGAAAAAGCTTTTCGAATGTCTTCGCGATCGGTTTCCACCGTTACGCTAACCCGGACTTTATCGCCTAACTGCTGCAGCAAATCGATATCGCGGCGAACGAGCGGGCTGCGCGTCTGCACAAACAGAAAATCGGGCTGCTCGGAGCCGGCCATTGCTTCCAGAAGCGAGCGGGTTATCTGCTGCTTATATTCAATCGGCTGATACGGATCAGTGCTGGAGGACATAAATATCGTGACAGGGCCTTTCGCTTTAGCGCGGCGGAGTTCTTTAAGCAAAGTAGCGGCCGCTTCTTGTTTAATATCGACCCATGTCCCCCATTGCGAGTCGCGAAACAGCGCTACAGGCATCTGGCGCACGTAACAGTAGGAGCACCCGAACGTGCATCCGGTGTAAGGGTTTAATGTATGGCTGTAGCCGGCGAGGAAGCCGGTTCCTTTATTAAGCATGGACTTTGGTGTTGTGTACCGGTATTCTGTGCTCATCTCTAAACTACCCCTTTACAAAGATTTGTGAGACAGCTTGCTTTCCGGCAGCAGCAGCTTTACTGCACTAGCTCGATAAATTTGCGGGCAGCATTGGACAAGGGCATATTACGCATCGTCATCACGCCAACTTGATGGGGCGGGAGTGGAATGTCAAGGCGAATCTCGAAGAGGGAGCCTTCTTCCAGCTCAGGGGCGATGAATTCTCTGGTGACGTAAGAGATGCCAAGGCCTTTACGGGCAAATTCGATCAGCAGATCGACGCTGCCAACCTCAAATTCCGGCTTGAGCGTATGCCCATAGCTCTGAAAGAGCTCCGTGATGGCCATGCGGGCCCGGCTATTGCGCGAGAACAGAATAATCGGATACTGCAGCAGCATATCGAGCGACAGCACCTCGTTTTTAAGCTCGGCATAATGTGCGCCGGCCACGAAGCAATCCTGCAGCTGCATGCTTTCACGCGCTTCCAGCTGCGCGTCGACGATCGGCATGCGGACAACGCCAAGGTCAATGCGCCCTTCTTTGAGAAAAGTGATTACTTCAGGAGTCGTCCCGTGATTCAGATGGAAGCGGATGCCGGGATACTTCTGATGGTAGTCCTCCAGAAAAGGCAGCAAGTAATGCTTGAACAAAGAATCGCTGCCGCCGATGCGCAGCTCCCCGCTGTCCAGGTTTTTTAGCGCCGCCATCTTTTCTTCCGCTAACGAAATCAAAATTTGCGATTGTTCAATGTAGGAATATAAAATCGTGCCTTCCTGCGTTAACGTCACCCCTTTGGAGGTGCGATAAAACAAGGTAAGGCCAAAACCGTCCTCCAACTGCTTGATGGCATGGCTGACGCTTGGCTGGGTCAGGTACAGGTTTTTGGCCGCCTGGGACAAGCTGCCCGTCTTGGCCGCCCAATAAAATACTTTATACAACTCATAATTATTGGTCATAGATGATGTCTATAGCTCCTGTAAAATATATTAATTAGATAAATACATGTTACTCGTATTATAGTGTAACTAGGAAATAGAAACCAGAGCCTATAGAAAGTTATACCGGGAAGGAGCCTGGATCGTGGAGCCAACTACCTTTGTCTTATTCGGAGCAACAGGGGATTTAGCTAAACGAAAGATTTACCCTGCCTTATATAATTTGTTTATCGACGAAAAGCTGCCACAGTCCTTTTCTGTAGTTGGTCTTGGCAGAAGAGAATGGACCGATGAATTTTTTCAGTCCAATGTCGAGCAATCGCTGCATAACTTCTCGAGAAGAGAAGCGGGCGATCATGAGAAGCTTAAACAATTTGTACAGAAATTTCGCTATTGCGTGCTCAATATTGATCATATAGAGGACTACAAGAAGCTGCTGCAAATGATTGAGCAGCGGGAGCAGCAGCTCGGGCTTGCGCCGAACCGGCTGTTCTATCTATCGGTGGGGCCGGAGTATTTTGAAACGATTGCGGCGAATATTTTGGCCAGCGGGTTAGGCTCGGCAGACGGCTGGAAGCGGCTCGTTATCGAGAAGCCGTTCGGACACGATTTGGAATCCGCGCGCCATCTCAACCGGCAATTAAGCAAAACCTTCGCGGAGCAGGAAATCTTCCGTATTGATCATTATCTCGGAAAGCCTGTCGTGCAGCAGTTGAACCAATTGCGCGAGCATGCCCCGCTCGTGCGTGAAATTTGGCAGCCGGGCGCTGTGGCCAATGTGCAAATTACCGCTAATGAAACGGTCGGCGTCGAGGAACGAGCAGGCTATTACGATCATGTCGGTGCGGCCAGAGATATGTTCCAAAATCATATGCTGCAATTGCTTATGATGCTGGCTGTCCATCTTCCGGGAGGTCAGGAGGACGTTCATGTCAGAAAAACAAATGTCATGAAGGCGCTGAAGCCTGTCCGGCATGAAGCGATCAGCGAAAGTGTCGTTCGCGGCCAGTATGGAGCCGGGGAGATTAATGGAGCGCAGGTAGCGGGCTATACGTCCGAGCCTGGCATTTCCGCCGAATCAACGAATGATACGTTCATAGCCGCCCGTTTGGAAATTGACAATGAGGATTGGTGCGGTGTTCCGTTTTATATTCGTACCGGCAAAAGGCTGAAAGAAAAATCCACCCGCATGGTTGTGGAATTCAAAGAGGCCTTGCCGCTGGACGGCTCGCCAAACCTGCTTGTCTTCGAGATGAGCCCCGGCGAGGGGATTTCGCTCCAAGCGCAGCACGCCGATGGAAGGCAGCTGGCCTTGCTCGAATTGACCGCTCAGCAGAGCGGGGCGCCGGAAGCCTATGAGAACTTGATTCATGATGCGCTTGGCGGCGATCATACGTTTTTTGCTCATTGGAATGAGGTTGAGCTGCCTTGGGAATGGGTGCAGCCGGTTCTCGACGCCTTTGCCGGCAATACGGTTCCGCTGCACGCGTATAAAGCGGGTACATACGGGCCTGCGGCATCTGACGCTTTGCTGACAAAGGACGGCTTCCATTGGTGGTTTGACGACCGCAAAGACAGCTCAGCTTCAAAAATTCAAACAAAAGAAGGAGAACAATATGCCTACAACACAAACTATCGAGCAGTTAGCAATTGATACGATTCGTACCTTGTCCATCGATGCGATTAACAGTGCCAACTCCGGTCATCCGGGCTTGCCGATCGGCGCAGCCCCGATGGCTTATGCGCTTTGGGCGCAGCAGATGAACCACAATCCGGGAAATTCCAAATGGTTTAACCGCGACCGCTTCGTGCTGTCGGCAGGCCATGGTTCGGCATTGCTGTACAGCCTGCTTCATCTGTCAGGCTACGGTGTGTCGCTGGACGATGTGAAACAATTCCGCAAGCTGAACAGCAAGACGCCAGGGCATCCGGAGTTTGGCCATACGGACGGGGTAGAAGCGACGACTGGCCCTCTCGGTCAAGGTGTGGCAATGGCAGTAGGGATGGCGATGGCAGAAGCGCATCTGGCTGCGAAATTCAATCAGGAAGGCTTCCCGGTCATCGATCATTATACGTACGCACTTGTCGGTGACGGCTGCTTGATGGAAGGCGTGTCATATGAGGCGATGTCGATGGCCGGCCATATGAAGCTGGGCAAGCTGGTCGTATTGTATGATTCCAACGATATTTCCCTGGATGGCGACTTGAGCCTTTCCTTCGGGGAAAACATGCAAAAAAGAGTAGAATCGGCAAATTGGGAATACTTGAGGGTAGAGGATGGCAACGATGTTGCACAAATTGCCGCGGCCATCGCAAAAGCAAAGCAAAATACTTCCCAGCCGACTTTGATTGAAGTCCGGACCATCATCGGCTACGGCAGCCCGGTTGCCGGTACGAGCAAAGCGCACGGCAATCCGCTGGGTCTGGAGGGCGCCAAGGCGACTAAGGAAGCTTACGGCTGGAATTATGCAGAGGACTTTACTGTGCCGGCTGATGTGAGAGCCCATTATGCAGAGCTGAAAGAGCAAGGGGCTGCGAAGGAAGCGGCATGGAACGACCTGCTGGCCGCTTATACGGCGCAATATCCGGCTGAAGGCAAGCTGCTGGCGCAAGTGATTGACGGTGCTGTACAAATTGCAGCCGGCGATGTTAAGACCTTTGACAGCGGCAAAGCCATTTCGACACGGGTTGCCAGCGGCGAGGCGATCAACCATTTTGTTAAGCAGATTCCGGCTATTTTCGGCGGCAGCGCAGATTTGTCGAATTCGACAATGACCGATATTAAAGGAGATCAGCACTTTGCTGTCGAATCCTATGCGGGACGCAACATTTACTTTGGCGTTCGCGAGCATGCGATGGGAGCCGCCGGCAATGGATTGGCGCTGCATGGCGGCGTTAAGCCTTTTGTAAGTACGTTCTTCGTATTCAGCGACTATTTGCGCCCGGCAATCCGTCTTGCTGCTTTGCAAAAGCTGCCTGTCATCTATGTGTTCACACATGATTCGATCGCGGTTGGCGAAGACGGTCCTACGCATGAGCCGATCGAGCATTTGGCTGCATTGCGCACGATTCCAGGGCTTACTGTTATTCGCCCAAGCGATGCGAACGAAACAGCAAGCGCATGGGCATATGCGCTGCAACAAAATGAAGGACCGGTTGCGCTTGTGCTGAGCCGTCAAAACTTGCCGGTGTTCGAAGAAACGAAAGCAAATGTGGCAGACGTAGCCAAAGGCGGATACATTCTCGCCGAGACGAACGCACAGCCGGATGTCATTCTGATCGGGACTGGCTCTGAAGTTTCACTCGCTATGAATGCGAAAGCGGAGCTGGAGAAGGACAATCTTTCGGTTCGCGTCGTAGCCATGCCAAGCCGTGAGCTGTTTGACCGCCAGCCTGACGCATACAAAGAAAGCGTGCTGCCGGCGGCTGTTACGAAGCGGGTAGCGATTGAAGCCGGTATTTCCCTTGGCTGGGACCGTTTCGCCGGCCCGGAAGGCAAATTGCTGACGATTGATACATTTGGCGCTTCCGGACCAGGGACACAAGTAATGGAATACTTCGGCTTCTCGACAAGCAATGTTGTCCGTCTGGCGAAAGAGCTTCTGTAAATCCGGCTCGTTTACATTCGTATAATGAAAATGACGTGTAATTGTTAAAGTTCAGAGTCAATTTCATCGCGCCGTTTGCGGTATAATAAAAGATGGAATTGACTCGTCAGCTCGTCACTAAAAAACAATCGGAGGGTTTTGCTATGAAATTTTTTATCGATACGGCTAATCTGGAAGACATCAAAAAAGCATATAAAATCGGCGTCCTGTCCGGTGTAACGACGAATCCGTCCTTGGTAGCCAAGGAAGGCGTAAAATTCGAAGACCGCATCGAGCAAATTTTGCGCGAGGTGCCTGAGGTGGAATCCGTATCTGCAGAAGTAACGCCAGACGCGCTTACAGCTGAAGATATGATCGCGGAAGCGAACGAGCTGATCAAAATCAACAACAACGACAAAAACATTACGATCAAGCTGCCAATGACCCTTGCCGGCCTGGAAGCCTGCCGTTACCTGTCGAAAAAAGGCGTAAAAACAAACGTTACGCTGATCTTCACCGTTAACCAGGCATTGCTGGCCGCACGCGCGGGCGCTACTTATGTCTCTCCTTTCCTGGGCCGCCTGGATGATATCTCCGAGGATGGCGTACAGCTGGTTACCAAAGTTGCCGAACTGTTCCGCATTCATAACCTGGATGCACAAATTATCGCCGCATCCGTCCGTCACCCGGATCATGTAACGCGCGTAGCGATGGCTGGTGCGCATATTGCTACTGTTCCATTCTCTGTAATCGAGCAAATTTCCAAGCATCCGCTGACTGATCAAGGGATGGAAAAGTTTGCAGCTGACTGGAAAAAAACAGCACAAGTATAAGAAGGAGAATTTGCGATGACGATTAAATTTGACTATTCCAACGCCCTATCGTTTATCCAGCAGCATGAAGTAGATTACTTTGGCGAATATGTACAGACAGCTCACCGCATGCTCCATGAGAAGCAAGGTCCAGGCTCTGATTTCCTGGGCTGGGTTGATCTGCCTATGCAATATGACAAAGAAGAATTTGCCCGCATTAAAGAAGCGGCAAAGCGTATCCGCAGCAATTCCGAAGCGCTGGTCGTCATCGGCATCGGCGGCTCCTATCTGGGCGCCCGCGCGGCGATTGATTCTTTGTCCCATACATTCCATAATCAAATGAGCGGGAACACGCAAGTGTATTTTGCCGGTCAAAATATTAGCTCTACTTATGTCAAGCATTTGCTTGAGCTGCTCGAAGGAAAGGATATTTCGGTTAATGTGATTTCCAAATCGGGGACGACGACCGAGCCGGCGATTGCATTCCGTATTTTCCGCGACTATCTGGAGAAGAAATACGGCAAAGAGGAAGCGAAAAAGCGGATCTTTGCTACAACCGACGCCTCCAAAGGCGCATTGAAAAAGCTGGCTGACGAAGAAGGCTATGAAACTTTCGTTATTCCTGACGATGTAGGCGGACGTTACTCCGTACTTACAGCTGTCGGCTTGCTGCCAATTGCTGTTGCTGGCCTGGACATCGACCAAATGATGGCTGGCGCCGCCGCGGCGGCGCAAAAGTACAATAATGCCGACTTGGCGAGCAATGAGTGCTACCAGTACGCAGCCGTGCGCAACGCGCTGTACCGCAAAGGCAAAACGATCGAACTGCTCGCTAACTTTGAGCCGGCACTGCATTTCGTATCCGAGTGGTGGAAGCAGCTGTTCGGCGAAAGTGAAGGCAAGGATCAAAAAGGACTGTATCCGGCTTCCGTCGACTTCACGACAGACCTGCACTCCATGGGGCAATATGTGCAGGAAGGCCGCCGCGACCTGCTTGAGACTGTGCTTGCCGTGAAAAAAGCCCGCGTAGAGCTGACGATCGAAGCGGATGCAGGCAACCTGGACGGCTTGAACTTCCTGGCCGGCATGACGATGGATGAAGTGAACAAAAAAGCGGCCGAAGGCACTCGCCTTGCTCACGTGGATGGCGGCGTACCGAATCTGATCGTCGAAATGGACGAGCTGAACGAATATACCTTCGGCGAAATGGTTTACTTCTTCGAAAAAGCTTGCGGCATCAGCGGCTTGCTGCTTGGCGTCAACCCGTTCGACCAGCCAGGCGTAGAAGCGTACAAAGTCAATATGTTCGCACTGCTTGGCAAACCGGGCTTCGAAGCGCAAAAAGCTGAATTGCTCAAGCGTCTGGGTCAATAATATATAATCGGCCGAGGAACTGCAGCGGCGCGCGTGTGTAAAAGTCTTCAGGGGCTGACGGAAATGTTGTTTTTCCGGCTCCCTGAAGGCTTTTTTTTTGCGGAGAAGACATCTGCATTCCTTGCCGCCACCGGCGTTTGTCACCAGACAGTTTAAGCTGCAGAAGAGAGGCGGAAATGTTGCACAAAACACATCATTTTAAGACAATTTCAGTTGGATTTTGCGAAATTGCTGTACGTTTTGCAACAATCGGCAGCCCTTTGCCCGCCGCGTGGAGTGAATTATTGCATTTCATACAACATTTTGGGGCTAGGTCGTTTTTCGGGTACGGATTTATTGCAAAAAGTGCAATATTTGAGTGCAGAACTTGACGGATCGTCCGCACTTCATTGTGCTTCCCTTAATGCTGCAGTGCGGCTATCGCATAGTTCAATTCAACGTCTTGCCCGTCAACATATTTCTCCGTAAACGTTTGTTCATTCAAAGGAATTCGAATGTCCGGAGCCGCGCCGCCTTGTCCGTTATAATCGCTGTCGCCTTGAATCGTTAAATTCCGATCGAGCGACCTTCCGTCCGGGAACCGAACGATATAGCCTTCCGGCATTTTGAATTCGATCGGAGCCGTCATGACCCCGAACGAACCGTTCGTAGACGTAAACCCGACGATCTTGACATTGGGCAGTCCTTTCAAAGCCAGGGGCAGCCCTTCACCCGAGCTGACGGTATTTTGATTAACCAGAATAGCGATGTTCCCGGCAAAAAAAGGAGTTGTCGGTTTGGCGATCCTCGTTTCCATGCGGTTGATTTCGAACTTGCCCGTATTTCGGTTGTAGTAGCTGACGTGTTCAAACACCTTCTCTTCGCTGACGAAATGACCCGCCATTTGCGCAGCAAGATTATCGTCGCCGCCCGGATTGTCCCGCAGATCGATAATCAAACCTTTTACTTTCTTCTCCAAGAACATATTCAATTTTTGTTGCAAAATTTGTTCGGGATCGGGCTGGGTTTCGCCGGGAAGAAAGTATTTGATTTTCACGTAACCGTATCCGTTGCCCAACATTTCACCTTCAAGCGGAGCATCTTCTTTCTTCAGTTTTATTTTCGTTTTCTTTAATGTCTCGTACTGATCGTCGTACGCCTCAAGAGTCGCGACCCGGGCATCGCTTTCGTTCCGATTTTTAAACTCGACCCGAATTTGTTTGCCGATCGGAGCTCTCGTCATGAACCGCCCTTGATTGTAAATCCGGTCTCCTTCGGTAGCCATCGGATTTTCGCTCCAACTGCTTTGGGCATACGCTTCCTGTGCATTCCTCCCGTCCCAGGCGATAATTTCGGCGCCGAGCCTGATTCCGCTTTTGTCTGCCGGACTGCCTTCCAATACCAAATTCACCAGCACCTTGCCGTTATCCAATTGAATGGCGCTCAATCCGAAGCCGCCGCCGACTTCCTGTTTAAACACCTTGTTATCGTCATATAAATTTTCATTCGCGATTTTGACATGTCCGTCCCGGAGCGAAAACAAGTATTCTCTTAAAGCTTTATAGTACGCATCCTGGTCATGATCCGTCTCGGCTTTAGCGAATATCGGCTCATACTTGTTCTTCAGCCCGTTCCAGTCGATTTTCTTCCACTCGCCGAATGGATACTCGACCGACAGCCTCTCGTTCATTTTGGCAAAAGCCTTGGAATAGCTCATCTTGCTCAAATCGCTGACCGGGTTGTATCTCACTTCGCCTGCCGAGGTCAAGGCCAGTATAGTAGGTATAGTTCCACAAACACAGACAAGAACCATGATCAGCCGAAACTTCCCCGACATTGGCTTCTTGGCCGGTTTAAACATTCTCTTGCCCGTACAGACAAACAGGATCGCCGTAGACGTATAAATGAGCAGAGCCAGAACGGAAGTATCCCCGTATAAAAAACTTATGACAGCAACAGCGGCTCCCAAGCCCGGTATAAAATCGATCCATCTGTAGTCCTTTTTGAACGGAACGGCATACCGTATGACTACGGCCACATTCAACAAACATAAAATCATGCCGAACACGGTCAACCACTTCAACGAATCGAAAATGCCTTGAATCAAGCTCATCTTTCTTATCCTCCATTCGGTTTCTAAGCGTTTCGCCAATGAGCTTATTGGAGAAATATGAACGGAGCATGAACTTTCAGCGAATTTGTTCGGGCGGAACGGCCGGGAGTGTTACGGCGATCGCCGTACCTTGTCCGACCTCGCTCTTCACTTCGATGCTGCCGTGATGAAGGGCGACGATTTTCTTCACGATGGCGAGGCCCAGTCCGCTGCCGCCGCTGTTTCGGTTGCGCGACCGGTCCGACGTGTAAAACCGCTCGAAAATACGGCTTGCATCCTCGGGTGAAATGCCAATCCCGGAATCGGCTATCGTGACGGTATAGGCGTCGCGGTCCGGACGGGTGATCCCGATGCGGATGTGTCCGTTCCGCGGCGTAAATTTGATGCTGTTGCCGAGCACATTGATCCACACCTGATTGAGCTGGTCCGGGTCGGCCGTTATTGTGCACGGAGAGGGGAGCGGCATCAGGGCGACACGGATGTTTTTGGCGGACCATAGAGGCTCGCAGGCGACAATGATACGTCTGATTTGCTCATCGAGATTGAACGTTGCCGTCTCGAAAGGATGGTGCTCCGATTCAAGGGAAGCGAGCTTGAGCAGATTATCGCTGAGCCGGGACAATCTTTCGCTTTCCTTTGCGATAATATCCAGGTATTGGCTGCGCTCGCTTTCCGGAATCAGACTGTCGTCCATGAGCGCCTTCGCGAAACCGGAGATAGACGTTAGCGGCGACTGTATCTCGTGGGATACATTCGAGACGAAATCTTGCCGCATCTGCTCCATTTGCTTGATTTCGCGCGCCATCTCGTTAATGCTTTGGGCCAGGGTTCCAAGCTCATCCCTACGATTCATTTTCAATTCCACGTTGAAATCGCCCTTGCCCAGCCGCTTGGTCGCTTGCGTCATCACTTTAAGCGGCTTCACGAGTAATCTCGCGGCAACGAAGATGCACAAGCCCCCGATAACGAGCACGAGGAGCAGTATCGTCGCGATCAAGTGGAGGATGGCCGCTTCATTTCTGTCAGAGCTCAGCACAAACAACGCATAGCGCTCTCCTCCCGATGCGAAAGGCAGGCCGACGAATGTCTCGTTATCTTGCGCCGTCGACCGGTACGGCTCCCCGTCCAGCACTTTACGAACGGTTTCCGGACCAATCTTCGAGGTCTTGTTCGGCTCCGAGCCGAAAGCTTTCATCCCGCCGGAACCGTCGAAGAGTTGCACCCTATAGGAGCCCAAAGCGGCCATGCTATCCAGGAACCCATCCAAATCCGGAGGACTCGTCTGTTCGTAAACGCGAATGATGCGGTCTCCTGCCGCCAGCATTTCGTTTCTTCCCGTTTCGTTCAATTGTTTCTGGAATAACGCGAGGGAGAGGAGAACGGAGGACAGTACGCTGAAGACAATCACAGCCAAAAACGTCAGAACGACACGAACGTACAACGTTTTCATCGCGAATTCGCCACAAGCCGATAACCGAGACTGCGTGCCGTCTCAATTTTAAAATGCCGCCTGTCACCGGCAAAACGCTCCCTCAGCCGCTTGATGTGAACGTCGACGGTCCGGTCGTCGCCTTTGTAGTCCATCCCCCAGATTTGGACGATCAACTGCTCTCTCGTGAAAATTTGCCCGGGATGCCCGGCCAGCATGAACAGCAGCTCAAATTCTTTCAGCGGCAAAGACAGCTCTTCGTCTCCCCGAACGACTTTGTACGTCCGGCGGTTCAGAACGATGTCTCCGAGCTGGATGACCTGGGAGTTGGCGATCCGGTATCGCTTCAGCAACGCTCTTACCCTCATCACAAGCTCTACCGGATCGAACGGTTTCGTCAAATAGTCGTCAGTTCCGAGCTGGAAGCCTTTCACCTTTTGCCCCGTCTCTCCTTTGGCCGTCACCATCAGCAGCGGGATGTCCGGATCGCGCTGCCGGATTTCCCTGCACAAGTCCCATCCGTCCATATGCGGCATCATGATGTCGAGGATGACGAGATCGATTCTCGAGTCTTCCACTATAGAGAGCGCATCGGCGCCGTTATCCGCCTCCGCGGTTTCGAACCCTTCTTTCTTCAAATACAGGCGCATCAGCGCGCGAATGTGCGGATCGTCGTCCGCGATCAGTATTCTGCCCATATAGGCAACCTCCTAGATGTGACGAATGTATAGTCTGCCTGCTTCATATTTTCAGATCTATTATATCAATACATGGAATTTTCAGCATCACTGGGAATGAAGCTGGCACAAAGGCTTAGATCATTATGAAGCAATTTCGAAGGAGGCTGCAGTATGTCAGTCTAATACCAAGCAAAGTTGTTTCTACCGGTTTACGAATAACGAGGGGCATTTTGAACATTGGTCTAACCTGTTCCCTGTTACTGTGCTTGTAGAGGTTCGCTATGCATCCTATGCATTTAAGATACAAGTTCCTTTTTTGTTTTCGAGCGAACAGTCAAAATACCACTTAATATAAATGATAACAACGAACCAGCAAAGCAAATAGCTGCAAAAATGGCTACAGCAGAAAAACCGTTAAAAGTCGCATAAATCAAGCCTGCGATCCAAGAGCCGAGTGTTGTCGCAGCGTACATGATCGAATTGGCCAAGCTTGAGATCGTGCCGCGGATTGTCGGATTTAACGAATTCAGCAGTCCCAAAATCAGCGGAAATGCGATTCCCATATTAGCAAATATTAAAAAGTATACACCTTCGAAAGCCGAAACCGATGGAAGGTGAGGCAAAGCAATAAAACACCCAATAGAGACAAGAAAACCCACAGCCATCGTATTGAAACGGTTCAACATTTTGATCACATAAGCACCGCTAATGCTCCCGACCATATTTCCAAGACCAAGAAAAAACATCACGTACCCCACTTGATCAATCGAAAGGTGATAGCGGTCCGTCATCCATTTTCCAATGAAAGAAAAGGCAGCAAAGAATCCACATTGAAATAAGAAATGAGCCAGGAAAGATCTTCTCGCTATTCGGCTTGTCAATAGTGGGATGTATCTTCCAAATATTGGAATGCCGGCTCTTTGGTCTTGATTCGGTTTCATTTCGGGAAAAGCATAAAGGATAAATATCGCCACCAACAACGAGCATGCACCGATTGTAAAAAAAGGATAAGACCAATGGGTAGCAGCAAGCAGGCTTCCAATAGGTATACCGAACGCTTGGGAAGCAGCCAAGCCTGCCATTACGATTCCTGATACTTTGGCGATCTTTGGCGAAGGAAACAAAGCAGGAATGGATGCCCAGACTTGAGGCGCTGTAAATGCCGCGCTGACTCCGGCTAAAAAACGGAATAAAAACATCGACCAAAAACCTGTGGCAAAACCGCATAAAATGGTTGAAACCGAGAAGCAAACCATGCCGGAAAGCATTACTTTTTTTCGATCCCATCCATCGGAAAGCGGTCCGGCGATCAGTGCAAATACGGCATAACCTAAAGCATAGGCCCCCACCATCCAACCGGATAATTCGGTCGAGATATGAAACAATTTCTGAAGAGTGGGGATGAGCGGAGAAATCAAAAATGTATCTGTACCGATAACAAACATGATGAGGAAAAATAATGCAGTTAATTTTTTCATGGTATTCATCTTCTCCTATTGCAATTAGTTTTGTAGTTGAATAACTATTGAACTACAAAGCAAAAAAATAGATTTCTTTCTACAGCGTATCCAGAAATCCGGGCAAGTAAGTTTGAAAAGTTTCTATATCGATACTCATATACTTCGATTGAGCTTCTTTTCGTACCTTGATCAATTTCGCCTCCCTTAAAGTACGCAAATGATACGAAGTATTCGATTTCGAAGTATCGCGAATGCACATCACTTCCCCGCAATTCATCTCCTTCTTGTTGGCGTACAAAGTTCGAATGATATCCAGTCTTGTTTCATCAGCTAATGCCTTAAATATTTTGACCCTTTGCTCATCATTATACATTATTTGAGTAATCATAAAACCATTGTACTAACGATATCACTACAAATCAAGTCTTTAGCAATCCGCATAGAAGCCCCCTCGCTAAAGGGGGCTTCTGGCGCTTCAAGATCTAAAAGATCCTGCGTTCAAAAACCAGAACATTTCGTCTGGCTGCCACAAGAATGAATCCATTTGTTAAAAGGCAACGCTCTGCAAAAATCACACGTCTGCCGACTACCAAAAATCGGGTGCACGGTCTAGCACTACCGATTATACGGACCGCAACGATAATTCTGCGGCCAGTTATCCGGCTGCGTCTAAACACAATTTTAACGACATCGGCTCTGAAGATACCCAATTTCATTCACCTCGCTTCATACAAGATACTATAGTAAATGCGAGAATGACTTGGAACGCAACTGATAGATATCTAGTAATCTATGATTCCACTCATGACTTGTATAATTATTTGATATGAACGGCTTGGAGACGAGAGGGATTATATAGAAGCAAGCAGGATAGTGACTTGCATTGCCGAATATTTAAGAAAAACCATAAAAAAGGTGATGCAAATGTCCGAACAAAATGCTGTAGACATGGAAGAACTTTGGACAATTCGAACGGAGCGATTCAGGGAAAGATTTTTAATTGGATTGCAGAATCAATTACCGCAATCATATGAAGATGAACAGCAGCTTTTTGCCATGCTTGAAGCGAGAAAAGGCGAAATTAAAGGACAAATATTAGATGGTAATACCTATATGGTGATTCATGATAATGGATCAAAAATGACAGTAGGGCTAATGGTGAATCAACTCGAAGAAGTCCCTGAGGGGATGGTCTCTTTAATCGTTCCTGACGAGGAGTATGTAGTGTTTAGTTTTGAGGAGAAATACATATGTTCCTTTTGGCAGTTTTTTTGTGAGCGGCATAATCGGGCGAAATACGAACTAGATGCAGTGAAAGCGAGATTTGAAACATTTAATGATTCATTACAACCAAACGGAATAACGGAGATTTATTATCCAAAGTTATGATAAAAACAACGCGGAAACGGCGATTAAGCATAGGTTTTAGGCTTCTATTAATTGTTCTCATCCTGCTTTTAAGCGGCGGTATTTGGCAAAATGAAATGATGAAAGTAGAATTTCGCAAATATTTACCCAAAGGGCAAATCTACCAAATAAACTCCCATGACATTCATTTATATGGTGTCGGTCAAGGCGAATCTACAATTGTTTTCATTTCAGGGTCTGGAACGCCTAGTGCCTTTACGGATTTTTATTATTTACAAAATGAATTGCAGCCGTATTCGAGAACGGTTAGTTATGACCATGCCGGGTTTGGCTGGAGTGAAAAAACAAATATCCCGAGAACAATCGACATCGTAGTCGAAGAACTGCACGAGCTGCTTCAGAAGGCGGGCGAGCAAGCCCCCTACATTCTGGTGGGACATTCGCTTGCTTCACTAGAAACTATCCGTTATGCCCAAAAATATCCGGATGAAGTAAAAGGAATTATATTACTGGACAGCGGCAGTCCTGAATATTATGCAAAAGAATCCGAGATGAAGTCATATCTGATTAATAGAATTTTTGCGGGATTTAGAGTGACGGGGGTTGTTAGAGCATTAGGAACTTTCGGAGTATTACTTCCTTTTACAGGCGAAAATATACGCAATCAGTCGCTGCCGAATGAAATTAAGGGCATGGATGTTGCGATGTATTATAATCATATTGGAGAGTCCAACAATCTTAACGCTATACGAAATATGAATGAAAATGCCCAGTCAGTTATTGAAGGAGGATATTTGAAGGATATTCCTCTTCTAATTTTATCATCAGATAGCGGAAGTGATTGGGAGGAAGTGCAGAAAGAGTTGTTGCATTGGTCTGATGAGAGTCGTCAAGAGACATTGCCTGATTCAGAGCATTATATTCATTGGTCCAACCGGGAAGCAGTTTTAGAGAAAATATTGGAGATGGTAAAACTTAATTAAGATGACATTATACGCCGCGGCGGAAGCCAGAAATCTTCGGAGATAGATAAATTTTTTCATATCAAGCTTCAATTCAGGGCGCTCCTCGGGAACGCTTTTTTTTTGCGTATGGCGCAGCCGGCCCGCTCTGGTCCGCCTCTCTTACATGCTGGATATGAAGGCCGAGGGTGGCCAGAGGGCCAGGGATGATTCAATCCTTCTGGAGGATTTTCGCCTGCTGTGGAGAAACGTTTAAGAATCATAAAAGCTAAATACGCAATGGAGGGGCCTATGTATTCGATTTTAATCGTTGATGACCAGGTGATTGAAGCAACCACGATCAAAAAAGTGATCGAAGATCGACATTTACCACTGCAAGTCTCGATTGCGAACAATGGATTGGAGGCGCTTGCAATTGCGCAGTCAATCTCCATCGATATCGTGTTCACAGATATTAAAATGCCGCGGATGGACGGACTTACGCTTGCTAGGCGAATCAAAGAAGCCAGCCCAAATGTACAGCTCATTATTTACAGCGCTTTCGGAGAGTTTGAGTACGCTCAGAAAGCGATAGGCCTTGGTGTCGTTCATTACCTGCTGAAGCCGCTTGATGTAGCCGAATTTCTCCATGTGATGGAAAAAGCGATTGCTTTGTGCGAACGGGAAACTCGCATTCGTGAGGCATTACGTGAAAGAGATGATACATCTAAATATGGAATTTATGGAAAATATTTTCATTCACAAAACGAGATGCATCCAGTACAAGAGACGGACGAAAGCTCGCGC
This sequence comes from Paenibacillus sp. GCM10027626, assembly GCF_042676285.1. NCBI lineage: Bacteria > Bacillati > Bacillota > Bacilli > Caryophanales > Paenibacillaceae > Paenibacillus > Paenibacillus sp. GCM10027626. Next base: position 253,792 of record NZ_JBHTHC010000007.1, on the reverse strand, counting down.
AAAGTCGTTCGGGACATTCAGGAGCTGGTTGGGAGCGAATACGGTAATAGCGATCTGGATATCGAATATTTGGCATCAAAAGTGTTCTTATCCGCCAGCTATCTCGGTCATCTGTTCAAGGCTCAGACGGGGCAAAGCCTCGGCAAATATATCGTCCGGGTTCGAATGGAGCACGCTAGGCATCTACTCGCGACAACGCATATCAAAATCGCCGATATCGGCAATCGCGTCGGGTATCCGAATCCCTCCAACTTCGCCCTCCAGTTCAAAAAATATTTCGGCTGTACGCCGATTCAGTTCCGCGAAAGGGGATAGCTTCGTGAATAGATTGCTTCGCTTGTTCCAGGACGCCTCGCTTCGCAAGAAGCTGATTTTTTCTTATGTGGCCGTCATTATCATCCCTATCGGCATATTGGGCGCATACTCCTACAGGAGCGCGAAGGACGATCTGGAACGGCAGCTGCGGCAATCTGCAGATTATGCGGCAGATCAGCTCGTATCCGAATTGAGCTACCGCTTCGACCGGCAGGAGTATCCGATTAAATCGATCGTCTTTAACCCGAAGGTCGTGCGGGCAGTATCGGACACTGATGACGACGTTTATGAACTGGCAGTTGAACTGAACGAGGATGTCGAGCCGATCTTCTGGAACTATTTGTACTTTATGTCGGAAATGAAGGAGATTGTCATTTACTCGGAGCACCGAAATACAGCCTTCGGCAATTTTTTTCAGCCTTCGCATACCGTCCAGGGACAAACATGGTACGAACAAACCGGGAAATCCAAGGCAACCCAATGGTGGAGCGATGGAACCGTTTTGTTTGCGGCGCGGAATATTTACGAGCCCGGGAGGGAGCAGAGGCAAGGCGTTCTGTATATCCGGTTTGATTTCGATAAAATGATCAGTGAAGTCGCCGGCAAGAGCGGATTGGCTGAAGCGGTCGTCATCGAGGACAGGAGCGGAAGGACGATCTTCGCGTCATCCAAGGAGGGCTGGGATCCCGTCGACGCCGATTCGTATTACGTTCTCCGGCGGACATTGCCCCGGACGGACTGGGTACTCCATTATTATATCGGCACCCGCCATATCGAAGAGGGCACCGCCAACATCGCGGAGGCTACCTTGATCATTATCGTTCTTTGCATGAGCGTGTTGTTCGGTATCATTTTGCTGTTCTCGCGGACGCTTCTGCACGGGATACGCAAACTGAATGAGCGAATGCGGCGGGTGGAGGAGGGGGAACTGGACGTCGCCATTCCGACAATGGTTTCCAAAGACGAGGTCGGTCAATTGACCGTCCGATTTGCAAACATGATCAAACAGATCAATCACCTGATTCAAGAGGCGTATGAAAGCCGGATTGCCCGCAAGGACGCCGAGTTACGGTCGCTTCAAGCCCAGATCAATCCACATTTTTTGTATAATTCCCTGTCCTTGATCAACGCGCAAGCCATCGAGCGGGATGCCTATGATATTAGCCATACCGTCAATCTGCTGGCCAGATTCTATAGGACGACATTGAATAAAGGAAAGGAGCTCATCTCCGTCCGTGACGAGTTGACCAATGTCCGCACCTATATCGATATCCAGCGGATGATGTGCGGCTGCGCGTTCGATGCGCACTACGAGTTGGATGAGGAAATCTACCGCTATGACATCGTCCATCTCGTACTGCAGCCGATCGTAGAGAACGCCATCGATCACGGGCTGAAGGAGAAGCCCCAGGGAAACCGTACGCTGACGATTAGCGGAAAGATAAAAGAGAATGATTTGATTTTGACGGTAGAAGACAACGGAGTTGGCATGGAAGAGAGGGTCCGCGCCCGGCTGTTGACCTCTCAATCGTCAGGCTACGGCTTAAACAACATACAGGATCGGCTGCTTCTCTTCTTTGGCGAACCGTACGGGTTGACGATTACAAGCTCACCCGGGACGGGGACGAAGGTGGAGATGTGTATTCCCTGCGGCAAAGCGGAGACGTTTGAACGGAAATTCGATAGAGATCGATAAAATATTGGATTTCTTGCCGGAAGCGCAGCTTATATACTTAACTTGCATGCAACCCGCGATAACCGGAATCGTGGACGGTAAAAGAACGATAAGACAAGAGGACGATCAGAGAAAAAAATGAAGGGGAGTTGTCGCAAGTGACGAAAAAAACGTTCATCGTAGTATGGACCTGTCTAACGATCATAGCTTTGCTTACAGCCGGATGCGCTTCCAAACCGGACACCGGCGGCGGGACGGGCTCGGTGAAGACGGTTCAGCTGCCGGCAGGAGATGGGGACTCAAAGGAGAAAGTCAAGGTGCGTCTGGCTTACTGGAACAAAGAAGATAACATGAAGACGCTGCTTAGCCTGATCGAAGAGAGGCTTCCAGGCGTGGATCTGGAGTATCAGTTCATCGACGCGACGCAGTATGACACGATTATCAAAACCCAGCTTGCAGCCGGAGAAGGACCGGACATTATCGGCGATCTTATTGATGAGACGACGGTAAGACTCGGTTATTTCGAAGATTTGACGCCTCGCTTCGAGGGCAAATATCACGATTCCGGCACGTCGTACGTCACATTCGACGGCAAGCTGTACGGTCTCCCGCAGGCCAGCTGGTTCAACGGTATCTATTACAATGTGGATTTGTTCAAAACGTACGATGTCCCGGTTCCTAAGACGCTGGACGAATATTTCGCTGCAGCGCAGAAGTTCTTGGACAACGGAATCAAACCGCAGGCAATCGGGCTCAAAAACGCGAATGTGGCGATGCAATCGTTCATCGCTCTTGCCCTTAACGATTATATCGGCACGACGGAGGGGCAGGGCTTCGACGAAGCATTCCGGGTCGGCAAAGCCTCGATGAAGGACGCGCTGCTGCCCGCACTTACGACCTGGACGGAGTATTTGAAGCGGGGAATTTTTACGAAAGATATGCTCGGCCTGGAAGAAGAACAAGCGATCGACGAGTTTACGAGCGGCAAAGCGGCGATGTTTCAATCCGGTCCTTGGTATATGGATACATTCAAGCAGAAGAATCCGAATATGAAAATCGGCATGTTTCCGAATCTTGGCACGAAGGTCGGACCCGGCTGGATGGTCGGCGGACCCGGCGTCGCCTTCGGGATCAACGCAAAATCCGTATCCAAGGAAGCGGCGTTCGAGGTGCTGGAGCTTCTTTCCACTGCGGAAGGCCAGCAAGCATACTGGAACGACAATAAGGGCGGCTCATCCTATCTGAAGGGCGTCGTGTTCGAAATGCCGCCGGAATATGACGACGCGCAGGAGGCGTTCAAGGCTGGAAATGTCTATTTCCCGCCGAACGGCTGGGGAACGATGCGAAATCCGATTATCGATGAAATGGGCAAGCAGATCCAGGCAGTCGTAGGCGGACAGGCAACGCCGGAACAGGCGCTGGAGGCCATCGATAAGAAGGCGGCGGCACTCCGAAGCAAGTAGGCAACGCGCGAATCCAAAGAAGGGGAGCGGGGAAAATTGAACAAGGAAAGTGGATCATGCTGATAAACAGAACGGGAGCAAGGCGCCGGGAGCCAGTCTATGCGCTGCTTCTGCTGCCGGCGCTTGCCATATATCTCGTATTTTTCGTCTATCCGACGGTAAGCACGTTTTACTATAGTTTTACGAACTGGTCCGACGTCAATCCAGATCGGGTGTCCTTTGTCGGATTTCGCAACTACAAGCTTATTTTTCAGGAAGACATTTATTTGACCGGCATTCGCAATACGATGACATATGCGGTCGTCTCCACAGTGATGATCAATCTTTTGGCCATTCCGCTGGCGGTAGTTTTGAATCGCAAATTGAAGACCCGGCTGCTGCTGCGCTCCGTATTTTTCATGCCGGCCGTCTTCAGTCCGCTCATCATCGGCTTCCTCTGGAGCTACCTGTATTCGACATCGGAATTCGGCCTGATTAACCAAGGGCTGGAGAAGCTGGGACTGGGCAGCGTCAATTTTCTTGGCGATCCGCGACTGGCGATCTACGCGGTCATCTTCACGCAGGTATGGCAGTGGGTCGGCTACAACATGGTCATCTACCTGGCGAATTTGCAGAGCATCAATCCGGAATACTATGAGGCGGCCCAATTGGACGGTGCCAGCCCCTGGCAGGCTTTCCGCAGCGTCACGCTGCCGCTTCTGGCGCCGGCGATCACGTTCTGCACGGTGACGGTCATGATTAGCGGTTTGAAAGTTTTCGATATTGTTTATTCACTCACTTCCGGAGGACCAGGGCATGCAACCGAAACGATCGTGTCGCTGATGGTCAAGAAAGGGCTGGGTGAAGGCTTTTACGCTCAAGGTTCCGCATTCGGCATCGTCTTCGTCATCATGGTAGGCATTATTACGTTTGCGCAGCTCCGGCTGGCCAAACTATGGGGGAATCGTTAGATGAAAGTAAGACATGGAAAAATAGCCCTCCTGGCCGGAAGCGGAATGTTTGAAATTGGGGCGTTGATCGTCGCGGCAATCTTCATTCTTCCCATTTATTATTTATTTGTTACGACCTTCAAGACGCCTGGCGAGGCGGTGCTATATCCACTGCGCTTGCCTGAAGTATGGTCGCTGGACAATTATATCCGGGCGTTTGATACGATGAATTACATTCGGGCACTTGGCAATAATCTCGCCATTACAATATTCGCGGTTGCAGGAATCGTCCTTTTCGCTGCGATGGCAGCATATGCTTTGGAACGGAGGAAGCGCCGTTATACGATCGCGATTTACGGATTATTTCTGGCGGGCATGATGGTCCCTTACCAGATGGGGGTCCTTTCTCTATTCAAGCTGGTATCGGAGCTTGGATTGATGAACAGTCTGATGGGAGTCATCTTGATCGAGATCGCATACGGCTTATCCTTCTCAATTTTTCTGTTCAAGGGCTTCATTGCTTCCACCGTTCCGCTGGAACTGGAGGAAGCGGCCAAAATAGACGGCTGTTCGGTCGGAAGGACGTTTCTGTCCGTTACCCTCCCGCTGCTGACGCCCGTCATTGCGACGGTTGCGATTCTGAACGTATTGGCGACCTGGAACGATTTCATTACGCCTTTGCTGTTTCTGCAATCCCGCGATAAAGGCGTGCTCTTGCTGGAAGTGTTCAGAAATATCGGACAATTTTCCGTCGATTGGACGAATCTGTTTCCGATGCTGTTTTTGTCGATCGCACCGCTGCTTGTTTTCTATTTGCTTATGCAAAAGTACATTATTGCAGGAATAACGGCCGGTTCTGTGAAGGGTTAGAAGCGGCCGGAAGGGGAAATGAGGATGAAGCAAGGTTTTGTCTATACGGGAAGGCATACGCAGGAAATTTCGTTTCCGCTCGGAGGGATCGGGACCGGCAGCATCGGGCTGGCCGGAAACGGCAGGCTGATCGATTGGGAAATCTTCAACCGCCCTAGCAAGCTTAGCCTGAACGGGTTCTCGTTCTTCGCGGCGAAGGCGGAACGCAGCGGGAAGACGGTAATGGCCAAGGTACTACATTCCGACAAGCAGCCGCCCTATACGGGAGAGGGCAAAGGCCGGTTCGAAGGCTACGGATTCGGACCGCGAAGAGGGCATATGGCAGGCTTCCCTCATTACCGGGAAGCGGCGTTCACCGGTGAATTTCCGCTGGCGAAGCTGGCTTTCGAAGACGAGGGCGATCCGCTCAGAATTGAGCTGACGGCGTTCAATCCGTTCATTCCCTTAAACGACCGTGATTCGTCCATACCGGCTGCGGTTTTCGTGTACAAGGTAACCAATAGCTCCGATTAAGAGCTGGAGGTATCATTGGCAGGCTGTTTATCGAACCCCTTCACCCGGGGTTCGGTTAACCGTCCGTTTGAGCAAGGAAGCGTCCGCGGTGTTGCGCTCACGACCGAATCGCTGACGCCGGATGAACCGGGCTTTGGCGAGCTGGCGTTGTCCACGGACGCACAGGAAGTGAGCTGCCAAACGTATTGGTATCGCGGTGAGTGGTTTGACAATGTTACGGTTTTTTGGAAGGATTTCATCCGTCCCGGCCGGTTTTTGAATAGATACTACGATACTCCCCGAAATCTGGATGAATACCGGGTCGTAGAGAAAAACTTCGACACATGCACAGTATGTGCTCACCACAAGCTCAGGCCGGGCGAGTCGGCGACGTTTCGCTTCGTCATTTCATGGCATTTTCCGTGGGTTGTCAATGATTGGAACCCGGCGTCCGATTCTTCCGGCACGAGTGTTGAGCAATGGCGCAATTATTACGCCGGTTGGCTGGAGAACGCGCGCGCTGCCGCATTTTATCTGTTCGGTCATTATGAGCGGTTGTATAAGGAAACACTCCGGTTCAAGGAGGCGTTATTCACTTCGACACTGCCCGAATCAGTAATTGATGCGGTCTCCGCCAATTTGTCGACGCTCAAGTCGCCAACCGTACTGCGGTTAACGGACGGAACGCTTTACGGCTTCGAGGGCTGTCATACGGACGAAGGCTCCTGCGAGGGCTCGTGCACGCATGTCTGGAATTACGAGCAGGCGACTTCGTTTCTGTTCCCCGCATTGGCCCGTTCGATGAGAACGGCTGATTATAGGTACAACCAGTTCGGCGACGGCAAGATGGCATTCCGGACAATGCTTCCTCTGGGCAGAGAAAAGTGGAATTACTTTGCGGCGGCAGACGGGCAGATGGGCGGCATCATCCGGACGTATAAGGAATGGAAAATATCCGGCGATACGGCATGGATGTCCGGTCTGTGGCCATTTGTGAAGAAAGCGCTTTCTTACGCCTGGAATTCGGCAAATGAGGATGGCTGGGATGCGGATGGCGACGGCGTAATGGAAGGTGCCCAGCATCATACGCTCGATGTGGAGATGTACGGCCCGAACGCATATCTTAGCGGTTATTACCATGCAGCGCTGCTGGCCGCCTATCGGATGGGAACCGCTCTTGGCGATCCCGAGGCAGATGATTACCTCCGGATGTTCGAAAACGGGCGTGCCTGGGTCGACCGCTATGCCTTCAACGGGGAGTATTATCATCAGGTGATTGACTTGCAAGACAAGCGCTATCCCGTTGATACGGAGCTGGGACAAATCAAGTACCAGATCGGCGAAGGCTGCCACATCGATCAGGTGATCGGCCAATGGCATGCGCATATTGCAGGGCTGGGCAGCGTGTTCGATCCGGATAAAGTCCGCACGGCGCTCGCTTCCTTATATAAGTATAATTTCATCTCGATGCGCGATCATGCCAATGCCAATCGGGTTTATGCGCTGAACGACGAAAAGGGGCTTATCGTCTGCTCCTGGCCGAAGGGAGAGGCTCCGATTGTACCGGTTCCCTATGCGGACGAATGCATGAGCGGTTTCGAATATCAGGCGGCGAGCCATATGATCTATGAAGGACTGGTCGAGGAAGGCCTGTCTATTGTCCGGGCCGTTCGTGACCGCTACGACGGAGAGCGGCGAAATCCATGGAACGAATTCGAATGCGGCAGCAACTATGTCCGGGCAATGTCCTCCTACGCGCTGCTGCTGGCATTCAGCGGATTCGAGTACGACATGACAGAAGGCATGATCGGGTTTTCTCCCGCAGAGGGAGGGGAGCGGAATTTCCGCTGCTTCTGGTCGCTCGCCGCTGCCTGGGGAGTTGTGGAGTGGCGGCCCGGATGCATGACAATGTCCGTAACAGGCGGTCGGCTCGAGCTGCGCCGCTTCGGCAGCCGATTGTTCGAGGGCTGGGGAGCGGTTCTCGCAAGGTGCGGCAAGGAGGAAAAGGCATATCCCGTTAACGGCCGTTTCGTGCAGTTTGATGATTCGCTTGTCTTGCGGGCAGGTGAGCGATTGGAGCTTATTTACAAGGAGGAGAAGCAGGATGAATCGGAATCGTTCACATAAAACGCTGGCCGTTTTGCTGGGCGTGGCGTTATTTCTCGCTACGCTGGGAATCAGAGCTGATTCGACGAATGCCTATTATATGGAACCGGACTATCCGCATCTTGGCAGCAGCCTGCTTGCCAATGCCGGCTTTGAGTCGGTTAGCGGCGGGGCGGCAGACGGATGGTTTCCGTGGGGGAGCGGCTACGTTTCCGAGGATGCAGTCAGCCGCTCCGGCGCCCGCTCCGTCTCCTGCGAGCTGACGGGCTCTACCCAAGCGTGCGGAGTCTACCAGTTCGTCGAGCTTAACCGCACGGACACGGCACCGCTTAAAGTGAGCGGCTGGAGCAAGGCGCAGAACGTCAGCGGCAGCGCATCCTCAGACTACTCGGTATGGATCGACCTGACTTATACGGACAACACTCATCTGTTCGGGGAAGCGAAGGCCTTTCAGACTGGGTCCCATAACTGGGAGCCAGTCGTCATGTACATTGATCCGGAAAAACCGATAAAGGCCATTACGGTTTACGGCCTTCTGCGCAACAAAACGGGAAAAGTGTGGTTCGACGACTTCGCCGTCGAGGAAATGCCCGCTCATTTGTTGCACAACAATGGATTCGAAGCGGTCGCCTCGTCGGAAATCGCTGGCTGGGGCGCTTGGCAGAATGGCTATGTGGCCGCGCCGGGAGAGGGACGCGGGGGCAGTATGGCGGCCAAAGTGGTGAACACTTCTGGAAGTGGAGCGTACGGCCTCTACCAAAGCGTCGCGCTTAATCGAACGGAGGTCAGGCCGCTGCTGGTGCGCGGCTGGAGCAAAGCAGGCGCAGTCAGTGGTTCCGCCGGTTCTTCTTATGCGTTGTATGCCGATATCACCTATACGGACGACACGAACGACTGGGGACTGAACGCGCCCTACGACCCGGGGACGCACGATTGGCAGCAGAAGCAGCTCTATATTATGCCGGTCAAGCCGGTGAAATCTATTACAGTTTACGCCCTGTTTAACGACCGTTCCGGCACGGTCTGGTTCGATAATGTGTCGGTGGAAGAACTGCCTGGGTATATGACATCTGGTAAGGTTATGGAGAAACGGGCGCTGGAGACGACGGGAACGGAACGCCTGATCAACGGCTCTCTTGATAACGCTTCAGGCGCTGTCATAGACGGATGGGGCTCGTTCGGCAGCGGGTATACCGTTACGAACGGGGGAGGGAGAAACGGTACCCGGGGCATCAAGCTGACCAATTCGGCCGTTGGGGACGCTTCGGGCATTTACCAGACCGTTCATCTGAACCAGTCGCGCCCGAAACTAATCGTGGCCAGCGGCTGGAGCAAAGCTGCTGGAGTCAGTGGAGAGATCGATCGGGGTTATGCGCTGTACATGGACGTATTCTTTACGGACGGCACAAGCTTATTCGCCCAAACTGCGCCGTTCCGGACAGGAACGCATGACTGGCAGTACCGGGAGCTGTTTTTCCAGCCTCAGAAACCGGTACAGACCATTACCGTATACGGCATATTCCGCGACGGACCTACCGGCGAAGCGTGGTTTGACGACATGTCGGTACGGGAGATTTCGACGGAAGCTGCTGTCTTTGAAGATACTGTCGTAACCCCGCTTCCCTTCCAGGCGGGCAGCGTGTATACGACGATGCAAACGCAGGATGGACTTGAGGTAGGGCTGGGCAGCCGGGGAGTAGCCTCGCTCAAGCTTCAAGGAACAGAGCTGGCGGTGCCGGGCGTATCATCAGGGTTCCTCGTTCGCGACTTTGCAGCCGATTCCGATGTTTACGCCTTCCAGGGCGATACGAATATGCAGACCGGAGCGTTCAACGGCACAGTTGCCGATCTCGGCTTGGGGATTGAGGCTGATTTCGAAGCGCTTTCCGCAGGGATCAAGGTAAGCGGCCGCTTGACCGATCTGCGGTCGTCCGACCGGGCGGTTACGTTGACCTTTGCACTTCCTGTTGATGCGGAGGGCTGGCAGTGGGGCGATTATATCCGGGGATCGCGAACGATCGCAACCGGTCAGGCGGGAGGCGTATATACGAATAGCCAGGTGCCCGATTTCGAGACCGGCCCGCTGTCCATCTATCCGATTTCGGCGATTTATGATGCCGCATCAGGCAAGGGGTTGTCGATTGGCGTAGATTATAAGGATGCGACCCATTACCGCCTGGATTATAACGGAAGCACGAAGCAGCTGCTGATCACCTTCGAGCTAGGGCTGACAGCAGACTCGGCAAATTTTCCTTCGGCCGCTGATTTCGGTTTCGTCCTGTACGGCTTTGACGGCGGCTTAGGCTTCCGTGGCGCGTTCGACAAATATATGAAGCTGTTCCCAGAATACTACCAAGTCAGGATTCCGAATCAGGGAATTTGGATGCCGTTCGCGTCGATTTCGGACATTCCGGACAACGAAGACTTCGGTTTCCGCTTCAAGGAAGGCGACGACGATCCGGTCGATACTGCTTATGCGAACGCAAATGACATTCTTGTTTTCCATTATCAGGAACTTTCTTCGTGGTGGCAAAGCATCGACCCACAGCAGCCAAAGACCGTTGAGACCGCCATAAGTGCCCGCGATGCTGCTGCAGCAGCAGGGGATGAAAAAGCGAAGATGTCGCAGGCCGCCGCAATGGCCAACCATGCGGGAGCGCCTTACTTGCAATGGCTGGATACGCCATGGAACGTTGGAGCGCTGTGGATGATCAACGCGAATCCTGATTTGCCTGGCGAAACGAACGGCTACAAGCTCTATTTTAGTGACGACAAGCTGGATGCCCGGTATAATACGACAGGACCGAAGCCGGACGGGGAGTATCTCGATACGCTCGACGGCTGGCCGTATACGCTTAACTATAACCGGGATCATTTTGTGTATGCGTCGTCTCCGCTTGTTTTCTCCAAGGTGACGAAGCAGCCGGCCGTTCATCGGGCCTTCTCCAGTTGGGAGGCGACGAAGCGGATTGCCGACAGGCTTCACGGAGAAGGCCGCTTCCTGATGGCGAACGGTACGCCGCATGCTTATTCCATGTTTATGCCATGGCTCGACGCTATGGGTAATGAGCGCAATTGGCTCGGCGCAGGCAATACCTTCGCGCCGGATTCCGACGAAACGCTGAGCAAGTATCGCACCCTTTCCGGCGAAAAGCCGTATTTGATGCTGCAAAACACGGATTTCAGCAAGTTCAGTAACGCCTATATGGAGAAGTACATGCAGAAATTGCTGTTTTACGGGATCTTTCCAAGCGCCTTCAGCGCGACGGCCGACAATGCCACAAACTATTGGAAAAATGCGGCATTCTATGACCGTGACCGGGCACTGTTCGTCAAATACGTACCGTTGGTGAAGGCGGTTGCCGAATCGGGATGGAAGCCGGTTACGCATGCGATTCCCAATAATGATGCGGTTGCGGTCGAGCGGTACGGGGAAGGCGGCACGGTTTATTTGACCATGATGAACCAAGGCGCCTCGGCCGTATCCGCCGTGATTGCAATCGACCGCACCGCCATGGGGCTGGGAGCGCAGGTTAGCGGGCAAGAATTGGTCGGAAATACGCCGGTCGCGGTAACCGGCGACCAGTTCGAAGTGTCTCTTCAGCCGGAGGAAGTAAAGGTCGTCAAGCTGACAACCTCGCCTTGATTCGGCTTCTGGTGGATGTCCGCAGGTGGGAACATCTGTAAGCGCGGGCGAAGCGGCTGCATGCGGACCATAGATCCGTTATCTGTGAAAAAAGACGCAAAAACAGCTTGTTCGCGGACATTAGATCCGTTATCGGCCTCTAATCGCCGCTGAACCCCAGCAAAATCGGCAAATAACGGATCGTGTGTCCGCGAAACCTCCGAATGAGCCGGGGTTCGACAAAATAACGGATCCTGTGTCCGCATGGCTCACAGTTGCCCGCAATGATTACACATTTGAGTGTCACCCAGTTTTGTTATATTTGCAGGAAATCCAGGTATCGATCGGGAAATAGTATTACGCATAACGATGGGTATAGGAGTGAAGATATATGAAAAATATGGAATTGGCTGCGCCAGCTGACATCCGGAACCGGCTGCTGGCGCTGGCAGCCCTCGATATCATTTTGTGCCCAGAAGAACAATATCGATACTATTCGTTCGAACCGCATTGGTCGCCCGGCGTGGAGTTATTCAAGATTGACAACGGCTCAGGCGATCATATGTTTATCGTTCTGGCGGCAGAGGGAGTGATTATTAAAGGGTTTGATCACGAATCGGCACTTAGCCCCTATGCCAATGATGACGAGACCGTATGGACGGGAATATATGATCAAGTCCCTGCGAAGCTTATGTCACTGCTTGCAGATGAAGCGATAGAGCAAAATGTTGTCACGTTCTGTTTATGGTGTGAAGCAGGCCAAGCCGGTTGGCGAAAAGGAGATGTACTTATTCCGAGTGGGGAGGATGACGGCTCCGCTTTTCTGCTTGGTGCAATTATTAGCACAGCGGATGAGTACGAGGAGTGGGCAAGTCACTATTACGAGATGCCGATTGACAGGGCCGCAGTCGAGAAGGTTTTTGCCGAGGGGCCGCTGTCGCTTACGGCTGAACTGATTCATGCTTTGAACCCTGATCGCGATATGGCAGAGGTGAGAAAGGAACTGCAGGCACTAGGCTGGTAAACGATCAAATCACTACATGTCGATAACGATGCTGGGGCCCTTTTGCTTGAGGATGCCGCTTCAAAAAGCAGAAAAGTGCTATAAAACAACAAAATCACTCCATATTAAATAAAGCTCCGCGGATTTACACTTGCCGCAGGGGCTTTTTTTAGTAGGGTGCGCTGCCGCGCGGTGAACGGCATCATAATTGAAAACGAATACAAGGAGGTACATGAAAATGGCGACATTCAAAGAGGCTGCCGAAGGGGCCGCCTGTGATGTTCGGGAGGAATCACAGGAACGTCGGGCGGACATCCGGCTGTATGTAGCGACGGCGGGCAACGATCGCTGGTCGGGAAGGATAGATGAGCCGCTGCGGGATGGCAGCGATGGGCCGCTTGCTTCCCTGGAGGGGGCGAGAGACCGTATTCGCGAATGGAGGGCGGCTGGTCAGCCGTTCGACACGGCAACGGTATTTGTTCGCGGCGGAACTTATGCCGTGACAGAGCCGATCGAATTTTCGCCGGAGGATTCCGGTCATGTGCATATTGCGGCATACCCGGGAGAAACGCCGGTGTTCGACGGAGGCACCCGGATTACCGGCTGGCAAGTCGGCGAACTGCGGGGGCGGACGGTATGGATCGCGGATATGCCGGAGCTGCGGCTCGGAACGCGGTACTTCCGCCAGTTGTTCGTTGACGGGCGGCGGATGCTGCGTTCGCGCATCCCGAAACAAGGCACGTACCGGATGGAAAGTGTGCCGGGATTGGAATTAACTCCCGACAACGAAGCCGTGCTGTTCGCCGGTTCCGACCGGTTCCGGTATGAAGCCGGACACATCCGTCGCTGGCGCAATCTGGGCGATGTTGATATCGTTGTTCACCACTATTGGGCAGAGGAGCGGATGCCGATCGCTTCACTCTATGAAGAAAAGCGGCTTGTCGTCAGCTCCCGCCGGTCGGTGTTTGGCTTGCGCGACGACGAGGCCATGCAGTACGCCGAATATTACGTGGAAAATGTATTCGAGGGAATGAATGAGCCTGGCGAATGGTATGCAGATCGGACGGAAGGCAAGTTGTATTATCTTCCGCTGCCGGGAGAAACACCCGAGGAGACGGAAGTGGTCGCCCCGCGAATCAAGACCTTCGTCCGGCTGCTCGGTGCGCCGGAAGAGGATAGGTACGTGGAAGGGCTGATCTTCGAAGGCCTGCACTTCCGGCACAGCGATTGGGAGCTTCCGCCCGGCGGGGATCCCGAGCTGGCAACGGGGATGCTGGAGATGGAGGGGCTGAATCTGGCCGCATCGCCTCAGGCGGCTTATTATTTGCCTGGCGCGATCGAGCTGCGCGGTGCCAGGCAGTGTGCGATCGAACGGTGCCTGCTAGAGCATATCGGATTCTACGGCATCGATCTGTCGCATGGATGCGTCGGCAACCGGCTGATCGGCAACGAAATCAGGGATATCGGCGCCGGGGGCATTAAGCTTAGCGGGGCGTCAGCCGTTGGGAACGCCAAGGGGCCGGAGTCGATGAGAACAGGGCGGAATCTATTGACCGATAATCATATCCATGACGGAGGACATGTATTTACAAGCGGTGTCGGCATTCTTGTCAGGCATGCGTACGGCAATGTTATCTCCCACAATCACATTCATCATTTGTTTTATACCGGTATTTCTTGCGGCTGGGAGTGGGGCTACAGCGATAACGTAACGAAAGACAACAAGATCGAGAAAAACTGCATTCACGATCTCGGATTCGGTCTGATCAACGACATGGGCGGCATATACCTGCTCGGGGTGCAGCCCGGAACGGTCGTACGGGGCAATCTAATCTACAATGTCAGGAAGAAAAATTACGGAGGCTGGGGCATTTATCTCGACGAAGGCAGCGCTCATATTATTGTAGAAAATAATATCGTTCACCACACGCACAGCCAATGCTTCCACGAGAATATCGGCCGGGAGAACACGGTGCGCAATAATATATTCGCTTTCGGATGCGAAGGTCTGGCCACGCTGACCCATATCGAGAACCATAATTCGATCACGTACGAGAAAAATATTTTCATCACTGACGGAGCCCCTGTGTTCGTCGGCAAAAATGAAGGCGCGCTTCAGCGGAATGCTTTCCGCAGCGACTGCAATATCTTCTGGGACATCAAGGGGCAGCAGGTGCGCCACGCCAATTACGACAAAGACGAGCGGGCGGAAATGCGTTATCTGGAGTGGTTCGATATGGAACAGTGGCGTGTCATGGGATACGATCTGCACTCGGTAACGGCCGATCCGCGGTTCGCCGATCCGGAGCGGGGCGATTTCGCTATGGCGGATGATTCCCCGGCTCTATTACATGGATTCGTGCCGATCGATCTCAGCGATGTCGGACCGCGGAACAAGCACACCCAAAAATGAGAGGAGGCCTTCCATGAATTACGATGACGCGATTCATAAAGTACTGCGCAAAACAAGGCTTAATATGAGCATGTTCTCCGGGGAGGCGGCGCCGGTGGTGACGGTGAACGGCTCATACGCCGCCCGTGCGGAAAGCTTTTACGACCGGAATCATTGGACGCTGTCCTTCCTGACCGGAACCGTCCTGCACGGATTTCATGCGACAGGCGAGTTGGAATTTCTGCGGTATGTGTACGGATTTGCCGATATGTACAGGCACAAGGCGTACGACCTGTCCGAAGATACGATGCACGACCTCGGATTTCTGTATTCCTTATACTCCGCGGCGTTGTACCAGACGACCGGAGACCCGGGAGCAAGGCGTACGGCGCTCAAAGCGGCGGACGAGTTGGCGAAACGATTTTTACCGCTTAGCGGAATGATTCAGGCCTGGGACCGGATGGACGAACTGGAGAAGAAGGACGGCGCCACAATGATTGCCGATACGATGATGAATTTGCCGCTGCTGCTGTGGGCTTGGAAGGAAACCGGGAACCTCTACTACAAACAAGTGGCGATGTCGCATGCAGATACGACCGCGAAATATATGGTACGTTCGGACGGCTCGATCTACCACGCCTACGAGTTCCGAACCGAAGACGGAGCACCGGCCGGGCCGCGCAACTACTGCGGCTTCGGGCTCGAATCGGCCTGGGCAAGAGGCACGGCCTGGGCGATTTACGGCTTTGTGCTGGCTTATCGCTATACGGGCCACGCGGCTAAGCTCGACACCGCACTCCGGCTCATTGCGTTCTATCTGTCGCAGCTTCCGGACGACGGGGTACCAGTGTGGGATTTCCGTCTGGCTGCCGACCGGCCGCGGATTAAAGACGTATCAGCCGCCGCAATCGCCGCTTGCGCACTTCTCGAGCTGTCCGATATGGATGCAGCAAAGTATGGCGGTTACCGCAAGCAAGCCGAACGAATGATCGAATCGCTGTCCTCGCCGTTTCATTTGACGGACAACGAGGAGATCGAATCGTCGCTTGTCAACTTTCCGGATGGCACCTACTCGCCGGAGCAGCTCGCGCAATATGACCGGGACAGCGGCGGCATTGGCGAAACAGGCACGGTATTTGGGGATTATTTTTACATGGAAGCGTTGATGAAACTGTCGGGTAAATCCACATTTCATTGGTAGCGGAGAAACAGAATGAGGAGATGAAAACTATGAAACCGAACGTAGCGGCATTAGGGAACTGGATGGCCTCTTGGGTGAATGCGGAGGGAGCGATCTACGGATTTCACAATCACTCCGTATGGGGTGACAATCCTTACCGCTGGAATGATTACACGTCGGGACATACGACATGGGCTAGCCCTTTCCTGATCGGCTTGGCTATGCTGCTCAAGCAGGAGATGAACGAAAAAGGCCGGGAGCTGCTCAGCCGGATGATTGCATTCCAGACGTCGGCCTTTCAACCGAATGGAGAGTTTGCCCATGTCGGATTTCAGGTTGGGGAGACGCTTCAATGGGGACTTATTCACAATGTTCATACCGACGTGTCGCTGGCGCTTACCGCCATGTACGGGCAGGATTACCTGACGGCGGAGGAGATGGAAAACATCCGCCTGGCGATTCTGCGCAATTTGGAAGCTTGTCGGAGATACGGCGAGGGACGGCCGGACGAGGAAGGCACCTGCAATCAGGAGTACGCGCGGGTGTGGGCCAAACTGTTGTTTCAAATCGTGTACCGCGACGACCGTTGGAAGGATGAGATTCCGCAGGATCTGGACTTCATAATCGACCGATTCCATGTTCGCGGCATGCCGGACGATGAGTGCGAAGGCACGCTGCGCACCCTGACGATCCGCGATGTGACGGAGCCGGCGGAATATTACGGCTTGATGATCGCACCGCTCGTGCTTGCTTACGAGGTATACGGAGATGAGAAATATTTGCGGCACGCGGGCGCGCTGTGTAAGCATATTGTTCGCTCCGCATGGACGGATAGCAGCAGGCAATCGCGGGTTCACCGCTTCTGGGTGAAAGTGGAGTCCGGCTGGCGAAAAGTCGATTCGCCGATGCTGATCGCCGGCATGGGCCATACGCTTTACGGCATCGCCCGCTATCTTGAACATACTGCGGATGAGCAATGCAAGGAATTCATAAGGCGCAGCGATGCGACTTATGCTTACTATCAAAATCCGCGGGGTTATTTCACCTCAGCTACCGGCTGGTTGAACGAATCCGACGTGGCGCCGAGCACAGGGTGGCATGCCCATGATTTCTACTCTTTTGCCTATCGGCACGGCATAAACGACTCCTTCTGGGAGACATTCTGGAAGCCGTACGAGCGAACCTCCATTCTGCTCGGCGATCAATGTTTCTGGATCGAGAGCGGCAAACACTGGGCGATCGGGGATTACTTCTGGTTGGACACCTTCAAGCTGTTCGGGCGCAAAGACGAGCCGCTCTTCGGTCGAGAGTGCCCGTCGTGGATCGACCCGGCCAAATCACTGCCGGATCGGCTGTTGTATCCGGGAGGCATTCCCGATTTTCTGCGGATGAACGAAGGCATTTATTTGAAAGCCGCGCAGGCGGACGGACTGGATATCACCTCGGTGGCTGCAGCCCCTTACAAAGGGTTGTTGAGGTAAGGCGTTCTCGTAAGGCCGGGTGGGGCACAAAGGAGAAGCGATAAAATGGATACGATGAACGGGAACGTCCGCATCGGCATCGTCGGCTGCGGCGTAATTGCCCAATCGCACCTTGAGGCGGTGGGGGAATTCCCCTGGATGGAAGCGGTAGCCGCCGCCGATATCCGCGAGGAGGCGGTGCGGGAGCTGGCGGGCCGATTCGGAATCGGCTCCGTCTATACGGATGCCAATGAGCTTATTGACGATCCGCAGGTGGATGGAATCATATTCGCGATGCCGCCGAAAGGCAGAACCGACCTTGCCCTCAAGGCGTTTGCCGCCGGCAAGCATGTGCTGCTGGAGAAGCCGGCGGCGATGAACGCAGCGGAGCTGAGCCGGCTGATTGCGGCGCGGGGCGGACTTGTGGCCGCAAGCTGCACGGCTCGGCTGCGGTTTCTGGAGCACGCCCGTTTGGCCGCGGATATCGTCGCTTCGGGGGAACTTGGCGAGCTGCGCGTTATTTACAGCCGCGTACTCGATGCCGCAATGGAAGCTCCTGAGCGGCTCCCGCCGTTATGGCGGCTGAGCAAGTCCTCAAACGGAGGCGGGATCATGTCGAATTGGGGCAGCTACGAGTTGGATTATTTGCTTGGAGTTACCGGATGGACGCTAACGCCGCAGGCCGTACTCGCCCAGACCTGGACTATTCCGGGAACGATCGGGCATCACGTACCGGACGGCTCGGATGCGGAGACGCATGCGATCGCGCTGATACGCGCCAAGGACGGGCAAGTGCTGCAAATCGAGCGCGGCGAATATATGGCCGCTCATAATTCCAAGCAGTGGCAAATCATCGGCGCGAAGGGCTCACTCGCGCTCGAGACAGGCGCGGATCAAGTGAAACGGCTGATCCTTGACCGGTTGAACCCTGAGCAGGGAGTCCGATCGGAGACGGTATGGGAAGGTACGGAGGACTTTCACATGTGCCGCGACGGATTAATCGGCGATTTTGGCGAGGCAGTCGCACGCGGAACGAATCCGAAGACCGGTCTGGAGCAAGCATTGCTCGTTCAACGGATCATCGATGCCATCTATGCTTCGGCCAAGCTGGGGCGTGCGGTTGATATCGGTTAATGAAGGAGAAGGAGGTATGCGAATGAAGTATGCTTTTGTCAGCTTTTCATGTCAGGAACTGATACTTGAGGATGTGCTCGCGGCGGCAAGTCGTTACGGTTACGCAGGCTTCGAGCCGCGTGTCGGCTGCGGACACCGGCACGGCATCGAGTTGGAAGCCTCCGGTGCCGAGCGGCAGCGAATCAGGGAAGCTGCGAGCCGGTCCGGTATCGAGCTGTGTTGTCTGGGTACTTCGTGCGAATATATCGATCCGGCGACCGCACAGGAGCAGATCGAACTGACCTGCCGCTATATCGACCTTGCATGCGATGTGGGCGCTTCGCTGGTCAAAGTGTTCTGCGGCGAGCTCCCTCTGGGCAGAACGGTGCGGGAATCGCTTCATGTCGTGGCGGCAAGCTTGCGGGAAATCGCGCCATATGCCGCGTCGAAAGGAATCAAGGTTGTCGTAGAGACGCATGATCACTGGTCCGATCCGTCGGACATGGCGGATTTAATGCGTCTTGTCGATCATGCTTCGATCAAAGTGCTCTGGGATGTGATGCATACGCAAAGAGAGGGATTTACTGCGATGGAGGAGGCGTATCGGATTGTCGAGCCATGGCTCGCGCATGTTCATATCCATGACGGATTGACCACTCTCGACCGTCTGCAATTGCTGCCGATTGGGACAGGCGACTTCGATCATTTCAAGCTGCTTCAGCTGCTGCAGGAGGGCGGTTATGAAGGTTATCTGTCCGGTGAATGGGTCGAGTGGGAGCCTTATGATATCCATTTACCCCGCGAGCTCGCGGCAATGAGACAGTTAGAAGCTCGCTTGATAGGGTCAAAGCCATGAAGGAGCTATATGATAAAACGGCGTTGATTACCGGCTCGACAAGCGGCATCGGCAGAGCTGCGGCAATCGGGCTGGCCAAGCAAATGGTTAAAGTGTGCATTACCGGGCTCGAGCGTTCGCTTGGCGAGGAGACGGCAGGAGAGATAGAGGCCGCTGGAGGCGAAGCGCTGTTCGTGCAAGCCGATCTTCGTGATCCAGCGGCCCCTCCCGAAATCGTGCGCCAGACGACGGATCGTTGGGGCAGATTGGATATCGTCGTTAACAGCGCGGGTCTGCCGTGCAATAAGCCTTATGATCGGATTACGCATGACGAGTGGGACCGTTTGTTCGATGTGAACGTTAAGGCCGCTTTTTTCGTCGTTCAGGAGGCCCTGCCCTGGCTGATTCAAAGCAAGGGGGTTGTCATTAATATCAGCTCGACCGCAAGACTGATTAATGAGCGCAACAATCTTGTATACGATACGCTGAAAGCGGCGCTTAATCATATGACGAGGGGGCTCGCGCTGGATTTGCGCGAGACGGGCGTACGGGTAAACGCAATTATGCCTGGCGGAACCGCAACCCCGATGCTAATGCGGTGGTTCGAGCAGCAAGGCATCACCGGTGAGGAAGCGAAGCGTGCCTATCAGGCCAGTCTGCGTGAAGAGATGGTAGCCGACCCGAAGCGGATCGCCGATGCCATCGTGATGTTGGCGGGCGATCGCGCTTCCTGGATCAACAGCGCGGAAATTCCCGTCGACGGCGGCAAGTATTTGGGTTGAGGAGTGCTGATTTTTCTCCAAGCTGTTCAAACACATATATGGGGTATCCCCGCTTCATTTCCGCTACAAAGGTGTTCTGTCGGAGAGGCATCCCCCAGGCATTGATGCCCCGGAAAGGAGTTAATGTATGGATAAAAGCAAACCGATTGACGGCTTCGCAAGCCTCACCGTTCGCAATTATTGGGCGCCTCCGGAGTGGGCGCTGCTGGAGCGCCTCTTATTTCGGGTACTGAACGAAGCTGCAGTTGAATTCGTGCGGCGTTATACCCGCTCGGAATCGGACGCTACGCTGATCTGGCGCGAATCGTGGCCGGGGATGGACGGCTCGGACGATCCGTACGAAGGTTTCATGAATCTCCCTCTGCTTTATTCGCTCGGGGGCAGCGACGATCTGCTGCCAATGGCGCACCGCGTATGGGATGCGATCACATGGCAGTGGACGCAGTACGGCCAAATTCACGACGAGTTTGACGGATACTACGATTGGATGCATCACGGCGAAGGGTATTTATATTTCTATTTCTTCGGTCTGACCTCGCCAAGCGAGAGCAGAACGGTGCAAAGAGCGGTCAAGTTCGCCGGCTTCTACAGCGGCGAGCATCCAGAAGCGGCCAATTACGACAAGCGCAAGAAGCTCATGCGCTCGCCCATTACCGGCAGCCGGGGACCGCGTCATATTCAGACGGAGGAAGACTGGGTAACGCACCGGGAAGTCCTCGACAATTATTTGCCTCCGTTCGAGGACATTCCTGGCATTGACGGGAACGGTTCTGTCTGTCTGTGGTCCGATGATCGCGTTTATGGCGAGATATTGAAGCGAATCAATGAAAGACAGTCCAAGGGAGACGTTCCGCTCAATCTGCTGGCCTCTTCGCTGCTGGCCAATGCTTATATGTATACAGGCGACGAGCAGTATCGCACCTGGGTGCTTGATTACCTGGAGGCATGGCAGGAGCGGACCAAGCGCAACGGTGGCATCACGCCGGATAACATCGGATTGTCGGGCGAGATCGGCGAGTACAACGACGGAAAGTGGTGGGGCGGCTATTACGGCTGGCGTTGGCCGCACGGAAGCTTCTCGATCCTGGAGCCGCTGGTCGTGGCAGGCAGCAATGCGGTGCTGCTCACGGGCGATCGCCGCGCTCTGGATCTGGCCCGGTCCCAGCTCGACATGCTGTGGGAGAAGGGAAAGCTCGATGATGGGATACGGCTCGTTCCCAATCGCCATTACGATGACGGTTGGCGGGATTTCCGCATTCAGCATCCGATGTATCCGATTTATCTGTGGAATATTTCCATGGCGGAAGAGGATGCGCAGAGAGCGGAGAGAGGCTGGCCAGAGGGCTGGTGGGAGAAGGTCAATTCGAACTATAACGACTACGATGACGGTTCCAATGGCGTCCATATGGGCTTCAACGCCAATACGGCGCAATGGTTCCGTTACATCCGCGGTCAATCGCCTGACTATCCGGAGAACCTGCTGAGCGCCAACCTGGAGACGATTGCCCGACAGTTGGAGAAGCTGAGGTCGGATGAATTCGATCCGCGACGCTGGGATCCTAATAAGTCCTCCATGGACATTCATATATGGCAGGAGTTGACCCCTCTGATCGTCGAGGGATTGGCGCAGCTCACGCTGGGAGGTCCCATGCACCTCTATCACGGCGGCTTGCAGCACGCGCGCGTTCGTTACTACGATGCGTCGAAGCGGCGTCCCGGACTCCCGGAAGACGTAGCGGCGCTTGTCGAGCATCTAACGGACGACACTGTTACGCTGCAGCTTGTGAATATGAGTCTGTTCGAGGAAAAGGAGCTGATCGTGCAAGCCGGCACTTTCGGAGAGCACCGGTTTGTGCAGGTGGAGCAATATGGGCAGGACGGCGGTCTGGAGCAAATCGTTCCCGCGGACGGGAAATGGTTTCATATCCGGCTTGGAAGCGGAGCGGGTGCCAAGCTCCATATGAAGATGGAGCGCTACATGCAGCCGCCGTCTTATGCAACGCCATGGAGCGCGGCGCCCGGGGAAGGAACGCTTATCCGGGGAAGAGAACTCGATTAACAACCGCGATCAGCAGAAGCGCGTGGAGCTTTCGCAGCATGAAATTGGCAAAGCTGAAGCAAAGAGCAGCCCGTTTCTCATGAGCGGACTGCTCTTTTGTTGGCGATATCTTATCCAGATCTGCAGGGGAGTTCAAGTTGCTTTATTTTACCGTTATATTTCCAGAAGTAGTTTGGAGCTGCACATGAAATGAGCCATCTCCTGTTTGACCCTGTGTCTTTTTGTTACTTTGTTGACGATTGTCTATTGGAATGGCAATCGATCGTCTGCCGCTACCAGATTGCAAAAGCCAGTTTATACTGGAGTTTTTGTCTTTCAGATTTAAAAGAATATTTCCGCTTTTAACAGAAACATTTATATTGCTATTTATTTCTAAATATTCGAGTGATACACTTCCGCTGCTCCCCTGAATGTCGAGCTGCTGAACGTTTATATTTTTTATGTTCACGTTGCCGGAAGAACCGTCAACTGTTAATTTTCCCTCATAAGAAGTCGGAATCCGGATAGATAAAGAAGGCGTTTTTCCGATATTAAGCATGCGTCTGACATCGCTTTTTGGACGAATTTTAATTGTTTGTTTCCCCTCCTCGATAACAAATCCCTTATGCAAAAATGAGGAAACTTCGAGCGACTCTATATCCGCAGATTCTACTTCCAGTGCTGTACTGCCATGGTCGATATGGATGAGATCTGCTTTTCCGAGCGAAATAGTTTGCCGATCATCATCTTCAATATTGTTACAGGCACCTAGAAATAGCATACACAGAAAAAGCAGAAAAACGTAGTATTTCTTCATTTCATCACCTCTTACTGTTGTGAAAATGATTATATAAGATTACGTGACGTCAATATCAAGTTTTTTTTACCGACTAAAATAATACTTGAAAGCGACGTCGCGTCATTTTTTATAATAAAGTCATTGAATCCCTTCCTCAGAAGTTATGACGTTATGGCGTGGAGGGAGAGAAATTTTCATAAGAGGAGTTAGTTTATGCAAAAAGGAGATATCATTATTTACGCATGTGTCATTATAGGAGCAGGGATTGGATTGCTGTTTAAACAAGCATTTCCTGGAGTGCTAGTCGGACTGGGATTGGGTTATTTAATTAAGTATGCGGTTTACAGTGACAAGGAAAAGTAGCACGCACAATTTCTTTCTTCGTAATGCGTGGGCATTGTGAAATAGGCTATAATAAATAGCAGGAGCAGATTACATAAGCTGCCAATGTCGAACGGAGAGAAGGAAAAACTTATGACAGATAACAAGGCGATGACAGATGCCGGCTGGAATTTTGACAATAGCTACGCTCGTTTGCCGGAACTTTTTTTCAGCAAGCTCGTGCCAGCGACATCCCGTTCGCCCAAGCTGATCGTGCTGAACGAAGCGTTGGCCGCGTCGCTCGGATTAAATGCTGCAGCTTTGCAGAGCGAAGAGGGAACTGCCGTTTTAGCGGGCAATAAAATTCCGGAAGGGGCCGAGCCTCTCGCACAAGCATATGCCGGACATCAATTCGGCTATTTCACCATGTTGGGGGATGGCCGGGCATTATTGCTCGGGGAGCAAATTACACCTGCAGGTGAACGAATGGATATCCAGTACAAAGGTTCGGGAATAACGCCGTATTCCCGTCAAGGCGACGGGCGCGCGGCGCTGGGGCCTATGCTGCGCGAATACATCATCAGCGAAGCGATGCATGCGCTCGGTATACCTACAACCCGCAGTCTGGCTGTTGTCAGAACCGGTCAGCCCGTCATCCGGGAAACCGTGCAGAAGGGAGCGATTTTGACTCGCGTAGCGGCCAGTCATATTCGGGTCGGTACATTTCAATATGCTGAGAAATGGGGGACTGTTGAAGAGCTTCGCGCGTTAGCTGATTACACAATAGAGCGGCATTACCCGGAAATTGCCGGCGAGACTGGTGAGAACCGTTACTTATTGCTGCTGCAAAAGGTTATCGAGCGCCAGGCTGCTTTGATTGCGAAGTGGCAGCTTGCCGGTTTCATTCACGGTGTAATGAATACAGACAATATGGCGATTAGCGGAGAAACGATTGATTATGGTCCATGCGCTTTCATGGATACATATGATCCAGCGACTGTATTCAGCTCCATCGACTCCCAAGGCCGCTATGCTTACGGCAATCAGCCGGGTATTGGTGTGTGGAATTTGTCGAGATTGGCTGAATCGCTGCTGCCTTTGATCCATGAGCAAGAAGAGCAGGCCATTGCGATTGCCGAGGAAAAGCTTTCTGATTATGCTGAGCTGTATCACCGTCATTGGCTGTCGGGAATGAGAGCCAAGCTGGGGCTCACTACTATTGAGCTGGAAGACGAGTCTCTAGTTGAGCAGCTGCTGGGGCTGATGCAAAAGTATCAAGCGGATTATACGAATACATTTCGTGCATTAACGCTGAATAAGCTGGAAAATACAGCTCTCTTTGGAAGCTCGGAGTTTAATGAATGGCATGAGAAGTGGCAGGAGAGACTTGGACGGCAGCCGCTGGACAAGGCTGCTGCACAGCAAGTGATGAAAGAGCACAATCCGGCTATTATTCCCCGTAACCACCGGGTAGAGGAAGCTTTGGAAGCGGCAGAAAATTGCGGTGATTACAGCATCATGATGAAATTGCTGAAGGTGTTGTCCGATCCTTACGCTTATACGGCCGATCAAGAGGAATATGCTGCTTTGCCAGAAGCGTCCGAGCGGCCATATCGAACGTACTGCGGAACGTAGAATGTGAGCCCATATTTGCAATAGGCTGTCTATGTATTACTGGAGCAGCCTATTTGGGCTGGGAAGCAGTACTATAAAAGTTAGAACTACCTGATTCAGGCGTTATCCGATAACATGAATGTGAGCCGAACTTAGCGGGCAACCGTTGTGTTCGAAATCACATCCAGCATCATGAAATTGGAAGGAGCGCATAATGAATTGAGGTATACAGCTATTATTTTGAGTGCATTAGGGGCATTGCTTCTCGTATGGTCAGCACAGCCTCTGCTGCTTATGTGGCAGGAGATGAGCACTGGAGACCGTGTCAGGCAAGAGCTGCAGATCGACCGGATTTATGCTAACGACGTATGGAACCAGGTGTCGATACTCGGCGACGGCCCGACGATACCTGTACCGAATATGACCGTCACGAATACGATCCTGTCTGGCGGTAAATCGTTAGATCTTCATACTATGGAAGACTACTACAAAATTTTAAGTCAATCCGGCGAAACGGCGCTTCAGTATGCCAGAGAATATACTTGGGAAGGCAACACAATTCGTGTTCAAGACGAAATTGAACCGGGGCTGCATCAGCAAGATAGCCGCCAAACCGCTTCTCTATCGATTACAATCAATGATGCCGACTGGTCGGCAGCCAGCTCCGTAGATGTTAGGCCATATTTTCTGGATGAAAACCGGTATCATGGTTATTTCGGCATGTTGGCTGTGAAGGAGAAGGGGGTTGAAAAGCTGCTGCTTATTCAACGCGTCACTGGTACCGACCCTGATTTCGTAAAGGAAAAAGAGCTGGGCTGGCGAATTCTTACAATAGAGAAAAACGGGAGTGTGCAAGAGGATATATTCGCATATGAGGATCGCGCTGCAATTCCAAAACGGGTCAATTTCGTCAATCTTTCCTCGACCTCTCCAATTTCATTGGGTTACCGGTCCAATATATTGCAAGGCTGGCCCAATCTTTTCTTTCCGCTTTTATACCCGTGGACTAGTGGGCTCGTAGGATTGTTATTGTTGATAACAGGGGGGACATGGGGCCTCGTCAAACTGCGAATGAAACGACGCGTCAAGCGCTGCTAAAAGGAGCGGCGATTGATATTGCGTTAACATTTTCCTTCTATAATATACTCGATATGAATTGGGGAGGGGAGTAGGGAGTAAGGGGGAGGACCGCTTTGCTCAAGCGTGAAACCCACGGCCTGAATCCGCGTGATAACGATGAATTTTAAACTGTTAGAAGTATTGATGGTATCCATGAAGCTGGGGTTGACCTCATTCGGCGGTCCGGTCGCTCATCTAGGTTATTTTCACAACGAGTATATAAAGCGGAGAAAATGGATGGATGAGCAAAGCTACGCTGATCTCGTTGCGCTTTGTCAGTTTCTTCCCGGGCCTGCGAGCAGCCAGGTCGGGATTGGCATTGGGGTTATGCGCGCAGGCTTATTGGGCGGGCTCGCAGCATGGATTGGGTTTACCCTTCCTTCCGTGATCGCCTTAGTACTGTTTGCTTTCCTGCTGCAGGGGTTTGATATTAGCAGCGCCGGATGGATTCATGGGTTGAAAATAGTCGCGGTGGCGATTGTCGCTCAGGCGATATTAGGAATGGGACAAAAGCTGGCTCCTGATCGGGGCAGAGCAACGATCGCAATCTTTGCTGCGGCGGCAGCTTTATTATGGCAGACGGCATTCAGCCAGGTTGCCATTATCTTTGTGTCAGGCATAGTTGGTTGGATGCTTTACAAAAATACCGGTATTTCTGAACGGCCCGCTCTTCAAATTCCTATAAGTCGACTGCTTGCCGCAGCCTGTCTTATTGTCTATTTCGGCTTATTGTTTTTGCTGCCGCTGTTAAGAGGAATAACTTCCTCCGAATCACTTGCTTTATTTGACAGCTTCTACAGAGCCGGATCGCTGGTGTTTGGCGGAGGGCACGTCGTCCTTCCATTGCTTGAAAGAGAGGTCGTACCTGCGGGCTGGCTGTCCCAAGCGGATTTTCTTGCCGGTTATGGAGCCGCCCAAGCGGTTCCAGGTCCGTTATTTACATTTGCTTCCTACTTGGGAGCGGTTATGAATGGTTGGTTAGGGGCTATGGTCGCAACGATCGCGATATTTTTGCCGGCTTTTCTGTTAGTTATTGGAGCCTTGCCCTACTGGGATACACTCAGAAGACTGCCTAAGATTCAAGGCGCTTTGGCTGGTGTAAATGCAGCAGTGGTTGGCCTGTTAATCGCGGCCTTTTACAATCCGATCTGGACAAGCTCTGTACTGTCCTCAGCGGATTTCGCGCTTGCCTTGATCCTTTTTATGATGCTTGTGTTCTGGAAAGCACCGCCGTGGATGGTGGTGATTGCAGGAGCCGTCGGAGGAACACTTGAATTTGTCTTTATAATGTAACTTGTATAATATCGGTGAGGTGAGACGATGCAAGAACAAATGGCAAAAGCGAACAAGGCGGCGTGGGAAACTAAAGCCTATCTGGCATGGGTTCGTACGTTCGGAACACCGGCAGAAATGGCTTTAGAGTTGAAGCAGACGCACCGCCATCATCTGCGTTACTGGCTTAAGTATATGGGGGATGTTGCTGGCAAGCGCGTGCTTAATTTGCTTGGATCGAATGGCCGAAAGGCGATTTCTTTAGCTTTGCTTGGCGCCGAAGTGACGGTGGTAGATATTTCGGAAGAAAATCGGATGTACGCGACCGAAACCGCTGCCGCCGCGGGCGTGCAGCTGCAATATATTTGCGCAGATGCGTTAAATATCCCTGATGAAGAGACTCTTGGCGAATATGATTTCGTGTTGATGGAATTTGGCATTTTGCATTATTTTTCAAATTTGAGTGATATATTTGCTATCGTTCATCGCAGGTTAGCTGCTCAAGGGAGGTTTTTATTGAGCGATTTTCATCCCTTCGCCCGTGCTTGGCTGCAAACGGATAATTTGAAGGAGCCGACTGGCAATTATTTTGATGACTCACTTAGAGAGGGCCCAATTGCTTATACCGATCTGTTTCCCGAGGAGGAACGTACCGGACTTCATAATGTACTCATACGAAGCTGGACGGTTGGTGATATTATTACGGCAATCGGTCAAATCGGCCTGTTTATTCGAACTTTTGAAGAAATACCAAGTGCCCAAAATCCGAAGCTTCCAGTATTCTATACATTAGTCGCTGATAAATTGGAGTGAGGAGATGCGTCATGAATTATTTTTCCCCTCATAATGTACCGGCAAATATGTTTACAAAAGCTAAGAAAATTGGGTCTGATCCCGGCTTCTGCACACGTTGCTTTTCTGATCGAGCGGCCGCGTAAGCGAAAGTATAAGCTGTATTTGCTGGAAAATGCCCGCCCCATTATTCCGGCCGCAGGCTACTCCATTCTGATTGCCGATAATTCCGAGGAAGCAAGGCGAAGGTTTGCTGAACGGATTCAATCCACTCGGTTAAATAATGGGGGTCATAATAAATGAAACTCCGAAAAATATGGTTGTTTATAGCAATTGTTGCTGTTGCCATTTGTGGAGCGCTTTGATAAGCAAGAAGTTTCATTGAAAGAAACAGGCATCGTACATTTAATGGTAGCGGACCTGTACAAAAATATATGGAGTAAAAAATAACCTGGCATCTGTCTAATCCTTTGTTGCTGGGGAAACAAGGAGGCCAAAGCAAATGCCGTATGCACAGGTTAATGACTTGGAAATTTTCTATGAGAAGATGGGGGTCGGTGACCCTGTTATTTTTTTGCACAGCGGATATTCCCGCGGCATACTGGCTTTCGCCAGCCAAATGCTTGATTTTCAAAAGCGGTATACTTGCTATTTTCCGGATTTCAGAGGGCATGGCAGGTCGCGTTGTGAAAGCCTGGCTTGGTCGACGCCACAGCTTGCCGAAGATATTGTCGCCTTTATGGAGCGGCAGGACATTCCGCGCGCTCATTTGATCGGTTACAGCTTGGGCGCTAATGTTGGTCTTTATGTAGCCGCTTTGCATCCTGAACGTGCTGCTACATTGACAACGATCGGTACTAGCGGTTTTTGCGATCCGACGGGGGCTGATGAGTTTGAGCCGGAATGGCTGGTTGAACACGGGATGCAGGACACGATCAATCAAATGATGGAACGCCATATGGATGCGCATCGAGGAAATTGGCAGGAGCATATGCGGCAATCCGCACAGGATTGGCGTCATTATCCCCAGCTGACGCCGGAGCAGCTTGGCAGTATTTCCTGTCCGGCATTGTTTATTACCGGGGAGCATGATCCGTTTGTCGGGGAACAGAAGGTGCAGCGGCTGTCTGGTATTGTCCAAGGGTCGCAGTACTTTGTTGTTCCGGACGGAAGTCATAGGCCTCATATGGTGCGTGAGTACCCTGATGCAGTCAACGATCGAATATTGCAATTTTTGGGGACTACGGAAAGTTTATTATTTGTTTAGTCACTCCCTGTATAGTAGTAAAGTCAAAGAGGGGAGGGAAAAAATGTATTCGTCTTGGAAGAAGTATGCAGCCGAATTTATCGGAACATTAGTGCTGGTACTGGTAGGATGCGGGAGCGCAGCGACTGCCGGGGGACAACTGGGGTATCTTGGAATTGCTTTCGCGTTTGGCTTGTCCATCGTGGCGATGGCTTATGTAATCGGGCCTATTTCCGGATGTCATATTAACCCTGCAGTTTCGTTGGCGATGCTCATTCGCCGGAAAATGTCCGGAACGGACTTTATCGGCTATGTGATTGCTCAGACTGCCGGAGCAGTGGCAGGTTCGGCGCTGTTATACGCCATTATCCATTCAACCGGCCAGTCAGTAGCCAGCCTGGGGCAGAACGGATTCGGCGAAGGGTATGGAATCGGAATTACTGTTACGATGGCTTTCATCGTGGAAATCGTGCTGACGTTCATCTTCATTTATGCCATTTTGGGCGTCACCTCCGATTCTGCCAACAGCCATGTTGTAGGGCTCGTGATCGGCTTGTCGCTAGTGCTCGTTCATATTTTGGGCATCGGCCTAACCGGCACGTCGGTCAATCCCGCGAGAAGCTTCGGCCCGGCAATTTTATTGGGCGGGGAAGCCTTATCGCAAGTATGGGTATTTCTTGTCGCTCCTTTCATCGGAGCGGCGCTGGCAGCTATTGCTTACCGGCTGTTGAATGCCCACAAAGCGGCGTAATGCGTAAGTGAATCAGAACAACCAGAAGCAGGAAGCTCTCCGTTCATAACGGGGAGCTTCTTTGTCATTGCCGGCTCAGACCAGAGTGGAAGCTTTATGGATCCGTTGACAGCTGTTCAGGCGGACGATACTATGAAATTAACCTGCAGAGATGAAGGAAAATGGAAGCGGAGTGACGATACGTATGAAAATAGGGATTGATGCCGGAGGCACGCTAATTAAAATAGCGATTTCAGACGGTGGAGCCTTCCGTTATCGGAAGTTTCTGTCCTCCAGACTGGAAGAAGCCGCTTCGTTCGTTAATCGGCTTGGTGCCGCAGAAATCGGGATTACAGGCGGGCGTGCGGCAATGCTGCAATCGTATATGAAGCAGCATGCAACCGAAATGTTGGAGTTTGAAGCGACCTGCCGCGGGGTCAGACACTTGCTTGATCAAGAAGGCATGTTGGAGCAAGCATACGTTGTCACAAATGTAGGGACAGGTACTTCAATTCATCATGTGGACCGGAACATTCAGCAGCGGCTTGGCGGTACTGGGGTCGGCGGCGGAACGCTGGTTGGTCTGGCGCGCTTGCTTGCCGGCATAGAGGAATATGAGGAAATCATCCGGCTGGCTGCAAAGGGGCGGCGGGATCGGGTGGATCTGAAGGTGTTCCATATCTATGAAGGAAAAGAGCCGCCAATACCGGGTGATTTAACAGCGAGCAATTTCGGGAATGTGCTGTCAGCGGCGGCTGCAAAGCAATATACAAAAGAAGAGTTGCTGGCTGCGGTAGTAGGGCTTGTTGGCGAGACGGTTGCAACTACGAGTGTTCTTGCCGCTGCTACATGCGGCGTTTCTTCGATCATATTCATCGGCTCATCATTTGTTGACAACAGCTTGCTGAAAGAAGTTGTGCAAACCTATACGAAGCTGCGGGGAGCAATCCCTATTTTCATCGCTAATGGTGAATATAGCGGCGCAATGGGCGCCGCTTTGTAGCACGCGAACAGGGAGGACGCTGCCTGCGACAATAAATTAATGATAGCTCTCCCGGCGAATTTCGCTTGGCGTCTGGCCAGTATGATGCTTAATGGTTCGAGCGAAATGGTAGGAAGTTTTGAAGCCGGCCTGCTCGGCAACTTCTCCGATGTTCAGTCCGGTGCTTTTGAGCAAGGCAATCCCTTGCTTCACCCGATATTGCCATAAATATTGCATCGGCGTCAGTGCTTCATCCCGATGAAACAAGCGAATCAAATGTTCGGGCGTTTTGCGGATCGCTCTCGCAATGTCATTCAAGGAAAGCTCATCGGCAAATTGCCGATGAATGATATCTTTGGCCTGGATGACAGCTGGATGCTTGGCCTCATTTTCATTCATGCGCTCGCATTCATGGGTGTAAAGCAGCAATGCGGATTTTCCCAGTGCAGCCATGAGCTCTCCGGCAGACGACCCGCCGCTACCCAAATGTGAATACATAAGATCGGTCAGCATATTCATTTTGTCGCTAATCGGGATAGAAAAAGGGAGGTGATCAAGCTGCAGCATGAGCACGGGATCAATCTCCCCAGCACTAACAGCAATCCAGCGATGCCAGGTTTCACGATTGGGGTCGAAGAAGAAGTGTTCGTTGCGGCCGGGCTTAAGCAATGCTACATGCCCGCAAGGAACGTTATGCTTTTCGCCATTAATCTCCACGATCATTGCGCCTGTATGCAATAGTACCAACTGCAGATCCTGCTGCACACGCGGGCCAAACGTTCCTCCCGGGCCGTAAATAACCGTTCCGGCATAAGCGCTGGTCACATCAAGCAGCGACAAGTATTCCTCCGGTTTCCGTCCACCCATGTACATGCCTACTCTCGTATCATAATAACGCTATTATACAAGCTCTACTTTTCGTTTTAAATCCTCCCGCTCAATCGTTGAATCGTGACGGATATAATGGCAGACGTAGGAACGCCGCCACCGCTCGGAGCGATTGCGTGTGGAGGAATGAATGAGCAGGCTGTCGAAGATTAGAATATCGCCTTTGTCCAGCACGACAGGAATTTCTTGCGTCAGGTCGACGCCTTCGACCTCATCCGTCCACGCTTCATGCTCTTTCAGGTTTTTCACAGCGCCGTGGGACAGCAAGCCAAGCCGATTAGTACCGGGGATGACCCACAGGCAGCCATTGTCTTCATTCGTGTATTCCATTGCGACCCATGCGGCGGTAAGTGTGTTCGGTTCATTGCGGATATAGTAGTAATCTTGATGGGCGGCTTGCCCAGGGGAACCGGGTTCCTTGTAAAAATACATACTTTGTACGCCGCATGCTTCGTCACCCAACACCTGGGCAAGTGCGCCGCGTACTACCGGAAGCTTCATCATTTGCAAGGAAAAGCCGTCATGCAGGTGGGGATTGAACAAACGGACAGAGAAGCGGTCCTTGTCGACCACCTGATCTTTCCCTTTGCGCGGCCTGGCCCAATCTTCAATGATTTCTGCGGAACGGATCGTATGAATGTGTGCGTTAAAGGCGTCAATCAGATCATTGCTGCAGCCAGCTTTTATAATGACATACCCATTCTCCCGATAAGCCTTTACTTGCTCCTCAGTTAACGGATAAAGCCGTTCTGCTTGCGGTTCGATTCTCATAGCTTAAATCCTCCCAACGTCATGATTAATACCTGTATTGTAAGCAATAAGGGCTGGAGAGGAAATGCACGAGCTGTCTTCTTTTTGTGTCTGTAATTGATTTTAATTGTATAATCCCTTGCGCCAATTTGATTCGCCGGATATGCTGAGATAAACAGGCAGGGACTAATAAAAAGGAGAAATTCCCATGAATAAGCAGCTTTCCGCGATGCAATTAGAAACTGAAAGATTAATCATTCGTCCATACTCGGAAGATGATTTTGCGGCATCGTTCCAGCTTATGCAAAACCCGGAGCAGCTCACCTACATGCATATGGATGTCATGTCAGCAGCGGATTATCGCGGATTGTTCAATTGGTTATTAAGCAGCTACGACACGCCGTTTAATAAGCCGTTCAAGTATTCGTTCGCGATTTGCGACAAAATGACTGGAGCATTAATTGGCTGGTGCGGTTTAGGTGTGCTTGACTTTAAAGCTCCGGACTGCGAGATATATTATTTAATCGGCCGCGATTATTGGGGCTGCGGCTATGCGACAGAGGCTGCAGCTGCACTAGTTGCATATGCCTTTGATGTGATCGGGCTTAATCAACTGCTGGCCAAGGCAGATCCGCGGAATACAGCTTCTTTAAACGTTTTGGAGAAGCTTGGCTTTGTCTTCGATCATGTGCTGGAGGGGCTGACAGGAGATGATGAGGACTGCAACGGAGAGCTGCTCTATGTGCTTCGGAAAGAAAATCTGATCAGTATTGAACGGGGGAGATACTGAGATGAAATATTTTATTATTACCGGGACGTCTAGAGGTTTGGGGCAGGCGATTGCCGAGCAGCTGATTTCTCCCGATCATTATCTGTTTTGTATTTCGCGGGGGGAACAGCAATTTAGTGCCAGCAGTGGTAATATCGCACCTATTGCATTCGATTTAAAGCTAGTAGATCAGTTGGAAGCGTTAATGGAACGTATTTTTGCGGAGATTGATTTGTCAAAGGCAGAAGGGATCTACTTAATTAACAATGCATCGATGATCGCTCCTGTATCCTTTATCGATGCTGTCAATGTGAATGATATTGCACACAATTTCCATGTAAATTTGCTGGCGCCAATCATGCTGACGTCGTTATTTATCAAACATACGAATAATTGCAAAATTCCTAAAAGAGTCATCAACATTTCCTCCGCATCTGTAAAAAATCATCATCCAGGTATGAGCTTATATTCAGCGGCGAAGGCGGGGCTGGATGTATTTTCTCAATGCGCCGCTTTAGAGCAAAAATATAATCAAGCCCCGGTTGGCATTGTTTCCGTTTGGCCAGGCATGATCGATACTCGCTTGCAGCAGGAGGCGCGCGAGCAGGATAAAGCGGCTTTTCCTTCTGCAGACATTTTTGGAATGGCTAAAGCTGCGGGGATGCTGGCAGCACCAGCGGATACGGCACAGCGAATTATCGAATTTTTGTTTAAGGAAAATTTCGAACATGGCGCTGTAGTAGATCTTTTAGGAGGAGCTTATGAGTAATTATCCAGTCGATATTGCCAATCTTCAACAAACGGTACTGCAATTGCAAGGCATAACGTCAATCGAAAGCGGCGTAGAAAATTTGGAGCCGATCGATGCCGAGATGCTGCCGCTTGCCGCGTGCGCTCACTTGCCTCATGCTACGTTGTGGCGTACAGGCGGCGGGTTGAAAAATGAAGTGCTCATCCAGTTTGAGTTTGCGATCGAGCCATCGGCGGCCGGACTGCAAGCTCTTGAGTTTATCGCATGGTTCGTGCGGGATTGCGCGCGGGGAGGGACGAAGCTCCAGTTGCGCCCGTTTGCCTTGCCGCCAGAAACTCCGTATGGCCGGCAGCTTGGCACGACATTGAAGTTCCACTTCGATTTATTCGTTGGCGAGATTGAGGAAACATTAGAACCGGCCTTTGCAATTGTTCGCGAGCTTGCACAGAAGCTTGCGACAGCGATGAAGCTGTATCAGATTCCGATAAAGTAGCGCTTGCACCTTTGGTTCACCTTCCTGACTGGGAGGGGAGCCAGGGTGTTTTTTTGTGCTTTTTCCTTCGCCGGATCGGAGATCCGCCTGACTTCACCAAAGGGAGAAGCTTCGATTTTAATGCGCCGTAAAACCTATCGTTTATTTCCAGATAAGCCATGGAACAATAAAGAGGTGCCCTATTAAAGGATATCTCGGGAGGAAAAAGACATGGATGTATTGATGACCGTTATTTTGCTGCTTGTGTGTCTCGTCATTTCGAATATCATCAGCCATTACATACCTATTATTCCCACAGCTTTGACGCAAATTGCCTTCGGAATCGTCATTGCGCTTGCGTTTCCGCAAATTTCTCTGGAAGTCGAAACGGAATGGTTCCTGCTCTTGTTCGTCGCCCCGCTCTTATACAATGACGGGCGGCATTTTCCGCGCGAGCAATTATGGCAGATGAGAGCTCCGATCTTCGGCAATGCCATCATTCTCGTGCTGATCACGACCATCGGCGGGGGCTATTTTATTCATTGGATCATCCCCGAGGTTCCGCTGCCAGCGGCCTTCGCGCTGGCCGCCATATTGTCCCCTACCGATCCGGTTGCGGTCAATGGCATCGCCAAGCGCATTCGCCTTCCAGAAAAAGTATTGAACCTCGTTCGGGGGGAATCCCTGATCAACGACGCTTCCGGGCTGGTTGCCTTCAACTATGCGGTTGCAGCGGTCGTAACAGGTTACTTTTCGCTGCGCGAAGCGGTATTTGATTTCATCTACATGTTTATTGCCGGGGCCGTCCTCGGGCTCGTGCTAAGTCTGCTCATTACGTGGGTCCGGTTCACGCTCCGCAAGCAAGGGATCAACGATGCAACCTTGCATTCGCTGCTCCAGATCCTCGCACCGTTCATTATTTTTATCATTACCGAAGCGTTACTGCACGCTTCCGGAGTCATTGCGGTTGTCGTAGGCGGAATCGTGCATTCCTTGCTGCGGGAACGGACGGAAACGGCGCTGGCCGAGGAGCAAGTCTTGACGGAAAATATATGGTCGACGGTGCTATTCACTTTGAACGGGGCGGTGTTCCTGCTGCTTGGGGTGATCATTCCTCCGTCCATGAGCGCAACGGTCCAAAATCCCAACATTAACAACGTCCTGGCGATTGGATACGTTCTGGTGATCGGGACTGGGATCCTCGTGATTCGCTTTCTTTGGTCGTACTTCTATTCGTTGTACGAGTATCGCTTCAAAAAAGCGGAAGACGTCGACAAACCCGCCGTGAGCATGACACTGCTGGTCAGCCTAACGGGCGTTCGCGGCGCGCTGACGATGGCCGGTGTGTTGTCGATTCCGTTACTTATTGCGAACGGTGCTCCATTTCCTGAACGTTCGCTCATTCTCTTTTTAGCCGGGGGCGTCATCCTCTTTACGTTAATCGCGGCCACCGTGTTTCTGCCTTTGTTAAGCAAAGGGGAAGCGGCCGAAGGGAAGACCGCCGACTTTCTGGACATGGATGCAGCCAAGAGCCGGCTGCTGCTGGCGGCGATGAAAAAGATCCGGTCGGAACTGACCGAGGACACCGAAGCCGCGGCTTACCAACTGATTGGCGAGTATAAGATGATTTTCCGGCGGACGCATTTCGATCGAAGCCCGCACGAGCGGGACTGGAACGTATTCCAGCAAAAAATGGCGGAAGTCCGGTTAATGGCCTTAAAGGCGGAACGGAAATACATCCACGATATGATGGCGAATGAGGGGATGAGCGAGGAAATATTCGCAGCGTTCGAAAAATCGCTCGAGCTCCGCGAAGAAGCCCTGTCCAAAAACGTCCGTTCGCGCTTTGCTTTTCTTATCGGCAACGCTTTCCGCGATTGGAAACGTTCGACCGGCAAATACCGCCGCAATCGCGACAAGGACAAATTGGTACGGCTGCACATCGGAAGAGACATTCAGCTAAAAGCCTTGCAAGCGGCACTCGACTGTCTGGAGTCCTACGCGAAGGAGCATGAAAGAGCCGAAGCCGTCTACGCGGTCATTTTGGATTATAAAAAAATGATCGCCCGCTTGACCCGTCCGCAAGCCGAATATAACGAAAAGGTCGAAGCGCAAAAAGATGAACTGCGGATTCGCGTAATCGATGCCGAGCGCGCCGAAATCCGCCGGATGTACGAAGACGGGGAAATCAGCAGCGAACAGGCTAAGGCATTGAGACGAATGATCAATTCCGTCGAAAGCGTGACGCTGTATGAGCACGTGGAATAATGTGCGCGGATACTGAGCAGCCCGCGGGCAAGGTACACCATGTACACTTGCTCATGGGCTGCTGTTCTCATGCCTTGCTATGGTCCTCTGAGCTCTCCCGGTATTGCTGCCGCCATTGCGAGGGACTGACGCCATAGCTATTTTTGAACACGCGGCTGAAATAGTGAATGCTCTGGTAGCCGGTCAGCTTGACGATCTCCTGAATGGACAGATCACTCATTTTCAAATGGCTGATGGCGGCATTCATGCGTAAATTGTTTAAATATTGGAACGGCGTCATCCCTTTCATTTGTTTAAAGACGCGGATTAAATAAGAAGGATTGAGATGGACCTGGGCGGTCAAATCCTGCAGCGTAATATTTTCCCGATAGTAGGACTCCAAGAAGTGCATCAGCATGTCGACCGCTTCTTCGCTTTTCAGCCGGTCGAGCTCTGTCCGGTCTTTTTTGTCTGTTTTGGATGCGTACATGGACAAGGAGACGAGATGGCGGACCAGGGTGACGACCTTCTGCATTTCGGCAGATACAAGCTGGTCCATTAGCTGCGGCTGGCCGACAAGCTCGGATTCGAAATGATTGCGAATGATGTTCATCGTCTGAATGACAGCGGCCAGCGCATAGGACGGCGACTGCATGCTGCTTTGCAGGGTGTTCCAGTGGATGATTTCCGATAGGCTGAGGAATGGATCATGCTCCATGTCGGCTTCGATAAACAGAAAGCTGTACTGAGTCGAAATTTTGATCAATTGATGCGGCGTATTAGGGGTCATGAAGAACAGCGCCGGCCCTTTTGCTTCATATACCTCATTTAGCCATTTCAGCTGCACCTCGCCCGAGGATATATATAAAATCTCGTGATGATAAGGATGAATGCCGCCGCTCTCGTAACGCTGGGGCGAGGTGAACGTGATGTTGCCATATTTGCGAATATGCATGCTGCCGCAACCTCCAAAATTAGGTGTGAAAAATCGAAAAGTAGATTTTGTACAACTAGATTCTCATTCATGCACAGTTAGAAACTAAATAAACGAATAAGATTTTGATGAACAACAACATAAGAGCCAAATACGAAATGACAGCACCAGTGTATAATAGATTTACGCTAATGTAAAGGCTTACAAAAAATCGCCACAAAAGTGAGAGGGGGTGAGAAGTGAACATGACGGTAAGGGCAAAAGAAACGCGATGGCAAAAAATTCGCAAAGGCTGGCAGTTGTACCTCATGCTGGCTCTGCCGGTATTGTTCATCATTGTGTTTAGTTATGTGCCGATGTACGGCGCGCAAATTGCTTTTAAAAATTACACAGTGACAAAAGGAATATGGGGGAGCGAGTGGGCAGGACTTAAACATTTTGACCGTTTTATTCATTCCTATGATTTTTGGCGGATTTTACGCAACACGATTTCGATCAGCTTTTACAGTTTGCTTGCCGGATTTCCGTTTCCGATCATTCTTGCACTGAGCTTGAACTATGTAAAAAATTTGTTTTTTAAAAAGAGTGTGCAAATGATCACGTATGCGCCGTATTTTATTTCCGTTGTCGTGATGGTCGGCATTATTTTCGAGCTGCTTGATCCGCGCAAAGGGGTTGTCAATCATTTCATACAGGCGCTAGGATTTGAGCCGATTTCTTTTATGGCCAAAGCCGACTGGTTTCAGTCGATCTATGTATGGTCAGGCATTTGGCAAATGGTCGGGTTCAGCTGCATCATTTATTTGGCTGCACTGTCCAGCATTGATCCGGCCTTGCATGAGTCGGCTGTCATTGACGGGGCGAGCAAATTAAGACGGATATGGCATATCGATTTGCCGGGCATTATGCCGATTGCCATCATTTTGCTCATCATTAATATGGGCCATATGCTCGATGTCGGCTACGAGAAAATATTGCTGATGCAAAATTCGCTCAATATGAGAACGTCGGAGGTTATAGACACCTATGTATACAAAATAGCGCTTAATTCTCCGGGAATGAACTATTCTTATTCTACGATGATTGGACTGTTTAAATCGGTCATTAATCTGACATTGCTGATTCTCGTCAATCAGCTTGCGCGCAAAACGAAACAGACAAGTTTATGGTGACGGGAAAGGAGGCGAAGGGATGGACCATTCGTTCATTCGCGATTCGCGCGGAGACCGCTGGTTTACGGTTTTCAATTATGTTGTGCTGACCTTATTTTTGCTGTCCGTTATCTATCCGCTGCTTTATATTGTCAGTGCATCCTTCAGCAGCCCGGATGCGATTGTATCAGGCCGGGTATGGCTATGGCCGGTCGGCTTTACCCTGGATGGCTATGAGGCGGTATTTCATCATAAGCTCATTTGGACCGGGTTCCGCAATTCATTATTTTATATGGCAGCTGGTACGGCGATCAATGTCGCGATGACGATTTTGGCCGCTTATCCGCTAGCGAGAAAAGATTTGTATGGCCGCAATTTTTTCATGTTTTTGTTCGTATTCACGACGATGTTCTCAGGCGGGCTGATCCCTTTTTATATTTTGGTCAAAAACCTGGGGATGCTTGATACGGTCTGGGCGATGCTGCTCCCCGGCGCGCTCGGCGTATGGAACGTCGTCATAACCCGCACCTATTTCCAGACTTCCATTCCCGAGGAATTGCTGGAGGCGGCGCAGCTTGACGGCTGCAGCGACTTTGCTTTTGTCCGTAAAATCGTGCTGCCGTTATCGATGCCAATCATCGCCGTTATTACGCTGTTTTATGCGGTCGGTCATTGGAATCAATATTTTAGCGCCTTTATTTTTTTGAAAAGCCAGCACTTATATCCGCTGCAAATCGTGCTGCGGGAAATTTTAATCCAGAACAATGTCAATATGGATATGCTGACTACGGTCGTCGATGTGCAAAATGCGGCGAAACGAGAAGGCTTGAGCAATCTACTTAAATATTCGTTGATCGTCGTGGCCACCTTGCCGCTTATGATCATTTATCCGTTTGTGCAAAAGCATTTTGTTAAGGGAGTCATGATTGGTTCTTTGAAAGGATGAACATTCATTTCACAGAAGGGGTGTTAGGTTTGAAGAAAAGGATCGGAATGACGGTTGCAATGCCGCTTGCGCTTTCGCTTGCATTAAGCGCTTGTTCGGGAAATAACGGAGGAGGCAGCCAGGAGCCGGCTGTTAAAAATAATACGCCGCCTGCGGCGGAGCAGCCTGAGGGTAAGCCAGCTGTAACGCCGGCAGGGCAAATGCCGATTACGGAAGAGAAAACGACGATCAGAATTATGACCCATGCGAATTCGCTCGTTGAAGATTTTGCGACGAATGAATTTACGAAGTATTTGGAGGAAAAGACGAATATTCATATTGAATGGGATATCTTGCCGGAAAAATCGGCGACGGAGAAGCTGAACCTGGTACTCGCCAGCGGCGAGGATTTGCCGGATGTCATTATGACGATGGGCATCTCTCCTGCGCAGCAAATGATTTTTGGCGGTCAAGGCTTGTTCCGGCCGTTGAATGATTTGATTGAGCAATACGGTGAAGAGACGAAGACAATGTTCGACATGATGCCGTATGTGAAGGATGCGATTACAACTCCAGACGGCAATATTTATGCGATGCCATCGCCGAACGAGGGCTTCCATGGGATGTTTATGCAAAAAATGTGGATTTATAAGCCGTGGCTCGACAAGCTGAATTTGCCGATGCCGACGACGACCGAGGAGTTCTATAACGTTCTGAAGGCGTTCAAGACGCAGGATCCGAACGGCAATGGCAAGGCGGACGAAATTCCGTTCTCCGGCTCGCCGACCGGATATGTTACCCAGGTGCACAACTTCCTGATGAATTCCTTTACGTATGCACCGCTGTCCTGGCTCGTGCTTGAGGATGGCAAAGTTGCCGTTCCGTACAATAAGCCGGAATGGAAGGAGGGACTGAACTACTTGCACCGCCTGTATGCAGACGGCCTGATGGATCCGCAAG
This sequence comes from Paenibacillus sp. GCM10027626, assembly GCF_042676285.1. Lineage (NCBI taxonomy): Bacteria > Bacillati > Bacillota > Bacilli > Caryophanales > Paenibacillaceae > Paenibacillus > Paenibacillus sp. GCM10027626. Next base: position 212,792 of record NZ_JBHTHC010000007.1, on the reverse strand, counting down.
CATTGTCGCAGGACGGCAACCAGTTGAAGCAGCTTGGGGAAAATCCGGATGTGCCGATTCTGGGGGCGGTATCGACGCTCCATATGGGCGAGTTTACCCAGTTTTTCGGCGAGAGCGGCCGTTGGCTGGATTATGTGGCCGTACCGCCGCTTAAAGGTCCGGGCGGGGTGCAGGTTACACCGTATGATCCGTACGGGGTACTGAATGCAGGTTCCTATGTCATTACGAAGGATGCGAAAAATCCGGAAGCGGCGTTCCGGCTGCTTGACTTCATGTACAACACGGAAACGACATTGCGCAGCACTTACGGTCGTCCTGGAGAAGAGTGGGATTGGGCGAAGGAGGGGCAGATCGGCGTAGACGGACAGCAAGCGAAATGGCAGGCGCTAAAATCATGGGGCAATGTGCAAAATGTGCACTGGTCGCTTTCCGGCCCGGTCTTTAACCCGTCAAGCCTTCGTCTGGGCCAGGTCGATGATCCGACGAACCCGCTGGAAAAGATGCTCTTTACGGAAACGAAAGAAAAATATGATCCATACAAGGCCGGACTGGAGCAAATCATGCCTCCGCTATATTTATCGGATGAGGATTCGGCAGAAATAGCCGATTTGCAGCTGACGCTGCACAATCGGGTCAATGAAATGCTTGTGCGGTCTATTACCGGCGATGTCGATATCGATAAGGAATGGGATGCATACGTACAAAGCTTGGAAGATATGAATCTGGCGCGTTATTTGGAGCTCTATCAACAAGCGTATGACAAGACACGGGCACAGTAGTGCGGCAAAAGGGGAATGAACAGTGAAAGGGAATGCAGTAGTTTTTACGGAGCGAAATCAGGTGGCTTATCAAACGGTTGATATTCCTGAGCCCGGCGATCACGATGTCGTTGTCGATGTCCGGCATTCCTGGATTAGTCCAGGAACGGAAAGCTCCTTTCTCCGGGGGGAACGGATCGCCGGAGAGCGGCCGTGCAAGGAGGGCGATCCTTCGCCCTTCCCTCACGCAGCCGGCTACCAGAAGGTCGGAATCGTCAGACAAGTAGGGCGGGCAGTAACCGGCCTAAAGGTTGGCGACAAAGCATTTGTAGCGATGAGCAAGGTGTCCGGCCTGTTCTTTGCTGAGGCCGGACATATCCAGCCGTCGGTATCCGCTCAGGATCAGGTGTGGAAGCTGCCGGATGATGTGGAGGATTTAGCTGTCTACGCCGGGCTGGTGCTTGCGCAGGTAGGCTACAATTGCGGAACCAGGTCAGCGTTTCGCGCAGGCGAACGAGCGGTTGTTATTGGCGACGGCCTGGTCGGCCATTGGGCTGCGCAAACGCTCGCTCATCGCGGCGCCGATGTAGTTATGCTGGGACGGCATGATGCGAGACTGGGGCTGGCAGAGCAGCCGATCCGGACGTTCAATATGAAACGTGCATCAATTGCCGGCAGCTGCCTAACGAGTGATGAAATTGCAGTGGTCGTAGACACGGTAGGCGCAATGGAAACATTTCGGCAACTGCAGCTTTATATGAAGCGCGACAGCCATCTGGTATCGGCCGGTTATCTTGGCACGGAGGGCTTGATCGATATTCAAAAGCTGCGCGAGCAGGAAATTACACTTCATACGCCGTCAGGGTGGACGGATGAACGGATGGAAGCGACGCTTGCCGCCATCCATGACGGATGGCTGAAGACGAAGCCGCTAATCACCCACCGGTTTTCGGCGGCAGCGGCAGCTGAAGCGTGGGAAGAAATTCGCACGAATCGGGACAGCTGTCTCGGTGTCCTGCTGGATTGGTAGAAGAAGACGAAACGAAAACGAAGACGAAGACGAAGACATAGAGGAGCCATACCGATGAATGAAATGATGAGAACAGTTGTAATTCAGCAAAAGGAACATGCCGAAGTGATCGAGGTTCCTGTGCCGGCTCCAGGACCTGGCCAGGTGTTAGTTAAAGTAAAGGCAGTGACGACCTGCCCGCAGTGGGATCTGCATATCTACTATGGCAGGCCGATGTTTATTCAGGAGGGGGAAGTGCCCTTCCCTTACTTGCCCGGCCAGCCGGGACATGAAATGACAGGCACGGTGGCTGCTGTCGGCAATAATGTCAGCCTGGCTGAAGGAGCTGCCGTATGCGCATGGCGCGATCCGGGACAAATCGCACCCGGATGCTATGCCGAATATGTCCTCATGAATGAAAGCGATTTGATCGAGGTACCGGCGGAGCTTCATTATACCCAGGTCGTGTCGCTGGAGCTGGCGATGTGTGTAGCCGGCACCATATTGCGGTTGAAGGAAACCGTTGGCATTGCCGGCAAACGGTGTGCCGTGAACGGCCTGGGTCCTGCCGGCTTGATCGCCTTGCAAATGCTGGCGGCAGAAGGGGCTGCGGAAGTCGTCGGCATCGATCCGCTTGCTGCCCGGCGCGATATGGCGCTGCAGCTTGGCGCTGCGGATGTGTTTGAAGCAGGCAGTGAACGGCTTGACTTGCGCCATGTTTACGGCGGCAATGCACCCGATGTATCCGTCGACTGTGTCGGTTATCCGTCAGCAGTCCGCTACTTGATGGACCATACGAAGGAAGCGGTCGCCTTGTTCGCCGTTCAGCGCGACGACTATGAGCTCCATCATCCGGGACTTAGCGTCATCGGGTATCCGGGGCATTTTCGCGAATCGGCCGAGTACGCGCTGCAACTGATCGTATCCGGCAAGCTTGATTTGCGTCCGCTCATTACGGCAGAGCTGCCTCTTGAAGCTTATAACGAGGCTGTACCGATGTTGAAAGAACAAAAAGCGATCAAAATTTGCTTCGTACCATAGAGGAAGCAAGCCGGGAGGTATGGAGCAAAGATGGAAGAAAACAGATTGTGGCAGGCACGCTGGATTTGGGCCGCTCATGAGGACGGCTATGACCATGGCAATCAACTTGTCTATTTTCGTAAAACCTTCGACGTAACAGAGCCGGGCTCGACCCGGCTTACTATCGATCTGTCGGCAGATAGCCGTTACCGTCTGTATGTGAATGGCAGATCTGTCACGACAGGTCCGGCACGCGGCGATCTGCAGACACATTATTATGATACGGTTGACTTGAGCGGTTATTTGCACACAGGTACGAATGTACTGGCGATTAAGGTGCTCCATTATGCACAAGGGCAACCGCGTCCTTCAGCGGTACCTAGCGCCCATACTGGAGCGCTTATTGTTGAAGGAAGCCTGCTTGACGGGCAAGGAGAGGTGCTGGGACAGCTCCATACCGATAGCTCATGGCTATGCAGGAGAGATCAGGCGATTTCCTTTTTGCCGGAAAGTTTTACATGTGTAGGAGGCGGAGAGCTTGTACAGGGCAGCTTGCTTCCGCACGGCTGGGAGGAGGTTGATTATGCAGCATCAGCAGGCTGGGAACAAGCAGTAGAACTCGGGCCAGCCTATTGGCTGTACGACGGCTTTCTTCAGCCTTGGCAGCTTGCGGCACGCACCATACCAGAAATGTTTGAGCGGGATCGCTCATTTGTCCGGACGATGCGGACTGATGCTGGCGAAGGGATTGTAATTGGGCAAGCGGATGCTGAACGCTCATGGATTTATGTACCCGCGCATGGAAAGGCTGCCGTTGAAGTGGATGCCGGTGAACTGACGACAGGCTATCTGCGAATGGTTGTGGAAGGCGGCCAAAATAGCGAAATTGTCTTCTTGTGCTCGGAATGTTATGAATCGGCTGATGGCGTTAAAGGTGTGCGGGATCAGGCGGAAGGCAACGTATTACGCGGCTACCGGGAAAAATATATCGTTGCCGGTCTTGGGGAACAGAAGGAAACGTATGAAACTTTCCTTTATCGGACGTTTCGATTCGTACAGCTGGAAATTACCGCAAGTGAGGAACCGCTAAGGCTTCATCGTTTCTATTACCGGGAGACGGGATATCCGCTGGAAGTGAAGGGCGAATTTTCCAGCTCTGATGACAGCCTGAAGCCGTTATGGGATATTAGCGTCCGCTCGCTGCAGCGCTGTATGCATGAAGGCTACTATGATTGCCCGTATTATGAGCAGTTGCAGTATAGTATGGACACCAGATTGCAAATTTTGTTTACCTACAACATAGCCGGAGACGACAGATTGGCCCGCAAAGCGATCTATGAGTTTCATAGTTCCATGCTGCCGAGCGGTATGCTGCTGAGCCGTTATCCTTCGATACAACCCCAAGTCATTCCTGGATTTGCCCTATATTGGATTATGATGCTGTATGATCATTTGCTTTATTTCGGGGATACCGCGCATGCCGCCCGCTATCGCTCGACTGTAGATGCCGTGCTGGACTGGTTCGGACGGCGTGTGAGTGCAGATGGACTTGTTGGCGAGATGCCTAGAGGATACTGGTCTTATGTCGATTGGGTAAAGGAATGGGAAACGACGCGAGGTGTTCCGGTTAGCTCAGGCCCGCTTACTGTATACAATTTGATGTATGCCGACGCATTGCAGAAGGCAGCAGTGATCAATGAGGTGACTGGCCGGCCGGATACGGCTGCCGAGTATCGCACGCGGGCACAGCAGATCATTCGTGCCGTTAATACGCATTGCTGGTCGGAGGAGCGCCAGCTCTATCAGGATAGCGCCGGCCTGGAGCAGTATAGTCAGCATACACAAATATGGGCGATCTTATCTGGCGCCATACAAGAAGAGCATGCCAGTAAGCTTGCAGGCAGACTGATGAAGGATCGTTCCTTGCTACAAGTTTCCTACTCGATGGCCTTTTTTCTGTTCCGCGCGTTGTCGGAAGCGGGTCAGTATGAACAAAGCTTTGAGCTGTGGGAGCAATGGCGGGAACAAGTAAAGCTGAATTTAACAACATGGCTGGAAGATCCCGTATCGCAGCGGAGCGATTGCCATGCATGGGGCGCCGTACCGCTCTATGAGTTTACGAGTGAAATTTTAGGTGTGAAGCCGGGAGGCGTCGGCTGCGAGCGGATCATCATCGAGCCGAAACCGGTACAGCTTCGATGGGCTCGCGGCAAAGTCGTCATGTATGGCCGTGTCATTGAAGTAGCATGGCAAATCTCGGACGGTGCATTCAAGCTCCAAGTTGCAGGACTTGATGAACTAATAGGGGAGGTTCGTCTACCGGACGGAACAAGCAAAATGATAGAGCGAGAGGAACGTATCGGGCTGGAATGCCTGTGGCCATCCGTTAAATAAACCGGCGGGAGGAGAGATGCTGTCATACGATCGAAAACACGTTATATCGTTGCTGGCGGGGCAGGCTTTGCTGCTGCAGCAATAGCAATAGTTGCAGCGATTGTTATGCTGCAAGGAACGGGAGGTGCGAAGCAGACGATGCTTCCTTGGGAAAACGAGCTATTAAGCGAGGTTCCACATTTCGAATATGCCCCTGAATATAATGAAGGCACGGATTTGCAGGCGCTTTTTTACGAGGGGCCGCTCTATTGGGGGAAGGCGACCAAAGTATTCGCTTATATCGGGCTGCCCAAGCGGCTGGCTGAAACCGGAGAAAAGGTGCCGGCAGTGGTTCTCGTTCACGGCGGGGCCGGTACAGCCTACGCGGATTGGGTTCGCGTCTGGAATGCAAGAGGCTATGCGGCAATCGCCATGGATTTGGAAGGACATCTTCCGCAATGGGATGAGGGTGCGCGCAGCTTCCGGCCGCATGAATGGGCGGGGCCGGCTAATCAGGCCGTATGGAAGGATATCGAAGCTCCGGTGAAAGAACAATGGACCTACCACGCGGTAGCTGCTGTAATAAGGGGGCATTCGCTGCTTCGCTCGCTGCCGGAAATTGATGCGGAGCGGATTGGGATCGTTGGCGTTTCCTGGGGCGCTGTACTCAGTGAAATCGTGAGCGGGATTGACGAGCGGTTCAAATTTGCTGTGCCGGTTTATGGCAGCGGATTTGTTCACGAATCGGAAAGTTATTTCGGCGATGCTTACCGGAGCTGGGCACCGGAAACGCAAGCAGCATTTATGAGTTTATGGGAGCCTTCAACATACTTGAAAGAAGCGCGCATACCCATGCTGTGGGTAAACGGCGATAATGACGGGCATTTTCCATTAACCGTATTTACGAAGTCATACCGGGTTGTGGAAAAACAGTCGATCTTGAGCATACATCCCGGCATGCCCCATAATCAGGAAGCGGCAATGGAGCCGCCGGAAATTTACGCTTTTGCCGATCATATTATCCGCGGAGAGCCGCCGCTTGCCCGTGTAGTCCGTCATGAAACCGACTTGGAAAACCGCCGGGTGATCGTTGAAGCGGAATCAGATGTGCCGATTACAGCCGCAGAGCTTTATTTTATGCTTAATATTTCCGATCGGCTGAGCCCGGTCTGGAGCAAGGAGGTGATCCAGCTCCCGGAACAAGACCAAGATCAAGAGCCGCGGTATAAGCTGTCATTGGAGACAGCCCTGCCTGACAAAGCGAAAGCCTACTATATTAATTTAATCGATGAGCGGGGCTACATCGTCAGCACGGGACTAACCGATGCTGTACAAGAGGGGGCGAATGCGCAGTGACGACAAAGCGCCAGGGTAGGGTAGGACAGCTGCTGTGCTGCGCAGCGGCTGCCCTTATCATTGCTGCAGGCTGCTCAAACAATAGTCAGCCTGAGAAAAGCGATGCGCTGCATGGTCAGGATAACTGGATATTGGATACGGCTTTTGAAAGCGGGGCGATGGTATTCAACCCGATCCCCGGATCGGCCCGCGTGAACGGCAAGCTTGACTTCGGCCGCAACTTGGAAGGGAAAAAGACAGAATGGATCGTTACGCAATGGAATTCCAAAAGCGATGCCGCCAAAATGACCGGCAAGCGCGACGGGGATCGCTATCTGTATGAAAATGAGTATAAAACAATCGCCGTAGCAGATGACGGAACGATTACGCTCGGCTTGGATGCAGGGAAAGAATATAAGAAGCCGCGAAGCAGCCAGACTGATCCATGGCTGCATCTTTATCTGGAACAGCGTTATAAAGAGCGGCATCGGCTCAGTGAGGCTGACGATCTTACGCTGCAATTCGAAGTGCGGATTACGGAGTCGTTTTCGTATATGAAGCCGGATGAATATAATCCCGGCCTTCATTCGTCTATGGCTGTCTTCTATTTAATTATAGGCGACCAGAAGGGCAGCGGCGACTTCATTAATTTCTGTGTACCGATCTACGATAACCGTGAAGATATTCCGTCTGGCGAATGGCATATCGATAGCGGCTTTAATCTGGCAGGAGATACGCATAAGCTGATCTATACCGTAGACGGCAAGCTGATTTACGACCATCCTACGGGCGACGGGCAATGGCATAAGGTCAATTTGCAGTTAAAGCCGCATATAGAGAAAGCGCTGGAAATCGCCAAGCAGAATGGCTATTTTTCCGACGCTGAATACGAAGATTTAGGACTCGATGCCATCTATATTGGCTGGGAGGTTCCCGGCGTGTTCAAGAGCGAGATGCAAATCAGGGATGTAACAATTGCTGGCAGCGGGGCTTAGTGTATCGGCAGCTCTGCAAAGTCAATAAAATGCAAGCACTTTACTACTACGATCGACACATCCACGCAGGGTATATTAAAATTCATATCGCAACCGGTTGGAACGACACTTCGCAAATCTGCGAGGTGAAGGTGTTTTGAAGATTTCAGGAGGCTATCCCGAAAGTCATCGCGGATGACAATGTGGTGGCCTCTTGTTTGATTTTCTTCTAGGGAGGATGTACGGTGAAAAAAATGTTTGCGCCCGTGTTAGGGCTTCTTTTGTCCGCATCCACTATCATGCGGAATATCAGCTATGCAGCTGACCAGCCGCTTGTCGTCAAGGGTAAAACAGAGCAATGCCGCATTTTTGTGCCTCTGCGTTACGTTTCGTCAAGCGGTTTGGTTTACTTTTTTGACACCATAACTGAAACCGGAATGAGTAACGATGATTGGTGTTTCACAAGAGTATTTGGGTCAGTCAATAAAACAGATGAAATAAGCTCCCGAGAACGGAAGCTTATTTCATCTATCTGTTTGATGCAGAGTGGCAGGGGACCGCGAGTGAAATCTACCTGGGAACAAGCAGCTCTCGCGGGTCCATTGATTGAACATTACGGAATTAGTAATGCAGCCGCGTATTGTGCGTACCATCTAATGAGGTAGTCATTGGGATGGTTGACATTGTTGGCGGTCATATCCTCAAATCGCTTGTGTTGCAAAAGTTTCTTGTGAATGTCAGTCATATTCATGATAACACTACCGGTATACTGATTTGCAATATCATCGAGCGCGTTCTTATATTCCGCCTGATTGCCCGCAAATACCTGGTTGCATGCTGCATCCCCGCATACGCCTTCATTGGCGAGCGTAGTGGCGACCAGAATGAATTCGGCATTCGGATTGACTGCAAGCACATCATCCATAATCGAAGTGATATGATCAGCGAAGTCCGCCGGTGTCACGCCAAAGGTACCGTCGTTCATGCCGAATGCAATGACGACCAAATCGGGATTTTCCGCCGATACCCGGCCCGCATTGGCCGCTCCCCAGGCGGAGGTTTGGCCGCCGAGCGAATGATTCGCGAAGGCAATATCTGAGCTGTATGCGCTGCGCAGTTGGCGGACGAACAGTTCGCCCCAGCTTGGCATATAAGGGAAGCCGCCGGAGTAACCACTCGCATTGCTGCCAACTGATATGCTGTCACCGAACAGGACGACCTTGAGTGGAGACCCTGCAGTCAGTTTGGCCGCAGTGTGCGTGAGCGCTGTCCCGGCATATTGCGGGATGATACCGTCCCAGGACTCATTCTTTGTATACGTTACGGCCAGTTGCCTTCTCGTAATATCAGTGCCTTCACGGTACAAAATGTATCCGGAACCGGGTCTGTACATTGACCAGCCGTTCTGATAGGTCTGGGGATAAAGTTCATCATGTGATATAAAAGCAGCCTTGGAGCCGGGTAGCAACTTCAACTTGCCAGTTGTCGCTTCATATTGCCAGTCGATTCCTTCCTGATATTCCGTCCCTAATGCAGCGTCTTTTACCGAAATTATTGCGGCTGGCATATAATGGAGTTTGGCCTCTGGAGCGCCCCCGTTCTCCGAGATCAACAGAACGGATTCATTATAGATCGTATTTGACAGCCATAGCGGCGTCATCGCTTCCGTTATATCATAGCTCGCCCGGCCGGCGCCATCCCTGTCTACACGGATAGAATCGAGTTCGATCGTGCCACTGGCGGCGCTGTTAGCGGGAGCCAGCCGCAATTGCCTGATGACACCCTTCCATTCTGGTTCTGCAGACAAATCGATGATATATTCCGAATAGCCGCTATCAACCGGCTTGATGGCAAACGACTTATATTTCGTCAAGTCCCATGTAGTGTCGTCGTCCCGCAGCCAGTATAATTCGGCGGTATCGTCCGGCGTGTTATTTTTCATGCTGATTTTCACGTAGCCATATTTGGAGGCATCGATATGCAAGCCGTCCGGCGACTGCAGATAAGGGTCGGTCCCGGTAATCGAGAGATAGTACGTGCCGGAATAAATATAGCCTGTCAAGCTCTGCATTAGAGTCCAGCCTTCTGCATTGCCTGGACTGAAGTTGGAAACGTACGCCGATGACGGGGCGGACGCTTCCGGTTCGCCATATATTGCGATCTCGTTCAACTGATTCGTAACGTCGCCGCTATAGGACGATTTCATATAAAGTTTTATATATTGGGCCGTCGTCTCGCCGATGTCAACGATGTTCCGGCCAGGAGGAAGGAAGCCGGAAGAAACACGATCATAGTTTTCACCATCATTGGATATCAGCACGATCACTTCCGCAGGCCCGAGCGGATAAGCGTCTATGCGTGAGTCGACGACGAGCTTCCGCACGCGTCTTGATTCGCCGAGATCGGCAGTAATTGTTTGCGGATAACGCTCGGAAGGCTCTGTTCCCGAATAGAAGCCGGCAAGCTGATTGTAGACGCCGTCGGTCAAATGGGCTGCTTCATTAGGGGGAAGGACGGAAGAGACATCAACCGAAGCGATCCTCAGCCGGTTGTCGCTTCCCGCCCGAATCGGCTCGAAGAATGTTGCCTCCCGAATCTGAACGTTTTCCGGATTGTATCCGCTTTTGAACAGCAGCTTGACGAATCTCGCTTCCGCTTGACCGAAAGATATGTTTTGATCTGCATTCTGCGCCGTGTAGCTGGCTACGGTAAAATACCGGACGCCATCGGCGGACAATTGGATTTCCGTCTCTTTGTTGCCGTAACCGACCCTCGGAAAAATATGGACCTGACCGAGCTTGCGGATCTGGCCAAAATCGTACACGAGCCATTGCGGCGTTGTGGCCGTCGCCGGTTTACCGCTTACCCAGAAGCTGTCATCCGGCAAGTCTTTAACCCCGTCCATCGTTTTTGCCGGATTGTAATCGTAATAGCTCTGTGAGGAGGAAGCCTGGACGGTCCGTGCTAACCATTCCTTTTCACTCTGCGCCCTCGCTCCGGTCGCATAGACCGCCATCTCTGCTATCGCCACACCGCTCCATGAATAGGAGGAACGGATGTTAAGCTTGACGAATCGGGCATCTACAGGACGAAACGTATGCAGTTGTCCGCCTTTCTCGCTTATTGCGGTATAGGCAAAGCTGTAATCGTTGCCATTTTCCGATACCAGAATATCGATATCTTTCGGGCCTTCGTTTGCTACAGGTTGAATCTCTACCCGGTTTACCCGATAGGTCGCGCCAAGATCGTAAACTAGCGATTGAGGGGCCGGCTCTGTCGGGTAGGCGCCGCTCCTCCAGAAGGTGGCTTCATTCAAATCATGAACGTTTGACCAGGGATTCGCAGGGTGTTGCGAAATAGCGGTCACGCTCATAGGGGCGATCCTCATGGAATCGTCCTCCGATTCTGGTCCGTACAACTGCAGCTCCCGAATCTGAATCGTGCTGTCAGAAGAGTATGAGGAAGTGACGTACAGCTTGACGAACTGGGCTCGTAACGGACGATTGAACGTAATGACGCTGTGCTTATCGGGCAGTGTTCCGCTCCAAGTATCGGTATAGTAGATTCCATCAGACGATACGGATACAGTCACATTCTTCGGACCGAAGTGCTGGCGGGGGTCGATGACCACTGCCTGTAAGACATGTTCCTTCCCCGTATTGGCGATGATCGTTTGATTGGGGACGGGCGTGCTTGCCCAGAATCCATGCTCTTCGTCCCCGATCATGCCGTCAATCATATTCTCTTTTGGATAGTCGCCGTTCTGATTGGTCGTTTGAAGATCGAATATTGGTATTGGACGGGTCGTTCGGTACAGACTGATCCCATCCGTGGTGACCGGTGTTACAATCGCATCGGTGATCGTATCCCGGTAGCCGTTATCGACGGAAGCCGTATTGCCGTAATACTTAGTGAACTGCAGCAGTTCGGCATCGCCGGCTAGCGACGGGTCGAAGTCGAGACGCAAATTGGATGCGCCGGCTTCGTCGTATTGGGAATCCATCAAATTTTTGCCGCTGTAGGAGACGGCCAGCGGCTTTCCGTTACTGGTATTCACGCCGACAAAGCCTGCGACGAATGTCGGCTCGAAGCGGATTTTTCGGCCTATGCCGGCAGAGTCTGCGTAGTCTGAGACGATAAGCGGCATAATGTCTGTGAAGAATGTGTTATTAGTAACGGGCGTCGTGGTGAACAGAACGCTCCCTGCGCCAAAGGGATATTCAACAACCAGCGCGTTGCCGGCGCCGTCTTCGATCACCGGGACGGCACCCGGCGCCACTGAAGTGAACACGCGGTCGATCGAAGGAATCGTTCCCTGATCTGCTGCATGCAAGGAAGTCAGCCATGCCGGCTTGCTGCCGGATACGTACCAACTGCTGCCGGCAGGAGCCGACGCCGCGGTTCCGCCGCTCAGACCGAGGCTCCAGTTGGCAGGATCCGCGGGATCGGGCGAGATCAGTTTTCGGTCGCTATCGATCTGATATGTAAGCGAACCTTGGCCGAATGTAACGAGCTTGCCTCCGTTCTGAACCCATGTCTTGATTTTATTCCCCACTGATTCCAGAGAGACCGTGTTTGATGTGTTCGGTACAATCAGTACTTTATACCGGCTCAGCACGTCATCGAGGATCAATTGTTCATCAACAACATCGGGCAAGGACAAATATCGGCTCCAGGAGGCATAGCTTCCGTAGGCGCCATGCGTCATCTCGGCATCGTAGACGAGGCTGACATCGCGATTTGTCCGGTCTCCGCCCCTGTACCAAGAGGCGTAATGCGACTGGAAGAAAGCTACATCGCTCGGCTCATAAGCCGGACGGTAGCTTTTCACGGTGTCGTTCAAGCTCTTCAAATAATAGAAGTGCTTCGTTTTTTCAAAATTTCCCTTCCAGGATGCCGTATTCCAGTCAAAGCCTTTAAACAGCCATTCCACGTAGGCGTAATGCATCGTATCGGCACCAGAGAGCATTATATTCGCCGCGTTTTGCCGCTGCTGGTTGTAGGAAACGTCAGGAATACCGCCGTCTCCTTCACCCCAGATGCGGATGCCGTATTCATTGCCGATGGTTGTACTGTGGCGCATTGAAGACAGATTTTCATTGTTCGTATCATCAAAGAAAGCAGGATGACCGCCGCTGGACAACAGCTTCAGCAAATCGGCGGTCGAGGCCGAGAAGGCAGCGGAACGGTAGTTCGAGCCCATCTTGGCGCCGCCGATTTTGATGCCGATCGGCTTGGAGGTTGCGTTCTTGGCGGTGGTTAGCCATTTTGCCATCGTGTCGTACAGAAACGTGTGCCTCCATGTTACGAAATCTGACCAGCTTCGGCGCAGGTCCACCTTGTCCACCGACAACGTTTCATCCGGCAGCGGTGGAGTAACGTCGTTCCAGCTGGCGTAGGTCTGGCCCCAAGCTGTATTGAGCGCGCCCAGATCGGAATAGATCGTCTGTAAATAAGCTCTAAAAGCGCTCTTGGCATAGGGGTCATAGCTATAAAATTTCGGATGGGCATAGTTATCGGTCAACATTTCCACTTCGCCATAGTAACCGGGGCCGTCGATATAGAAGCCGTAGACGCCGGCGTTGCCGGAATAGTGGCTGACCACCTGGCCGATAAAGTTGTTAAAACCGGTTTGCAATGCTGGCAAATAGACGTTAAAACGGCCGGAAATGGTTGAACCGTCCTCCGCTACATAATCCGCATAATACTCTGGCCACCAGTCTTGCCGAAAGGAGCCGTTCAGCGTTACCTGTAAGACGACCTGGATGTTTTTTGCCTGCCAGCGGGCGATTTCGGCGTCGAGCAGAGAGAAGTCGTAGACGTTCTTGGCGCTCATGACTCCGTCGCCTCCGGGGTTCGGATGGGCAACCGGATCGTTCGCTACTGCCTTCAGTTCCACCACCTCAACGCCGGCATCGGCCAAATCCTGAATTGCGGAATCCGGGAAGTTCCACATATCCGGTATAGCGGCGAGCAATCCTATTCGCGGCTCCGCCGACGAGTGCGAGACCGTCTCGGCCGGAGGGGGCGGCGCGCTGTTGGCATAGGCCGCTGCACTGCCAAGCGTTATCGCGCCGAGCAGCACAAGAAGACCATTTGTCATTTTTTTGCACATTTCTTCATTACCTCCTGTTCATCTTGGTTTTCCTGATATAAGCGCTTACATTGCGCTATGACTAGTATAGATGAGCAGATCCAAATTGTATTTAGCTGGAATGTTGATGTTGCTGAGCGCACAAGAGGATAAAAGCAGCAAAAGGCAATCGAACTGCGAGCTGGATTTGTACGTAATTGACATCAGTTTTCTGGGAACGATGAAGGAGTCGGGACGATCCCTTTCTTTCTATGCTAATTAAGTGCTTGTTGGAAGCGTTACTTGTAATAGGTCGAGCGATAGTTGCTTAAAGAGTGTTCGGGCGCTTCTTCTGCTGGCAGGAATTTTCAATGCCTTGTGGAAAATCAAACAATATGCCGATAATGTACTAAGCAAGATTACAATCAATGCTGCGGGATAGAGAAGATTAAGATGTTCGGAGGGATGAAAATGTCATTAAGCAGATCGGAGCTAATAGTAATAGTTGAAAAGATTATGCAGGCGGAGGGGACCGAGGAAGAACTTGACCGGTTAATCAATCTGCTGGAGAGGAATGTACCCCATCCGGAAGTGAGTGACTTGATTTTTTGGAACGATAAAGAGTTATCGCCGGAGGAAGTGGTGGATGAAGCTTTAAGTTACCAGTCCATTATGTTGCCTGATTAAGAACATTAAAATAAATGAATGATCTATTCTGTATTTACTTCAGTGCTGTTAGCCGCGGCGGGCCAGGAATTGCATCTTTGCATCCAGGTTCGCCATTTTTCGATTTTGTTAGGGGACAACAAGAGAAATTTTCTGGCAGTTTTAGCAATGTCAATAAAATGCAAACGCTTTCTTTGAAAAACGACTACGTGCTTGAAAAATAATTTTACGAGTTTGCTGAACTTCAATATGGGTGGCAAATACAGATTCCGGCATTTGGTCTATTATGGAACAATGCAGCAGATACTGCTGCAAATTATAGGGAAGAGGTGTTGTGCGATTAATGAAATCCGAGCAGGGCGGAAATATGACGGCCCGGAAGTTCGAATAAGATGGCGACTGACGGCTGCAGCGATGCTGGTGCTGATCTTCATACTAGCGGCTGCAGTGATGCTCTATCTAAAAGTCAGTGGTGAACGCATGAATGATTCATATGTCGAAATCACCGACCCTATCGAAAGAGCGCTTGTTCCTTTCTGGGATGGGAAGACGATGTACGACGAAACTTTGCTAATGGTGGCGGATGGGGAAGGAAGACCGGCGGCAAAGCTGCTCTTCAAGCCAGACCGTATCGTATCGGTTACGAACTCGGTACAGGATATTCGGTATGAGGAAGGCGTGGACTGGATTTACGAGGATGGATTGCTGCAGGTACCGGAAGGCTCAAGAATAGCGGTCTTGAAAAAATCGCAGCTGTATCCAGCCACACACCTCCCCGGAATGGATTTTCCGCGCAAAGGGGGAGGCAATGTACTATACAGGGAAGGTTCCTTTTTCCACGAGAACCAGATTAACGTCACTTATACGCATGACACCAGTCAATGGCAAGGCAGTGTGCCGAAATTCGCCGGGCAGACGCTGCCGCGGACGATCGGCAAGCTGCGGGCGGGACAGCCGTTGCGGCTCGTACTATTCGGGGATAGCATTGCAGAAGGACAGAACACGAGCGGTAAAATCGGTGCTGCCCCTTATCTGCCGACGTGGGGTGAATTGTTGGCAAATAAGCTGAGAAAAGCATATTGTTCGGATATTGATTTCAGCAATCTGTCGGTTGGCGGCAAGGATTCCGCGTGGGGCAAAGCGGAAGCGGCCAAGCGCGTAGCGGCGCATCGTCTGGATCTGGTCATCATTGCGTTCGGTATGAATGATGGAACCCTCGACGTATCGCCCGAGGTTTTTCGGGAAAATATCCGGGATATCATGGACACGGTTCGCCATACCAACCCCGAATCGGAGTTCATTCTTGTAAGTCCGAGCTTGCCCAATCCGGAGACGGATTTTTACAAGCGGCAGGCCGACTACAAGCCGGCGCTTGATAGTTTGGCATTGAAAGGGATAGCGGTGGCTGATATGACTGGCATTCATCAGGAACTGCTCCTGCACAAGAGCTTCGTGGATATGACGGGCAATAATATCAATCATCCGAACGATTTTCTGATCCGCTGGTATGCGCAATATTTGATTGGAATGCTCGTTTCCTGATTGGCAACACGGTAAGGTCCGACACTGCGGATTACGAGGAGATGAAGAGCACTTGAAGCGAATAATGATTACTTTTGGCGCATTTTGCGGCTGTATTGCCTTATTATGGACCGGATGCCTTACGGTCAGTGCCAGCAATTATGCCATCCCTGTCACTGATGTAACCGCCTCATCCTATCAAAGCGGATATGAACCGGCCAAAGCCTCAGACCGATTGTATGATCACCCGGATAATAAATGGATGGCGAATGCAGCTCCGTCAAGCGCCGATCCGCAATGGATCAAGCTTGATCTCGGCAGTGTCAAGTACGTCGGAGCCATCGAGATTTATCCCGACCCTGGTTATGGACCGAAGGCATTTACGTTTGAAACGTCCGAGGATGATGCGGCATATACAGTTCGCCAATCGGTCGGCTTGGATGAGGATAAACGTACTTTTCATAGCTGGACCCCAGCCAAGGCCCGATATGTAAAGATCAAGATGACAGAAGGATTTGGCGGCCAGGCGGCGCTCAGAGAAGTTTACCTGTTCTCAGACATTTTGCCGCATCGGGTTGCCTCATTATCAGCGGGCGATCTTTACGACTTTTCCCGGCTGACGAATGCCGGGTTCGATGCGCTGAAGAAGGCTAATATTCAATTGGTTAACGCCATCGTTGTGGGCTACGCTCCCGGGTATAAGGTACAGGTGCTTCCGGACGGAGGCGACCCGAGAGTGGAGGCGAATTATGATTGGGAATATACAGACGAGATGGTCAAGCGCTTTACCGATTATGGTATTGACATGTTTATCGGGCAAAATATCGGACTGGTTGAGACGAAATGGCCGCAATTAAATTCGCCCTTGATTGACGAATATGGCAGCCAGACTGCGGTTACAGTGAGAGGAAATCCTTTTGCGAGCGATTACTTAACGTTTTCCAGTGCTTTCGACAAAAAAATGGCTGAACATTTCAGTGATAATCCGTATGTTCGGCTTCAGCAAGTAATGGGTCCGGGCTACTTTGGCGGCATGGAAATTTTCGGCGGGGATATCGTCCATCCGTCGTTATATGTCTATGACGATCAAGCCAAAGCAAGGTTTCGTGAATGGCTCCAGAAGCAGTACGCCGGAATCGCAGCGCTGAATGCAGCATGGGGAACCTCGTATAATGGCTGGAGCGATGTGCAGCCTCCTCTGCCGCAACGGACGAATATGCCCTTGGCGTACGATGACCGTCAAAGCTGGTCGGATCTAATGTTCTGGCTGCGCGACTATATGACGAATTTTATCCGGCAGTCGGTTTCTGAGGTGAGATCTGCGACTGATAAACCTCTGTACGTGGAGATCGACGGCGCGCATATGTTCAGCCCGATGGAAAGTCAGGCGAACGTCGGTTTGGTCGCCAGAGCCGTCAGCGACTATAAGCCGTTTGTGCTCGCGAGCAGTTCGGCGGACGAAGTATTCGGGCCGGCCGCAATAGCGGCCGCGGCGCGTTTTCATGGATTCGATACGGCCATGGACAATGCGAACTACGAATCGCGCAAGCTTAGCGATGATACGATGTTCGGCTTGTTGGCAAAAGGTATCGGGACATTCAACAACAGCAATATGGCGGAGGACTTTAACGGCAGCGGCTGGACGGGAACGGGCTGGGATCCTTCCGGATCGTATACGCCCGGGCCGGAGCTTCAGCAATTTGCCCGAAAGAGCGAGCGATTGCTGGCCGTAGACCCGCTTCCGGAGCAAAGCGAAGTTGCGATCTATAACTCGTTTTATTCCAGCAATTACCGGAAAGGATACCGCTACGACGACTATATGAATATTTACGACCGGGATCACGGTGTCGGCTTCAATGTCCGGCCGTTCGCAAGCTGGGCCCATTATCTTGATACGCCTGATATTATAGACGATTTTCTGATCGAAGACGGGGCGCTTGCAGGCTATAAGCTGCTTGTGACTGCAAATTCGAGCCTGACACTTACGTCGGATGCGGCGCAGAGCAATTTGCTTAACTGGGTAAGCTCGGGCAACGCGATTGTAGGCTTCGGCAAAGACAGTTTCAATTATAAACTGAATTTATCGTCTCGTTCGGTATCCGGAGGCACCGGTGTATCGAGCTGGATGATGGGCATTTCCGGCGGAAGCGCTGCATCGTCCACTTCCAGCAGAAAAGCAAGCGTGGCAGCGAATAAGCCGGCCTGGCTCAAATCGCTGAAAGCCGGGGAAACAGCGGCGTTTACCGTCTCTGACAGCAGTCAGGCGCAAGCTTTTACGTCGCTGCTGAGCGGAGCAACGCCCGTGCTGGTAGACGGCAACGGTAATACGCTGATGGCGGAGTATACCTACGGAAGCGGTAAAGTGCTTTTCTGTACAATTCCTGTAAATGACAGCGAAATGTTTTACGACAGTTTTATGGGCAAAATTTTAAGCGATTTTGCGGATTATGCCGGAGTCACAAGGAAGATAAGCTACGACGGTGACCGTTTTCACGTGGCCTATATGGGTACGAATAAAAAGGATGACAGCAAGCTGGTTGTTGCAGCCGACTTGCAATATATGGCAAATGGGCAATATTTGTCCAAAGGGGCGACAGCCGAGCCGCAGTACATGGGGAACGGACAAACGCTATCCATCCAGACTTATCCTTCATTGAACGGATCATCCATAACAGTGGATATAACCGCACCATGGAATAACATCATCGGCGGTACCATCCAGGAGGGCTCGCTCGATTTGCCGCAAAAACGAATTCAATACACCGCATCGTCATCGCAGCCTTTGATCCTGCATGCGCTCCTTTACGGTTCGCTGCCGATTACGAATGTTACGGCGGGCATGTATGAGAAGCCCTATATACCCAACAATGTTTCGGACGGCAGCAAGGATGATGCCGGGTTTTGGAAGGGAGGCAGCGCCTCGGCAAACAATCCGCAAACGATAACGGCGGATCTTGGAGCCGTCTATCCGGTCAGCGGCATGGAGCTGTATCCTTACACAGACGATGATGAAAATGAATTGTTCTCGTTTGAAACAGGCAGCTATGACGGTTGGTCCATTTCTGGCGCCGCATTTGGAACAGCGCCAAGTTCGGGGACGCACGACGAAACGGTTACCGGAATCAAGGGGATGTACTGGGCCGATTCGCGTTGGGGAGGCGATGCTTCCGCCAGTACGCTTCAAAGCCCGAATTTCATGATAGACAAGGATGTACTAAGCTTTAGAATGGCGGGGTATGACGGGCCGAACGGCACGAATAATGAAAATTACATCTTTTTAAAACGCGCCTCGGACAATGCCATTCTCATTTCGGTCAAACCGCCGCAAAGTGACCATTTGACTGTGCAACGGCTGGAGGTCGCGAAATATATCGGCACGGAAGTGTATCTTCAAGTGGCGGATAATTGCACGGCCTCTTCCTATGGATGGCTGGGAATTGATAGTGTCTCCTTAAGCAGTTACAAGGAAAACAAGGAAATCGCCGATTTTTCCTTCGAAACGGGAACTTACAGCGGCTGGACGGTCTCCGGCACTGCTTTCGGTTCTGCTCCTGTAAGCTCTGATCACGGAGGCTTGGTAAAGGGGTGGAGAGGAAAGTATTGGGCCGATTCGAAAACTGGAGGGGATACGGCTGCCGGAACGCTTACTTCTGACAGTTTTATACCTGAAAAGGAACTGCTGACATTCCGGATTGCCGGGTATGACGGTGCGCTTGGGAATGCCGGCAAAAATATCGTTTATTTGAAGAGAACTTCAGATAACGCGATATTGTTATCGGCCAAACCGCCGCAAAGCGACATTTTTACGGATGTAACATGGGATGTTACTGCGTATATGGGAGTAAGCGTTTATATGGAGGTTGTCGATGGTAACACGGACAGCTCCTACGGCTGGCTTGGTATAGATAACGTGTCCCTAAGCAGCAACTATGGCTTTGAAAGAGGCACATATGCCGGCTGGACGGTGAACGGTACGGGGTTCGGGACTGCACCAACGTATCAGAAAACGGATCAAACGCTGCTATGGGGCCGGAACATCATCCCGATCCCGGGTTATGACGGAAAATACTATGCCACCACCCATGTCGCCGGAAACGCTGCTGTCGGATCATTGGTCAGCAAAAACTTCGTAATTGAAAAGCCCGTCCTTTCTTTCCGCGGTGCCGGTTATGACGGGCCGAACGGGACAAATAATCAAAACTATTATTGGCTGATGCGCGCCTCGGACGATAAGCCGTTAATCGTCGGCAAGCCTCCGCAGGATAGCAGGTTCGTTCAGTATTATTGGGATGTTTCCGACTTTATCGGCACAGAGGTTTATTTTAAAGTGGAGGACAATAACGCCTCGGACGATATTGACGGATGGATTGCGTTCGATGATCTGATGCAGCTGAATAACTTTGACTTTGAAACAGGTAATTGGGCAGGGTGGACAACGGCGGGGACGGCGTTCGGTTCAAATCCGACCGCAGAAAGCCCGTCGGGGAGTGTGTCCGGATATAGAGGTACACATTATGCAGCATCTTACTCCAATGGGAATGCAGCCACTGGGTCGATAACAAGCGATAGCTTTATAGTTGAGAACGGTATCTTCTCGTTCCGCAAAGCAGGCTACGACGGCCCGGCGGGAACAAATAATCAAAATTTCTTCTATTTGCGGAGAGCGTCAGACGATGCTATTTTGTTCAGCGCCAAGCCGCCGCAAAGTGATTCATTTGTGCTGGAAACGTGGGACGTATCGGATTATATCGGAACAAAAGTATACTTTCAGGCGGTAGACGGCGAAACGGATTCATGGCTAGGCGTAGATGACATCAATTGGCGGGGAGCGGGGCCGAGAAGCTTTACCGTTCACACCTCAATCGACGGCGTAAACTGGGGGACGCCAGTTCTCACAGTTGCCGATCAGGGCAACCGGTATGAAAACTATTCATGGACGCCAACGGAAGCGCGTTATGTGAAGCTCAGCATTACGGACGCTTATGCCAGCAATGTGATGATTAAAGAACTGACGTTCAAAAAGAATAGGACGCCATTGCCTATTGCGGCTGCTGCTGCATCTTCGGAAGCGGTAGGTTACCCGGCAGACAAAGCGATCGACGGCATTACTGAATCCGATACGGACATGTGGGTAAGCATTGGTGCTGCGCCGGCATGGCTTCAGCTTGACCTGGGAAGCGCGAAGACGGTTCAAGCCGTAGAAATCTTTGCGCGAAACAGCTCATTGGCACAAAAATTGGGGCCGCAAAGCTTTACGATCGAAACCTCTACAAACGGCACAGCATGGACGACGGTCTACACAGCAAAAAATAATGGGGAGAACGACGTCACCTATACATTCCCGCCTATAAACGCCAGATATATTAAAATTAATATCACGTCCGGCTGGAACGACACTTCGCAAATTCGCGAGGTGAAGGTGTTTTAAAGATTTTAGGAGGTGAAGACTGTAAGCATATCATCGAACTGGAAGCCCGGTGCAATGCGGCAGACAATTGCTTATCACCGAAACTTTTCCTCCTTACTTTTTTGACACCATAACTGAAACCGGAATGAGTAACGATGATCGGTGTTTCACAAGAGTATCTGGGTCAGTCAATAAAACAGATGAAATAAGCTTCCCGAGAACGGAAGCTTATTTCATCTGTTTCACATTGAGATTGGACTTTTCTTAAATAATGTTTTTAATTCAAAGCAACTATTGCTTAACACTATCCATTGTTGCCAATATATCTTTGACTACACGGAATATGAGCTTATTCTCTTCCAACGTTCTATGATATAGAAGTGACTTTGTCATTTCCAGTATTTCACTTATTTCATTCATCACATCTTCATCTTCAATTTGATGAAACTGAAACAAATCAGTAGGCGTAATGTCTAACCCTTGGATTATTTTCTCAAGTGTCTCTATAGAGATATTTCGATCCCCACGTTCAACAGTCCCCATGTACGAAGCATTAATGCCAGCTTTCTCAGCCAACTCTTCTTGTGTAAGGCCTTTTTCCTTCCGTATTTGTCGGATTCTTTCCCCGATGAGTTGCAATAACACGGTTTCACCCCTCTTTAAGCTTAGAGAAGCGTTATAGATACAAACAGAATATTATATTCAAAATTATGTTGTTATTAGTGCATATATACACTATAATTTAAAGGGGGGAAGAACAGTAATTATTCAACTTTGGTTGTTGAATAGGAAACAGATTGAAAAGCTGTTTTATTCAAACTGTACTTGCACTCAAAAGGCCGAAGTATCATGAAAGTTTTAAAAGGGAGTTCAGCCGAATGTTACTTGGAGTGATAAATGATTTTTCCGGCATATCGTCTTTTTTGCGACAGAGGGCATTATTCTGTTTTTTATTGTACATTCTTTGCCTTTTAGCAAGTATTATATACATAAGTCAAATAAAGAATGCGAACAGAAAGGGGAAAGTAACCGATAAACAACTAAAGAATGAAACTCAGAACGTAAAAAAATTCTTATCTTTTTTAACAATCCTGACTCTGATTTTGGAAGCGTTACTTGTGATAGTCGAGCGATAGTTGCTTAGGAAACCGATAATGTACCATGCTAGATTACAGATTTCTTGAGGAGGCTTGTGGAAAGTCGAGGTGGGTACTGGTATTAGCTATGATTCGCGATTTGTAGAGGGGGAGGCTAAAAAAGGATCATGAAAAATGTGTTGATCACGGGTTTCGAGCCGTTTGGCGGGGCCGAGACGAATGCTGCTTGGGAGGCTGTCAAACGGTTGGCAGATTTTAAGCTGGAAGGAGCGAATATCACGATCGTACAGCTGCCTACCGAATTCGGCCGGTCCATTGAAAGCCTTCGGCAGGCTGTCCAGAACGTTCGGCCGGACATGGTGATCAGTGTCGGACAGGCAGAAGGACGAGCCAACATCACACCGGAGCGAGTTGCGATCAATGTCGACGATGCCCGCATTCCAGACAATGCCGGGCAGTCGCCGATTGACAAGCCGATTGTGCCGCAAGGTCCTGTCGCTTACTGGTCGACGCTGCCGATCAAAGCCATCGTGAGGGATATTCGCAAGGCGGGTATTGCGGCAGCTGTTTCAAACACGGCCGGTACATTTGTTTGCAATCATCTGTTTTATGGTTTGGCTCATCTGATTGCAACGAAATATCCGCAGATGCGCGGAGGCTTTATACATATTCCTCTAATTTCCGAACAGACTGAAGGGCGTCCGGATGTACCGAGTATGCCGCTTGATGACATCGTGCAGGGGCTGGCGATTGCAGTTGCGACGACCATCTGCGTAGAGCAGGATATCGAGGAAGAAGGCGGGCAGATCAACTGAACGAAGAAGAACTTGACCGGTTAATCGATCTGCTGGAGAGGAATGTACGCCATCCGGAAGTAAGTGACTTGATTTACTTCAGTGCTATTGGCCGCGGCGGGCCGGGAACTGCATTTTTGCATCTCGGTCCGCCATTTTTCAAAAAAGGGTAGGATCAAAATGTAATATGACACAATTTGTGCAGCAAGATGTGAAGTTAAGTCTTGACACCTCGACTCATCGAGGTTATTATAGACTCATAAAGTCCTCAATTGAAATGAGGCGTCAATGAATTCGAATAGCTCGCCTTATTTTTTGTCATAATTATAGATATAAAATGTCTATAAAATCTTTTTAGAGGAGGGAAAAGAATGCGGTATGACTGTGCAATTGTTGGCGGCGGACCTGCCGGTTTAAGTGCAGCTTTAGTGCTTGGCCGGGCTGGTCGGGCTGTGATCTTGATTGACAATAATGAGCCAAGGAATGCGGTCACGCATGCCTCGCACGGTTTTTTGACGAGAGATGGCGTCACGCCAACGGAATTTCGGCGGCTTGCTTACGAGGAGGTGCTCGGGTATCCTTCGGTTCAGCATCGCCAGGACGAAGTAACTGAAATCCGAAAAACAGCGAATGGCGAATTTAGCGTCATTGTGAAATCCGGTTACGACATTCAAGCCCGGAAGCTGTTGCTATCCTCCGGGTTGAAGGAGGTTTTTCCTGATATAGCGGGTTTCTACAGCTTCTATGGTAAAAGTGTATTCAATTGCCCATATTGCGATGGCTGGGAGCAAAGAGATCAACCGTTGCTGATCGTCGCAGAGGACAGTGCCAGCATCGTTCATATGACAAAGCTGTTATACAGCTGGAGCAAAGATTTGCTCGTATGCACGAGCGGCCTGGAGCTGCTGTCCGCAGAGCAGAAAGGGCAATTTGCGCAAAAAGGAATTGCGGTGATTGAACAAACGATAAAAGCTTTTCACGGCACTGACGGGATGCTGGAACAGGTGGAATTTTCGGATGGCGCGAAGGCGATTCGCAGCGCAGCTTTTATTAAGCCCAAGTTTATCGCGAAGCAGGCATTCGCCGACCGGTTAGGGTATGAGAGGACAGGAGATGGACGCATTGCAGCAAATGGAGCGGGGCAGAGCAGTATTCCAGGCATGTATGTCGCAGGCGACACGGCTTATATAGCGCCTTCACAAATTGTTTACGCTGCGGCTTCTGGCACAAAGGCTGCGATGGCCATCAATGGCGAGCTGGCCGATGAGGATTTTGGCTAATCGGATAAAGGGGAAGGAGTGAAGCCGCGTTATGCTCGACAATTCGCCAGGGGCGTACAAATTTCGTACTACGCTTAGCGTTCTGTCCTTGCTTGCCAAGAAAGAGGGATTTATGAGCAGTTCAGAAATGGCGAAGCTTCTCCAAATTCATGCCGTCTATTTGCGAAAAATCATTTCACAATTGCTGAAGCTTGGGCTGGTGGAGGCGAAGGAAGGGCGGGTTGGCGGATACAGGCTCAAAATGGACGCCGCCTCCATATCATTGGCCGATGCTTATGAGGCTTTAAAAGGTGATAAAAAATCTACATGCGAGCCGCACCAAACTTGGCGCACGCTTAAACAAGTGACGAATGATATCGATGCCTGTATGATGAACCATTTAAAAAAATACAAGATCAGCGATCTTGAATAAAACGATCAATGGAGGATGAATAAAATGGCCATTTACAACACTACAGATGCTGCATTTGCGGCTGAAATAAAACAGGAAGGCATTACTTTAGTCAACTTTTGGGCGCCTTGGTGCGGTCCGTGCCGTGCTTTTGCCCCTATTTTGGAGGAATTTGACCAGCAGCATAATGTGGCTGTAAAAATTGTAAAAGTGAATGTGGATGAAAACCCGGAAACGGCATCCAAATTTAGAATTATGAGTATTCCAACGACGATTTTGTTTAAAAATGGCGAGCCTGTACAAAAGCTGAACGGTATCGTCTCCCTTGATTCACTGCAGCAGGTATTGGCAGGGCTCGCGCCATAAACTGTACTTGCTTCGATTTCATATAAACGTTATTATAGAGTTAATAAACCTATAATAGAGGTGTTGTATGAAGTATTCACAGGCAACCGATTATGCGCTCCATGCGATGCTGTATCTTGTGGAAGAGGCACCGGACAAGCCCGTGAGCGTGCAGCTTTTAGCCGAAAAGATGGGCGTGTCCCAGACGTATCTTTCCAAAATGCTTACAAAGCTGGTCAAGGCGGGACTAATCCACTCCGTTTCCGGTGCGAATGGCGGTTACCGGCTGAAGCGAAACCAGGATGAAATTTCTTTTCTGGATGTCATTCATGCGATAGAAGGCACGGCCTCGATTTTTGAGTGCAGCTTTAATCATGGCAGTGAATGCTTGATTCAGCAGATTATTGTCGAGGGAGAGCAGCAGATGGAGCGGTTCCTCAGCAGTCAGAAAATTTCGGAGCTGGCGAGAAAAAATGCCGAGCTGCGGGAGCGGAGGCGACTTGCTGCCGAGTGACATTTCCATTATGAGCGAGATGCTTCTATTTATTTTAAACAGAGGCATCTTTATTTTTTTATTGAAGATGTGAAACCATGTTATTCATCATACCGTAGTGTTATTATACTCAAAATACGCGGAGGTGAATCCCTCATTCGGAGGGAACTAGTTGGACATAGCCATTATTACGAACTTATTTTTAGTAGCAATCTTGATCATTTTGACCGCTTTTTTTGTTGGTTCTGAATTTGCTGTAGTCAAAGTGCGCTTATCACGAATCGACCAGCTCATTGCGGAAGGCAACAAAAAAGCAATCGCGGCGAAAACACTCGTCACCGATTTGGACTATTATTTGTCTGCTTGTCAGCTCGGAATAACGGTTACAGCATTAGGTTTAGGTACGCTCGGCGAGCCTACTGTAGAAAAAATTTTGCATCCTGTTTTTGATCAACTAGGCATCCCTCTGGCGTGGTCGACTTTTATCTCGTATGCACTTTCCCTTTCGATTATGACCTTTCTTCATGTCGTAGTCGGGGAGCTTGCCCCGAAGACTTTAGCGATCCAATATGCGGAACGTATGACCTTGATGTTAGCGCGCCCGTTAGTCATGTTCGGGAAAATATTGTTCCCGCTGATTTGGGCATTGAACGGTTCGGCACGCGTCTTTCTGCGGATTTTCGGCGTTCAGCCTGCCGGCCATGAACAGGCTCATTCAGAAGAGGAACTGAAAATTATTATGCTGCAAAGCTTTAAGAGCGGCGAAATTAATCAAAACGAGCTATCCTATATGCAAAATATTTTTGATTTCGATGAGCGTGTCGCCAAGGATGTGATGGTGCCGCGCACACGTATGATCGTGATGGATCAGAGCATGGAGAAGGATGAGCTGCTCCGCATGATCGATGAATATCATTATACCCGTTATCCCGTTACTGAGGATGGCGATAAAGATAAAATTATCGGCTTCATTAATGCCAAGGAATTGGTTACGAATATTGCTATGGGGCGTTCGTTCCAGCTGCAGGAGCATATTCATGACATTGATATTATTCAGGAAGCGACCCCGCTGCAGGAAGCGTTGGTCAAAATGCAGCGAAACGGCGTCCATATGGCGCTGATTATCGATGAATATGGCGGAACAGCCGGCTTGATCACGATGGAGGATATTTTGGAGGAGATCGTCGGCGAAATCCGCGATGAATTCGATGAGGACGAGCAGCCGGATATTATTAAACAGAGTGATACGCAATACGTGATTGATGGGCGTGTATTGTTAATTGATTTAGAAAAAAGATTCGGCATCCAGTTCGACGGCAACTCCAACATCGACACGCTCGGAGGTTGGCTGCAGGTGCAGCAAATCGCGCTTGGCGGCGTTTCTCCTGTTGTCGAGCAAGGAAAGTGCCGCTGGAAAATCATTGAGAGAGACAACTATCAGATTTTGAAGGTTTTGCTGGAGCTTCAGAGCAGCCGGAAGGAGCCGTAGGCCGGTTTTGAAAAAAGGGGCTGTCATCGCGATCTATTTATTGCTGGCAGGGGGCCTGTTGTACTACCGCTCACCACTGCTGGAATGGCTGCAAACCGAATCATCTCTGCAACAGATTTCGATACTGCTTCTGCTGGCATTCATCATTGCTCTAGTTCCGGCGATACCTTATGGGATCATTGCTGTCTTGCTGGGAGCTAAGTTCGGTATCGTGCTTGGCGGCCTGCTCAATCTGGCCTTATCCAGCGCGGCAGCGGTAACGTTGTTCATCATCGTACGTTATGTGACAACACCTGGGCAGCGGAGCAAGCTTGCCGGAGTAAAAGGAATAGCGCATGTCTCGAACTTTTCCGAGCGCAATCCCTTTATTGTTGTGGCTGCTGCACGGATGCTGCCAGTAGTTCCCGCCCAGGTTGTTAATATCTATGCCGCGATGACAAATATGCCGATTTGGATATTCGCCGCTGCAACGCTTGTAGGCAAAATCCCCTTCATCCTCACTACGACGGTCATTGGCAATCAACTGAGCGGCGGGCTCGACTGGGGCATAGTAGGTATGACTTGCTTGATTTATGCCGTATTTCTTTTGGTGCTCAGTGCAATTTATAGACGAACCAATCATAGGTAAATTTGATAAGAAGCCATCTCCAAGCAGCAACAGTAAATTGCTGCTTGAGATGGCTTCTGCTTTTGCTAATAATTTAATACAATTAAGCTACAATACAACATATCATGCTTGTCAATTCGGGGAGGAGAATAGATGCGGGAGCTTGTCGGCGAATGCAAGGAATGCAGAAAGAAGTTTATTGTCACGAAGGATTTCTCGACGGCGTTGTGCTGGAGGATAAAACGTTACTATGCTTCGATTGCGCCAGTAAAACGCAAGATAATTAGACTTGCGTATTCACTACCGCAAATATATAAAGCGCGCACCAATTCTAGCTATAATTGGCTGCCTGAGACTGCGCAAATATTCAAAGTCCGGATATACGACTTCGTCGGTTAAATAGGCGGATACTTGACTGCCCGGTATTCGCCTGCTATTAAGCTCCTCGATCATTTGCTCCGCTGTTTTGATCCCGATGCCATGCCCGAAAAACTGGTTTTCTGCCAGCATAATTGCATTCTCTCCTTGCCATTCAGGCGTCTGCGGGTCATGCTCAGGATTTTTAAAGTAGAAAATGTCGCCCGGGATGGCTTGATTGTGATTATTCACGCTAATCAGGCGCAGGTTGTTGTCATATTGCCAGTCATATAGGAGCAAATGACGAAAGTAGGCATTAAATACATCTGGACCGACCGTATCGAGGAATGCTTTATAAAATATAATGACCATTGCAGTAGCGCACTCGAAGGCGTAGAGCTCACCATTTTCGAATATATCATTAATGGCATCCGAAGTAAGCACGCCTTCATTTTGCCGCAAACCGCCTTGCTCTGTCCGCGTCCAGTAGTTGTTATTGCCGCGGGTGTTTTTAAATGTGGCAAACCCGGCATTGCTTTGATACAGCTTCCTGGCGGCTGCCACAATATGGCTCCGCATCCTCAATTCAAATAGCAGTGCATTCAGCGAATCGTAATGATAAACAATCGGACTTTCCTGCAATGCTTGCAATATCGCTCGCTCTGCTCTTGAAAGCGCGGATTGATTAATTTGATTTGCTGCCAAACCATTAATCTGGATCATCTTGTCCCTCCCTCACCAAAGCGCATCATAATATAATTGCAGTATATGGGTGAATGGAGGGATTGGTGCCGCGAATGCCGATGGAGGCCATATTATATAAGGCCTCTCTTCCATTGCTCCTTTACCGAATGAAAGTGCCTGAATTCGTTCGTCAGGGCATTCATTTTTTTCTCGATTGCTCTCTTGATTTCAGGGTCCGTATAATCCAGCCATAGATCAACATAGCGATCAAGCTGTTCCTTTAATTCGAGCAGCCAGAAAAGATCTCTATTTTGCAGCAGCTCTGTCAAGTCCTGTGCAAATGCTTTCGACAAAAAACGAATATTTGGCGAGTCCAGCCAAGTAATAACGTCAAAATGGTCAGGCGTATAATCCTCCCTATAATCTTGTCCGGGCACTTGATCCCAAAACAATTCCCATTGCAGCAGCAGCCCGGATTCAAAGAAAATATATTTCAAAAAGCCGCATAGCCAAGCTGTACAGCTTGTATTTCGTTGCTGGCACCCGACACCGGGTTGTAGAAAACGGCAATCTATACAGCAAGAGCCGCCGCTGGCGATGCAGGGCTTGCAGATCTGATCAGCTCCTATGTTATAGAGCACATTAAGTCCTGCCTTGATAACTTCTTGTTTTGATGTCAGGCGCAAATCGTTCACTGTCTGCTGATTCCCTCCCACATATCTTTAATTATTTGAATATAAAGATATTATACCCTTTGATTTTTGTTTTACAATGTCTAACTTGAATATGGTATTATATTTGGTATATTCAAATCTTAAGGGGAATACGTAGATGAATCGTGAAATCCAGCAATTTAAAGCAGAATTTTTTAAAGCATTGGCTCATCCTATGCGTATTCGCATTCTTGAAGTGCTGTGCGAAGGGGAGCGGAACGTGAACGAGCTTCAGGCCATTCTAGGAAGTGAAGGCTCTGCCGTATCACAACAGTTAGCCGTTCTTCGCAATAAGAATGTTGTCAATGGCACAAAAGACGGTACATCCGTTATATATTCCTTGCGCGATCCGCTTATTAAGGATTTGCTGGCCGTCGCGAAACAGATATTCGATAATCATTTGGTGGATGCGATCTCATTGTTGGAAAATATGAGGAATGAGTAAGTTCATGCCAAAAATATGAAAAAAGTTCTGGGGAAGCCTCAGAGCTTTTTTGATTTGACGGCGTCAACCGTTTCCTCTCAGTTTAATCTTGTTGACAAAAGCGGAATATTGGGCATATATTATCCATATATTCAAATAATCAAATATATGAAATGAAGGGATTGCTATGAAATGGTCCGGGAGATTTGAAGGGTACAATATCGAGCAGCTAAGACGAGATCTCACAGCAGGCTTAATCGTCGGAGTTGTGGCCATACCGTTAGGGATGTCTTTCGCAATTGCATCTGGCGTTAAGCCGCAGTTTGGCATTTATACGATCATTGTCGCAGGCTTCCTCATTTCATTGTTTGGCGGCTCCAGGTTCCAAATTGGGGGACCCACCGGCGCTTTTGTACCTATTTTGTTAGGGATTGTTCTGCAGTACGGATATGAAAAGCTGCTCCTTGCAGGAATGATGGCGGGGATTATTCTCGTCTTGATGGGAATATTAAGGCTCGGCGCACTGATTCAATATATACCTCGTCCCGTTACGGTCGGCTTTACATCCGGCATCGCGATTATTATATTTTCGAGTCAAATTGCCAATTTTTTAGGTCTGCAGCAGATGAAGAGCCATGAGGATTTTCTTTCCACGATGAAAGAAATCGGCAGCCATCTGGCGACCTGGAATATATACAGCGTCATAACGGCTATAATCTGTCTGGCCGTCACGCTGGCATGCACGAAAGCTTTTCCGAAGCTTCCTGCCACATTAATCGGACTTATCTTTTCTAGTGTTGCAGCGATTGTCTTCTTTGACGGGAAGGTTGCTACGATCGGATCGACCTTCGGAGCGATTCCTCACACGCTGCCCGCTTTTTCTTTTCCGTCGCTTTCATGGGATTCGATCGCGCAGCTGATTCAACCAGCCTTCGTAATCGCCATGCTTGGCGGGATTGAGTCGCTGCTGTCGGCGGTAGTCGCAGACGGGATGACAGGCAGCA
Source organism: Paenibacillus sp. GCM10027626 (assembly GCF_042676285.1). Taxonomy (NCBI): domain Bacteria; kingdom Bacillati; phylum Bacillota; class Bacilli; order Caryophanales; family Paenibacillaceae; genus Paenibacillus; species Paenibacillus sp. GCM10027626. The sequence continues at coordinate 181,978 of NZ_JBHTHC010000007.1, read as the reverse complement.
GACATAACAGCAACCGGGAGCTTATCGGGCAAGGGATTGCCAATATCGTTACACCGCTTTTCGGAGGTATTCCTGCCACTGGAGCAATTGCACGCACAGCTACTAATATCAAAAATGGGGCTGCTACGCCTTTTTCGGGAATGATTCATGCAGGCGTTGTGCTGCTCGTTCTTCTGCTGCTTGCGCCGCTAGCTTCTTCTATCCCTTTGGCCAGTATGGCGCCGATCCTGATGATTGTGGCCTGGAACATGAGTGAGCGGAAACAGTTCGTCCATATTTTAAAAGCAAAAACAAGCGATTCACTTGTTTTGTTGACTACATTCCTGCTTACGGTGTTTACGAATTTGACGATCGCGGTCGAGGCAGGCTTGATTCTTGCAGGTATAGTTTTTGTAAAACAAATGCGGGATACACTTGTAGTTTCCAAAGTATTGCCTGATCCGGCAACAAAAAATGAAAAAGTTAAAGCCTATATGGTCAAAGAAAATCATGACTGTCCGCAAGTTAGTATTTATACGATTGAAGGAGCTCTCTTTTTTGGCGCGGCTAACCGGTTTGAGCAAGAAATGATGGAAATGAGCCATCTAAAGCCGAAAATTGTGCTGCTGCGAATGGGAAAGGTTCCATTCATTGATACGACAGGCGAAGCAGCGCTGACCAGTATTCTAGAGCATGTTCGCAAGAACGATGGAACAGTTCTTATTTCGGGCATTCAGCCGCAGCCGCGGGCGCACTTAAGGAAGAATGGGTTGGAGCAGCTTATCGGAGCAGAGCATTTCTTCGAGCATACCGGCGAAGCGATACACTATTCGTTAGCCCATTTGGACTACATGAGATGTGCAGGCTGCAAGCAGTTTGCTTTTCGTGAATGCGCGGCGCTGCAGCAGCAGGTCGCGGTTGACGCTCCAAGCAAAGGATGATAAATGAATGAAAAAAATGGCGCCTGTGTACAGCAGGCGTCATTTTCTTCATGACTTGAATATGGAAGGAAGGGAGGGCGCTGCGTCGAATGTATTGTTAGAATTCGATGACCGATAGAGGAGTGATTATATAGATGAAGAGACCGCCAAATGAAATCCTGAAATTCCCGCATCAAGAGCTTGAAGAGACTTTGCAGGAACAGCAAGGCATGACTTTCAAATTCAAGAAAGTAAAGGGGCGGTTTATTCATACATTTTGTGCCGGGCAATTAATTTCAAAAATTGGATTGTCCTCACAAGTGGTCGTCGGAAGCGAGCTAAAGGATTTTCTTCCCCTAGAGCTGGCGGAATACAAGGAATCGTATTATAGCGAGGCATGGCAAGGAAAGGAAGGGATTATCTATGAAGGGGAGCTGGAAGGCGTTTTTTATGTGGCCTCATTAAGGCCCATTAAACGATTTGGCAAAGTGATCGAGGTCATCGCCTCCTGCGTGGATATTACGGAACGGAAGAAAGCCGAAGAGGAATTAAGGGCAACGAAAGAATTACTGGAATCGTTAATTGAAAACTCGGTTGACGGCATATGCGTGACAGATATAGCAGGTAAGGTCATCCGGGTTAATTTGGCGTTTGAAAAAATATATGGCTGGCTGGAGGAGGAACTTATCGGTAAACCGGTGCCTATCTGTTCATTAGTCTCCAGAAACGGCCTTAACAGAATATATGATCAGCTGCAAAACGGAATGAGGGTGTTAAGCTTTGAAACGACGGAACAAAGAAAGGATGGCGAAATGATCGATGTGAGTTTAACCGTATCGCCAATAAAGGACGCGGGTGGCACTGTTGTCGCCATGACCAGTATTTCCCGGGATATCTCTGAGCGGAAGCGGTCGGAGGACTTTTATAGAAAAGCGGACAAATTGAATGTCGTCGGCCAATTAGCGGCAGGGCTTGCACATGAAATCCGCAATCCGTTAACCTCTCTGCGCGGTTTTCTGCAATTGATGCGTTCCGATTCTAATAAAAATTCAGAGTATTGCGGCATCATGTTATCCGAAGTGGCGCGGATCAGCGCCATCGTCAATGAGTTTTTGCTTATAGCGAAGCCGCACGCTTCCAACTTCCAGAAAAACAATATGGCAAGCATTTTGCACAGCGTGGTCACTTTATTGGAGGCTCAGGCAGCGCTGAAAAATATCCAGATTGAGCTTGAAATAGAAGAGGGATTCCCTTTAGTACAAAGTTCCGAAATGGAGATCAAGCAGGTTTTTGTAAATATTTTGAAAAATGCGATTGAAGCAATGCCTGCTGGGGGGATTATCCGTATCGTATCCGCTATTCAAAAGGACAATATTCTCATTCGCTTTATTGATCAGGGTATCGGGATCGACAAACAATTTTTCCCAAGGCTTGGCGAGCCCTTCTTCACTACAAAGGATGAAGGGACAGGGCTAGGACTGATGATGTGCTATAAAATCATTGACGACCATAAAGGGAGCATCAATATTAGCAGCGTCATAGGCCAAGGGACAACGTTTGATGTGCTTTTGCCCTGCAAGGCTTGAAGCAGGGAAGCAAGCTACGCCAAATCGCCGGCGGCTTGGCGTAGCTGCACGTCTATGCCGGGATTATTTCACGCAAAAAGTCCGCGGCCCATGCTTTTTTACCAGATAGCCCGCCAGTATAAAGTAAAAGACCGTCAGGGATAAAGCGATAATTGCATAGATAAACGGTTGAACGCGAAGGAAGATTGATAAGCCGCTTAGCGCTGAAACAGCAGAATTCACAAAATGATAAAGCGGGTTTCTCACATGAAGCTCTGTCGAGTAAGGTTGAAAAATATAATAAAGAAATAAGTGGTGGACCGAGAAGAACAGCGACAGCGAGAACACGCTGATCCATAAGAATAGGCTGTCCTGGCTCCATATCGTTATGCCCGCCGCGGCTCCGATCATACTCAGTACAGCGCATAGCAAAGCTGCTAACACTAGATTTTGTTCCACTATTTTGACTAGCCGGATACGAAAATGCTTATAAGCGGCGCCGCGGTAGAAGCTGTAACGCATTAAGCTAATGTCACAGTTGTAAAACATCGCCCTGCATAACTTTTCTCCCATTGTCAGAAAGTACATTGAAATAAACAGATAGGGCAGCAGATGTCGGAAGGCCAAGTTCATGTTGGCCAGCTTCGACTCAAAAATGAGAGCTGCAGCCGTGCCCAGTGCGCCGACTATTGCAATCATGGCAAGCCGCTTTATAAATGGCTGCCTGATGATACTCCGGTGTCTGGCGAAAAATAAAGCATTCAAATAAGCATAGCCTTGCTTGGCTTGAACTTTTGCGTCGTTTGCTGCTCTGTCAGTTTGCACGGCATAGTCGCTATCCTTCATGGACACACTTGTTTTTTGCGCCTCGGACACCATGCGCCCCAGGTCTAGCAGCGGATCATCGCGCTTTGTTGCCGCATCTACAACGTTTCTATAGCTGGGATAGCGCATAAGCTGAAGCGCCGCCAACAGACCAACTGCACAACAAATAATTACGGCTGGCAAACTGAGTAGAAGCTGGCTGGTAGCAGGGAGCCATTTAAGCACGAGAGGTGCATACGCTGCAATGCATCCGCCGCCAATGACAAGCCATACCAATACGAGTTGCTTTATTAAAATAATTTCTGTTTTTTCGAACAGCTTCAGATGCAAATATTCGCTAAATATGCGCCAAAGCGTAACAGAAACGGCTAGTACGGTCATTTGTGCGGCTGAAGCTTCAAGCCGCAGGCCGAAAAAGAGCAGTACCGGCAGCAGGTATACAAAAAATGCTATATAACGCATCGTAAGTGTTGTTCTCATATAACGGTTAGGCTCGATCCGGAACAGCTTGATCGCCACATATTTTTCCCGCTTCGGTTCAAGTATGGCAGCGCTGCTTACAGCACCGACAACAAAGCTGAACATAAAAAAGATATGAATAAAATGCTGCAGCTGCTCTTCTTTCAACAATGAATCCCCAAGCGAAACGACCGGCAAATATATGCCTGCTCCGATGTAAAGCACCCTAAGCATAAATCTCCATACGATACTAATGATACGAACAACGACAGCTAAAGCCTTTTTCATAGCGATATTAGAATAAAGCCCATCGGTAATGATTTTATTGAGCAGCGGCAGATTTTGCAAATAGTAAATGAAAAGATTGATGGCCGTTGATGTTTTGATCGACTGCAGTGTACTAAGCGTTCTCAGCATGGCTATCATCCTTCAGCAAATGTATGACGCTCTGCTCAAAGTCCGCACTGCGCAGCAGATCTGATGGAACAGCGGAGAGCAGTCCTTTGTTCAGTACGACCAGTTCGTCGCAAAGATCGGACGCCAGCTGCAAAATATGGGTAGAGAAAATAAGAATATGATCGGATTTCATCTCGCGCAGCAAATTTTTCATCTCCAGCGCAACGATCACATCAAAGGAGGTCAAAGGCTCATCCAGCAAAATAACCGGCGGCTTTGTAATTAGAAAAAGCAGCATTTGCAGCTTGTTTTTCATGCCGTGCGAGTAGCCTTTAATGAGCTTATGCCGATCCTCCCTGGACATGCTCATCAGGTCGAAATATTCGTCTGCCGACCTGTCGATTTTCAGCAATTCCTGATTGATGTCAATAAAAAACTTTACAAACTCGTAGCCTGTCAGAAACTCCGGCAAAATTGGCAAAGAATATACGTAGCCAACGTCTGTGGTATGTATCGACCGTGTTTTTCCATTCTCCACAAGAAGTGCTTGGCCGCTATCCATGCTCATTTCCCCGCTGAGGCAATTAAATAAAGTCGTTTTGCCTGCTCCATTGCGCCCCAGCAGTCCATAAATTTTCCCCTGTTCAAATGTAAATTCGGCGCCTTGCAGCACCTGCTTAGAGTCAAATTGCTTCGTAATTTGTTGCAAGATCAGCTGCAAACTATACCCCTCCCATAGGCAATCGTCATAGGTATGATACGCAATTGGCCGGAAAAGGTCGCAGCAATAACCCAAGTTAGGGGCGCTCTGGAAGCCGAAAAGCGTTGTCTAATCCAAGTAAGCGACAACTTGATTCAGCTTTTCTAAAGCATCTGGAGAAATTTTCAATGTCGACGCCGCTTCTCCCGTACCGCCATAAATAAATGGATAGCTGTAAAGGGCTCTGTCCACGATGCAAGGCAAAGAAACGGCTAAAGCGACACTGCCAATGGCATAGCCAGTTACTTGCCGCACTTCCTTTGGGCTTGCCATTGTCAATTGACTGCATCCTAATATTTCTGCCGTTTCTTCTAAATTTACACGCTTGCGTTGTCCAGAAATAATAATTGCAAAATATCCTTCATCTGCCTTGACAATTAGAGTGGGTGCGGTCTGGCCTAATTCAATCCCAAAGTAGTCTGCGCCTTCCTGTGCAGTGCGTATCGGTTTTTCGTGATGGATAATTTCAAATGGAATATCTTTTTCTAGTAAAATTGTTTTTAATAGATCCATTAAGTACTACGCTCCTTGAACATAAAAAATAATTAGCCCTATGTTTATTATAATTGTTTTCAAATTTGTGTAAATTATAAACAGGGGATAGAGCTGCCAGTCGATGGAGGATATTCAGCAAAATAACTGTCAGCGGACTGCGCATCGATTTCAAGGTGCAGTCCGCTTTTTCAACTGATTCATTCCACTCTAAGCTTGTATTTGCCGGTATGTTTCAAATTGACCTTCACAACAATCCGGTTCAAAGAAGCCTTATCCAAAATAAAATCCTCTTTTTTATGCAAATCGCGCCATAGCTTGGGATGATCCCGATACAGCCGGTTGCTAAGATTGAAAATATCTGCTTTAATCGTTACCCCCTTTTCGTAGGTTGCTCTAATTTGTTTCTCGACAGCTTGCGCCGCTAGCCGTTCAATTTCCTTTTTGCTCAAGTCGCTGACGAGCTCGGAGACGTACGCTTGCATGGACACTTTAAGATTGAAAACGGCGTTTCCGTTTTGGGGCACAACCTGAATCCGCGCTTTTGGTTTCAGAAGGGAAATTGCAGCGGCAGGTGAATTGTTGTTCTTGATATCGATCGGCGACTCTTCTAAACTCTCTTGCACCCAGCGATAGCCTTCCATATCGTGTTCTGGCAGCCAGCCTTGATACTGCCGCTTGTGATAAAAGTACACGCCATTAATTTTAAACATTGACTTCGGAGTTTTATCTTCGGTCCAAGCGTGCTTGTCAAGCGCAATTGAAGGCACCAGAGTCGTTCCTTCAGGTTCACGGAATTGGGCGATCAGCTTGAATCCATATCTAGGCAAGATATGTGAGCGTTGGGAATATGCCTGCCTCGGTGTATCCAGTAATGTTTCGAGCGGAGACATATTCAAATTCGATTTTTGACTGAAAACGTCGCGCATGGACTCTTTGGTTCCATAAACGAGCACATTATAACGGATTTCGCGAGTACGATTTATTTTATCGTATGCTTCCGTAAAGCGCTGGCCGTTACGCAAGAAACGTTCAGTTGCTACGATTGCTTTGACATGCCCCCAAAATACGCGCAGCTGAGCAGTAGCATAGATGGAATTGAAGGATTCCGTCAAGGTGACACCTTCCCCTCTGCCGATCCAGGTAGGGACGTTTTTTCCGACCTCTGTCTTTTCCCCTTTGGCGACATTGGTGAAATTTAACACTTGAACATAGGTAACGTACTTTCCATCTTCGTAATCCAGACCTAATGCAGTAACATAGGCCATATTTTGCAAATCCTTTGAATTCCAGCAGGCAGTCAGCGATAAGAGCAGCATCATGTTCCCAAGTAGAAACAGAACTTTTTTCAATGCTCTTCATCCCCTTTATGATCCGGATCAGTCGGATTCAGGGATTCCGGACGATATTTGAGCCAACTCCATGGCAGCCGCAAGTATGCCCATGGTAATTCTTTAATGTTGAGAGGGGATAGCGGCACGAAATAAGCAACGCCAAAGGAGCGGAGCCTCGCCATATAAAAGAGGAGCAAAATTAAACCAAGTATTAGCCCATACATCCCCAGAATAGATGAAAGAAGGAAGATGGAGAAGCGGAGTACACTGACGATCGTACTTAGCGTTTGGTTAACCAGTGTGACCCCCATAACGGCAGTGATAGCACCGACTACGACGACCGAAGGAGAGATGAAGCCGCTGCGAATCGCGGCATCGCCGATTACCAGAGCGCCGATAACGGTAAGCGTTTGTCCGATGGAACTGGGCAGACGGACGCCAGCTTCCCTGAATATTTCCAAGAGCAGCAGCAGCACAAACATTTCTAATTGTGCCGGTAATGGGAGCCCTAATCGCGATACTGCCATGGTCGCCATGAGCCGGAAAGGAATTTGATCCTGGTGAAAGGCGGTTAAAGCTACCCACAGCCCCGGAAGCAGTATAGCAAACCAAAAGCTGAACAAGCGAATGAGCCGGGCAAAGGAAATATATTGGAAACTGAAATGAATATCTTCAGGAGATTTTAAAATAAGCCCAAGCGTAGCGGGTCCGACCAGCACTAATGGGTTGCCGTCGATGATGATTACAAAACGCCCAGCCAGCAAGCTGTTGACGGCAAAGTCCGGTCTGCCGGTAGAATCGAGCAGCGGAAACAATGGATACTTGATATCACCAAGCGCTTCTTCAAGCTGATTTATACTGAATAGCCCATCGACATCAATGTTATTTAATCGTGTACGGACCTCTTGCAAAATGGCGGGAGCCAAAATATCATCGATATACAGCAAGCGTACTTTCGTCTGGGTTCTTTTGCCCAGCAGGAACGGTTCACAGCAAAGGGAGGTGCTGCGAATTCTTTTCCGAATCAAAGCAACATTAATAGCTATGTCTTCAACAAAGCCATCCCTAGGTCCTTTAATGGATATTTCTATGCTTGACTCCTCCGGCGATCTCTCTGGCCGATTGTTGATGTGAAGTTTAAAAAGAACATTTTCGGTCGTACATAAAATGACTAGATCACCTTGAAACACGGATTTAATAATCTCTTCTTCGGTTTCTTGCTCGAAACGATGGATGGGTAAAGGGCCGAGCAATTGCTCGCACACAATAGACTCGACTTTATTTTCCTGAAAGATGCGATTTAACTCAGGATAAATAACTTTTGACAGCTGCGAGCTATCGCAGAGTCCCTCAGCGTAAAGCAGCATCAGAGAATGAAACATATGTATTTGCACGTCGCTGGACTTTTCGAACAATTGGCGCAGCTTTTGTTCTGTCCATTCCTCATTGCACGATTTAACGCTCATTATGCTCCCTCCTAGCGGGCTTTGCTAAACAGGCGATTACGAACCAAACGAAAGTCAAAATTAAAGTGACGAACAAAGAGATTGTCAGATACTTCTCAAATATTCCTAAGTAAAAAGAGTTGAAATAAATAGAGCTGATCGCTAAAACGATATAGCTTATGCTTACTGCGAAAATAAACCAATTTCGCGAATGCCGCTTACGGAAAGGAAACAGATCAGCCAATAAAAATTGAGCCAGACTGATGCGCACCGTCGCTCCGGCAAGCCATTGAAACACCGATAAAAAATCGACATGCTCAATATGGTTGCCCAGCTTGACAAGCCGCCATTGCTCGTATGGCGATACCATTTGTTTAGCCGCTTCACTGGGGCCGAATTCTGTAATTGCGCCAACAATCGGGCCAAGCGTAATATAGACAAGCACCAGCCCGAGCAGTATGATCTGCCATGCTTTTATTTTCTTTTTTACCCGGTGCTGAAGCAGCAGCAACAAAAAAATTTCAACAAAGGCGCCGCCGGCATAGACCATGCCGTTAATGGCGGGCTTCCAGCCGTTTTCCAAAAAGGGCTTCAACAGCATCCAATCTTTGTGCGGCATATTGGCAAAAGAGACTAGGTACCCGAGGACAACAACGACAGGCAGCAGAATGCCCGCTCCTACTGTAATTGTGTTGAGCCCTGCTATGGCCGCATAAAAGCAGACGGCAACTAAAACGAGAATTAAAAGAGATTGGGGTGTTGCAGGCAAATAATTGGAGATGGTCCAGATTGTCGTCTGCGTAATGGTCATTCCGCCGATTAAATACAAATGTACGGCAACTGGCAGTAAAAGGATCCATGAAATGAGCGGATTCGTTTGTTCGGCGAGCCAGGGCTGCAGCTTCTGTCCGCCAGATTTGTGCATAATGTAAATAAGTATGACACACCATGGAATATAAATCGCCGCGGTGAGTAAAACGGATATCCAGGCATCCCGTCCGGAGGCATCAAGCAGCATCGGATTAACAATAACATGACTTAACAAGCCGTTAAATAGCATCATTACCATGAAAATTTGCAAAAAGCCGATTTTGGCATTCGTGTTGATCATTACTCATTTCCACACCAATCATATAGATTTGGAAATAAATCGAATTTTATTTTTACCTGATCTTTAAAATTTATGCACCAATAGGGGGAAGAGGAAAATGGCGAGAGGAGGGCATGTTTTGCTGCTTGACATACGAATTTTGCTGCCGTTGCCGCGTTGAAAGATGTGCAAGAACAAGCCCACTACAATAACCCGTATCCTGGCCAGCATCTCGTCGCTATGTAAGGAGGAAGAAAAGACCCACCTAAGCGTCGTTAGAGAATACGATCGAATGAACGATGGAGGTCCGGAAGTGCCCCCGCAGTTTCGTTGCGAATCATGTGGTTGCGGAATGGTTTCGGGACCGCATCAATACTTACAAACCCGAAAAAGCCTTAGTACATAAGGCTTTTTTTGTTTTTCGCATAATAGCATTAGCGCAGTACCGTCTGAGAACGCACCATTCTCAGACGGTTTTTTGTTTTGCAATCTTAAAAATTTAGTATATAATGATCTTAATATATTAGGGTGGTGGAGCTTGATATGGCAGGCATTATCTATCCGTGCTCCAGTGAACATAACGCCGGCAACGCGTTCGTGAATGCGTGAACGAGAAGGAACGACATCTTCGCAAAACCCCCTTGAGGGGGTTTTTAACGATTGTGCGTGTCGTTTCAGCTGTTCTTATACGTGTTTCCGATTGTAAAATGAAGGTGCTGAACGTGAACGACAGGGCAGATCTCCTTGGGAAGGAGCAAACTCATGAAGTCGAAATATGATAAGCACGATGTAATCAAGCTTGAAGGCCCGAGGAACAAAACGGCCTGTTACTGGCCTGAGGAGATACGTTTTGAACTCCCTTTTCCAGTTTATTATGATAGATTTTTGTATATAAGCAAATTTTGGTATGAAAAGTGGTATACCCCAACTCAATTTCACGATCATTTCGAGTTATGTTATGTCTGTGAGGGGGAAGGTTGGTTCATCCTCGAAGGTATGATGTTTCCGGTAAAAAAAGGAGACATATTTGTTACCAAGCCTGGCGAGATACATTGCGGAGGCGCTGTGGTCAATGCGCCATTTCTTGTTTATGCGGTTGGTTTTCGGTTCGAACAGATGGCGGAGTTGGAAAAAGAATATTATAAGCTGAGTATACAACGGATTTCCAACGATTCGGATGAAGTTGTAAGACCGTTTCTGGATAACATTATGAATGAAATAGAAGCGGACTCAGCGTATGCACACCTTATGGTTCGATCCTATATGAGTGCGATGCTGACGATCATTTTTCGAATTTATGAAAGACATCATGGATTAACTAAAGAGAAGACGAAGTCGTTGACACCGGAGATGATGCACGTTCTAAATTTAGTTCATATGGACATGAATTTTATGGGGAAGATTGATAAGATCGCAAAGAGGGTGAACATGAGCAGGTCGAATCTCGACAGAGAGTTTAAAAGTCAAATGGGAGTTGCACTTGGAGAGTATGTCCGGGGTGTGTGGGTGGAAAGAGCAAAACAGTTGCTAATACAGTCCAGCGAATCCATTACATCGATCTCTGAAAAGTTGCATTTTGACTCCGTCCAAGCTTTTTCTATGTTTTTTAAACGTCAACTTGGATTGTCGCCACAAGCGTTTAAGCGGCGAATCAATGTTGATGAAATGCAAGTCTCAGACAAGTTGAAATCCTGATGAAAAACGTGAAATACTGTATGAAATTCAGTAAAGCTCCTTTACATTCTTGACCTTATACTAAAGGTGAAATTCATATCTCATGTGGTAAAGGAGTTTGATCCAGTGATTGCTTATTTTAGCTCTGAAGAAGCATTAAAAAAATTGAAGTTGTTTTTTTCTTTGGAATTCGATTTGATCCGTCATACGATTGGCTATTGTCCTCGCATCCCGCGATATCTCGACAAATGTCAATTCGTTCGACATGTCTATGAGGATTTAAAGCGAAGCCGCATGCTCAGAGAAAGAATTCAGGATTTCGGACTCGCACAACCAGAGAAGCAATTAAACGAAGCATGGACGAACTTGGTTCGCCATCTGATGAGCGCGGCGGATGCCGACTTGTTTATCGCAGCATTTTACCGCGTTGTGAAGGTCGAGCAAGTTGCGGCTTACAGAAGTTATATTCTGAATGCGCTTCGTTTGAATGACGCTCCGTCGGTGGAAGTTTTCGAAGATCATCTCCCGGCGATGGAGAGGCAGCTTGCTTGGGGAAAACAGTTCGTGGAAGCGGGAAGCATTTCGGCTGACAAAGAACGCGAAGTTATCAAGTTCGAAATTGAAATTCGTGATCATATTGCAAGGTTGGGGAATTTATATGGAGGCAGCTCACAGGAAAACGTCAACATAGAAACGGAATACCCGGATTATGCGGTGCCTGCCGAGATGGAACTGGAGCCCAGGTTTGTATGGAGAAGCGCTGAACGAATTTACGATTCTGTGAATCAAAGTGAAGAGCATCCGACGCACCACTCCTACACTCATTTTACAGAGTTGCCAATTATCGATTTAGTAGCAAACATCGTTTATGACGGTAAACATATGCCGTTTGAATATCTTGCAGATTTTATTCGCCAAGCCTGGGATGAAGCACGACACTCGCAAATGGGGTTTTCACGTCTGCGATCCATGGGTGTTGACCCGTATCAAGTTCCAATTCCTGTTGGACATTACAAAGCGTATACTTCAGTACCGCTACTTGAAAGAATTGCAGCCTTGACGCAGGTTGGAGAGGCTTGTTCGTTCGTACCTAAAAAACAATGGACGAAAATGGCTATTGAGCACAACGATCTGCTTACCGCACTCGAACATGACTATGATATCGTTGATGAGAAAAACCACGTTAAATTTGGTGTTAAATGGATTAATGAGTTGATCAAGAAAAATAATGAAACCCGTGATTTTAAGCAGATTGTTCAAGATGCTGAATGGAAGGTCAGAACGGGAGTAAACGAACTAAAGAAGGAGAAAGGAGAGAAATGGCAAGCTGATCTTGGACCACGCTTTGAAGGTTGCCAAGTCAGCAATTCTCCGTTAAATCTCGCACCGAATATTATTATTGCATAAGCTTGCACAAAGGAGTCCCGAATAGCACTGGTGCAGAACCGTTGGAGAACGTACTGTTCTCCGACGGTTCTTTCAATTTGCAATCATATCATTTAAGTATATAATGGTCTTAATATATTAGGGTGGTGTTTCCTGAAATGTCAGATAAGAAACCATTATATCAAAGTATTGTCGATCATTTTATACAGCTAATTGAAGGGGGAGAATTGGTTCCGGACAGCAAGCTGCCATCCGAAAAAGAACTGATGGATTTTTTTGGCGTGAGCAGAATAACGGTGATCAAGGCTCTGGATGAATTGTCTCATTCCAGCCATATATACCGGGTGAAGGGAAAGGGAAGCTTCGTCTCCGAAAACAGCAAGAACGATGTTCGAATCGATGGCTCTTCGGCAAATGGCGCGCTTGAAGACGCTTCGATGAAGATTTTCTCGGTCGTGCTTCCTTATAGCGAGCAAATCGGATATGAAATATTGCGTGGCGCGGAAAAAGAATTTGAAAAAATCGGCGGCTATGTTACGACTCACAACTCCGAGTACAAGCCTGATCGTGAGCGGGAAATCATTCAAAAATTAAGGGCCGACAAGGTTAGAGGCATCATTATCTATCCGTGCTCCAGTGAACATAATATTGATTTATTTGGCGATATGCTGATAGATGGATTTCCTTTTGTCATGATCGACCGTGAGATCAAGGAACTCCACACCCCTCACGTTTATTCTAATAACTTTCAGGGGAGCTATGATATTGTCTCTTATTTGATCGGATTGGGGCATCGCCATATTGCTTTTGTCTGTTCCAGATTACGGGAGGTTACTTCGATTTTCATGCGATACAGAGGGTATTGCATGGCCCAAATCGATGCCGGCATTACGCTCCAACCCGAATTGCTGATCAGCGACTTGATTTCCTCGGACGATCCAGCCGAAAATAATCCATTGGAATACCCGGAACCGCACTTTTTGGCGGCATCACGGGTGATAGAGCGTTTAATGTCGCTGGAGCAACCGCCTACCGCTATTGTGGCCGATAACGATTACTCGGCTATGTTTCTCATGAAAGCAGCGATGAAAATGGGCATCAGCATTCCGTCTCAATTATCGATTACCGGCTTCGACAACCTTCCCTTTAGCAATCATATGGATGTTCCTTTAACGACAGTGGAACAATCCTTCACCAAGATGGGTGAGATGGCCGCGCGGATGTTAATTGAGCGGGAGGGGGGCCTTCAGACCGAATCCAATGAAGTGATACTAAAAACGAATATCGTCATTCGAGAATCAACCGCAGCCCCAAGGTCCGAAAAAATACATTGGCCCGCCCACAGTGAATGACATAACATGTTATGATTGATCGATTTAATTTTTTTTGATTTTTTAAGTGACAGCGCATACATTTTGCTCTATAATGAGTAACTATAGATACATGATATGTCATGTAAGATGTAATGAGGCTTTAGTACTCAAACATAACATGTTAAATAAACATCTTGGGGGGAATTATGAAATCAATCGTGCAAAAGTCCAAATATGGAGCATCTCAACGTCGAATTCGAAATATCGAGGCATGGGCCTCGGTAGGACCTGTCATGGTCTACATGTTCATATTTTCTTTTTTACCGGTGATGTTTGTTATCTATCTTAGCTTTACGGAATGGAATGGAATAATTGGCTTACCGCAGTGGGTTGGACTTAAAAATTTCGTGAACTTCTTTTCATCCAGCCAATATTTAAATATTTTGTGGCAAACGGTTTATATCGGCGGCATCGGGCTGATTCTTGGGATGACGCTCCCCTTCCTGCTGGCGCTGCTGTTAAACCTGAAAATTCGGGGACAAAGCGCGTATCGGACGGTTTGGTATATTCCTGTAGTGACTTCATTTGCCGTCATGTCGCAAATTGTCATCGTTTTCCTTAATCCGATGGATGGTTCACTAAACAATTTTCTGTTGAGTATCGGTTTGCAGCGGGTCGATTGGCAACTTAGCACGTTCTGGATGGTCTTTTGGATTACGATTTTCATCCAATGGAAAGGAATAGGAGGCGGTGCGCTGCTGTTCCTGGCGGGGCTTCAATCCGTCGATCCGTCCGTGTACGAAGCAGCCAAGATAGACGGAGCGGGGAGATGGCGGCGCATGGTGTCGATCACCGTACCGCTGATGAAGCCAATGTGGGCATTCGTATTTGTAATGGGGATCAACGGAATGTTTCAGGTTTTCGAGCCCATTTATTTTATTACGCAAGGTGGACCGAAAGGTACGACGACTGTTATCGTTTACCAATTGTGGAAGGACGCCTTCGTGAACTTTCAGATGGGAATGGCGAGCGTTGGATCCGTCGTTATTTTATTGATTGTAATGGCTTGTACAATGGTCAGCTTGAAGTTATCCAAATCGATTTATTAGGTGGTGATCGTATGCAAAAGAGCGCTTTGATCAGGGGAACCGCGCATGTGATCTTATTTGCAGGCGGGCTTATGATGCTGTATCCGCTGCTGTATGCTTTATTTGGCGCCATGATGGATCCCTTCGAGTATTTAAGATCCTCAAGCTTGATACCAATTCCATCTCACTTGAATTTTTACAAATTTGCAGAGATGGTAACCTATAAAGATTTCCCCTATTGGATTCGCAATACGTTGTTCAGGATTACCTGGTATCTGGTCTTCATGGTCGTGACATCGGTCGTGCTCGGCTATTTTTTCGCCAAAGGAACGTTTGTCGGCAGAAAAGTGTGTTTCTACTTCATCTTGTCCACGATGATGATTCCATCCATTACAGCCATGATCCCTTCCTATGTGATGTATGCAAGATGGCCTTGGACTGGCGGTAATGATGTTTTTTTCGGTGGACACGGCCTGTTGAATTCATGGGGGGTCTTGCTCCTGCCCGGTCTCGTTTCCGTCATGTCGTTGTTCCTGACCAAGCAAATGTATGACACGCTTCCCGGCGAATATGAAGAATCGGCTCGTATGGACGGAGCAAGCACGTACCGCATCATTTTTCAAATCTACGCGCCTATGTTGAAGCCGGTACTTGCTGTGATTCTGATTACCGATTTCAATGGCATATGGAACGATTTCATGACGAATTTGATCTATACCGACAATCCAGGCCGCAATTTAACGACGATTTCTTATGGCATGACGAAATTGCCGAAACTGCTGAGCAATATTAAACTGCAAGAAAATTTCGTAAGCGATTACCCGGGGATATTTGCTGCTGCATTTATGATTGTATTACCGACAATCACGGTCTATCTGTTGGTTCAGCGCCATATTGTCCAAGGGCTGGCGATGTCGGGGCTGAAAGGATAAGGATAGAGACTACCGATTGGGGAGGTGAGGCCAGGAGAGGGAAGGTTGGAAGCGGAATCATCGGACAGTATATGCACAGGGCATGAGGGGATCATTACAGCTTGTATAATAGGGAGGTTTCATTTGACATGAAGAGATTGAAAATAACGATGATTTTTTTTATGCTTGCCGGGTTGTTGTTGACCGCGTGCAATAATTCGTCCCCATCCTCTAATGAATCAGGTTCACCGAGTGCCTCATCCGGTGCGACTGACAAAACTGCCGAAGGCGGGAAAGAACAGAAGGATGTTACCCTTGTCGTATGGGTCGGCGGCATGAACTCGAGTGAAGAGATTGAGGCGGATAAAGAAAAGAAAGAAAAGGAAGGCAAAAAGATAGAAGGTCAAGTGGCGGCTACATATAATTTGATCGCCGCGTTTGAGAAAGAACATCCCGGCGTGAAGCTGAAATTCGAAAATCATGGATGGGGCGAAGAATTGACCCAGAACGTTCAGAGGGCGGTTCTGGGCGGCACAGCTCCCGATGTTGTCGTGGGAGAATCGCAGGTGGGCGATTTTACTAGATTGGGTGCATTTAAAGCCCTTAACATTGACGATATGAAGGATGACATTATTTCGGGTACGTTCAAAGCGGCAACTAAGGATGGCGAAGTGTATGGCTTGCCTTTGAAGTCGGGAACATTCGCGCTTCAGTACAATCGGGATGTGCTGAGAAAAGCGGGATACGACCCGGATAAGGATATTCCGACGACTTGGGATGAATTGCTGAAGATGTCCGAAGAGATCACCAAGAAGGGCAATGGAGAATACTACGGCTTTATGATTGAACCCTCGCCGGGAACGGGAAGCATGTTCCGCTTCCATCCTTGGCTCCAGCAATTGGGCAGCGATTTCGGGACGTCTGAAGGAGATGTGTTATTTAATACGCCGGAAGCGTTGAAGGTATACGAGTTTCAACGCAACCTGTCGCTGACATCACCGCCGGGAGCCGCAGCGATGACCGATGAAGGGCAAATCCTATCGGCATTGCATAGCGGAAAAGTAGCGTTCCAGATCGACGGTCCGTGGCAAATCGATTGGGCCAAGGGCGATAAGTGCGATTGCGGCTACGCCAGAATGCCTGTACCGGAGGCTGGGAAAACCGGGAATTCGATTATCGGCAACCCGATCTACTCGGTGCTTCGGGATAGCAAGAATCCCGATCTAGCGGAAGCGTTCGTCAAATTTATTGCGTCTCCGGAAGGCCAAGCGATCCAAATGAGGGAAATGGCCATTTTGCCGGTTAACAAAAAAGCGATAGACCTGGTGCCGGATTATTTTACGCGTTATCCCGAGATGAAGGCGTTCTACGATGAACTCGAGCAATCAGTCAACTTGTCGCCGCTTCCAGAGTTCAAGAAAAATTCTTCCCAGATCATCGACATCTGGACGATATTGAAGACACTTGTGTTCGACCCGAAACAGGATATCAAGAAAGCTGCGGATCAGTCTCAGAAAGATGCTGAGGATCAATTGAAATAAGGAAAGGCATTCGGTGTGAGAAAAAAGGGGGGATGTTAACGTACTAACAATATCCCCCAATAAGGGGATCAGGGGATCAAGTGCCAGTTTGAAATGTGTTCAATGGTTATTAGAACAAGGAGGCTAATCTGATGAGTAGGAAGCTTTTTCGGTTTCTTATGGCTTTGATCTTGATCTTGGCGTTGATAGCCCCCGCCATGGACTCCGCGTCGGAAGCGGAGGCGGCAAGTCTCGGATCGACGATTTATGTGTTTGATCTCGATCAATACCGCGATACGGCGGACCGTACCGATTGGTACGACATGGAGTTGTTTGTCAGTACATTGCAAGGTATCGTCAACCAACAAGGCCCGAGGCTGTATATTCGCAACCATAAGTTTGGCGCTCCTTTCGGAGATGTGGCCACCTCTGAGTACAACAGCATCAATACTTATTGGTTGGACAAGTTTACACAGCGGGGGCAATGGTTGAGCGAAGCGACGGTTACGACGCTTTCAACGATTGAAGACCTTGTCTCTACATTCAATAGCACCATCAACGGTCTAATCCTATGGGATCCGAAAGTGGATGCAACCGTTAACGTGGCCACGACGATGGCCGGTTACGAAGGCGCTCCCATTGTAATGGCCGGCGGCAATTTGTATAACCGGTTGGTAAGCGCACCGAACAATTTGGCTGTGAAAACAGGCTGTTCCTGCAACCTGACGATAGCCAACGGAGGAGGGCCTTTCTCAGGCGCCAACGCGAAGACGGACGCTTATACATGGGCGAAAACCAACTATTTGGATACTGGAAAAGTGAATGCCGGCCTGCTTGGCTTTATTGAGGATGGGTTTGTCCGTCAACCGGGATCGATCAATCCGCAAAGTTTCGCCGTAGAGCGCGACTACCTTGTGAAAAATAAAGGGTTTGCTTTCGATCTGTCGCCCTGGGGAATCCAATCGGTCGACGGCAACGAGAAACCGGGCGATGCGCCTAACGAAGGAACGGGTACGAGCAATACGACAATTTCAAGAGACAGGGAAGTATTGTTATCCATTCTGCAATCCGCTTATTCGATTTGGGGTCAATATTGGCCAATCGAAATGATCGGATTCATTCCCTGGTGGGATAAATATTCTTCTGTCGGCAACAGGGGTTCGCACGATCCGGTATTCGGTGAATGGAAGAGCGTCGAGGAATTTTCTAAATACAACGTCCACATTACCAGCGCGATCGACACGCTTGGATATGGGAACGCTTCTTTCCATTCCTGGGCGCCGATCGGCACCGGTTTGAAAAATATGCCGCAATCGCCTGCCAGACCCGTGTTAGGAACGAATAAAACATATGTGCTGTTTTACATGGGTGATCATGATGGTGGGATGCTCCATCAATCGTTACCTTATATATGGGAAGATAAGGGAAGAGGCAAATATCCGTTAGCGTGGGGCGTCGTGCCGAACATGATCCGCGACTATCCGGACATCGCCCAGTACATGTACGATACGGCGACGCCTAATGACTATTTCTATGCCGGCTCTTCCGGAGCGGGTTACGCAAATCCAAGTTTTCTTCCAAGCCTGGACAATTGGACTACTTGGAGCGAACTGCTCTATAAACGGGCCGGTATGACAATGTCGGGCTTTATCAATAACGGGAACGCAGGCGCGCCAAACAATACCATTGAGCAATCCTATTCCAAGTATAGCGCGGATGGCATCACGGTTTCTGCAGCGACCGGCACCCCTGCTGTCCGCAATGGCAATATGGCGGTTATTACGAATAATTTGGGTGTGGATAGATATGACTTGAACTCGGCGGCAGCGACCATTTACAACGTAACTTCAGCATTGACGAATCCGGGTGGACAGAATAACTTTCTTACGATCCGCTCCTCGTTTGCTAGTCCTTCCTTCATTAATGACCTATATGAAAAAATGCAGGCGGATCATCCGTCCTGGAATTATGAAGTGGTCGATCCTTATAGCTTCTATAGCTTGATCAGGCAGGCCACTACATCCAATGCTAATGATGGTATCGTCCTGTCGGTTGATATGCCCGAACAAATGGTCGCCGGCTATGACTATGATGTCAATGTCACTCTTCGCAATGTGGGAAGTACGACATGGACGATGGGCACGAACGACCGGTTCGGCGCCAGTACGAGCAATCAATTCATCTGGAAAAACTTGAACGGCGGATATTCCATCGACGCAAAGAATCAAAGAGTATTTCTATCCCCAGGAGAAAGCATTGCACCGCAAGGCACGAAGAAGTTTACGTTTACGATAACGGCTCCGGCGACAACGGGAACGTATACGTTCAGCGGGCACATGGTACGTGACGGGGCCACCTGGGTGGGAACTCCATATACGAGATCTATTCCGGTCGTGGCGGCGTCAGGAGATCAGGCTATCGTCACTTCCGTCTCCGTGCCAATCGAATTGGCCGAGGGTACAACCGGAGCGGTAAGCGTAACTGTAAAAAATGTCGGTAGCACTACTTGGACAGCAGCAGGCAATTACCGGTTGGGATCAATTCCGGCATATGATTTAGATTTTAAAAAATCGATTGTAAACAGCATTATATGGACCGGATCTTCCGGCTGGGGATTCAGCAACTCCGAAACGAATCAACGGGCATTTTTGGCCGCTGAAGAATCCATTGCACCCGGTTCCAGCAAAACATTCGTCTTTAGCGTGCAAGCGCCGGCCAAACGAGGGGAATATGTGTTTTCCGGACGAATGGTAAAGGACGGGACGGCATGGTTCGGTCCGACGTTCGAGAAAGAGATTATGGTCGTACCATCCGTTCGTACCGGATTGGATGCGGCGTTGATAAACAGTGCTGCAGTTCCCGTTTATATGCCAGCCGGCTCGACCAGGCGGGTGACGATTTCTCTCAAAAACGTTGGAACGGAAACGTGGACTCTCACGGGAAATTACCGGCTTGGCGCGACAGCAGCAAACGAATTTAAGTTCAGCAATTTCAAAGACGGCGGCAGCAGTACTTCGGCCACGAATCAAAGGGTTTATTTGAACGCAGAGGATTCCATTGCTCCTGAAAGCGTAAAATCTTTTACTTTCGATATTACGGCTCCGACTGCGGCAGGGATGCATACGTTCTCGGTCGATATGATTCATGAGGGTACAGGTTGGGCGAATCAAGCCGTTTCCTTTAACGTGAACGTAACGAATGCCACGAATGATGCGGCATTCACAAGCGATAACATTCCGTTGCAAATGGCCGCGGGCTCCCAGCATTCCGTGGAAGTTGAAGTGGTGAATCGGGGCTCGTGGATATGGAATTCCTCAGCGAATTACCGCCTAGGTACACCGACGGGTAATGATTTTTCCATTGTGAAATTTAATGATGGCGGGTACAGCTCCGGTGCTGCGAATCAGCGCGTGTTTTTGAACAACAATGATTCTATTCGTCAAGGCGATAAAAAAATGTTCAGATTTGACCTCCAGGCTCCAACTGCGCCGAATACTTATAATCTGGTGCTGCGCATGGTGCAGGATGGGGTATCCTGGTTTGGCGATACAAAAACAATTTCGATTCAAGTCGTAAGCCCGAAAGTATACAGGGTTAATGCAGGAGGCAGCGGATTCACCGATGCCGGCGGGCGAGCATGGGTGGCGGATCAAGCATATTCATCCGTGCAAGGTTACGGATATACCGGAACGACTGCGACAGGCTCCACGGCAAATACAGTTACGGTTGTCGATAGTGACAATGACGATTTCCCTACAACACTGTTTCAAAGCGAAAGACATGGCAGTTCGTTCGGTTACCAGTTTGACGTGCCAAACGGGACGTACCGGGTTCGACTTGCGTTCGCAGAGCTTGCCAATACGCAATCTTATCAACGCCAGTTTTCCCTGCAGGCCGAAGGGAATGACATCTTGTCCGGTTACGACATCTATAAGATGGTGTACGACCGCATTGCTGGCGGACAATATCGGGGTCAGCGCTTCGAATTTACGGTCGATGTGGCGGACGGGCAGTTAAATCTGGATTTTAACGGGCAAACAGGCGACGCGCTGGTGAACGGTATTGAGGTAGAACGTCTCTACTAACAATGAGAAAAGAGAAAAGAGAAAAGAGATAAGAGCAAATCGAAAGGAGCGAGTATTCGTTTGGAGAACAAGACGGTTCACATTATTTCTCATTCCCACTGGGATCGCGAGTGGTACATGCCATTCGAAAAGTTTCGCATGAGGCTGGTTCAACTAATGGACCGGGTGTTGGAACTGCTGGAAACCGAGGGCAATGGGTTCGAGTTTTTCCATATGGATGGACACGTGATTCCGATTGACGATTATTTGGAAATTCGGCCCGATCAGGAATCCAGGATCCGTAAGCTGGTGGAAGCCGGCAAATTGTTCGTCGGTCCGTGGTATGTGTTGCAAGACGCCTTTCTGACGAGCGGTGAGGCGCAAATTCGCAACCTGCAAATCGGCTTGCGGCGGGCTGAACAGCTCGGAGGGACTGTGAAAATCGGTTACTACCCGGATACGTTCGGCAATATCTCGCAGACCGCACAGCTGCTGTGCGGGTTTGCGATCGACACGGCGGTATTCGGGCGGGGGATCAACGCCATCGCGGAAAATAATACGGTCGATGCCGATTCGATCGACCGCTATCCGTCCGAATTATGGTGGGAATCACCGGACGGCTCCAAAGTTTTATCCGTGTTTCTAGCGAACTGGTATCACAACGGAATGGAATTACCGACGGATCCCGTTGCGGCAAGGGAACGGGCCAAAGTAGTGCTGGAGAACGTCGAGCGGGCGGCAACGACGCAACATCTTTTATTGATGAATGGCTGTGATCACCAGCCAGTACAGGCGGATATTGGTCAAGCCATCGACGTTCTCAATCGCATCCTGCCCGACTATACATTTATTCACAGCCATTTTCCGAATTATTTCGCCTCACTTCGAAGCTCCCCGGCGGATTGGCCGACGGTATCAGGCGAGTTGATTGGCGAATATACGACGGGTTTGGGAACGCTCGTCAATACAGCGTCTGCGAGGATGCATCTGAAGCAATGGAACGTCCGACTTCAGACGGAATTGGAACGGTGGGTTGAACCGTTTACGGCGATCGCTCATTTGCTAGGCGAGCCTTATCCGGAAGCTTTTGTCCGTCATGCTTGGAAGCTGCTGCTGCAAAATCATCCGCACGATTCTATCTGCGGATGCAGCATTGACGAAGTGCATGAGGAAATGGTTACCCGATACCGTAAGGCCTGGCAAATCGCCGAAACGCTAAGCAGTAAAGCTTTGGAGTCGATTGCAACGGCTGTTGACACCGCGTCGCTGCTTGCTTCTGCCGAGTCGGAAAGTGCGAAAGGTGTTGCGGTTCCGGTAGTCGTGTTCAATTCGCTCGGTTGGGAACGAAGCGAATGGGTTATAGCAGAAGTGGATACCGAGGAGGAAATTCAAACCGACCGTTGGGTGCTGCTCGATTGCAAGGGAGAACCCGTTCCGTATGACTGCGAGGATCGCGGCTGGGTGCACGGTTTTACGCTGCCCGATGACAAGTTCCGCATTACATGGAAAAAACGGCGCTACATCCTGCGCTTCTTCGCCAGGAACGTTCCCTCGGTAGGCCATCAGTCGTTTCTCTGGATGGAAAAGGCGGCTATGCCGGCTCCCGAATTCCCGCAACGAAAGCTGCCTATTTGCACGGTCTCCGACAGTTCGGCCTTGTTGGAAAATGCCTATTTACGCGTCGAAGTAGAAGGAGATGGCCGAGTTCGGCTGACGGACAAAGAGACAGGCAGGGTGTTCAAGGATTTGCTTATCCTCGAGGACACGGGAGACATTGGAGACGAATATATGTATGTCGCCGCACAAGGAACGGAGCCGATCACAACGGCCGGTCGCCCAGCGCGGTTGGAAAATGTATCGACTAACTTTGCCGCGTCCGTTCGCCTGGAGCATATCCTCGAGCTTCCAGTGGAGCGCGAAGCGTCGACGCGGTCAAGTCAGAAGAAAAAGCAGAAAATCGAAATCCTATTGAGCCTGGGAACGGAAGCGCGCAGCGTAGAAGTGGAGGTTAGCTTTGATAATCAAATTAAGGACCACAGGCTACGGGTGTTGTTCCCGAGCGATCTCCGTACGGACAGCGTCTATGCGGACGCGCCGTTCGACGTGGTGAAGCGGAATATCGAACCGTGGAGCGGATGGACGAACCCGGCGCGCAATGAACGAATGCAATCCTTCTTCGATTTGAGCGACGGATCGGGCGGGCTCGCGATTGCCGCGGAAGGCTTGCCGGAATACGAAGTGCTGCGGGACGGCCGAAACACGATGGCGCTGACGCTGCTGCGCAGTGTCGGCGAACTGGGCGACTGGAATTACTTCCCGACTCCCGGCGCGCAATGCATCGGGCCTTACTCCGCCCGTTTCGCCATTGTACCTCACCGGGGAGACTATCGTTTCGCGGTGCGTGAAGCTTATCAGTTCAATGTACCCATGCGCGCGATCACGACTTCCATTCATGGAGGAAGCCTGGCGCCCGAACTGTCGTGGGCGGCCATCGAATGCGATCCTTCCGTTCAACTCACCGCACTGAAAATGGCCGATTCCGGCCATGGAGTGACGGTTCGGCTCGTGAACTTGGGCATGGAGGAGCAGGTTGTTCACATGAGAGGAGAACTTTTCAAACGAAGCCGCGCAACGCACGAGACAAGCCTAAACGAACAAATCATCGGACCTATGGAGCAGGAAGAAGCGGCGGTTTGCCTGACGCTGACTGCCAAAAAAATCGCCACCCTGGTGACGGAGCAATAATGAAATGATTAAGAAATTAATGCTCTACAGAGTAAACGGGATACGCTAAATGATATCTATCTACAACTTATTTGAGCTGTAGATTGATATCATTCTTTAGCCGGAAAATCCCAGATTAACAAGTATCCGCATAGAGGGAGAGAACGACATGCATTCGCTTGTGCCCAAATTACAGCAACTGAACAAACATAAAGCTTCCGGTTATTGGCCGGAAAGGATTCTGACCCAGCTCGAATATGGTTACCGCTTGTTCAAAGTTAACGAAGGGCGCTTCGGAGGCGGCGCTTTACGAAGCCGAAGCGCTCGGAGCGATTGCCCATCTCCAAACCGGTGCGGCTTATCCGATCAATCGATTCGAGGAAGCTTGGCGGAACGTGCTGTTTAGTCAATTTCACGACATTTTGCCGGGTTCCGGCGTGATCGAGACGCGAGAGCATGCACTAGGGCAGTTCCAAAACACGATGGCGACGGCCAATTCATCCCGTCATCGGGCGCTTCAGGCGATATCTGCCTCAATCGACACGTCAAGGTACATCAGCGACGAGCCGATTGCCGATTCGATTTCGGATGGCGCCGGCGTCGGCTACGGCAGCAAGGATTTCAAGGTCACGCAAGACGTAGTGGAATGTTTCCTGATCGGTAACAGCATTAGTCACATACAACATTACTCTATCGAGGAACGATAGTCTGGAGCTGCTCGCCGCGGCTCCATTTTGGTTTATTGAAGTAACGGGCAGGATAGTTCAACAAAAAAATTAGACTATTTTTATAATGAACAGTTTTACCAAACCATTTGTTTGTAAACAATTTACGAGCACTCAAATAGTACAGTCATACTCAAATAACGATAGTGAGGCCGGGGCAGGGAGCACCAGCGAAGCGGCAGAAATACCGCATTCCGGGTGTTTCCCGATAGCTAGGCTGACGGGCGGCGCCAGCCCTCGAAGCGCAGCCAGCTTCGGCAGCGACGCCGCCTTCTTTTCCGATGCAGCCAGGGCGGTACGAGAGCTCAGCTGATCCTAAATTATATCTATATATCGACAGCCCCCGTCTGTCCGCGAAGCCTCCGAATTCGCTGATTTTCGACAAGATAACGGATCATCGGTTCAACTGTCGCATGACAATCAAGATTTTTATGAAAAGGAATTGAATAAATATGTAAAAAGTGATATCATATAAATATCAAAAAGATATGGGGTGAGGGCGATGAGAGAGAAAAAAGCATGGCATGTAAGTGGATATTTGGCGCTGTTCGTAGCACTAATAGCGGGTTTGGGCGGTTTGTTTCTAACTTTGTACACGATCATTACTGAAAACCTCCCTGTATACTGCATTCCTGTTGGCATTATATTAGTTGCTTTATCGGGGATTTGTTTCTCTTCGATCGTTATTGTGCAGCCGAACCAGGCGAAAGTGATTACCTTCTTTGGTACCTATACAGGCACTGTTATTGAAAGCGGCTTATGGATGGTGCTTCCGTTCACGACAAAAACGAATGTATCACTTAAAGTGAGAAACTTTAACAGTCAAACGCTGAAAGTGAATGACGCGGAAGGTAATCCGGTAGAAATCGGCGCGGTTGTTGTGTTCAAAGTGCGCGATACGGCAAAAGCTATTTTCGATGTCGATCATTATGAGAAGTTTGTCGGCATTCAGAGTGAGACGGCGCTTCGCCATGTCGCTGCGCAATACCCTTATGACACATTCACGGACGATACGAAGCTTTCATTGCGCGGCAATGCCGACGAGGTAGCCGCAGAGCTGATGAGTGAGCTGCAGAAGCGCCTTGATGTTGCAGGTGTACAGCTGCTGGAGACCAGATTGACGCATTTGGCCTATGCTCCGGAAATCGCCAGCGCCATGCTGCAGAGACAACAAGCTACTGCGATTGTATCCGCTCGCCAAAAAATTGTTGAAGGCGCGGTTGGCATGGTGGAAGCGGCGCTTAGACAGCTCGAAGCCAGCGGGGTAGAGCTCGATGCAGAGCGCAGAGCGGCGATGATTAATAATCTGATGGTGTCGATCGTTTCGGATCGGGCGGCGACTCCAGTTATTAATACGGGCTCTCTCTACAGCTAGGGGAAAGTTCATGAGCAAGCAGAAGAAAGCTTTTCCACTGCGTCTTGATCCGGACATTCATCGGGCTTTGGAGCAATGGGCTGCGGATGAATTTCGCAGTGTAAACGGGCATATTGAATATTTGTTGCGGGAAGCACTTACCAAGGCAGGCCGGTTAAAGCATCCGCAGCGTCATTTAATAAGAGAAGAAGAATAAAGAAAGATCGAGCCTGAACGGAATGCTCAGAGCTCGATCTTTCTGTTTTCATTGATTCCGCTGGCGCAATGAACCGAGCAAGCCTGTTTCGTAGCCTTTCGCCACCGCACCAATACGCGTTTTGACTCCAAGCTTCTGATTGATTGCCGACAGATGGTATTCGACCGTACGTTGACTCATCGCCAGCTCCTGGGCAATCTCCTTGTTCGTTTTCTCCTCGGCAACCTTTGCTAGTACCGCTTGCTCCGTCGGCGTGAGCAGATTTGTCCTGCTCAGCGCCTTTTCAGAGACGAGAGCATACCCCATCATGCTTTGTTTAATGGCATTAATAATCTCGGTGTAAGTGCTCTGCTTGGACAAGTAGGCATGCACTCCGATTTCATATGCCTTGCTGTAAAACTCGTCGTAGGTGTAGCCCGATAGAAGAATGATTTTCAATGTATGCCCGAAGCGCTCCTTCAGCAGCTTTCCCAATTCGAAGCCGTCCATATCGGGCATGGACAGATCCATGATGAGTACGTCCGGCTGAAGATCGCCGATTTTCTCGAGCAGCTCCCGCGGCTCGGAGAAGGTTTGCGGCACCTCGATATCCGGCTCTTTTTCCAGCCGGTTTTTCAAACCTTCCAGTACTAAGGGATGATCGTCGAGCAGGACAACGCGAATCGTTTTAAGCATGGTTGCGCACCTCCAGTTCTAGCGGCAGACTGACCGTAACAACCGTTCCTTTTCCCGGAGAAGAGGCGATATCGGTATTCCCGCCAAGATGACGAATTTGGCTATGGACAGTCAGCAGTCCGAATCTTCTTGCTCCTGCAGGTGAAGCATCGAAAGCTGCAGCCGCGTCGAAGCCTTTGCCGTTATCGGTAATTTGACAATGAATCGTTTGCTGCTCCTTCCACAGACGAATGCTCATTGCGGATGCTTGGGAATGCTTGAATACATTATGGACAAATTCGCGGATCGCCCGGAAAAGATTGATTTTGATCAGCTCATTCGCCGGTACGCTTTCCTCAAGCTCATATTTCAGCTCAATTCGGATGTCTCCTTTTTCCCGCATTGTCCGCATGAGCCATTGCAGCGCTTCCTTCAGATCGCCTTTATCAATAATGTGCGGATACAAATCGTCGCATAGCGTACGTATATCGCGTTGTGAATCATAGACGCATTTCAGCCAGATGGCAATTTGCTCCTTATCGGCTATGCCTGTATCGTGCAATTCTTCGAGATCCCGTGACAGGAAGATCAGATTCTGCAGCAGATGGTCGTGCAAGAAGTAGGTAGTGCGAATCCGTTCCGCCTGTTGAGCCTCCAGCAGGATTTGGACAGATGTACCCGCGTTGCCGCTATTTTTTGTCCCCAGCCGTCTAGACAGCAGAAGCGTCTGCCGTTCCAGCCATTCGTCGCGCTGCTCGGCTTTGCGGTGGAAACGCAGCAAGCTTTTGTGATAGGCATAGGTGAGCAGGAGGAACAGGATAAACAGCGAGCCTAGCTCAAGCGCTGACAGTCCTTTGGCGGCCGCAGCGAACATGGTGAAAGCAGCGCTTAGGTACAGGCTGTGAATGAGCAGTCTGGGAACATAGATGCGCACGTCGAGCATGCTCCGTTTGACCAGCAGGAAGGCGATCGTGCCGGAAAAAGGGATAAGCCCGACCAGTGTATATTTGATCGGCACAATTTCATCCTCATAGACAAGCTTCGGAAAGGCGTATAAGAGCGTATACGGCATTAGGCTTAGATACAATCCGGAGAACAGGATAAGCAGCTGGTTCCGCTCCATGCGATCGAACATGTTCCAACGTGCGAATGTGACGCCCGCAAGCAAGGCCAATGTACCAAGGATGGTGAAATTCAGCAAATTGACGACCCATCCGGAAACATCCCTGCCGGAAAATATGAAGTAGACGATTAATGCCGAAAAAACAGTTGAGTAAATCAGAAAGGACTGCTGCAGCTTTTTGAACCGGCTGTGGATGGTGCGGAATACGAACAGAAAATAGAAGGAAAGCAGCAAATAAGGCAGCCATATCGCACAGAAGGTCATCACGATCTCGGATATGCTTTTCTCGTTTGAAAACTCGGTCAGTATACATAAAGCCATCGTCCAATTGAGCAAATAGAATAAACGGATGACGCGCGATTCCGGCATCGTGTATACAGCATACCCGCCGATTGCGAGCAGCAGCAGCGCAATTGCAAGCGAATATGCCGTTTGAGCGATGGTATCCATATCGGCTGTGCCTTGCAGCTCAAGCCTGCGTCCGTCCTGCTTCTCGACGACAAGCAGCCCCGCCTTGCTCAGTATCGCTCCAGTCCCGGTGTTAATCAGCTTGGGCTCGGGGCTGGCGGCTATATGGACAATGCGGTCTCCCGTTTCGATTTCCCAGCCGGCTGCCTTTCCGTTCTCCTCGATCGCTTCGATGAGCCAGTCCGAACCGGAAACCGGCTTGAGTTGAATGCCAATGTAAGGAGCTTTGAAGGAGGCCGTGTAAATATACGCGGCAAGGATGACGAAAGCTGCAACGGATGCAGCTAGCCAATAGCCGGTTTTACGCGTTGAATGTGAACGATTTATTGCTTTCATCGTAAGTAATCACCCGCATAAAGTATACCATGTTTGCCTAATAAATAGAGCAGCCTGCGCCGCAAGGGGAGGCTGCTTATCCTGAATGTCCAACATTATGGAAAATGATATAGCATCGCGGCCGCTTCCTGGCGAAGCAGCGGTTGCTTGGAGCGGAAATCAACAGAGCCGTCCGCGTTCTGCTTGACTTCCGGGCCAAAATATCCTCTTGCTACAGCGGTTTGCACGCCTTTCAAGGCCCAGCCGGCCGTATCGCCGGCCAATTTGGCTTCAAGGGCGGCTGCACCGGCTGAGCCGAATCCGGCGATCAATGCGCGCGCCATGATGAGAGCCGCTTCCTGGCGGGTGATCGTCCGCTCCGGCTCAAACTTTCCCGATGGAGTGCCGCTGACGATTCCGGCTTCCAGAGCGGCTGCGATTTCGGCCGCATACGGACTGTCAGCCGTATCCGCGAAGGCTGTCGGTTCTGCAGATAATGGCGCTCTGCCCAGCCTCATCAGCAAGCCGACAAATTGTCCGCGGGAGATCTGCTGCTCCGGCCGGAATTCCGGGCTGTCCTCTGTTCCGAGCAACCCTTGCTGCTGGACGTAATAAATAAACTTGGCATAGGGGTGAGCAGCCGGCACATCGCGATAGGGCCGGGGAGCTGGCAGTTTTTCCGCCCAGCTGTCAGATTTGTTATAGGCAAAATAAGCGATATTTCCTTTGCCGTCTTCCTTGAAAGCGGCCTTCTGCCCATTCTCGTCCTCAAACAGCAGTTCCTTTAGCTGCTTCAAGATGTGCTCGCCGTTCGAGCCGCTTACCGTCAAGCCGCCATCGCGGGCGGTAATTTCGTAATGCCACATCGGGAGCCGCAAATCCCGGTAGGTGCCCTCCAGCCGGCGAAGCTGCTCCTTCGTCTGCTTTATGGGAGAAACTTGCTCGCCGGGCTTCCTAGCTTGAGGAAAATAGTGGTCCATAAAAGATTGGAACAGCTTGGCGCGAACCGTTCGAGCATTCTGCGAGCTGTTCAAGGCGATAAAGAGTCCAGTCTTGCGCTCAGGCAGCAACCACAGATGCGACTGGAAGCCTGACGCCGCACCGCTCTTGTCAATGACGAACTGGCCGTTCGCATAAACGGGAAAGGACGACTCGAGGCCGTAGCCGACGCCTGGAATGTCCGGATGAATCGATACGCTTGTCTGCTGCATCTCCTTTAGCGACTGTTCGCTCAGGATGGAGACACCATCCAGCTTGCCGCCATTCAGCTCGGCGATCATGAACCGCGCCATATCCGCGCCGGTCGAGATGAGACCGCCGTCAGGCGAAAAGTTGGGAAGCGTCGCATATTGCGGAAGCGGCTCTCCCGCGCCGTCATATGGCGTCGCCAGCCGCTGCTCCACATCGCTTGTAAGGCCGAAGTAGCTGTTGGTCATGCGTAACGGCGCAAAGATGTTCTCCGCAACAAACTGCTCGAATGGTTTTTTGGCTGCATTTTGTACAATGTAGCCGATGAGATTGTAGCCGTAATTATCGTAGCGGTACGCTTCACCGGGTTTGCGGATTACGCCGGGCAGGTTGTCCTTGATGTAAGCGTCCAAAGGATAAACATCCTGTGGCGGGCCTTCGTCCTCAGCCGCTTCCGTGTAATCAAAGCCGCTCGTATGCGTCAGCAGATGCTTCAAGGTCAGCGGCGCTCCGGTCTCGTTCGGAATTCGCAGATCGGCCAAATACGCGCCAATATCGCGATTCAAATCGACTTTTTTCTGCTCGGCCAGCTGCATGAGCGCGGTAGCTGTAAAGGTCTTGGACACGGAGGCCAGCCGGAACAGCGTCTTGTCGGGATCGACCGGCGTCCGGCTTTCTATGTTGGCGTAGCCATAACCTTTTTTGAGCAGTGTCTTGTCTCCCTTGACGATGACAACAACCGCGCCGGCAAGTGTGTCCCGGATGTCTTTGCGCTTGAAGAAACCGTCCATGAACGTCTCCACTTCCTTGGCATCGGTTGCTCCGGCAGGGGAAGCAGGCGTAGCGGCTGCATAAGCGGGAGCAGGGAGAATCAGGACGGCGACAAGCGCTAATGCGAGCCAGGATCTCTTCTTTTTTGCAGGTAAAATAGGCATAAGCTTTAACTCCTCGCTGCGAATGATTGAATGGCCTCTTTACTTTAGCAGATTCGCAATATGAGCAAATCCGTAGAACAGGGCGAAAACCCGCCATCGTCCCGCATATTTTTTGCGTGATCGCGCAAGCTGGTAATAGCGCTATGGTCAAAAACTTTGAAAAATGCGAACAAATGTTTTATAATTGGTTTATGGAAGCAAAAATCATATTTTTGTAAGAAAGGTTGAGCCGTGATGAAACTAAGTTTGATCCGCCAGACTCGCACCAATAACTTTGACGACCCTGAGATGATGAATAAAATTCAGGAATTGTGGAAGCAAGCTTCGCAGCAGCTCCATGATCCGGCGGCATGTACATACGGCGTTTATTTTGACTATGCAAGCGACTATCGCGGAGACTATTCCTTAGGTGTCGCGGTGGAAGCGAAGGATGTTGCCGACACACCGCATTCCCTTATCGACATCCCGGCTTCGGCAGCTTATCAAATATTCAAAGTGGATGCGCAGGATGAGTTGGGTGTGGTGAAAGCGTGGCAGAAGGTATGGGAGCAGGAAGGCGCAGGCCAGCTTAAGCGCGCATACACCGTTGATTATGAAAAGTACAATGCTGACAGTACGATTGAAATTTATATTGCCGTTCAATAATGGATGAGATAAATCGAAACTTTTCAGAAGTTGATCCTAGCTGTCAAAATTCCTGGCCTTCCTCTGTCACAATTAATAGTGACCTTCTTGCCGCCAAGTCGCTTGTCTATAGTCCATGCGGATTTGAGTGCTCTCAACCACGAATAGAAGCACAAAATGCTGAATATGGGGCCTATGTATTTAATTTGGATGCCCTCTCCATTAGATTTCGTGTTGCCAAAATCACTCCTACAAAGATTGGACAATTTGTGACTTTGTGGGAGCGGATTGGGAATGGACCGATTCAACCATATGACATATCAGATCCAGTCGATTTGTTTGTTATTAGCACCCGCGAAGGAAATAACTTTGGTCAATTTGTATTTCCAAAAGCTGTTCTATGTAATAAGGGTATCGTATCCAATGAAGGGAAAGGTGGTAAAAGAGCCATACGCGTTTACCCACCTTGGGACAAGCCTACGAGTCGTCAGGCTCAAAAAACTCAGATATGGCAACTAGAATATTTCTTAGATATACCTGCAAATACACCAATAGACTGTGTTCGTACTCAAATGCTCTACGGTCAAAACCCTGAGTGTAAACCAATATAGACTGAAAAACTAAGAATGAGCGAGAAACGGGTGAAAATATTACGTTATCTAATACAGACGAGAAGACTCCTTCCTCAAAGCGGAAGCTTAGGTAGGAGATGAATCGTCTTCGGACAAGGGTGGCAATTTTGCCATCTCAATTGTCCGACATGATTTTAAAGCCGTTTTTTCCTATTTGAAACCGAACTGACGTTCTGGTATAATGGTAGATATGGGGGGATTGGAAATGAGTATGAATACGATTACGATCAAACTTCCTTTGTATCGGCCAACATTGGTGAAACAAGACATGTATAAAACGATGCGTTCCCACTTCTCACAAGCTAGCAATCAAGCCCTTCTACACCTGCAGAAGTCCCCAATACGCAACGCAACAGAGTTGGATCGCCTCCTTCGTTCCATACCTTTACCATCAACACTGCTTCAAGAAGCAAGAAAACTGGCTGTCAGCCGGTATCAAGATTGGCGGAAGCATGCCAACACCAAGGGTTTTCCTTCCTTTCGAGCGAATATCTCGATTTTGTTTGACAATCAGAACTGGCGGCTCCGTTTCGATCAAGGACACCTGAAAATTGGCATCCCCACCATCGAAGGCCATCTAACCATCGATAAATATGTGCCTGCCAGCGTCAACGATTATGCTTTGTTTTGGGTGAATTATCTTCTGACTGGGGAAATGGATCCAAACAGCAAACACTATAAACCTTCATACGAAGGAATCTCGAAACCGAAAAAAGGGAATGCGCAGCTTTTTGAGCGCAAGGGGAAGTGGTATTTTGCTTTCACCCTTTCCTTTGAACTTCAGGAAAGGCCGAAAACGAACAAAGCAATTGGCGTTGATCGCGGATTACGCCTCATTGCGGTTGCTGCCGATGCCGATACGGGGAACTACCTGACCTTTAACGGGAAACGTATTGGCCATATCCGCAGGCGGTATGCCCGTTTGCGAAGGGAAATCCAGCAAGCGAAAAACATGAAAGCGCTCAAACGACTCGCACATAAAGAACGGCGTATGATGCAATATTGGAATCATGTCATGGCCAAAAATATCGTGCAATTTGCGCGTGCGAGCGGGGCATCCATCATCAAGCTGGAAGACCTGAGCCGCATCCGTTCGATGAAAAAATATTGGAAGCGTGCAGATCGCAATATTCATGCTTGGGCGTTCTATGATTTGGAACGAAAGATCACCTATAAAGCCGCATTAGCCGAGCTAAACGTGGAAAAGGTGAATCCCTATAAAACCTCTCAGGAATGCAGTCAGTGCGGAATCATACGGAAAAACCATCGCAGGAAAGATCAATTCCAATGCTCTTGCGGCTATCACGATAACGCGGACGTCAATGCCGCCTTCGTCATATCCCGCAGACCATCTCTTGTCATATAAGACAAAACGACGGCGTAAAAAGCCGTTGTGCAGGGCTAGATACCTTGCATAAGGCACCTGACTGTGCTGAATATCTAACCGAGAAGTTCTATCCGTCACACCAAAGACGTTCAACATGGACGGAACTGAACCCCGGAGTTTGTTCGGGTACAGAAGCGAGCGTACGAACCTCTTCTGTGATCATGAAACAAATTCCTAAGGAAACGGTAACTGAACCTGCTTCACGCTAATGAGGCGAATAAGGGGAATCCCCCGCCTCTAAGCAAAGTGTAGGCGGGGGAGGATGTCGAACTGGGAGTGATTGTTAATTGCACTTGCCTATTATTAACGAACGATTGGCGAAGCGAATACAACAGTCCGAGGTGGATTATTTTACATCGAGAATCAGCTCAATCGGCGAACGCAGCGGAAATCCGGAAGGTGTCGAAATTAAAAGATTTAACGGCTCGAGCTGCACAGCTTTCTACATTAAATCCATGCCTTGGGCTCTCTTCAACTCCATTAAGGGATTCGCGCAAGCAGATTTGGGCAACATAGAGGAGATCATAACGTTCTACCGTGACAGAGAGCGGAGGTTTCAGCTCGACATCGATCCGTTCGTCTCAAGCCCGCAGCTGCTAAGACAGCTCGCTGAAAATGGATTGTTCCAGGAAAGCTTTCATTCCGTCCTCTATGGTCTGCCTTGCCGTGAGCGGCCTGCCCTGCCTGACAATATCGATATACACGAGACTGAGAATGAAGCGGATTTTGATCTTTACGCCGAAATTCATTGTGTAGGCGCGGGGATGGATATCGCGCATAAGCACCATTTTGCCAATAATAATATCGGTTTATTGCACCGTGCCGGCTGGAAGTTGTTTTTGGCTTATTGGAACGGTCTTCCTGCCGCTGTCTCAGTTATGCATATTAACGATAATATTGCCTCCTTCACGCTGGCTGCCACTGCGCCACAATTTAGGAGGAATGGCTTGCAAACTGCACTTTGCACTGGCGGCTGCATGAAGCGTACAAAGCAAATTGTGAGCTCGTTGTCGCACAGGCGAACTTTGGAAGCTCAAGTCAGCACAATATGGAGCGGGTTGGGCTGCAGATGGCCTGGACGCGGGCTGTATGGGCGCCATTGAGAGATGGCAGGGGCTAAACGCATGTTGAATGGAGCGGGACTTTCGGCTATTTCGCGATAAAAAATTTGTTTTTTTACAAAATGTTATTTACCTTGTTGTCATTATTTGATACTATAAAAAAGATATCAAATGCGAAGACGAGAAGAGTAGATAAAAAACATTCTTTTGCAGAGAGCTCCGGCAGCTGAAAAGGAGTAAAGAAGTTTTTATTGAAAAAAGCCTCTGAGCAGCACATCGGAACTGATTCGTGCGGGGATGGTGTGACAGGAGCTCCTGTTACAGAGCTAGAGTATAAGCATTACTTTGTAATGCCGTACTTGAAGAGGCTAATATGGCGACATATTAGCGAACCTGGGGTGGTACCACGAGCATTCAATCTCGTCCCTGAGACAATTGTCTTGGGGGTGGGATTTTTTTGTTGCGCGGCATTGGAACCTTAGCGCATATAAAACATACGGTGGTACAAGAAGATAATTTCATGAAAGGGTTGAAATAGCTCATGTCAGAATTGCTGAAAGTTGGTATCGTTGGTGGAACAGGCATGGTCGGCCAACGGCTTGTTCAATTGCTGGATCAGCACCCTTGGTTTAAAGTAACTACGATTGCGGCCAGTGCCGGATCTGCAGGGAAAACTTACGAGGAAGCTGTGAAAAATAGATGGAAAATGGCTGGAGATATCCCGGCAGACGTGAAAAACATTGTTGTCCAGGATGCTTCAAAGGTAGAAGAGGTTGCCGGACAGGTGGACTTTATCTTCTGCGCAGTCGATATGAAAAAGGATGAAATTAAAGCGCTGGAAGAGGCCTATGCGAAAACGGAAACGCCTGTTATTTCGAATAACTCGGCTCACCGCTGGACGCCGGATGTTCCAATGGTCATTCCGGAAATCAACCCGGAGCATATTGAAGTGATCGCTGCCCAGCGCAAACGTCTGGGAACTTCAAAAGGCTTTATTGCCGTTAAGCCGAACTGCTCTATTCAAAGCTATGTACCGATGCTGAACGCGCTGCTGGAGTTCAACCCGACTACAGTAGTGGCTTCAACGTATCAAGCGATTTCCGGAGCGGGCAAAAACTTTACCGACTGGCCGGAAATGATCGATAATGTTATTCCATACATCGGCGGCGAAGAGGAGAAGAGCGAGCAGGAGCCGCTGCGTATTTGGGGTAAAGTTGAGAATGGCGAAATTGTGAAAGCGAGCTCGCCTGTCATTACAACCCAATGTATCCGCGTTCCGGTAACGGACGGCCACTTGGCTACGGTCTTCGTTTCGTTCGAGAACAAGCCGTCGAAGGAAGAAATTTTGCAGCGCTGGCAGGAATTCAAGGGCCGTCCGCAGGAGCTTGGATTGCCAAGCGCGCCTAAGCAGTTTATCACTTATTTTGAAGAAGAAAACCGTCCGCAAACCCAGCTGGACCGCGACATTGAAGGCGGAATGGGCGTATCTGCAGGCCGATTGCGCGAGGACTCCGTTTACGACTATAAATTTGTCGGTTTGTCGCATAATACGCTGCGCGGCGCTGCAGGCGGCGCCCTGCTGATTGCAGAGCTGCTCAAAGCGGAAGGATATATTCAAGCTAAGTAATCGCGTATAACGAAGAAAAACCGTCTCCCTTTGAAATGAATCGAGAGACGGTTTTTTGCTCATATCCTGGTTCGTTGCCTTAACCCCACACCTCACCAGCAACGTCGCGAATGAAGGCGAGTTTCTTCCATTGCTCTTCCTCAGTCAGCAGATTGCCTTCCTCAGTAGAAGCAAAGCCGCATTGCGGGCTTAGGCAAATATCATCAAGATTGACATACTGTGCTGCTTCTCTAATCCGGGCGATAATGTGCGCGCGGTCCTCCAGTTCGCCTGTTTTAGAGGAGACGAGGCCAAGCACGACTTTCCGGCCTTTCAAGCCTTTGAGCACTTCGAAACCGCCCGCGCGCTCCGTATCAAACTCCAAATAATAGGCATCGTAGTTCGGCTGGTTGAAATAAGCATCGGCAATAACATCATAGCTGCCTGTTGCCATATAGGTGGAACGGAAGTTGCCGCGGCATACATGCGTAGTGATGACCAAGTCGCCCGGCAAATCGTTTGTGGCGATTTCGTTGATTTTGGCATAGCGGGCCAGCGCCTCATCGACATTAGTGCCGCTGCTCTCCATTACTGCACGGTTTTTCGGATCGCAAAGTACTCCCCAGGTGGTGTCATCCAATTGCAAGCTTCTGCAGCCGGCGGCATAAAAAGCCAGAATCGTTTGCCGGTAAGCTTCGGCCAAATCTGCAATAACCTCATCCACAGAGGCATAAACGGCATCTGTACTGGCCCGGTTATCGCCGCGGAGCACCTCGTGCAAAATTTGAGCCGGAGCGGGAATCGCTTGCCGGGCAATGACCCCTTCGCCGGCTGCTTCCTTCAAAAACATAAAATGTTCGATAAAAGGGTGGTTGGGATTATATTGGATTTTGCCGGACACGCGGGCGGTCTCAGCTCTCGTGACAAAGCCTTTGAAGACGTAGCCCTTATCGCTGCTGAACTTTTCAATGCCGTTAAAGCCCCACATGAAATCGAGATGCCACCATGAGCGTCTGAACTCGCCGTCCGTTACAGCCTTTAAACCAACTTGCTTTTGCTTGGCGATAAGCCGGACAATTTCCTGATCTTCGACAGCGCGAAGCTGGGTCGCAGAAATTTCATTGTTTTGGAATTTCTGTCTGGCATCCTTTAAAGCCTGCGGACGCAAAAAGCTGCCTACAATATCAAAGCGGAAGGGAGTTATCTCTCTTGTGCTGATTGTTTCAATCTGGGACATGCTGCATCTCTCCTCGTTTCTTCTTCGTTAAGACCAATAATACCATGTCCTGTTCACTATAAATAACTCCAAAAAATTATATCTAGCTATAGCTATTAGCTATAGCAAATTCGCCGCGCTGAATTGGGCTTGACGATTACTTTGGAAAAAGGTAGTATGTAAACAACAAATGTTAGTTGTCACTAACTAACAGGAAGAGGCGATATATGAGCGCTAAGATAGAAAGCACTGCCGACAAAATTTTGTCTGCTACCATCGATCTGATGTCAGAGAAAGGCTACAAGGCCGTAACTGTAAAAGAAATAGCTGCCGCCGCATCCGTAAGCGAGATGACGGTATTCCGCACCTTTGGCTCCAAAAAAGCGATCCTGGATGCTGTAATCGACACTTATCTGTTTTCAGCGCCTATTGAACAGACGATCCAGAACAACATCACTTATGAGCTCGAAGCGGATTTAATGATGATTAGTGAGTTGTATCATAACGTGCTGAAAAAAAATAAAAAGCTATTTTTAATTTCCGTAATGGAAAGGAAAACAATGCCGGAGATGCATTTGAATTTGCACCAGAACGCATCCAAATTTTTTGAAGTTGTGACGGAGTATATGCGAATGATGCAGGAAAAGGGGAAGGTGCGCCCAGGGGACCCGAAAACCCAAGCACTGACGCTTATGCGCTTCAATTATGGCAGATATGTTTCCAGCATTTTGTTGGAGGAGAATGCGATAGCAGAAGACTTGCAGGAAGTAGTAGCCATAATAGCCAAAGGATTAGAGATATAATTTTTTTTCAGCACGATGTTAGTTAGTACTAACTATCAAACACGAGGGGAAATAAAGTATGGAACGACTTTGGACAAAATCATTTATCGGCTTGACGTTGACATTATTTTTCTTATGCTTCGGGTTCTATATTCTTCTTCCTGCTTTGCCGCTGTATATTAAGCAGCTTGGTGTAGCAGAATCCCGGCTGGGGCTCATTATCGGAGGCTTTACACTATCGGCGGTTGCCGCCCGCCCATTTATTGGCGGTCTGTTGGACCGGCATGGCAGACGCATTTTTATTGTTGCAGGTTTAATTGTTTTGACCGTCGCTACTTTTCTATACAGCTGGGCGAGCGGAATTTTGCTGCTCATTCTTTTGCGGATATTGCATGGCTTAGGATGGGCGATGTCCACGACATCCATTGGCACTTCGATTACTGATGTTATTCCCGCTCAGCGGCGAGGGGAAGGAATGGGCTGGTATGGGCTTTCTATGACGGTATCGATGGCGATCGGGCCGATTGTCGGGGTGTGGATGGTTCAAAACGCTTCTTTCGACCGTCTGTTTCTGCTCGCTGCTTGTTTATCCGCTGTCGCCATCGGGATCGCATTGCTCACGAAGATTCCGTCCATTGCTGTCAACAAGCAGACGAAAATGGTGTTTTTTGAAAAAACGCTTCTGCCTCTATCTGCAGCAGCTTTTTTCCTGGCACTAACTTATGGGGGAATCACGACATTTGTGCCGCTATTCGCCGAATCCATTCAAGTCAATTCCGGTACTTTCTTCTTGGTATACGCCATTGCCTTAACTTTGACTCGTCCGGTTGCAGGCAAGCTGACGGATCGTTACGGCGAAGCAGCCATTATTATTCCTTCATTAGTGATTACGATTGCCGCTCTTGTCATCTTGAGCTTGTCCCACGGCTTGTCTGGCGTTCTGTGCGCAGCAGTTTTGTATGGAATCGGCTTTGGATCGGCGCAGCCTACGCTGCAAACAGCCGCAATTAATCTTGTCCCTTCTACGAAAAAAGGAGTTGCCAATGCTTCTTATTTCACGGCTATGGATTTAGGAATTGGCTTGGGCTCGATTATACTTGGTTTAGTTTCCCAGTATTTGGGGTATCTTTACTTGTTTGCCGTTTGTGCGTTGTCCGGCTTTGTCTCTTTAGTTATTTTTATCGGTATTCGCGGCTCATTACTACGCAGGGAGGAGGATAAGGAGGTAAACGTATAGGCAATATGTTAGTTATTGGTCACTAACATTAATGTTAACTACCAAGGGAGGAATAACGTATGACAACGACTCTATTAACGATTGGAATTATTCTCGGGAGCACACGTCCGGGGAGAGTCAGTCCACAGGTCGGCCAATGGATTAAGGATATAGCTGATCAACGAGGAGATGCCGCATATGAAATTGTAGACCTGGAACAATTCAATTTGCCATTTTTAGGAGACCCGGCAGGGAGGGAGCAAGTGGCGGCTTGGGCGAGTAGAATCTCCAGCCTGGACGGCTTTATTTTTGTCACTGCAGAATATAATCACAGCATCACTGGTGCTTTAAAGAATGCGCTGGACTCTGCACGGACAGAATGGTACAACAAAGCGGCAGGCATTGTCAGTTACGGCTCTTCAGGCGGGACGCGCGCCGCTGAGCATTTGCGGGGGATACTGGCAGAGCTGCAAGTGGCCGACGTTCGCACGCATCCGGCACTAAATCTGTTTACCGACTTCGAAAATTACACCATGTTCAAGCCCGCGGATCTGCATCAAGCGCATGTAAATGACATGTTGAACCAAGTCGTCAGCTGGTCATCCGCTTTAAAATCGCTTCGCTGAGATGTATTCATAGACATATATACCAGCAGGTTTTGCAATGTATGCAAAGCCTGTTTTTTAAGTTTCTGCTATAATAAAAGATGCTTGCGATTTACGGAAAGGGAAAGGGAAAGACATGCAAGAGAGACTTCATAGTGAACGGAGCAGCGAGGACAGTTTTCTGCAAGGGGTAAAAGACTGTATCCCTACATTGTTAGGCTATTTGAGCATTGGATTCGCGGCAGGCGTTGTAGGGAACACGGCCGGGTTAAGCGTACTTGAAATTACGTTAATGTCCATACTTATTTATGCAGGCTCTGCGCAATTTATTGTCGCTGGCATGATCGCAACGGGCGGATCTGCAGCCGCTATTGTATTTACAGTATTTATCGTCAATTTGCGGCATCTGCTGCTTAGCGCGGCCTTGTCGCCCTATTTTCGTCATCTCGCTCCTTTGAAAACGATGCTTATTGGCACGCTGCTTACAGATGAGACGTTCGGGGTTGCCATCAATCAGCCGCCGGACAAAAAGCAAATCAGCGAGAAGTGGATGCACGGCCTTAATATAACGGCTTACGTGAACTGGATATTGGCGACAATGGCAGGGGCTTTTCTCGGTCGCTGGATTGCAAGTCCCGAGAAGTTCGGTTTAGACTTTGCGCTGCCTGCCATGTTAATCGGGCTGCTGGTGCTGCAAATTGTGAATCGCAAAAAAATTTGGATTGATCTTGCAGTTGCGCTGTGCGCGGCGGCTATTGTTGCAGGAGCGAGCTATTTCTTATCAAGCAGTATGGCTGTTATAGCGGCGACGGTAATTGCGGCAACGATCGGAATGTTGGTGGGAAAATGGAAATAAGATGGCATATTATATGGATTATTATCGGCGCTTCAATTGTAACGCTCATTCCAAGAGTTGTTCCGCTTATGGTGCTTAGCCGCTTGCGGATTCCCGAGTGGCTGCTGCGCTGGTTAAATTATGTGCCGGTCGCTGTCATGGCTGCATTGGTAGGAGAGGAGCTGCTTGTAGCAGATGGAAAGCTGGATCCACTCCAAAATAAAATTGAGCTTTTTGCCGCTTTGCCCACATTTCTGACGGCTATTTTTACGCGCAGCCTGCTTGGGACAGTGATCGTAGGGATGGCGTCGATGATCTTGCTGCGGCTGCTGTTATAGCTTGAACTTTCGACTGGTAGGGTTGTCCTGATGACTCGGGACGCCCTTCTTGTTTTTTTAAAGTTAACGTTGACGTTAACGTTATACGAGGCGTATTATAAAAAATGAGCATAGGAGGAGACGAAGAATG
Organism: Paenibacillus sp. GCM10027626; assembly: GCF_042676285.1. NCBI lineage: Bacteria > Bacillati > Bacillota > Bacilli > Caryophanales > Paenibacillaceae > Paenibacillus > Paenibacillus sp. GCM10027626. The sequence continues at coordinate 140,622 of NZ_JBHTHC010000007.1, read as the reverse complement.
ACGGAAAAGTACAAGATCGATGAGGTGGCAAAGGAAGTCGGTTTAACGAAACGAACGATCCGCTATTATGAGGAGATCGGGTTGCTGCCGGCCCCGGTGCGCAGTGACGGAGGAATCCGTTTATATACGAAGGAGCATATCGAGCGGCTGAAGCGGCTAATTGATGCCCGCGATGTGCTGGGCTATTCCTTACAAGAACTGCAATATTATGTGGCCGTGACAGAGGAGCTGGAAAATCACAAGCAAGGGTATCGGCAGCTTTCCGAAGAGGCGGACAAAAAGCAAAAGCTGCTGGAGCTTGAGCCAGTTGTGAAAAACCAATTGGAAATGATTGAAAAAAAGCTGGAGAAGATGATGCGGATGCGGGATGAGATTCAGCATTTCTATACCCGTGTACAAGAAGGCATCGCCCGAATGAGCAAGCAGGAGAAAAAATAATATTGAGGAGCTGAAGTGTTATGGAATCAGAATCGGCCGTCCGCGGCCATCTATTGAAGCAGCCGAAGGCGGTATGGGCAGTCGGATTTGCCTGTGTTATCGCCTTTATGGGGATCGGGCTAGTCGATCCGATTTTACCGGCCATTGCTGAACAAATGAACGCTTCTCACAGCGAGGTTACACTGCTGTTTACGAGCTATAATCTGGTCATGGCGTTTGCCATGCTCATCACAGGTGCAATTTCGTCCAGATTAGGGATGAAATGGACGCTGTTAAGCGGCATTTTAATTATTGCGATATTCGCCACGCTTGGCGGAGCCTCCGACAGCATCGAGTCACTTGTAGGTTTGCGTGGGGGCTGGGGACTTGGCAATGCACTCTTTGTCGCCACTGCGCTATCTGCCATTGTATCATTATCGACGGCCGGAACTGCGCAGGCGATCATATTGTATGAAGCGGCGATCGGCCTTGGTATCTCGGTCGGCCCATTGCTTGGCGGAGAACTGGGTGCGATTTCGTGGCGTCATCCGTTTTTTGGAGTAGGCGCTCTAATGATTATTGCTTTTATTTCTTTGAGTATTATGATGCCTAAACCTAAGCAGGTCGCAAAGGTGAAGACCTCCTTGCTTGATCCGTTCCGGGCGCTGAAATACCGCGGATTGCTGGTGCTCGGGATTACGGCTCTCCTATACAACTTCGGTTTTTTTACTCTCCTGGCGTATTCTCCGTTCGTCATGCATCTTGATGAGCATGGACTCGGGTACGTATTTCTCGGCTGGGGTCTTATGCTGGCATTTACCTCCGTATTTGTAGCGCCATGGCTGCAGCGCCGCTTTGGCACGATTGCTTCCATGTGCGCCATGCTGATCCTGTTTGCACTTACCTTAGCGGCTATGGGGATTTGGACCGCGAACAAGCCGGTCGTAATTGTCGCCGTTATTATCGCCGGGGCCTTTCTCGGCAACAATAATACGTTAATTACGACTGCCGTTATGCAGGCTGCTCCAGTGGAGCGCTCTACAGCATCGGCTGCATACAGCTTTTTGCGCTTTTTGGGCGGAGCGGTTGCGCCATGGCTGGCCGGGAAGCTCGCCGAGTGGTATAATCCACATGTGCCATTTATAGTAGGCGGAGCATTTGTGCTGCTGTCTGTATTATTCGTTATCGCGAATCGCAAGCATCTGGCTCATATCGACCGGACTGGCGGAGCACACTGATTAATTGAGTTGATTGGAGCGTTGAAGATTGTTGCATCGTATATTAACGTCTGCTGAGCTCGATACTATACGGGACCAGATTGACCGAGATCAGCATTTTCTGTACTATTCCTATCTGACGGTTCGAAGACCCAATACGGTGCATTACGGGCAATTTTCCGATGACGGAGCGCTGCTGGGCGTTAAGGCATATTTGACCGGGCTGCCGTTCTACGCTTTTTCTATCTATCCGATCCTGGAGACATTTTGTCTCCGCAAGATGCAGGCGTTTATGCGCGCACAGCTGCAATTGCCCGATCAGGCGGCCGGAAATTCGATTATTAACGAAGCTGAGCTGACGATACTTGCTTCTCAGCTTGATCTGCTGCGCCGTCCAAGAAAAATACTGCTCATGAAGCATCTTCATCAGCAGGCATTGCCTCCCGTCGATCCGCAAGTTGTGCAGCTTGATGCATCTTATTATGAGCGTATTGCCGCAAAGATGGCGGTCATGCAAACGATGGCCTTTACCGAAGATGAACTGCGCTATCCCTTCCTCGGTATCATCAGGCAGGATGAGCTGATTGCAGTGGGCGGTTATCACATTTATACAGAAGATTGCGTTGAGCTGGGAAATATCGGGACGGATGCCGCCTGGAGGAGGCAAGGCTACGGGAGAAAATTGTGTGCCGAGCTGACTCGCAGGGGAAGAGCGGTTTCCCGCAGCGTGTATTTGAATGTGTTTGCTGATAATTCGGGCGCCATCCAGCTTTATCACTCGCTAGGCTTTGAAGTGGTATGCACTCAATATATGATTGAATTTTTGTGATCAAGGCTAATTTGTAGAGCCAAATGAATATAAGAGGGTGACTCTGGACTTTCTCCTTGCGGGAAAGTCTTTTTTTGATTTTATAGAATTTATATGTTTTACCTGATAAATTCTATAAAATTTCAGGGGAAGAAACTTACCTCGCACCAAGCACGGCGTCAGCCGTTTCTTCTCAGACGATGAGGTGAAATGTGGCCTGCTGCTCTTTTTTTATATCCAACGTCGCTATTTTCGCATATTCATTGCTTATTTATGATTTTACAATGGAAATATAGTTATATTACCTCTAAGGATGTGCTAAGACATGATCAATAATAAGCTGCCAAAGATCTGGTATGGCGGAGACTATAATCCCGAGCAGTGGGATGCCGAGATATGGAAAGAAGACGAACGCTTGTTCAAGCTGGCAGGCATTGATGTGGCGACAGTGAATGTGTTTTCCTGGGCGCTGAATCAGCCTGATGAAGAGACTTATGATTTCTCGCTTCTAGATGAGACGATAGACCGACTGTACAAAAGCGGCGTATACGCTTGTCTTGCCACCAGCACCGCTGCTCATCCGGCCTGGATGGCGAGAAAATATCCGGATGTGCTGCGTGTAGATTATAACGGCAGAAAGCGCAAGTTCGGCGGACGCCACAATTCGTGCCCAAATTCTCCAACCTACCGCAAATACTCCGCGCTTATGGCTGAAAAGCTGGCAGAGCGTTACAAAAATCATTCAGGGCTTGTCATTTGGCATATCTCGAATGAGTACGGCGGTTACTGCTATTGCGACAATTGTGCTGCTGGCTTCCGCCAATGGCTAGAAAAACGCTACGGTAATCTGGAGGCGCTTAATAAGGCGTGGAACACCCGCTTTTGGGGGCATACCTTTTATGATTGGGAAGACATCGTTCCGCCAAATGCACTAAGCGAGGAGTGGGATGGCAATCGCACCGCATTCCAAGGGATCTCGCTCGATTATCGCCGTTTTATGTCGGATAGCCTGCTGGAATGCTATAAGCTGGAATATGAGGCGGTAAAAAAGCATACGCCCGACCTTCCGGTTACAACGAATTTGATGGGCTTCTTCCCGGATTTGGACTATTTTGAATGGGCCAAGTATATCGACATCGTTTCCTGGGACAATTACCCAGCGCTCGATACGCCGGTCAGCTATACGGCAATGGCGCATGATTTGATGCGCGGCCTGAAGGGCGGTGATCCGTTCATGCTGATGGAACAAACGCCAAGCCAGCAAAACTGGCAAGCCTATAATTCACTGAAACGTCCGGGCGTTATGCGTCTGTGGAGCTACCAGGCTGTAGCCCATGGGGCGGATACGGTGATGTTTTTCCAGCTTCGCCGTTCCATCGGCGCCTGTGAGAAATACCACGGTGCGGTCATCGAACACGTAGGCCATGAGCATACGCGTGTATTCCGCGAATGTGCTGAGCTGGGGCGCGAGCTGGAGCAGTTGGGCGACAAGCTGCTGGATGCGCGAACAGAGTCGAAAGTGGCCATTGTCTACGACTGGGAGAATCGTTGGGCGACCGAGCTGTCGAGCGGGCCGACAATCGCTTTAAACTATGTGAACGAGGTTCACAAATATTATGATGCTTTGTTCCAGATGAATATCGAAAGTGATATCATCTCTGTCGAAGCTGATATGAGCCGGTACGATATCGTAATCGCGCCGGTCATGTATATGATCAAACCGGGCTTTGCCCAAAAGGTGGAGCAGTTCGTTGCTAATGGCGGCACATTCGTGACGACCTTCTTTAGCGGTATCGTCAATGAGAATGATCTCGTTACGACTGGCGGTTATCCTGGTGAATTGCGTTCCTTGCTCGGGATTTGGGCTGAAGAAATCGATGCACTGTTCCCTGATCAGAAAAACAGTATCGTTATGAAGCGGCCATGGGGCAAGCTGCAGGGACAGTTTGAATGCGGACTTCTTTGCGATCTGATTCATGCAGAGGGCGCTGAAGTGCTGGCGGAGTATGGTACTGACTTTTACGCAGGCATGCCGGTTCTGACAATGAATCATTTTGGCAAAGGAAGAGCGTATTATGTAGCAAGCAGTCCGGAAGTAAAGTTTCTGCAAGGCTTCCTGGCCAATCTTTGCGCAGAAAAAGGTATAGAGCCGTTGCTTGACGCACCTGCGGGCGTTGAGACCGCACGAAGGGTGAAAAATGACAAGGAATACTTGTTCCTGCTCAATCACAATGCTGATGCGGCGGCCGTTGAGATCGGAGCAGAGGCGCGGCAAGAGCTGCTGAGCGGTGAGATGCTGTCAGGAGCTGTGACTGTGCCGGGGCGCGGTGTATTTATTCTGGAGCGTTCGAGAAAATAGATCAATTGTGAAGGGCTGATTAGCAAGCGGTGTTGAACCTGACTTGCAGATCAGCCCTTTGTTGCTCGTTTTAGCTGTTTCTCAGGCTTTTCAAAGCGCCGCCCCAGGCGATGACCTGATCCAGCATAGCGGTTACTGATCCTTCATGATGCTGGGCCGGCTTGAAGACGCTGAAATTTTCAAAATCCGTAAACAGGGAAAGAGACACTTGCGCCCGTACGCCGGCAACTTGCAGCTCGGCCATAATTAGACGCAAGTTTTCAATTGCCCGCGAACCGCCCAGGCTGCCATATCCGACAAAGCCGGCAGATTTGTTGTTCCATTCGTTGTATAAGTAATCAATCGCATTTTTGAGTGCTCCGGATGTTGCATGGTTATATTCCGGCGTAACAAAAATATAGCTATCGAAAGTAGCAATTTTTTGGGACCATCGTTTTGTATGCTCTTTGGAGTATTGTCCCATAGAAGGCGGAACCGGCTCATCCAGCAGCGGCAGGTTAAAATCTGCAATGTCCACCAATTCAAATTCGGCATCTGTCCGTTTTTGCGCCAGCTCATATACCCAGCGGGCAACCGCCTCTCCATTGCGTCCCGGACGCGTGCTTCCAACAATAACTGCTACTTTGATCATCGCTTATTCCTCCATATTTGGGTATTCAATGATAGACTTTACATAAAAAGTACATCTTATAAGTCGGCAGCAATTAAAAATGATAACTGGATTCTTTTTTGGCTGGAATTTTTCGCCCCTTCCTCGTATATGAAAATTAAGTATCTTAAAGTAAAGATAAATCATAAAGCAGTGTTTGTCAATCGTCTTAATTTTAAGGTATCCATGCTTCACGACCGCATATGATTTCCTGCTGTTTTGAATAAATCGACAAAATTTTGGGCAGCCATAGATAAGCAATGATTTTTTAGCCATATTAACCCAACCGGGGCAGACAGCTCCATCGCACTGGAAATTTTTTGAGCATGCAGTGCATAGCCTTTATGCCGTTTAAGCATCGTTTCCGGAACAATCGACGCGCAAAAATCAGAAACGATTAAATCCAATAAAAGCGTAATATCGGAGCATTCGCCGACAATGTTGGGCTGCAGATGGAACCGGGAAAATGCCTCCGAAATTAAATAATGCACGCCGAGTCCCTCAGTGCTTGGCAAAATGAGTGGATAACTTTCGATGTCAGCGAGCGCTACTTCATGAGCGAATGGCTGCTGTTTTTGGGATGTAATCAAGTAAAATGGTTCGGTATAAAGATGAAGCACTGAAAAATGAGCCAAATCAAGCGGCAAGCGAATGAGCGCTAGCTCTACAACCCGGTCTCTCACTAGTTGGCATAGATGAGCCGACTCATTTTGCTGAATTTTATAAGTGACCTTTGGGTATTGTTGGCGAAACTGATGGAGGACTTCGGGCAATTCGGCAACTGAAAATGTATTGATGCCTATTTTTAGACTGCCGTTTACCCCGTTTCCAACTTCTTTCACTTCAAGTTTGGCCTCTTCCATGAGTTGATCCATCTGCAGGGCATATTTATACAAGGCTTTTCCGGCTTCCGTAATTTCTAGATATTTTCCGCTCCTTTCGAATAATTTTGCCCCGAGTTCATCTTCCATTGTTTTTAATTGCTGACTTAAAGGCGGCTGAGAAAGATGGAGTCTTTTCGCGGCAGCGGAAATCTTCCGCTCCTCTACAATCGCTATAAAATATCGCAGTTGTCTGATATCCACGTCTGATTCACTCCCCATATTTAATATATGAAAAACATAAGTAAATCCTATGATTTATATATTATACGTATAGTTAATGACATGTTATCATATTTGTATGCTGGGAAAAAGTGAGGGATAATCATGACGGATAACGCTTACTGGTTAACGAATGTACGGTTAGAAGTCGGCTTTCGCTATGAAAATGGCACTATTGCAGGAACTGAAACGGAGAGCTTTCATATAAGCATCGCAAATGGAAAAATAAAAGAAATAATTTTAGCGGATAACCGATTAGAAACCAATTTGCCAAAATGGGATATGAAGCATTGTTTAATGCTCCCCTCGTTTAGAGACATGCACATCCATCTCGATAAAACATATTATGGCGGCCCCTGGAAAGCGCCGACGATTCCCGTGAAAGGCATATTGACAAGGCTGGAGGAGGAGCGGGAGCTGCTTCCGCGTTTATTGCCTGTTGCCAGAGAAAGAGCGGAAAAAATATTGGACCTGCTGCTTCATTCAGGATCGACCCGCATTCGGACCCATTGCAATATCGATCCAATAATCGGATTAAAAAATCTGGAAGCAACGCTGCAGGCTGTGGAAGCCTATAAAGGAAAAGCTGCTGTTGAAATTGTCGCTTTTCCGCAGCATGGCCTACTGCGAAGCCAATCCGTATCGCTTGTGAGAGAAGCTTTGCGCAGCGGCGCATCGCTCGTTGGCGGCGTCGATCCTGCCACAATTGACGAAAATATTGAGAAATCATTGCAAACCGTGATGGAGCTTGCGGTAGAAGCCGATGCGGACATCGACCTTCACATTCATGATCCGGGTCATCTTGGCATTTTTACGTTCAAGCGACTGGCCGCTTTGACCGAGGAGGCCGGATGGCAGGGAAGAGTGACGATCAGCCATGCATTAGCTTTTGCCGATATTTCGCCGCAGGAAGCGAGTGAAGCCGCAGAGCTGCTGGCGCAGCAGGGCATTTCGATTACATCGTCAGTTCCGCTTGGTAGAACGATTCCGATTCCTCTCCTGCAGGAAAAAGGAGTACAGATATCGCTCGGTGACGACAGTATTATGGATCACTGGTCGCCTTTTGGCAAAGGAGACAGCTTGGAAAAGGCGGGGACGCTGGCGCAGCGCTTCGGCTTAAGCGATGAGCGCTCACTGGGGCAAACTTTAAAGTTTATTACAGGAGGCATCACTCCCTTAAACAAAGAAGGGACACGCATCTGGCCAAATGCGGGTGACGACGCCGATGTCGTTTTCGTAGATGCAAGCTGTTCAGCCGAAGCAGTTGCCAGGCGAGCAAGAAGAGTAGCGGTATTATTCAAAGGAAATCTGGCAGCCGGAGCGCTCGCATGATTGGATAAGGAAGGATGAATCCGATATGAATCCTGCGTGCGGCTGCCATGTAGATCAAGGCGATCCAATTTATTACCGGAGGCAAAACGCCGCAAGCTGGGGACGAAGCGAGCTTCGTATTTGTCCAAGCTTCGTGCTCAGCAGCAGCCGTTGCCAGAAGAGCGGAGCGTCCAACTGCCTTGTTCAATAGAATAACCTATAGAGGAATAGCCGCCAGTTCGATGAACTGGCGGTTTTTATCAAACGTTGAGGATTGGGCCTAACGAACCTGAGACACGCTATTGGGCAATAAATCGGCTTGTTCAAAGTGTAACGAACCTGAGACACGTTATTGGAGGAAAAAAGGTGGGAAAGCAGCCGATTTTCGATGAATAACGATCGGTAGATTCGTTACAGCTCACACTGCTCCATTTTAAGCCGAATAAGGGTTGTCAGGTTCGTTAGCGGGCAGAGCAAGATTCCAATCTAAAGAAAACACACCTGATCTCCAAAGTTACCCGCATTGTAAAGGTTTTCAAATAAAATGATAATAAAGTCAAGAGGCAAGCGGACACAGGATCCGTTATTTACTCAAAAAAGGGGCCATTCTGAGCTTTCACGGACACACGATCCGTTATTTCTTCATTTTGCATCGTTTTCGGGATGATCAGTGGCCAATAACGGAACCACGGTCCGCCGACCTGCCATTTGGCCCGTTTGTTCACAGATAACGGAACCAGGGTCCGCTCAGGTCCGCTTCATGCACTTTCCAAAGAAAAACGCAGTAGGCGTCACCGCCGGACACAGTCCATTATGAATTGCCAGCCTCGAATGATCAATACCGAACCTTAAACTGAAGGGGGATCTCGAAATGAATCAAATGAAAAATGTGCTGAAGGTTGCACTGGCAGGGTCACTCGCGCTCAGTCTTGCGGCATGCGGCGGCGGAAGCAAAGCATCCGACAATACAGGTGCCGCGAATACTGGAAGCAAGGAAGGCGGTTCGAATACAGGCAAGCAGCAAAATATAACGATCACGTTCCAAAACATTTATCCGGATCCGACCGATCCGAAGAACGGCATGATGAAAAAGATCGTGAAGCAATATGAGGATGAACATCCGAATATTACAATTGAGCTTGATTCGCTGAACACCGACCAGCAAAAGCTTAAGCTGAAAACGCAGGCCGCATCCAAGGAAGTGCCGGATATTACGGTTGTTAACCCGGCAGCGCAAATGGAGCCGTTCGTTAAAGCGGGACTGTTCGCGCCGCTTAATGATATGGTGGAAAAAAACGGCCTGAAGGACACATTCCAGGAAGGAATCCTAGACTGGTATACCTTTGATAACAATTTGTACGCTTTGCCGGACGGCAACAATATCGGCGTCGTTTACTACAATAAAGAACTGTTCGACCAGGCAGGCGTCAAGGTGCCTTCGACCTTCGAGGAAATGGTCGGTGTCGTGAAAACATTGAAGGAAAAAGGGATTCAGCCAATGGCAATCGGCGAAAAAGATACATGGACCGGCTCGTTCCTCTTTATGAACATGCTGCTTCGCACGAATGGCCCCGGCTTCCTGCAGGATGTGCTTGACGGCAAGAAAACGTTCCAGGACCCGGCATTCACGGAAGCGGTCGATGCGTTCCAAAACCTCGTGCAGGCGGGCGCATTCCAGGAAGGGGCTACATCGTTCGACTATAATACGGGCGAGAACCTGTTCAAGACGGGCAAAGCGGCGATGTACTACATGGGAACATGGGCGACCGGCGGTATTGAAACGTCCTCTGTCAACGGCAAAGTTGGCGTATTCAAGTTCCCGACTATAAACGGCAAGGGCGACCCGAATGAATTTATGCTGGCGCCGGGAAGCGCATTTGCCATTTCCGCAAGCAGCAAGCATTTGGAGGAAACAAAAGACTTCCTGAACTACTTCATGCTTAACTTCCCGAAAGAAGCGTTTGAAGTGAAGGGTGCAATAGGCCTGGCGCAAAAGGTGGAAGGCGATTTTAAAGCGGCGGGATATTCGGATATGGCGATGGACGTACTGAACCTGTTCAAGGAAGTGAAGGGCGGCGATCTTGCCTTTGACAACACGATGAATCCGGGAACGGCGCAAGTGCATCTGACCAGCATTCAAAATCTGTTCGTACAGAAAAAAGAGGCTGCCGATGTTGCCAAAGAGCATCAGGATGCATTTGAAGCAAATAAATAAATGACCGGTGCGCCAGGGAGCTCGGAGAAGCTCCTTGGCCGCCTTTCAATTAGGAGGCGCGCGAGATGAATGTACTAAGAGTCTCCAAGCTGACGATAGCGCTGTTCGTGCTGCCATGTCTGCTGCTCTACTTTTGCTTGGTGTTTGTACCCGTTCTGATTTCCATGTATAGCGGCTTGCTGGATTGGAACGGTATCGGCGAATCTGCATTTGTCGGCTTGCAAAATTTTAAAACGCTGTTTTTCCATGATCCGGTCTTCTGGCCGGCGGTTCGCCGAACTTTGATGTTCGCCGTCTTTTCGATGGCGGAGATTCCGGTGGCGCTGTTTATTGCCGTGCTGCTTAACCGCTTCATCAAAAAACCTAACTTTCTCGTTTCCAGCTATTTTCTTCCGGTTATTTTGTCTGTTGTCGTCATTGGCCAGCTGTGGAAAACGATCTATAATCCGGCATCGATGGGCGGCATGATCAATCAGGTGCTGGAAGCGCTGCATTTGCAGAGCTGGACGCACTCCTGGCTGACGGAGCCGGGCATCGCGATGTACAGCTTGTATTTTGTCGCCTTGTGGCAGTATTTGGGCTACCATACGCTTATTCAATTTACCGGTATTCAGAATATTCCCGCAGATATTTATGAAGCGGCCAAAATAGATGGAGCCGAAGGGCTGAAAGCGGACTGGCACATCACGTTCCCAATGAATATCCCGATCTTCAAAATTTCGATCGTACTTGCCTTTATCGGCTCGCTTCAAGCATTTGACATGGTCATGGTGATGACGGGCGGGGGGCCTGCCCATGCGACAGATGTCATCTCGACCCACATGTACAATATGTCCTTCCTGTCGATGAAATACGGCTACGGCAGCTCGATCGCCGCATTCCTAGTTGCGGTATGCCTGATTGCCACCGTTGTAATTAACTACGTATTTAACCGTCTAGAGCGGAAATACTCGTAAAGGGGGAAGCGCCTATGTCTTTAAGCAAAAACGGGCGTTCCGCATTTTATCCCATTGTCAAAGCATTGGTCTTCCTGCTGCTTGGCATTCTGTTTGTCACGCAGGTGTATCCGCTCCTCTGGCTGCTGATCTATTCCTTGAAAAGCAATGAGGAGATTTTATCGGGCACCTTTTTCGCGCTGCCGGCTTCGCCGCAATGGGCGAACTTTACCGATGCGATTAAAGCGGGCAGCTATTTCCGATATTTGCTAAACAGCGTGATGGTCACGAGTATTACGATGGTTTGCGTGCTGCTATTAAGCTCGCTGGTCTCGTTTGCCATCAGCCGCTTCCGGTGGCGCTACGGTCAAGCGGTAATGGTCATCTTTTTGATCGGGATGATGATTCCGATGCAGGCAACGCTGCTGCCGCTCATGATTATTTTCAAAAATATCGGCATTTTGAATACGCATTTATCGATTATTTTACCGTATATCGCCTTTCAAACGCCGATCGCCGTCTTTATTTTAAGCGGCTTTATGAAGTCGATTCCGCATGAAATTGAAGAGTCTGCGGTGATTGACGGAGCGGGCGTGTTCCGGATTTTCCGCAGTATCATCATTCCGGTATCTGTTCCACCGATGATGACCGTCTGTATTTTGACCTTCATCAACATCTGGAACGAATACATTATGGCGGCGACCTTTATTTCGTCGGAGCGCCTCAAAACGCTGCCTTTTGGCGTTTACAGCTTTGTTAGCCAATATTCGGTCAATTACGGGGCAATCGGTGCTTTTCTGGTGCTTGGCGCGCTGCCGGTCATTCTCATTTACTTTTTACTGGCTGATAAAATTACAAAAGGCATGGTCGCTGGAGCGGTTAAAGGTTAATTCCTTAGCCGCTCCCGCTTTATGGTAAAATAGGAAGCACGAAATACAGCAGAGGAGGAGAGCCAGGATGCGTTCCAAACGAAATCATTCGATCCGTAACCGCTTGTTCTGGCTGTTTTTGGCCGCCATGATGACGCTCCTCATTCTGGTCAGCGTGCTTTATTACCGAAAAACGACGCAAGTGATCCAAACGAAAATCAGCGATCTGGCCGAGAAAAACTTGTCGCAAACCGTTGGTCTGTTTGACCTGCTACTTGAGGGGCATTACAGCATTTCCAAAGCGATCAACAGCAATTTCGAGCTGCTGCGTTTGTTGGAAGAGCGCGAGCAGGAAACGAATATCGTAACCAGCGTCAACATGGAGCGGATGATTACAAATATTATGGGCGCTGTTTTTTATTCGCGCAATGATATCGTCGGCATTCATATCATTACGAATAAAGGGAAAATGTATAATTATGAAAATCGCTTTGCCGGTGTCGGCGGCAAAGATTATGCTTCTGCGGACTGGTATAAAAAGCTGAAGGCTTCGCGCGGCGAAATGGTTTGGCTTGGCCTGTCCGAAGGCTCGCTCATCAACAGCATGCAGAAGGAGCCGGTGTTTGTATTCGGGCGGACATTGTTTAATTTGACTGACTACAGGCCGATCGGCATTGTATTGATCGAGATGGAGCCGGATCCGATTATGGCGGCTTTGTCCAATGTGACCATAAGCCCGAATAGCCGCGTCTATTTGGTGGATCAGGATAATCGGGTCATTACTTCTACGGCCCGCGGCGCCGAAGCGCTGCCGTCATTCGCCGGGCTGCCGAAGCCGGCAGGCGATGAAATCGTCATCGACAGCCAGTCCGACCAGCTGGTCGTCTCCGCCAAAACGGCAGTGACGGACTGGACGATCTTCGGGCTGACGCCGATGACGGACATTAACGCAGAGCTTGTGCAGATGAAAAAGGATCTGATTATTGTCATTGCGGCGGTTATCGTGCTGTCTACTCTGCTGGCCAGTCTCATCTCGCGCAATTTATCGTCGCCGCTCAAGCTGCTCATTCGCGAAATGAAAAAAGTAGAAATGGGCAATTTTACAGGCTCGGTCAATGTCCGATCATTCGATGAAATTAACAGTCTGGTCGCCTCCTTTAACCGGATGGTACAGCGGATGGATGAGCTGATCGAACGGATTAAGCTCGCTTCGCTCAGTGAGAAGAATGCTCAGCTGCAGGCGCTGCAGTCTCAAGTCAATCCGCATTTTTTGTTCAATACATTAGATATGATTTACTGGATGCTGGACGAAAAGGAAAATGACCGTCTTGGCCGGGTCATTCTCGCACTTTCCCAAATGTTCCGCTACAGCAGCGACTGGGGAGAAGCGTCGAGGGCGACGCTGCGTCAGGAGCTGGAGCAGATGCGTCACTATTTGACGATCATCGAAAACCGGCTGAGCAGCAGAATGCAGACGGAGATCCATGCGGATCCGCAGTGGGAACATGTCCTTCTGCCCAAAATGACGCTGCAGCCCGTCATCGAAAATGCGGTGAAATATGGGCTCGAGCCGCTGGATCGTCCGGGTATGCTGAGCGTTCAGGTGGAAGCGGACAAAGCGGCCAAGGAACTGCGCGTCATCATTGCCGACAACGGGATCGGTATCGACGAAGAGACACTGCAGCACCTGAACGGGCTGCTGCAGTCCGCAGAGACTGGGAAGCAGGAGGAAAAGCTGCAGAGCGGAGACGGCAGGGCGCGGCAGGGCATCGGACTGCAAAATGTTCACCGCAGAATTGTGCTGATGTACGGCGAGCCATATGGCTTGCGCATTAAAAGCAGGCCCGGTGAGGGCACATCTGTAACGATTGTGCTGCCATTGTGGGAGCAAGGGGGAGAAGGCGTATGAATATTCTGATTGCCGATGATGAGACGGTAATACTGGAAGGGCTGCAGCGGACGATCACGAGCCGCTTTCCCGAGCATCAGACTTATTTGGCCGTCAATGCCGAGGAGGCGGTAACGATACTGCGCGCCCAGCGAATCGATTTGGCGCTGACGGATATTTTAATGCCGGGGATGTCCGGGCTGGAATTGATGAAGCTGTCCCGCAACCAATATCCGCGTATTCGCTGGGTCGTCATCTCAGCCTACTCCGAGTTCAGCTACGCACAGGAAGCGGTCCGGTTAGGGGCAAAGGATTATTTGCTCAAGCCGATCGGCAAGGAGGCGGTCATTCAGCTCGTAGAGAGGATGGGAGAGGAAATAGCCCGGGAGCTGGCGATGACTGAGGAAGAGGAAAGGCTCGCCATAAACCGCAAATATGTGCGGGAAGCGGTGTTTCAGCGCTGGTCGTCGGGGCTTGATATCGGCTGTTTCGATATGAAGCCTTTGATGGAAAGCTATCCGCATTTCTATCTCGTGCTCGTTAGGATGGATACAGATAAAACGGCTCAGCTGGAACATTTCATGATCGAGAATGTTATGAGTGAGCTTATCGATCGCTATGGCAGCGGATTCGTCACCGTTCATTCCAGCAAAAGCCTGCTCGGCCTCGTGTCGCTGCAAACGGAGCATGCACTGCAGGAGCTGATCGAAGAATTGCGAAAGTATTTGGTAAAAATGCTGCGCGTACCGTTTCAAATTTTACATACGGCGCGGATCGAGGATATTGGGCTCGTGCCGGATGAGGTTCGGCACATGTATCAGGCGTCCAGCTCGCAAATGTATGAAAATATTGCCAGCAGCGGCGACCAGCTGATTGAGGTGGCGCAGCAATATATCCGCGCCCATTTAGTTGAAGATTTGTCACTGGAAAAGGTAGCCTCCGTCGTCTATTTGAATCCCGCTTATTTGAGCCAGCTGTTCAAACAAACAACCGGAGAAGGCTTCAAGGAATATGTGATCAGGCTCCGTCTGGAGCATGCGAAGCAGCTGCTGCAAAATCCGCAGCTGAAGCTGGCGGAAATCGCGGAAAGAAGCGGCTATCACGATCTGCGCCATTTTTCGCAGCTGTTCCGCAAAAAATTCGGCCAGACGCCGACGGAATACCGCAGCAGCTTGCAATGAGTCTCAAATTGATCGCCAGCGAAAGCACTACTCGGGCGCCCGGAGAATACGACAATGTTGTATTCTCTGGGCGCTGTTTTGTGTTTTTCACTGATTCGGTATTGACATATTTTTTTGGTTGGAAATATAATCAATACATCAATAATAAATTAATTAATGGAGCTGGAGAGAAAATTACTCAATAAAAGCAGAAGGCGGGAAGCAATTATGAAGAACAACGATCGAAATGAGACATCAGAGCTAGGAAAGACACTAGATAATGTACATCAGATGGATAATGACTCTGATGATGGGAATCAATTGAACACCAATCGCCTTTCCCGTCGCCGGATGCTGCAAGTATTGGGCGCTGGCGGTATTTTACTGGCCGGGCAGACACTTATTCCGAAGCTGAGTTTCGCAGAGGCTGCTGCAAAGGAAAATAAGGATGAAGGCGGCACCCAAGGCTCAATGCTGCAGACGTCAAATTTGAAAGCGCTTTTAGATTTGCCGCCCGGACAGCAGAAGGCGGGGACGATCGTTTACGTTGCAGGCTACAACACGCCAGGGGATGGCGGCGGAAAGTTTGTCTATTGGGCGGCCTCCAGCACGAAGGCCGATAACGGGGGAACGGTACATCAGCCTGCGAAAGGAAACGGACAGTCCGGGCGCTGGGAAGTGATCCATCAGGGCGTGGGCGATTTTCGCTGGTTTGGGATATTCGGCCCGGAGCGGAACGCGGACGATGCGCTGGATGCCATGGTAAACGACTCTGTTATTCATCGGATCGAGGCGCATACCGATTTGAATTTTGTCCGCCGTCATCGTTTTAACCGCAGCAATATCGAGCTGGATTTTGGCGGTCATATGATGACAACGGAGGGAATTGAGCTTAACACGCTCGATAATCCGTTCGGCGCTGTGCTCTTTTTCCAAGGTGTGCCGACAGGTGCGACGATAACGTCAAATCTTACAAAAGAAATCGCAGAAGGAAGCGATATTCTTGAAGTGCCGTCTTCAGCTGCCTTCCAGATTGAGGATTGGTGGGTCGTGCAACTCAGCAACAATCCTGGCGGCAAAGCCCAGCGGGAGCTGGATTATTTGCTGAAGGTTACGGAAATTATTGACGGAACGCATATCAGGGTCAACTATAAGGCAGGCTGGCCGATTGCTGCAGGCCGCACACTGACCTTCAAGAAGATGAATCCGGTCTTTCGCGCTCATGTCCGCAATATGCGTTTCACCGGAGTTCCGGTACCTCCGTCAACCTCGACAAGCGTTCGTCCGTTTGAAACCTGGGACCAAATTGGCTCCAATCCGGTCGCTTATGAGTTTGCCGTCGAATGCGACGTCTCAGGTATCCGCGCGACCAAGGTATTCTGGCCAGTCATCCAGCGGCGTTATTGCTCCCATTATGTGACTGCCAGCTGCGAGCTGATTAATCCGGAGGAGCGTGACTGGGGCGGCACCGGCTATATGACCCAGCAGCTCAATGTTTTATATGGCCATGTAAAGGATTGCAATACGAGCAATGCGCGGCATTTGAACGATTTTACTTGCGCTGCTTACTGTATGGTTGAAAATTGCCATGGCGACGGCGACGATTACGGCCCATTCGTCACCCATGGCCAGTATGAGCACGATTTGGTCTATATCGGCAACTCCGGGCTGATGTCTTTTGCCAACAGCGGCACCAACTGGGGCGACAGCGCCAAAAGAATTACGGTTAAAAAGCATATTGCGACGCGCATCGTGGCGCATAAGAAGCTGACTGATCTGACGTTGGAGGATTGCCATGCTGTTGTGAAGGAGGGGCTGGCCAATTCGGGCTCAATCTGGGCAAATGTCGACGGCTTGCAGATGAGAGGCTGTACGGGGGCGCAAATGATTACGCTTTCGCAGAGCTCTGCATTATCCAAGCGGAGAAATGTGCTGGACAGCTGCTCCTTCGGCATGGTGAGCGGTTATGAAATTGCCCGCCCGATTCGCAGTGATGCGGTCGGCAATTTGCCGGTGCAAGGGAATCTGCATATTACAAATTGTGAGTTCCACAATGTAGAGGACGTAAATATCGGCAGCATTAACAAATTGACACTTACGAATTGCCGGTTTTATGGCACATCGCCGGCAACAGGCCGGGTGCGGGTAGGCAGTAAGCATATCACAATAACGGGCGGTGAATTCAGCGATTGCGGCTTTGTATTGACTGGCGCATGGGACAAGACAAAGACCGGCATTGCCGATCAGAGCGTTACAGTTGGCGGCGGCGCGGAATTCAGCGGATCGACCGGCGAGCGGGCGTTTATCAAAAGTGTGGATCCGAGCAATGCCGTTACGCTCAGCTACGGCAGCTGCACGAGTGCGGCAGCAGACGGCAGTATGGCGCATTTTCAGCTGGAGGGCGGGTCGTACCGTTTGCAGGCGGTCGGAGCTCGTTTTCAAGGCGGTAAATATATAGCGGCAGAAAACGGTTTGCAGGGCGATGGCTATTTCTTCATAACAGGCTGTATTGAGCAGGGTGTTGACCGTTCCTCGCTCCCTGCCGAAAATGAGACAACAATTAAGCACAGTGCGGGAAATATGCAAATCTAGCAAATAGACCGGTCATTATTTACAGTTTGAAACTTGCCTCCGAGTTGGTTAAAATATACTTATAGTGCGTGTTCAAAAAATTCAAAAGACGACTTTTTGAACAACCTCTTATATTTATATATGCTGCAGATGGAGGGGATGGAATGTACCGTAAACCGGAAGATTTCCTGGAAGATTGGGCGATGTCGGCGGATGGAACGCTAGCTGTTATGAAAGCAATTACAGATGACAAGATGGATGTTGCAATTGTGGAAGGGCACAACTCCTTGGGGTGGCTCGCATGGCATTTGGTTAGCGCCGCAGGATTTTTTGGACAGTTCGCCGGCCTGCAGGTTCCCGCGCCTGGCAAGGATACGCCAATGCCTGATAATATGGCAGCCATCATTGCTAAGTACGAGGAAGTAGTCGAGGCTTACAAGAACGAAGCGGATAATCTGACGGAAGAGAAGCTGACTGCAGAGATGGATGGCTTCCAAGGTCCGGTTGCGCGCGGCAAGTTTTTGCGCATGCTGATCGATCATCAGACGCATCACCGCGGACAAATGACCGTACTGCTGCGTCAAGCCGGTCTTCCTGTGCCGGGTATTATGGGACCGACCAAGGAAATGTCATAATTACATAGTTGCTTGCATGAAGCGAAGAGGTTTGGGGTTGCTCCCAAGCCTCTTTTTGCGCTTAATAATGGCGGCTTGAAGCCGGAGGGAGGGAGGGAACCGTTGCATGCATTGCCGAAGAACTCGACCATAGTCCAGCCCGTTTTCCGACGCCGGTCGGTATTGGAAAGAGCTTTGTCTGCATTAATATGTAATCATGTGCAGAAAAAATTGAGGTGAAGATAATGGACAGAAAATTACATGACAAGCGGCCAGAAAGCGTTATCTACATGAAGAAGGCCGTTTAATGGGGACGGTCGTTGAGTTTTTTCAGGCATTTGGTGCTGGCGGAATGTTTATCCATGCGATGCTCGACGCCATTATATTGCCGATTCCGGCTTTCTTTTTGCAGGTATCGCTTAGCGCGTTGAATCCAGAAACGGCCATCTGGCTGGCAACGGTGGGCTATATCGGTTGTTTGCTTGGAACGCCAGTAGGCTACGCGATTGGCAAAAAATCTGGAAACCTCCTGCTAAACCGGGTGATGAAAAAGAAATGGCTGGACGCTGCGACAGACATGTTCCGGAAGCACGGCGAAGCGGCGATTATGGTGGGCTCCTTCACGCCGATTCCGTTTAAGCTGTTCACTATTATGTCGGGCGCGATGAATTATCCGCTGTGGAGGCTGCTCTGCTATGCCGCGATTGGGCGGGCAGTGAAATTTTATGCCGTAGGCATTTTGTTCTATATATATGGCCGGGCCGCGGAGAGCATGGTCGGTCATGGGCTGAGCGTCACTTTGCTAGCCGCTGGGGCGGTCATTGCGGCCATATGGTTTATCGTGCGCAGCATTCGCAATCGAAAGAAGCAGAGCGAGAAGGCCAATCAAGCGGAGGAAGTGTAAAAGTAGAGCGATTTTACGGGGCTGTCCAGCAGAGTGAGAAACTTTGCGGATAGCCTCATTTTAGTGTGCGTGCAGAATATATGAGCAGATGAATAGAAAGGACTGGAAGTTTTGGGACAAGTATTTTATACTATTATATGTGAATGATTGATCATATAATATAATTCATCTCAAGAGGCGGACCTGAACGGACCCTGGATCCGTTATCTGTGAACAAAACAGCCGAAACGACCTGCTCGCGGACCGTAGATCCGCTATTGGCCTCAAATCATCGATAAACCCCAGCAAAATCGGCAAATAACGGATCGTCTGTCCGTGAAACCTCCGAATGAGCCGGGATTCGACAAAATAACGGATCCTGTGTCCGCACGCCTCTGGCTTAGCCGTTTATAGCCGGCTCCTTAAACAAGTCAAGGCGATTCCCTTATAGCAACTGAAGGAACTAGGGAAAGGCAGTGTGTCAAATGAACAATCAATGGAACAAGCTGATTTACAAGGCGTGGGCGCCTATATACGATAGGCTGTTTGACTCGTCCCGGTTTCGCCGCGCGCGGGAGAGGGTCTTCCAAAAAGCGGGAATCCGAGACGGCAGTCGGCTCCTGCTTGTCGGGGTAGGAACTGGCGCGGATCTTCAGTTTCTTACGGGTTTAAACCTGAAGATCACAGCGATTGATCTGTCCAAAGATATGATTGCCCAAGCTCGGAGCAAGGCTGGAACACAGGACATACAATTTCTCGAAATGGACGCCCAACAGCTCGCTTTTTCCGATCATCAGTTTGATGTCGTTATTGCAAACCTGATCTTATCAGTCGTTCCGGATGCCAATCAATGTTTTGACGAGATTGTTCGGGTAACAAGGGAAGACGGACAAATTATCATTATGGACAAATTCGCGCCTCAGAGTGGAAAACTGCCTCTGGGAAAGGCGCTTCTGCGTCCGATTATCTCGTTGTTCGGCACGGATATCGGAAGAAGTTTTGAACAAATAATAAGCCGGCATCCGGAGCGAATTCACGTTGAACATGATGAAGGCGTAATGCTGGGCGGCATGTACAGAGGGATTTTATTGAAAAAGACCGGACAGCGTAAATAACAAGGAAATGCCGAGGCAGAACAGCCCGTATAATGCAATGACGGCCATGCGGATTCTTGCAGTTCTGTACGCCTCGGCGTTTGTCACGAGATGGAGCGAAAGGCCTGATACGAGCAGAACCAGCGTGAGCAGCAGGCAATCCCATAAATTCGGTACGGTGGTATTCATTCTCCTTTGCCAAGTTGACATTTGGCATGCTTTTTGTAGTAGAGCGGAGTGACGCCGGTATGCTTTTTGAACATTCGCGAGAAATGCGTCAAGTGGTTAAAGCCGACATGGAAGCAAACATCGGTGATGCTCATATCTGAACTGAGCAGCATTTCCATCGATTTGCGCAGACGCAAGTCGATTAGGTATTCCTGGAATGATTTCCCAGTGTATTGCTTGAACAAGTCGCAGAAGTACGTTCTCGACATGAACGCATGCCGGTAAATGTTCTCCAGCTTGATATCCTCTTTGTAATGATCGTGGATGTACTTGATCACACCCTCCATAATTTCCTTATGCCGCCGCATCTTCCCGTCCAGCTGGGCCAGCGGCGCCCGCTGCCATTCCCTGAGCGTCAGCCCGATTAGCATCAGCAAGCTGCCTTTGATCATCAGTTCAAAATTCGGGCCTTGCGTGTTATATTCCAGCAGCATGCCTTCGAGCAGCTGCTGCACCTGCAAGTCGGCTTCTCCGCTGAATGCGACCTTGGAATGCAACCGGTCCTCGTCCAGGAACAAGTATTCAAAGGATTCGTTGAACTGGCCGTTGATGAAATGGGGCAGGAATTCACAACCGATTATTTCCGTTTCATGATCCGGCTTCATATTCACCCTATGAACGACAAAAGGAGGAATGACGTACAGGTTGCCAGCGATCATTTTATATTTTTTCTGATGAATGGTATGGATGAGTACGCCTTTTTTCACATACCAGATTTGAACATAGTCGTGTTTGTGATCCCCCGGGCTGGGGTATTTTTGCGTAACTTTATACAGCTTGAACGGGATGTTCTTTTTCATTTCCAGTCGGGAGTGGAAGACCCTGACTCCATCTTCGTAGTACTCCAACATACCGTTGACAACCAACTCGGAAATGCTCATCATGGATCACCTCAAAAATGTAGTTTTTATCTTCATGTCTCCAGATCGCAACCAAAAATGAAAGCAATCCCCTGAAAAAACTGACTTCATCCATTCATACCCCCGCCAAAGGAGGCAGGAATCTCCCCTAGTACTGGATAGACTGTAAAGGGGAGCTTTACACTATCATAGAGTATTCTTAATTCAAAATGAAAGAAGTATTTTTTTTGGACGATAGGTAAAAAGTTTTGGGCCGAAATGTATAGTTTTGTCAACGAACTAGTTGCTATAATAGGCAACAACTTAGAGCTAATTGGAGTGGAAACGAATATGGATGAGCGAACTGCGGACTGTATTGTCTTGGGTGGAGGCTTGGGTGGCTGCATGGCGACTTTATCAGCTGCAAAGATGGGGCTGACTGTTATTATGACGGAAGAAACGGATTGGCTTGGAGGACAGTTGACCAGCCAGGGGGTGCCGCCGGACGAACACCCTTGGATTGAAAGCTTCGGTTGTACGAATACATACCGGCAATTTCGCATTCGGGTGCGTCAATATTACAAGGAGAATTACCCTTTGACGGAAGAAGCACAGGCCAGTGACAGGCTTAATCCGGGCAATGGCTGGGTCAGTCGACTTTGCCACGAACCCAAGGTGTCGCTGCGGGTCATTGAAGACATGCTTTCTCCATATGTGAACAGCGGGCGCATTCACGTATATTACAACTACCAGGTCGAAACAGCCGACGTTCAGGACGATCGGGTGCAGGCGGTTACAGTCAAACATATTTCGACCGGACAACAGCTAAGCCTTCGGGGGCTGTACTTTATCGATGCGACGGAATGCGGGGATTTGCTGCCCCTGGCCGGTGTGGAATATGTGACAGGCGCCGAAGCGAAAGGCACAACCGGGGAGCCGCATGCTGCGGACGAAGCCGATCCGCTGGATATGCAACCGATTACTTATGTGTTTGCGATGGATCACATCGAGGGTGCTCACTGTACGATCGATAAGCCGGAGCAGTATGATTTTTGGCGGAACTATATACCTGAATTTTCGCAGCATCCCCTGCTGAGCTGGTATATCCCCGATGTGAACCGCGGGCACCAACTGCGGCAAAGACCGATGATGCCGGATGGCAGTGGAGAGCTGCCGCTCTGGACATACCGGAGAATCATTGATCGGAGCCTGTTTGCTCACGATCTGTATGAAAGCGATATTACACTGGTGAACTGGAGTCAGAACGACTATCTGTTAGGTTCGATTATTGATGTGCCCGTGGAAGAACAACGGCGACATCTGGAGGGCGCCAGACAATTAAGTCTGTCCCTTATTTATTGGATGCAGACCGAAGCCCCGCGCCCAGACGGTGGAACAGGATATCCTGGACTGAGGCTGAGAGGCGATGTGCTGGGCACGGAGGATGGGCTGGCCAAGTTCCCTTATATTCGGGAATCCAGACGCATCAAAGCGCTGTATACGATTACTGAACATGACGTCAGCCGGGAATTGCGGGGCAGTCTCGGCATCAAGCGCTATGAAGACAGTGTCGGGGTGGGCAGCTATTATCTGGACCTGCATCCGACGATCAGATCGAACCGCCAGTTATATATTCCTTCTCTGCCTTATGAAATTCCGCTCGGGTCGTTGCTGCCGGTACGGATGAAGAATGTCCTGCCCGCATGCAAAAATATTGGCACAACGCATATTTCCAACGGCTGCTATCGTGAGCATCCGACAGAATGGAATATCGGTGAAGCGGTAGGCTTATTGGTTTCCTATGCGATCCGCCATCGGATTACACCGCATGACGTGCGTGCGGTCAAAAGCCACCTGCAGGCCTATCAAGAGTTGCTCCGGCAGCAAGGCATTGAAGTTCATTGGCCGGAGGGAATGGAAGGCGTATAGCCGAGGCCCGCTCGCCCTTTGGGCCATATGCTGGAAGCGGCTAAGGCAAGAAATAAACGAATAAGGAGACTGGACTATGAAAACCGTGATCGAGCAGGGTTCGAATATTTTATGGGTGGACTTTCTGGCGAATGGCCGGCGGTTAGCCGATCAGCATGAACAGCAACGGCTCGTTGATAACGCCAAACGTTCGCATATCACCCATCTTGTCGTGGACGCCAAAATTCCTTATGGGCATACTACCTATCCAAGCAAGGTTGCGCCTCACGTCAGCAACTGGTCGGACGGTCGCTTTGCAGCCTGGGAAGGCCGGGATTATCTGGGCGAGCTGCTGGAGGCAGCACATGCGGCCGGGCTCAAAGTGATTGCCAATGTCAACGTATTTGCTGAAGGAACACGACGGAGCAATGACGGTATAGCGTACGACAAGAAGGAGTGGCAGGTCGTGTATGTCCGGCCGGCATCGAACGACAAACCGCTTGGCTTTGTGCCGGCAGAACAATATCCAGAGGATTCCCTGTTTGTGAATCCGATTCATGAAGAAGTGCGGATGCATCAGTTGGCCGTTCTTCGCGAGCTTGCAGCGGGCTACGAGTTGGACGGCATAGCGCTGGATCGTTGCCGGTATCCGAACATTTACGGCGATTTCAGCGCGCTTAGCCGCATGCAGTTCGAGCAGTTTATCGGGCGCACGGCAGAGCGCTGGCCAGAGGATATTTTTACCGAAAACGAAGGTCGCATGGAGCGAGGAAAGCTGTTTTCAGCATGGATCGAGTGGCGGGCCAGGAACATAAAGAGCTTTGTTCAGGAAGCGAAATCACTAGTCAAATCGCTCAAACCGGAAGCGCTGTTTTGCATCTACGTAGGCTCCTGGTATCCGGTCTACTATCAGGAGGGGGTGAACTGGGCTAGCGCGACATATCGTCCGCAACTGGAGTGGACCTCATCGCTTTATCATGAAGCGGGATACGCTGATGAGCTCGACTTTTTGATGACCGGCTGCTACTATCGTGACGTTTACAAGCAGGAGGCAGTCGATCGGGGAACTGCTGCCTGGGTCAGTGTGGAAGGAGGCATTGAACAAAGTCATGAAGCGGTGAACGGCCAGATCCCATTCTTCGCCAGCTTGTTTCTGCACGATTATCAAGCGGATTCGGATCAGTTTGCGAAAGCGGTCAGGCTATGCCGAGAGCGATCGCATGGAGTAATGCTGTTCGATGTTTGTTACCTGGAGATGTATAGTTGGTGGGGAATTCTTCCGGCTTTATTGAAATAGCTTCGGCGCAAACGGCATTTTAACTTGTAAGGAGGTGATTGATCGGGGTTTTGAAAGCGCTGTCTCTGACGGTGCAGTACCGATTTTGCAATGAACTGAATGATTTCATTATGTTTTGTGCCTTGAGCGATGCGAAAGGAAGGGGTATGACATTGAAAAATGTAAAAATGTTAGCGATGCTTATGTTGGCGATCGCCCTAATTTTTACTGCCGCCTGCAGTAAATCGAATGGGCCGAACAATGAAACGGATACTTCGCCCCCGCAACAGGAAGGATCACCGCCTCAACAGGCAGAGGCGCCTAATCAAGAGGAGCCGGCTCTTAATATGAACGGCGAGACAATCCGGATTTTGCAATGGGCAAGCGCTCCCGATCCGAACACCCAGGAAGGGGAATTAATGCTTGCGCGGCAGAAGGAAGTAGAGGAGAAATACAACGTCAAGATCGAGTGGGTGACGGTTGGCTGGGGAGAGAACGTCACGATGGTAGCCAATGCCGCATTGTCCGGCGAGCCGGTCGCGGAAATTGTCAATTATGTGATCTATCAGGCGATCCCGGCGATCAATCAAGGGCTATTGCTTCCCGTAGACGATTATTTCGACTTCGATGATCCGAAATGGCCGGCGGGGATCAAAAACTACGGTTCCTATGAAGGCAAGATGTACGGATTCAAAAGCATGGTGCATTCCGGCTCAGGTATTTATTACAATAAGACCTTATTTGAGCGCGAAGGGTTAAAGGACCCGCATGATCTGATCGCCGAAGATAACTGGACGTGGGAGTCGTTCCTGGATATTGCCCAGAAAGCGACCAAGGACACGGACGGAGACGGTGTAACCGATCAATGGGGCTTTACGAACGTGGGAGGGAATTTGGCCCGGATCTTGATTTACTCCAATAACGGAAAGCTGATTGACAATCGCGACGGCAAGTATGTGTTTGCCTATGACGATCCAAATACGGTAGAGGCGCTTCACTTTATGAGCGATCTGTTTAACGTGCATAAAGTCGCTGCGCCGAACAAACACGGTTCGGATGACTACGCCGATACACAAACCTTATTCTCCGGCGGCAAAGCGGCTATGGTGACCGGCGAGCTTTGGGAAGGCGCAACCCGGACACAGATGACCGATGAGCAGGGCTTTGTTCCTTTCCCGAAAGGACCGAAAGCAACTGAGTTTTCCAATACGATCGAAAACTTTGAAATGTGGTATATGCCGGCGAATGTCAAGCGTCCGAAAGAAGTGGCGGCGATCTGGCAAGAACTTCAACTGTGGGACCGTGTAGGCAAGGCGAAGCGGGAGGGAGCTGAATTGCAAAATCTCGCCAGCGAAAAAGATATTCAGGTCATGCTGGAAATTTCCGATTATGTGCTGCCGTTGTTCCTGCCGTTGGGAGGAGCGCTCGGCGATATCGCATGGTCCGTATCCGGCACAGGCGAGGCGCCGGAGTCCGCATTGGAAAGAAACAAGCAGCTTGCTCAAGACTCGATCGATGCAAATCTGAATGCGAACAAATAGGCGGCTGTTAGTTTGGGAACGGGGATTTTCAGAAATCGGGAATCCCCTTCCAACCATTACATCAGGAAGGAGGGGTTCGCGTGCATAAGCTTTCCAGGAAGAAGACAATCATCCTTGCCGTCTTCTCCGCTCTGATCCTTGTAGTGGCGTACACCTCCTTTGCTCCTGCAAGCGGGACGAACGGCCTTGCTCACATTCTGGAGTCCGGCAAAGGAGCGAAAGCTAGGTTCGCGGATCATCCGGCGGCAACGAGCAGTTCCTTAAACCGTTACGAACAATACATTGCCGGGCATGCCGAAGAAAAAAGGCCGGCAGTGAGCCAGATCATAAAGGCGGAGGCCTATACAGCCACAGAGGGAATGGAAGCGAGGAGGATCGAGTTATTTGCCGGGGCAACGGGACCGGTAGTGTTGACTGAAGAAACGGGTACGATTTATTGGGACATTGCTATCAAGGAGCCGGGGCTGTATCATCTTGGCATTCGTTATTATCCGGTTGAAGGCAACAGTTCTCCGATTGAACGGGAGCTGCTTATCGACGGCAATCCGCCGTTTGAGGAAGCGAGCCGGCTCGTGTTTTCCCGTGTCTGGCGCAATAGCCAGTCCGAAATCGAGCGCGACAGCAGGGGCAACGATCTTCGTCCAAGACAAGTTGAAAGCCCGCAATGGCAAGAGACAGTGGTGAGAGACGCTGAAGGTTATTATAATGAGGCCTTTTCATTCTATCTCTCCGCAGGCAAGCATAGAATCGGACTTGTTTCTCTCAGGGAACCGATGATTATAGATTATTTGAAACTGTATCAGGAAGAACAGGCAGCTCCTTATGTTGATACTGCGCGGGCATACGAGCAAGCGGGATATCAGCCGACAAGCGGCCGGTTCGTGAAAGTTCAGGGCGAAGATGCCGTGTTGAAATCCAACCCTTCGCTATATCCGCTCAATGATCGATCCAGTCCGGCGACCGAACCGTACCACGTATCCAAGATCAGAATGAATACGATCGGCGGGGTAAATTGGAAAATACCTGGCCAGTGGATCACTTGGGAAGTCGATATTCCTGAAGACGGCCTCTATGAATTCGGGTTGCGTTACAAGCAAAATACGGTCAGGGGCATCAATGTGGTGCGCAAACTTTATATTGACGACCAAGTGCCGTTTAAAGAAGCAGAAGCGATCCCGTTCCAATATGCCGGCGGCTGGCAAATGGGAATGCCCGGCGAAGGCAGCAAGCCGTATTTGTTTTATCTGCCGAAAGGCACGCATCAAATCAAGCTGGAACTGACAATGGGCGAGCTTTCTGACATGATCCGCACGGTGAGAACCAGCATTCAGGAGCTGAACATGCTCTATTTGAAAATCGTCATGCTGACCGGAACGGTGCCGGATCCTTTCCGCGATTACCAGCTGGAGAGCAAAATTCCGGGACTTGAGCAAAAGTTTAGAGAGCAAAGTGAAGCGCTAACCCAGGCGGCGGATAAGATGGATGAGATGGTCGGAGGGGCGAGCGGGAGCACGACGATTCTGCGCACGACGGCGTACCAGCTGCAAGATATCGGTTCACGCCCGGAGACGATCACCTCCCGTTTGAAGCAATTCAAGGATAATGTGAGCTCGCTCGGCACCTGGCTGCTGACGGTGAATCAGCAGCCGTTGGAAATCGATTATTTGTTCTTTAAATCGCCCGATGTGGACACGCCGCCGGCGGAAAGCGGATGGTTCGGGAAGATGCGGCATGAAGTGCTTTCCTTCCTGGGGTCGTTCTCCGAAGATTACAGCAGCGATAGCTCCGTCCAGGATGGAGAGGATGAGATTACGGTCTGGATTGCTTCTGGCCGGGATCAGGCTCAACTGCTCCGCTCGATGATCGACAATATGTTTACGCCCGAGAGCCGAATCCATGTCAACCTGCAGCTTGTGAATGGAGACGTTATACTGCCGGCGACACTTGCGGGCAAAGGGCCCGATGTGGCGATCTCAATGGGAGATGTAATCAACTTCGCAATGCGGGGCGCGCTGCAGGATATGACGGAGTTTGCGGAGTTCGAGCAGGTGAAAAGCAGGTTTATGGACAGCGCGTTCGCCGGCTTTACATATCGGGACGGTGTGTTCGCGATTCCGGAAACGCAATCCTTCCCGATGCTGTTCTATCGCAAGGACATTCTGGATGAGCTCGGGCTTCCGGTACCGGATACGTGGGAGGACATGTACAAGATCATTCCGGAGCTGCAGAAGCATAATATGGAGCTGGCGATGCCGCATACGCTTGTGTTTGAAACGATGCTGTATCAAAACGGGGGCCAGTATTACCGGGGGGACGGCATCGCGGCTGATCTCGATTCCGGCGCTGCCATCGAAGCGTTCGGCAAATGGACGGACCTGTACACGAATTACAAGCTGCCCCTTGAATTCGACTTTATCAATCGTTTCCGTACAGGGGAAATGCCGCTTGGCATCGCCGACTATTCCACTTATAACTTCCTGACGGTGTTCGCACCGGAAATCCGGGGACAGTGGAATTTTGCTCCGCTTCCCGGAAAACGTGCAGCTGACGGTGCTGTAAACCGCGAAACGTTAAGTTCGGCAGGCGGTACGGTAATGTTCCAAAAGGCGAAAAACAAGCAAGCGGCGTGGGCGTTTATTCGCTGGTGGACGGACGCGGAAGCTCAGGTGACCTTTGGCCGGGAGATGGAAGCGATCCTTGGCGAATCTGCCAGGTACGCTGCAGCCAACTTGCAAGCATTGGAACGCTTGCCCTGGTCTGCAAGAGAATTGAATGAGTTGATGAAACAGTTCACGTGGGTACGGGGAAGACCGGCAGTTCCCGGAGGCTATTCGCTGGACCGTCACTTGAACAATGCGTTCTATGAAGTGTACAACGATGGCAGCGAACCGCGTGAAACGTTGGAAAACTACGTACGCACGATCAATCAGGAAATTACGATCAAGCGCGAGGAATTCGACTTGCCGACTCTTGCAGAATAGGAGGACTTGACGGATGTTGTGGAAAGAAATCAAACAGAGCAAGGCATTGTATGCCATGATCGCCCCTTATTTTATTATTTTTTTTACGTTTACGGTCCTTCCGGTCGTCCTGTCTCTCCTTGTCAGTTTGACGAATTTCAATATGCTTGAATTTCCCGAGTGGGTTGGATGGCGTAATTATGCTCATCTCTTTGTCCGCGACGACGTCTTTCTAATCGCCTTGAAAAATACGCTTTTGTTCGCGGCGGTCACCGGTCCGATCAGCTATATCGCCTGCTTCGTGCTCGCCTGGGTCATCAATGAGCTGTCCGCCAAGTTGCGGGCGTTCGCTACGCTTGTTTTCTACGCTCCGGCGCTGTCTGGCAGCGCATATATCGTTTGGACACTGCTGTTCAGCAATGATTCTTACGGCTATATCAACGCTTTTCTGCTAAAGTGGAAGCTCATCCTGGAGCCGATCCTGTGGCTGAAGGACCCGCAATACATCATGACGATTATTATCGTCGTACAACTATGGCTCAGTCTAGGCACGAGCTTCCTCGCTTTCATCGCAGGGCTGCAAAGTCTGGATAAAACTTTGTTTGAAGCCGGCTCGATTGACGGCATCCGCAATCGCTGGCAGGAATTATGGTATATTACGCTGCCGTCGATGAGACCGATGCTGCTGTTCGGCGCGGTGATCCAGATTACGGCGTCCTTCGCCGTGGCCGAGGTTGCGGTGGCACTGGCCGGCTTTCCAAGCGTGCAATATGCAGGGCATACGATCGTTACCCATTTAATGGATTACGGGTCAATCCGCTTCGAAATGGGATACGCCTCGGCGATTGCAACGGTGTTATTTGCGATGATGCTCGGATCGAACCTCATCGTACGCAAGGCGCTAACGAAGGTTGGTGAGTAACCATGATGAAAAAATTGCTCTATCGCAGAAAGAAAATGAGCCGCTCGTTGTTCGGCGATCTCATCATGTTCTCGCTG
Source organism: Paenibacillus sp. GCM10027626 (assembly GCF_042676285.1). Taxonomy (NCBI): domain Bacteria; kingdom Bacillati; phylum Bacillota; class Bacilli; order Caryophanales; family Paenibacillaceae; genus Paenibacillus; species Paenibacillus sp. GCM10027626. The sequence goes on along the minus strand of NZ_JBHTHC010000007.1, from coordinate 110,778 downwards.
CTTGCGTTAGTCGGGTATTTTATGGCGCTGCCGCTTATATTCGTCGTCAATAATGCATTTAAGCCGATCAATGAAATATTGAAGTTTCCGCCTGATTTTTTTGTGCACAACCCGACACTGAGCAATTTTACGGATTTGTACGATTTGCTTTCCGGATCATGGGTCCCGTTTACCAGATATATCTTTAACACGTTTTTCATTGCGATTGTCGGAACGGCGGGGCATGTCATTATCGCCTCGATGGCTGCATATCCGCTGGCAAAGCGCAAGTTTCCCGGTGTCGGGGTCTTGTTCACCATAGTCGTATTGTCGCTGATGTTCTCGGCGACGGTAACCCAAATCACGAATTATATGACGATGTCTTGGCTTGGGATGCTTGATACGCACTGGGCGGTCATTATTCCGGCGATCGGTTCTTCGCTGGGGTTGTACCTGATGAAGCAGTTTATGGAGCAGGTTCCCGATGCGCTGCTGGAAGCGGCACAGATTGACGGTTGCAGCGAATTCCGCATTTTCTGGAGCATCGTGATGCCGATTGTGAAGCCTGCCTGGCTGACGCTGATTATTTTTTCGTTTCAAGGATTGTGGGGAGCTGGCGGCGCCGCAGGCTCTATGTATATTTATAGCGAACAGTTGAAAACGATAGATTATGCATTCAATCAAATACTGGCAGGCGGGATTATACGGACGGGTCCTTCAATGGCTGCGACCTTGCTAATGCTTTCGGTGCCGATCCTTATCTTTATCTTGTCGCAGAGCAGCGTCATCCAGACCATGTCAACCTCCGGCATGAAAGACTGATCGGAAAGGGGAGGCTAATGTGAATCTAATGCGAAAATATATGCTGCTTTTTCCATTGTTGCTGATGTTGACAGGTACGGCTGCTCCGGTATTCTCCGCGCCATACGAAGGCTATAACTATTCCTGGTGGGGCGATCCCGAGCCGGCTCCGGCGCCGTATTTGCCTGTACGCCAGATTGACGGAGAGGAGTTGAGCATCGGCTCGTTCAAGACGCCAGAGGATTTTGCCATTTCGGAAAGCGGCGATATTTATATCCTTGATACGGGCAACAATCGGATTGTGTGTCTCGACAGCAACTTGAATGTCAACAGGGTTATCGATTCGTTCATCAATCAAGGAAAGCCGGACGGCTTCGCAGCTCCCCAGGGCATCTTTATTCATCGTAACGGCCACCTTTACGTTGCCGATACCGGGCATAAACGCGTCATCGAGCTAACGCCCGAGGGGCAGCTGATACGGGAAATTGGCGCGCCGGAAGCGGATGTGCTTAGTGAAGGATTCAATTATCAGCCCTCCAAGCTCGTTGTCGATTCGGCAGATCGGATGTATGTCGTCGGCAAAGGGGTGTTTGAAGGCATTATGCAGTTTGACTCCGGCGGCAAATTTACCGGGTTTATGGGCGTGAACCGGGTGACGTTCAGTCCGATCGACTTGTTCTGGAAACAGGTCATGACGAAGGAACAGCGCTCGAAGATGGTTTTGTTTATCCCGGTGGACTTTACGAATGTTGCGATCGATAACGAAGGCTTTATCTTTGCGACGAGCAGCGATTCATACAGCGACGATCCTGTCAAGCGCCTTAATCCTTCGGGAATCGATGTGCTGCGGCGTGCGGGCTACTTTCACCCAAAGGGGGACATCACCTTTACATTGAGCGGGACAAGGCCGGGCACCTCATCGATCGTCGATGTCGCCATCGACCGCAACGGGATCTATCATATCCTGGATAGCAGACGCGGACGGGTGTTTACTTATGACCGCGAAGGCAAGCTGATGTATATCTTCGGCCAACTCGGCGAGCAGGTCGGAAATTTCAAGACGCCGGTTGCGCTTGATATGTTGGGGGATCGGGTCGTTGTGCTGGATAAAGGCTTCAACCATCTCGTTATCTTCGAGCCGACAAGATACGGCCAAGTGATCCGGAATGCGGTGATCTACAATGACATCGGGCAGGAGGGGGAGTCAGTGGCCGCATGGCGCGACGCGCTAACTTTAAACAGCAATCTTGAAATTGCGTATCTTGGCATCGGCAAGGCAGAGCTGCGGCGCGGCAATAACGATGCGGCGATGGAAAATTTCCGGCTCGGTATGCATCGCCCATACTATTCGCGGGCGTTTGAACGATATCGAAAGGAATTCATGTGGGAGCATTTCGACAAGATTGCGACCGCCGGCTTAATAGGTCTGGCCGGGCTTGTCATCGTTGTGCGCAAAGCAAGAAAAAAAGAGGAGCCTGGCGTAATCGGGATGGCCTGGTATACGATGTTTCACCCGTTTAAAGGGTTTTGGGAACTGAAATATGAAAAGAAAGCAAAGGTTTGGTTTACCCTCTTGCTTTTACTGCTGTTGTCCTTGCTATACGTATTAAAGCGGCAATATACCGGCTTTATTTTTAATCCTCATGCAGCACAATCCGTAAACACTTGGGATGAAGTCAAGTTTATCGTCTTGCCCTTCTTCCTGTGGTGTGTAGCCAACTGGTCGCTGACAACGCTGATGGACGGGGAGGGCAAGTTCAAGGAGATCGTTATGGCGACCGGTTACGCATTGGTCCCATTAGTGCTTGTGCAGCTTCCGCTAATCGCCTTGTCGAACGTAATCACGCTGCAGGAAGGCGCGTTTTACACCATGCTCGAAACGGTCGCGTTTCTCTGGTGCATCGGTTTGATCTTTGTCGGGATGTTGACCGTGCATCAATACTCTGTAGCGAAAACGATCGTAACGATGCTGCTCACGATAATCGTAATCGGGATCTTCGTCTTCCTTGGCTTGCTGTTCTTCAGTTTAGTGCAGCAAATGTTGTCTTTCCTGACGACGGTATACAAAGAAATCATGTTCAGAATCGGGGAGGGATAAGAGGTGAGAGCACAAAGAGCGCATAGAGCGCGCCGTCATACGCTATTGGCTGTCTTGTGCCTACTGCTCGCCATCGCCATGCTTGTTGCTTGCAGCAAGGAAGAGGGCAGCCGCTCACTTGACACGGCAGATCCGATATCCGACGTTGGGCAGATCGGAGAGCCGGCAGCGAGTAAAACTTGGCGTTCCGCGAAGGATTCGCAGCCGCGGCTGCCGGGCATGGAGCCGGCAATCGAGAACGCCTCCCTGCGGCTATATATGAATCGCAGCACGGCTGAAATGGCTGTCGTCGACAAATACAGCGGCAAGATCTGGTATTCCAATCCGCCGGAGCCGCAGACAGATGAGTTGTCGCCCCATCTGGCAGGCAAGCTTTCGTCTCAAGTGTCCCTCGTTTACTTGACCCACAACGGGCAAACGCAGGAATATGACAGTTATAACGATAGTGTTAAGCATGGCCAATTTGAGATAGAACTTGCTGCCAATCGCGTCTCGGTGAACTACCGGTTCGGCGATCCAGAGAAGGGGGTTGACTCCTTACCGCTCAAGCTCAGTAAGCAGCGGTTCGAGGAAAAACTGCTGCAGCGATTGGAAGACCAAGGCGATCGGGAGCAGCTTCTGTCGCGATATCGCTTCAACGAGACGGAACAAGTTTACGAACGCCGGGAAATACCGAAGGTGATGGTGAACAAGGTTGTCGCCCTATTCGAAAAAGCCGGCTATACCGAGGAGGATCTCGCCTATGATCAGGCTGAATACGGGCAAGATAACGGCAGTGGCGGCGCGAAGCCTCAGTATAAGGTTGTGCTCGAGTACAGGCTTGAAGGGGATCAACTGGTCGCTGTCATCGATACGAGGGCGATAGAAGGCGTTTCGTCCCACTCTCGCCTGCATGCAATTGGCTTGCTGGATTACTTTGGCGCGGCTGAAGAGCAGGATGAAGGCTATATCTTTCTGCCGGACGGTTCAGGAACGCTTATTGATCTAAACAAGCGCAAGACAACCGCACAGCCAATCATGCTCACATTATACGGCGATGACCAGGCGATCAGCGCAGAGGAGAAGACAACCAATCTTGAGGTGAGCCGGATGCCTGTGTTTGGTATGAAGAAACAGGATGATGCCCTGTTCGCCATCATCGAAGCGGGAGACGCGATCGCGAGGCTTAACGCCGATGTAGCCGGCCGCTTGTTTCCGTATCATACGGTATCCGCGCAGTTTATTGTCATGCCACGAGACAGCGTTCAATTGAGCAGAACCGAAGAAATGATCAAGACACCGCAGCATATGTACGAAGGTCTCCTGCAAGTGCGCTATGCTTTCCTGCATGGCGATGACGCCGATTATTCCGGGATGGCCGCGTATTACCGCAGCTATCTGACGAAGCGTTACGGGCTGCAAAAGCTGGATACAAACAGCGATACGCCTTTTTACCTCGAGCTGACAGGCGGAATCAGAAAGGAAAAAAGCATGCTCGGCGTTCCTTATGAAGCTCTTGTTCCGCTGACGACCGCCGCACAGACGACAAAACTGATCGACAAGCTAAACGAACATCAGGTAGCGAATATTCACATTAATTTTAAAGGTTGGTTTAACGGCGGACTGCTTCATGGATTCCCGGCGCAAATCCGTCTCGAACAGGATGTGGGAAGTCTGGATGAATGGCAGCAAATCGGGCGGCGGCTGCAGAACGATGGCGGGGCGCTGTACCCGGACGTCGCCTTGATGAAGGTGTACCGCAACTCGGGCGGATTCAGCGTGTCCAAGCAGGCCGCTCAGTATATGTCGCGTAAATATGCAAAGATTTATCCGTACAATCTGGCGACATATCGCAAGGAACATGACCTGCCGTCCTATTTCTTGTTATCTCCGAATGCCCTGCCCAATCTTATGGATCGCTTTCTGGAGCAGTATACAGAGCTGAAGCTCGGATCGGTGTCGCTGCGTGATCTCGGTTCCGACCTTCACTCCGATTTTCGCCGCAATGGCGAAGTGACGAGAGAAGAGGCGAAGCGCATCGTTACAGAGCAGGTAAAGCGAATCGCGGAACAGACGGATAGTGTGATGGTAAGCGGCGGCAATATCTACTTGCTCCCCTACGTTAAACACATCTTAAATGCGCCGCAGCAAAGCAATGCTTTCCAGCTTGCAAGCGAATCGGTCCCTTTCTATCAGATGGTGCTTCATGGATATATTGACTACGCGGGGAAGCCGTTTAATCTCACGGACGATCAGAATTTGCGCAAGAATGTGCTGCAAGCGATAGAACGCGGCTCTTCGGTGTACTATAGCTTGATCTTTGAGGACCCTTCGGTTTTACAAAATACGTCTCACAACGATTTGAACTCGCATTATTATGTACATTGGCTGGAAGAGGCGGCGACCACTTACGCCGAAGTCAATAGTGTGATGAAGGCTGTGCGTGGACAACAGATGATCCGTCATCGCAAGCGGGCGGAGAGCGTTTATCAAATGGATTATGAGAATGGTAAATCCGTGATCGTCAATTATGGCGGAAGTGATGCCGTGATTGACGGAATCACGATCAAAGCGGGCGATTATGTGGTGGCGGGGTGATAGCATGGCAAGAAAGAAGCGGACATTGAGCTTGGAGCGCAGAAAGGCCAGGTTTGGCATGCTGTTTGTCACCCCCTGGTTTCTGGGATTTGTCTTGTTGATGGCTGTACCGTTCTATCAGTCGATCGTGTTCAGCTTTCATAAATTGAAGGTGGAAGCAACCGGATATTCTTTGGAGTTTATCGGCTGGGCGAATTTTTATCATGTATTCTATGTCGATGCCTGGTATGTTCGCAATTTGACCGACGCAGTTGTAAATATGGCTTTAAACTTGCCGCTGATCATTTTTTTCAGTCTGTTTATTGCAAGCTTACTGTCGCAAAAATTCAGGGGGAGAATGTTTGCAAGGGCGATCATATTCTTGCCGGTTGTCCTAGCCTCCGGAGTCATTGCGAAGCTGGACAGCGGCAATATATTGGCGCAAATGATCGGCTCTGCGAGCCAGGACGCGGAAAGCAATTATTCAGGGCTGCGCAGCCTGGAGCTGGCGCCGTTTCTGCTCCAGGCCGGAATGAGCATTGAAATTGTCCAATATTTGACCGATGCCGTCGATCGCATTTACCAAATCATTAGTTCTTCAGGGGTGCAGATCTTGATCTTTCTCGCTGGCCTGCAATCCATATCGCCTTCCTTGTATGAAGCGGCCAAGATGGAAGGAGCGACCGGCTACGAAGCATTCTGGAAGATCACGTTTCCGATGATCTCGCCGCTCATCCTGACGAATGTCGTCTATACAATTATCGATTCCTTCTATAATAACGGCGTTACGAGTATGATTCAGGATGCGGCTTTTATCCGTTTTGATTTTGGCGTAAGCGCGGCGATGTCCTGGATCTACTTCCTCGTCATCTCTGTCATTTTGGTCATTTCAACGTCTATTATTTCAAAGCGGGTGTTTTACTATGACTAGGGCCAAGGGGGAGGAAGCATGAAAACTGCTCTCAAACGGAGCAGCCGCAAGGCATCAGCCGCTGTTGCTAATTGGTTTGACCGTTATAATCCGGTTGAGAAAACGAAGCACGGGCTATGGGTAGCGGTTCGCGCCGTCATTATCTTCGGCATCTGCTTTATCATTCTATATCCGATCTTGTTGAAGCTTTCGCTGGCCTTTAGAGACCGGGGCGATCTGTACGATTCCACCGTCGTCTGGATTCCGAGAAACTTCACGCTGGATAATGTGAAGACGATGATCGGGTATCTGAATTATTATAGCGCGGTATCAAATACGTTCTTTTTGAGTATCGGTACGTCTGCGCTCCAGCTTGTTTCCTGCGCGCTCGCAGGATATGGCTTCGCAAGGCTGAAATTCAAAGGAAGCGGGATCTTGTTTGCAATTGTGATATTTACGATCGTGATTCCGCCGCAAACCTTAATGGTTCCGACTTATTTGCATTTTCGATTTTTCGATGTGTTTGGTTTCTACGAACTGTTGACCGGCAATAAAGGGATTAACCTGCTCGAAAGTTTCTGGCCGTTCTTTATTTCGTCAGCCTTGGCGATGGGCTTAAAGAACGGATTATATGTATTTATATTCCGTCAATTTTTCCGAGCGCTGCCTAAGGATCTGGAAGAAGCCGCATATGTTGACGGTGCCGGTGTATTCAAGACATTCGCCGGGGTGATGCTGCCGAACGCAGTGCCGGCGATTGCCACGGTCATGCTTTTTTCCTTCGTATGGCAATGGAACGACAGCTATTTCGTCACGCTCTATATGCACAACTCAACATTGTTGTCCAGAATGCTTGACCTGCTGCCCGGCATCGTCAGGCCGGAGCATGTCGGAGGCGTGTCTCATACATCCTTGCTGCTGAACACGGGGACGCTGCTCGGGATTGCGCCAATTTTTATTTTATATTTATTTGCACAAAAATATTTTGTTGAGAGTGTCGAGCGGACAGGACTCGTCGGATAAACGCGTCGGATAATCGGATGATGTTTGTTCCAGTGAAGAAAAAGCCCCTGACTAAGTTGCGAGCACTACGCAATTGTTCAGGGGCGATTTTGTTGTCAGCAGAAACTACTCCTGACGCTGCTGAAATTGCTCTTCATCCTGAATTTCCGATTTCATTCCCGCAATGCTTTCTTTGCGGTTTTCATTTTTGGCTTCAATGTTCGCGCGTTCGCATGACGAAATTTCATCGGCATGCTCGTCCAGATACTGTTCGGCTTCGTTAAAATTTTCTTTTGTGTTTTTTACTGCTTTTTTCAGACGCTTGGCGTTGTTGGCGCGGTTATCAGGAAATGCCATGATCATTGCCTCCTCAAAAAAATGGATAAGACCGCATAAGGGCAGTCCCAAATAGCATGTGCCAAGAAAGAATGGACTATTCGGGTATCGTAACTTGTTAATTTCTGTCCAATATGATACTAATGACTGAAGGGAGGAAGCTCCTTGCTAATTATTGAAAAAGGCTTGAAAAGGCTTGTGAATTTGAGGGGAGATCTGGTTATGAGCACACGTCATGGTTTCAATCCAAATGAAAAGGCAAAAATAATTGAGCGTTTTGGCAATGATTTTTATGAAAAGGTTCTGCGTGATTTTGATGTTTATGCTGAAATGTGGAATTTAACTTCCTTGCAATTCATTCCTTCCTACTCGGCAAATATTGTATTTGTATGCCAATCAGCAAATTTTGGAGATGCAGTGCTTAAAATAGGCAATCCCTCCTCCAGAGAGATCAGGACAGAATTTAATACTTTGCGTCAATACAATGGCCGGCGTTTTTGCAAAGTGTTTGCTGCTGATCTTGAAAACGGCGTCATTCTTGAAGCGCGTGTGCAGCCGGGAACTCCTTTAAGGGAAGAAAACTCCCTCGAATCAAGAGCGGCTGTATTTTGCTCCCTTTATAAATATTTGCATGAAGCACCTGAAAATGAAGCGATATACCCGACTTACATAGAGTGGGTCGAGAGAATAACAGCCTATATGAGCAAGCGAATAGATTGTCAGGAATTATATCGGCATATGAGCAGGGCAAAAGAGATTTGCTTATCCATTGCTTCCAAATATTCCGAAAAGATGCTGCTGCACGGCGATTTTCATCATGACAATATTTTGCTTGGCCCTGGTAATGCGTATGTTATTATCGATCCAAAAGGTGTAATCGGCGATCCTGTATTCGACATTCCGCGTTTTATCTTGAATGAGTTTGACGATGAAATTACGCCGGAATTAGAGCAGAAAATAAATGATCTAATATGCATATTGGGAGAAAACCTGGATATACCAAGCGGTATTTTAAAGCAATGTCTTTATGTGGAAACCGTTATGGGAATGTGCTGGATGGTTGAAGATGGGGCACCTCCGGAACAATATCCGCAGCTGATGAAACAAGTTGCTTTCGTTGAAGCGTTGATGGGAATAGAAGAATAGATGATTTGTTGACTGAACGGTACAAAAAATAGTATGATCTCCATAGCAGCTCACAATGAAAGGAAGATATGATTGAGCAAACGTGGCAGACCTCGGGATTTCGAGTACTCTACAATCGTCGATGTCGCAATGAAGACATTTTGGATGAAAGGATACGAGGGATGTTCAACTCAAGATTTATGCAGCGAGACAGGGCTTGGCAAAGGCAGCTTGTATCATACATTTGGCAGCAAGCATGAGCTTTTTACACAAGTGCTGGAACGCTACCATGAAAAGGGGATTAGTGATCAAAAGGCATTGTTGGAGAGTCCGGTTCCAGTTAAGGAACGGCTAAGCAATTTTTTGAAATGGGCATTGGATGAAGATTTTGAGCAGACTGACCAAAAGGGCTGTTTGCTCATTAACGCCGGTTTGGAACGGGCTAAAGTCGATCCGATGGTTGAAGAAATTGTAGCCAAACATGTGAAACTCCTTGTCGAAGCTTTGACGAAAGTGATGGAAGAGGGCTTGCGAACCGGCGAAATCGCCAAAAATCGCTCAGCGGCGGAGTTAGCAAGTTTATTTCTAAGCAGTTACTACGGATTACGCGTCCTTAATACAGCCACGCAAAATCGGGTGTTGGCAGAACAAATTATAAAGGGGACAATAGATTCTATTTTTTGCGCTTAATGCGCTATTTTTTAACAGTAATTTTGTACCGAACGTTACAATAATATCTGAGGAGTGTTTTATTTTATGTCATCCATTATTTATTTGCTGGCTTTAGCGATTTTTTCGATGACGACATCTGAATTCATGGTTGCAGGCATGATGAATGAGCTTTCCAATGAATTCCAAGTTTCTGTTTCTTCTATTGGTTATTTAATTACTGCTTATGCAGGAGCGATGGTGATAGGAGGTCCTGTTGTAACTGCTGCCATCCGCCAAATTCGCCGAAAACAAGCGCTCTTGGCTCTGATTGCGGCCTTTTTTATTGGCCAGTCGTTGGGATCCGTCGCTTGGGATTACAACGCGATGATGGTTGCGCGGATCATAACGGGGATAGCCTCATCTGCAGCCTTTGGAGTTGCCATCACGATTTCGGCGGACTTGGTTCGTCCCGATTCAAGAGGGAAAGCGGCTTCGATTGTTCTTGCAGGTTTAATGATCGCAACGGTGTTGGGGTTGCCTGTGACAACAATGATTTCACAGCATTACGGCTGGAGGATCAGCTTTTGGTTTGTTGCCATACTTGTATCCCTGTCAGGAATCATGATTCAGTGGCTGCTGCCATCAACCCATGCAACAAAGCAGATGGATTTGAGAGGAGAACTGGCAAGCTTTAAAAACATCCACCTTTGGGCGGCGTATGTGACGAGTATGTTGATTATTGGAGGGACGTTTGCAGCGTTTAGTTATTTCACACCTATACTTACCAATGTCACGGGTGTTTCAAATGAAAGCATTCCCTTTGTACTTGGCCTGTATGGCAGTGCCACGGTGATTGGCAACATCATCATTGGCAGGTTTGCTGATCGTTTTACAATGAGAATTCTTGCATCTGGATTAATGATATTGTTAGTGGCGCTAGTTCTGTTTGCTTCGGGTGCGGATCATTCCCCAATTGCTCTCATTTCCATTTTGTTGATTGGCATGACTGGTGTAGCGCTAAATCCGGCCATGGTTGCCAGAGTTATGAAAATAGCGGGCAGCGGAGCTTTGATAAACACCGTCCATACATCCTTCATTACGCTTGGCGTTGTCATCGGTTCTTCATTGGGCGGCATGGGGATCGGTGCTGGTTACGGGCTTATATCGCCATTGTGGATCGGGGCTTGTTTATCCGCGTTAGGTTTAGTTTCATTGCTTCCGTATTTTACTGCGATGAAGAGGCAATTACGGCAATAATTAAGAAGCAAATAAAAGCTAAGGCGCCTTTCAGCTAGTGATTGCCTGATCCCAAGCAAACGCGCGGCGGCGATACAGCAAGGAGTACGACAACAGAACGTCGAATATTAAAGTATGCTCTTGAAATCATGTTTTTTTAATGCTACAAAAGCAAGAGGTTGGAAGGGAGGACCGCTGTATTGAGAAGTGAACAAGAAATGATGAATATGCTTGTAGATTTTGCGAGAAATGATGATAGAATCCGATTGGCAACTTTGGAAGGATCACGTACAAACAAAAATATCCCCGCTGATAAATTCCAAGATTATGACATTTCTTACTTTGTAACAGATATTGATTCTTTCCAGGGAAATGATCAATGGATCGAAGTTTTTGGGAATCGCATTATGCTGCAAAAACCCGAGGATATGGAGCTTTTTCCAGCAGAATTAGGTAATTGGTTTTCATATTTACTTATCTTTGAAGATGGCAATAAATTAGACCTAACACTAATTCCAATTAACGAGGTAGAGGATTACTTTGCAAAGAGCGACGGTTTGGTCGAGGTCTTGCTTGATAAGGATACTCTAATCAAAAATGAAGTGATCGCAGATGATCGTCAATATTGGATTAAAAAGCCAACTGCAAGGGAATTCGATGATTGTTGCAATGAGTTCTGGATGGTTTCAACTTACGTAGTAAAGGGATTAGCGAGAAAAGAAATACTTTTTGCTATTGACCATTTAAATGAGATTGCACGACCCAATTTGTTGAGGATGATGGCTTGGCAAGTCGGATCAGAGCAAGGATACACCTTTAGTGTGGGGAAGAACTATAAATTTATAGATCGCTATCTTGCAAATGAAGATTGGGAAGTATTACTCTCAACCTATTCTGAGAATGGGTATAAAGAAATGTGGCAGTCCTTATTCACTTGTTATAAGTTATTTAGAAAATACTCAAAGGCTGTGGCCAGAAGTCTCGGATATCAGTACCCAGATTACGATGAAGCCATCACTAAGTATACGGAATATGTTTATAACTCATTGACATGAAAGATGCAAATTGGTTGCCTTTTTAGTGGGCACGACGTTCGACAAATTTGCTTGACCAGACAAAAAAGCCGGTTTTCCCTAAGTTTAGAGAGGAAGCCGGCTTCTTCTTAATGCAGCGTGTCAATAATATCCGCATCAACTACTTTTCCCTGAAGCCATCACATAAAAGCGTGATCGCTGCGATACTCTCCTCGAGCGATTGCATCCGATCCGGCGTTTCTGCGATCCAGAGCACGGCCTCATTCATCGCGCCGGACAGGAGATGCGTCAAGGCATCGACAGATATAGGTTTCAAATATTTTTGCCGCTGCAACAGTTGCAGTTGCTCCCGAAGCAAGAGCATTGAGTTTTGCTCATCTGTCCTGCGCCAGGAATCCCAGCCTAGCAGGGAAGGACCGTCCAATAACAGTATACGCCGGTTTCGAGGCTCGACCGCGGAAGTTATGAACGCACGGCATCCAAGGAGCAGTTGCTCCCAAAGATCGCCGCTCGCAGCTGCATCCGTTTCTATCCTATTTGCAATTTCCTGCTGAACGGATTCGAGCACGGCCAGAAACAACCCTTCTTTATTGCCAAAATGGTGATACAGCGCCCCGCGGGTTAGCCCAGCTTGTTTGACCATTTCTTCCAAAGAAGATTCGGCATAACCATGTTCGGAAAAGTGTTCTCTCGCCACTTCCATCAGCTTTAACATCGTAGCTTTTTTTTGCTCTGCTTTGGACAGTTTCATCCTTATGCAGCTCCTATCTATTGACGCTTCCCGGCCGCTGCGTCGGCTGTTGTCGCGATACGCTCGGCTTCAGCGTCTCCCGATTTAATAAGTGACCGTAACGAATGGCGTATAATCCACGGAGTATACTCTCCGCCCTTATTCAATCGTCCCGATATCCAGTCTAGAGTAGCGACTTTTTCCACTTTCGTCAAGTCATTCAAATGGTTGGCGACGGACTTGCGAACATAAAAGGAATTATCGTTCCAAAGAGGTTCCAACAGTTCAAGGTTTCGCCTCAGATCGCCATGAAGCGGGCCCATTCGTTTGGCCCACGGTAGACGCGGCCGTGTTCCTTTACTGACAAGCCGCCGTACGTGCGGATTGGGGTATACTCACTCATATCATTCGCTTTGTTCCTTGTCTGACCAAATGTTCTCTGTGTACTGCTCACTATAAGATTCGGAGGGAGGGATGACGGTAATGACGTCAATGAGCACGCCGTTCGGATCGGACGTAATAAAATGACGCTGGCCGAATGCTTCGTCGCGAATATCCAAGTGCAAAGGGAGCTTGGCCTTAACGATTAGCCTTTCGTACTCGGCATCTACATCGTCGACTTCGAAGTTTAGGAGAATGCCCTGCGCCGTTTTTCGGAATAGTTCGGGAACCGTAGGGTGGCTGGCGTCCAAAATAGCAAGCTCAAACGGCTGATCTTGATTGTTTTGCCTCAGGCTTACATACCAGTCAGCTTCAAATACTGGAATAAAGCCGAAGTGGTCTGTGTAAAACTTGGAGCTGGCGGCAACCCGCTCCGTCATAATGACGGGATAAAAACTCGAAAGCTTCATAAAAAACCTCTCCTCTTTTATTGGGATCCGTGATACCTATACCTTAGCATACATACAGTATGTATGTAAAATATTTTTGTACATTTATGGGCGACACGGTCTTGATTTATTTTCGAATAAATGGTAACTTAAGATCAACTTATTAACATAGTTTTAAAAAGTGTGAAATAAACATGGAGGTAGTATGGCTGACGCAGGGGAAATAAAAAATATGAACACAAATGCTATACGCCATGTGCTTAAGCAAAAAGGGCCTATTAGTAAAAATAGGTTGGCAAGGGAAACGGGATTAAGCTTTCCAACGATCAGCCGTGCAGTTGACACCTTAGTTGCAGCAGGTGAACTGCTCGACAAAGGGGCTGAGAAATCAACAGGCGGACGCTGTGCGCAGCTTTATGCTATCAATCCGACATTTAAAGTCACGCTTTCCATGCGTTTAGAAGCACAAGAATTAGGCTGGTTTATAAGTGATTTAACTGGTAATCAGCTGGAAGCCGGCACAGAAATATGTGAAGGAATACTACAAACCATTGACACGCTGATCATGCGTGTACAGGAGCGTTACTCGCAGCTCGGGGCAATCTCGATGGGGGTAGCTGGTACCGTACATGAGGGTGTTGTAACAGAAGCCTTCGGTTACGATGAGCTGCGAGGCGTTAACTTGTCTGCATATCTTAACCATAGATTTGGACTTCCCGCCGTTGTTGAAGGAGACATGCAAATTGTTTCCACAGGGTACTGGTCATTTTGTCCGGCTTCAATCCGGGCAGTGGTTTGCATTTATCTTGGTAAAATAGGAATTGGCGGCGGGATCGTCATTGATGGGAAGGCATGGAATGGAGCGTCTTCCTTTGCGGGTGAACTTCATTATCTTCCGATTGAGAATAACCTTAAATATGCGAAAACGAATTTTGAACATGCTGATATCGTAGAGTATTACGGGAAAATTATTCGTTCCTATGTATCCATTTTAAACCCTGACCGAATCGTCCTGTATGAAAACCGTCTTATTTCCGGTCAAGACGAAGCCATCCGCCGGGAATGTGAAAAATATTTACCTCCACAAGCTGTTCCGATCATTAAAATAAGTGCTGCTTTTGATGAGCATTATGAAAGAGGCTTATTTGTATTAGCCGAAAATTTGCTTGCTGAGACGGTATATTAACAGCCCATGACTACAGGAGGTTTGTGATGCCTAGATATGAACATGTAATTTTTGATGTGGATGGAACATTAATCGATACCGAAAAAGCTGTGATTTACTCGCTCCAAAAAATGTTAAAAGAAGATTACAACCGAGAGCTTGAAGCGTCAGAGCTATATTTTGTGCTGGGGATACCTGGAGCTGTGGCACTGCCGCAGCTTGGAATAAAGGATATTTCTCATGCCAATGAGAGATGGAACTTTTTTATGAAGGATTTCTATCACACAATGAGCGTATTTGATGGAATAACAGATTTGCTAATTGCTTTACACAAGCAGCGGATGTTGCAGGGGATTGTAACCTCGAAAACAAATGTGGAGTTCGATGAGGATTTTGTGCAATTTGGAATTACGAAATACTTTTCGCACATTATTTGTGCAGATGATACTGAAAAACACAAACCTAACCCGGAGCCGCTGCTTCAATATATGAAAATTTCAAATGCTTCTCCTGAAACATCCGTTTACATAGGTGATACCATATACGATTACGAATGTGCCCGAGACGCTGGCATTGATTTCGGATTAGCTTTGTGGGGATGTAAGCAGCATAATCATATTCCTGCAAAGTATAAATTTGAAACTCCACAGGACGTCTTAAGAGTACTGAACAAGCTGGAGAGGTAAATTTATAAGGTGCAGATAATAAAATTATAATAGAATGGTTGTAGTAAATTGGGGAGGCGTTTTAATGAAACTAGCAGAAGCGCTTGTTCTTAGAGCGGATTGCCAACGTAAGGTTTCTCAGTTAAAACAAAGACTTGAAAGAGTAGTTAAAGTTCAAGAAGGCGAGCAGCCTTCGGAGCAACCCGCGGTGCTCCTTGATGAATTGAAACGAACATTAGATGAGCTTACAGCATGGATAAAAAAGATAAACAAAACAAATTCATTTTGTTCATTTAATTCAAACATGAGTTTGTCCGATGCATTAGCTGAACGTGACCAGTTAATGCAACAAAGAAACCTGTTAAACGAATTATTGGAAGCCGCTTCGATAAAACAAGACAGATACAGCCGCTCGGAAGTTAAGTTTTACCGTACAATAGATGTGGTCGAGGTTCAAAAAGAGGTGGATGAGCTCTCCAAAAAATATCGTGAAATCGATTTTAAGATACAAGAGAAGAATTGGAACACGGAATTGTTAGAGGATTAATAAGCTGGTAACCCAATCAATATAAGCGAGTACAACCCGCCAACGGGAAAGTTGGACTCCTTGATTAGATGCAGGGCCATGTCTAATAAATTAACGAATTAGCCCAGTAATGTAACAAGATTGCGCTACAGCATGTAATTAAGATGTACAGTTAAATGTAACTACCGCGTACTGATATATTGATTTGGTGAGGGTGGGATCGGGGATTTCAGCACAGGATGCAGCCATGCGGCGCATCCTTTTTTGTTTGCTTAATCAAAAAGACGCTTCCTGCCACATCAAAGCGGGCTTAAGCGTCTTTTTGGTGCGATCCTTTGTTCTAGAACCGGGGCTGTTTCAACGGTTAGCGAGTGACAAATTAAAGGAGCGTTATAGCCAGCAAGTCGAACAAGACGAGCGGAATGGTGAAGAACCCGAAGAAGGAATGGGTTTGGGCCTTCCCTTTTTTGCGCCGAGTTTTTTGCAAGTAAACATGAGTGCCCGTTACTTTGACGACTTTACCGATATGGATTTTTCCAGATTTCATCTTAATACGCACACGGCGGTTCAGCATCGAGCAGCAAGATTGATATATGGCGGTCATGTCTGTCACCTCCCTTCTATCATAGAGTATGCTTGGTTTGATAGATTGTGAGGGCGCGAGCGAGATTAATATGATAAACTTTGTACTGATAACGAAGCTAGCGTTTTGTCGGATAGGTGCCTATAAGAACAAGGGAATTATTGAAATTGAATGACGGGTATGGTACGATAAAATCACTTTAATGATTGGAGCTGAAAAGGATAATGGAGTAATTTTTCTTGCTGAGATTATAAAATTAATAAACATCAAGCGTTATTTCGCATGTTTATTTTTTATAAGCAAGAAAGTTACTTTAACTTTTCACTCAAACAATATATCCTCATCTACCCCGCGAAGGGTTAGATTTGCTGTATTTATTTGAGCTACAAGAAAAGTAACTTTCTTGTAGCTTTTATTTTTTATACAGGGGGATACGCATATGTCACTTATTAAAGTTACGAACCTGACGTTTGCCTATGAAGGCAGTTACGATAACATATTTGAGAACGTCAATTTTCACATTGATACGGATTGGAAACTCGGGTTTACGGGAAGAAATGGAAGAGGGAAAACAACCTTCTTGAACCTGCTGCTTGGCAAGCATGAGTACAGCGGAAATATTTCTGCAGATGTCAGCTTTGAATATTTTCCTTATCCGGTGGAAAACAAGGAGGATAATACGCTTGATGTAATCAGCGATATTTTTCCGGATTATGTTCACTGGGAACTTATGCGCGAGCTTTCTTTGCTGAAAGTCTCCGAAGATGTGCTGTACCGCCCCTTTGCTTCCTTGTCGAACGGGGAACAGACGAAGGTGCTGTTAGCCGCATTGTTTCTCAAGGAAAATAGCTTTCTGCTGATCGATGAGCCGACCAATCATCTGGATATGCAGGCAAGAAAGCTGGTGAGCGATTACCTGAATACGAAGCGCGGCTTTATTCTGGTCTCTCATGACAGATCGTTCCTCGATCACTGTGTCGACCATATTCTTTCGATCAATAAGACCAATATCGAGATCCAAAAGGGGAATTTTTCGGACTGGTGGGAAAATAAACAGAGACAGGACAACTTTGAGCTTGCGGAAAATGAAAAGCTGAAAAAGGACATTAAACGCTTGTCCGAGTCGGCCAAACGTACGAGCAACTGGTCGCACGAAGTGGAAAAAACGAAAAACGGAACAAGAAATTCCGGCTCAAAGGTAGATAAAGGATATGTTGGCCACAAGGCTGCCAAAATGATGAAACGCTCGAAATCGGTCGAGCAAAGACAGCAATCCGCAATTGATGAAAAGTCTAATCTGCTTAAAAACATTGAAAGCTCGGAGGCTTTAAAAATTTCACAGCTGGCATATCATAAGAAGCAGCTTGTCGAGCTGGAACAAGTTTTGATTTACTATGGCGAGAGGCCGGCCAGCTCCGAGGTCAGCTTTACAATTGAACAAGGTGAGCGGATTGCGCTTGCAGGTCAAAACGGTTCGGGAAAATCGAGCATTATCAAGTTCATTTGCGGTGAGGAACTGAACTATACGGGCACATTCAGAAAGGGCAGTCAGCTGAAAATATCGTACGTATCACAGGAAACTTCGCATTTGCAGGGCGATTTAACCGACTACGCCAAAGGCAGCGGCATCGATGAAAGCTTGTTTAAAGCGATTTTAAGAAAGCTTGATTTTTCCAGGTTGCAGTTTGAAAAGGATATGGCTTTTTTCAGCGGCGGGCAAAAAAAGAAAGTGCTGATTGCGAAAAGCCTTTGTGAGCAGGCCCATTTGCATATTTGGGATGAGCCGCTAAATTTTATTGATGTCATTTCGCGCATGCAGATTGAGGAATTGCTGCTTGAGCACGCGCCGACGATTCTGTTTGTCGAGCATGATCGCGAGTTTTGCCGCAATATCGCGACAAAGACGATTGAGCTGTAAAAAAGTTCAGGAAGAAGGAAGAGACATGGGGATTCAATTAACAACAGAGCTCTGCCAGGCTTTTAATATACGGTACCCTATTTTTTTGGCCGGAATGGCGGGCATACCAGGCGTGAAGCTGGCGGCGGCAGTATCAAACGCGGGAGGGCTGGGCACGTTAGGAGCCGCCTACATGACACCGGAGGCGATCCGCAAAGCTGTTCATGAGATGAGGGAGCTTACGCAAGCTCCCTTTGGCGTCAATCTTTTTTCAACTCGGCTAACGGATGATAATACCCGAGTTGACGAAGCTCAGCGGGAGCTTAACAAGATACGCGATCAACTTGGGATCGCACAGGCTCTGGAAGGAGGCGTCAGCACCCCCAATCATTTTGCAGAGCAATTTGCAGTGTTGCTGGAAGAACGGGTGCCGGTCATCAGCACGGCATTCGGTCTGCTTCCAGAATCGTGCTTGCAGCAGGCGAAAGCGGCAGGCATCCGAATTGTAACCATGGTAACGACAGTAAAGGAGGCAATGCTGGCTGAGCAGGCCGGGTGCGATGCAATTGTCGCACAAGGCAGCGAGGCCGGCGGGCATCGCGGCACCTTCGACATCTCGGAGCATCCGATGGGAGCAAATATAGGGGCAATGGCATTGATTCCGCAAATTGTCGACCGCGTACGGATCCCGGTAGTAGCAGCCGGCGGCATTATGGATGGCCGAGGACTTGTTGCCGCGCTTGCCCTTGGCGCTCAAGGCGTGCAGATGGGGACGCGTTTTCTGACTGCTTTGGAATCGGGGGCGCATGAAGCCTATAAAGATGCCCTTCTGAATAGTACCGAAGAAAGCACAGTAATTACGAAGGCGTTTTCCGGCCGCCCTGCAAGAGGGATCGTCAATGCCTTTATTGAGCATTGGCATGACAGCGGTGTAGAGCCGCTGCCGTTTCCGACGCAAAACACCATCACGCGTGACATTAGAAACGCCGCTGCAGAACAAAGTAATGCCGCATATATGTCGCTATGGGCCGGGCAAGGCACGCGAATGCTGACCAACCGCCAGAAGGCGGAAGAGATCCTTGCTGAAATTGTAGGTCAGGCGAATGCGATTTTGGGGTAGGCCGCGGTAATTAATCGGCTTTATGCTTCTATTCTTGGCTTAGCCGGATTGCAATCAGGGTCTGTAACCAAGCCGAGCTGCGCCAATTTGGTCAAATAATAACATTCTTCTCTCAGCATATGATCAGGCATTAACGGACTAATGCGACTCAATAATTCAGCAGACAGCTCCATTTCTTCAATTTCTTTTAGAAAACCTGTAAACAGTTTCATTTCTGCATCGACATCAATATGGAATCGCCGAAATGCTGGAAAATCCTGAAGATGTGTTCTCATGTAACCTGCAAGCTCGATGCTTTTTAAATAAAATTGCTGAAAATGCTGCTCAAATTGCTGACTTTTTGCAAGCAACCGCTTTTCAACCGCATCTAGATTAGAGGCGATCGAAGTGGCATGACCTGCGGCGTCAGGCAGCCATAAAAAATCATGATGCAGGGCATCGAACTGAGGCACGCCTTTGCCTGCGACCAAGCTATCTAATATTCGCAAATATTCCTCCAGTTCATTGAGCATATGATTGAGGAAAGTAGGCGGCATTCCAATCGTGATATTCCCCGTAAGCCTTTTTTGCAGCAAGCTTAATTTAAAATTTCTAAATAAGGTGGTCAGCTGCAAAGCCTGATTGTTTAATTCTTGCAGCTGTTTCCCTCCCTCGGTCCGCGCCTGATGCAATAAATGGTCAAATTGTTGAATGAATTGCTGGGCGGCTTGAATCTCGCCTTTTTCTTTTGGAGAAAGAGCATTCAAAATAAACCTTCCGTGGTCACCCAAAATTTGCAGCCAAAAAAGATGTTCGAACATCGCCGATTGTACATTTTCACGCATATGATCCTCTCCTAGCTCTGAAATTGTTTATGCGGGCAGCGTTTTTGTTCATGCATAGTATGAGGCTATGCCGGTATGGGTGCCTATAAAAGTTTGTTGCGGTAATTAAATGTCCCCTTGTTTGAACATCCTTATTATAAAGGGACGATAATGATTGCCTTGCAATTGAAGAAGCCTTTGCCGCCCAAATTGCTTTATTTATGGTATAATCACGAAGCGAGTAATGAACAAAACTATTTACTACTGAGGGAGACAGCTATGGGTTTTAAAGAACAGTATGAAGAAATTGCGGATATAGCCCGAACCATTTTCAATAATCCGGAGCTGGGCTATAAAGAATTTAAAACAAGCAGCATGGTAGCGGATTTTTTAAAGAAAGTGAATCCCGCGGCTGAATTGGAATCGTTCAGTACGACGGGGATTAAGACGTCGCTCGGCAGCGGCAAGCAGCTGAATATCGCTTGGATTGCCGAACTGGATGCCGTATATGCGCCGACGCATTGGCGCTCGGACCCGGAGACTGGAGCGGCGCATAATTGCGGCCATTATACGCAAGTTGCAATTGCGCTTGCTTTGTATAAGCACTATGTAGAAACGAAAGCATACGAGGCGTATGATTTTACATTAACTTTTGTCTTTGTGCCGGCTGAGGAGTATTTGGATCTGGCTTATCGGGACGAGCTGCTTGCGAAAGGAAC
The DNA here is from genome assembly GCF_042676285.1 of Paenibacillus sp. GCM10027626. Taxonomy (NCBI): domain Bacteria; kingdom Bacillati; phylum Bacillota; class Bacilli; order Caryophanales; family Paenibacillaceae; genus Paenibacillus; species Paenibacillus sp. GCM10027626. The sequence continues at coordinate 90,012 of NZ_JBHTHC010000007.1, read as the reverse complement.
GATTGCCTATTATGGCGGAAAGCCGGAGGCGATGAAGCTCGGCGTATTTGATGACATCGATATCGGAATATGCGTTCATGCCATCGGGGGAGAATTCGCCAAACGCACGATTGAAACCAATTGCGATTTGGCCGGGTTTTTGTACAAGCATTATACCTTTAAAGGAAAGGCGACGCATGCAGGCTTCGATCCGTTTTCCGCGAAAAACGCCTACAGTATGTCAACTCTGTTCAACGTCGCATTAGGACTAAGCAGGCAGCATATGAAGGACAGCGAGCAGGTCCGGATGAATCCGATCATTATGGATTCGGATATGTCAACCAACGTCATTCCTAACTGGATTCAAGTTGGGACTGATCTTCGCACGCTAACGACCGACTATATGAAAGAAGCGTCGGCCAGAATGGACGCTGCTGCCAAGGGAAGCGCGATCGCTTTGCAGGGCGAGGTGGAGATCAAAACGCGAATGGGATATTTGCCGTTCACTCAGGACCGGTATTTGTCCGAATTTGTGATGGAAGCATTCCAGGAAAATGCGGAGATCGAAGAAATCTCGAATAACAAAGCGATAAGCGCGGCAGGCGATATCGGGGATCTTGCTTTTATGATACCGTGTATTCAAATCGGGCACAGCGGCTTTACTGGAACGATACATGGCGACGATTTCAAAGATATTGATCCTGAGTTTATTTTTGAGATATTTCCAAGATTTTTGGCGCAGGTACTGGACCGGATGAATGGCCGCATCGACCGTTCAAAATTGTACCGTCGCACCTTCGCTGAATATGAACAGCTCTTGTCATCGATTGTTAAAGCTGACTAATTGTACAGAAAAGAGGATCAAGTGTTGAAGTCGAAACTTTCGTTTGTTTACTTGCTTGTTTTTGTGCTCGTTGTTATTGCAGCAGCCGAATTGATCGGCATCCAGTCGGTTAAGGTCGGTACGATCAAAATCAATCTGCTACCGCTTGTGTTTGCAATCGTCATTACGATGGTGCTGGGGATAGCGGTATTTCGCAAAGGGATTCTTAAAAAGATTTACAGTAAGGAGAACGTGGGCTTCTCCAGCAAATATTTGATTTTTATTATGCTGCCGCTTATGGCCAGATACGGCGCGGACGTAGCGCCCAAAATCGAAGAGATTATGAAGGTCGGCTGGGTGTTCATTGTGCAGGAGATCGGCAATCTGGGAACGGTTCTGCTCGGTTTGCCTATCGCTATTTTGCTTGGACTGAGAAGGGAAGCGATCGGCTCGACGCTGGGGCTGGGCCGCGAAGGGGAGCTGGCGTACATTTCCGAAAAATACACCCTCGACTCCGACGAAGGCCGGGGCGTTCTCTCCCTATATATTATCGGTACACTGTTCGGCGCATTGTTCTTTAGCATTATTGCACCAGTCATGCATGCTGCCGGCTTCTCGATCGAAGCGCTCGCTATGGCATCCGGCGTCGGCTCCGCCAGTATGATGACGGGCTCATCCTCAGCGCTGGTGGCGATTGCTCCGGACTTGACGCAGACGATCAACAGTTACGCCGCAGCCAGCCAGCTTTTAACCAGCTTTTTAGGAACTTATACGATGGTATTTTTAGCGGTGCCGCTGCAGCGGTTTATGTATAACCTTATGGTAAGAGGTGGAAAGAAATGAGTGCCGGCTTAAATAAATATGTAAAGTATGCTCTAGTATTGCTCCTTAGTGTCAGCCTCATTCTGTTTACAGAGCAGATGAAATTTATAAAAAGCGGAGAAGGATCTATTACGATGGGGACGATCGCCGGATTGGCCGTCCTGTGGATGTTCTCTTTTATCGGCGTTTTGATCTCACAGCTTATGAAAAAGGTTCCGGTAAAAATTTTGCAGGAGTTCCCGGTACTCGGCTGGGTATCCATCGTTTCGCTTATCGGCTGCCTGATCTCGAATGATCTGGTGGAAGCAATCGGCAACGTTAATTTCTTATCCATTACGACGCCGATTTTGGCATTCGCCGGCATTTCCGTCGCGGACAGGCTGGCCGATCTGCGCAAAACTTCCTGGCGCGTCGCCATTATTGCGGTTTTCGTCTTTACGGGGACCTATGTAGGCAGTGCGCTTTTATCTGAAGTCGGCCTCTATTTGTCCGGTAAATAGTGTTTAAAAGGAAACGGCTTTCGTCATTTTTGGCGCAGAGCTGTTTCCTTTTTTAAAATATAAGAAAGTATAAGTTTCACCTTATACACAGCTTATATTTCTGAGGGAAGAAACTTGCCTCGCGCAAAGGACGGCGTCAGCCGTTTCTTCTTGTGGTGTTGCCTAAGCTAACGGATACCACGGCCGCTATTTTCGAAAATTCGACCGTTTTGAAATTGTAACGGAGCTGTGGGCCGCTATTTGATGCTCTTAAGCACGATTCCACCAAAAAACGTCCCATTAAGGTCGCCCATATCCGTTAGATTTCAAAAAGGAAGGTAATTGGCGAAATAACGTCTGTAGCTTCCGTTTAGATGAAGCCGCTTTGCAGCTTACGCTCCTTCAGGCGAGATCACGAAATCGATGTTTTTGAAGCGGCTCTGCTCAACGGCGAGAGCTTCTGTTACAATAAAATAGAGGTGACAGCTAATGAGACATTTGGCCTTGCGGGATGCTGAAAGGAAGGCGGCTGAGTTATTTAGTGCCGTTGAAAAGAAAGGCATACTGCGCAGTGGTGTAACGGAAAAACAAATCAATCGCGAAATCTATGAGCTCGCTTTTCAAATGTTTGGTATTAAGAAATATTGGCATAAACGCATTGTGCGGGCGGGAAAGAACACTTTATTCCCGTACAGAGAAAATCCGCCCGATTTGACCGTGTCGGAAACGGATATTATTTTTCTTGATTTTGGTCCTATTTTTGAAGAATGGGAAGCCGATTTCGGGAGGACATATGTTTTAGGAGAAGATCCGATCAAAATGAAGCTGTGCAATGATATTGAACAGGCGTGGAAAGAAGGAAAAGCCTACTTTCAGTCCAAGCCGGATATTACAGGCAGTGAGCTTTTTTCCTATGTCTGCGGCCTGGCGAAGCAGTATGGATGGGAGTATGGCGGCCCGCATGCCGGCCATCTCATCGGCGAGTTTCCCCATGAGCAAATTCAAGGCGAAGAAGTGGAAAACTATATCCATCCTGACAATGGAATTCCGATGAGGGAACCGGATAAGAATGGCCAGCCTCGGGATTGGATCCTGGAGATTCATTTTGTTAATCGTGAGTTGGAAATCGGCGGTTTCTTTGAGCAATTGCTAACAGTTGAATAGGAGCGGTCCACAGAATAGTAACGGCCGCCACGTTGCTTCGTATGGAGCGCGCGGCGGCCGATACTTTGCGCATAACTCGTATGAATTGTGATAGAAAAGTAAAAATTTTGAGATATGATTTTGCACAGAATGGATCTATAATACTGAAACGCGAGATTTCACCAGAGTGCACATGAAAATAGAGGTACCGCATCAGGGGGCGAATAAAATATGAGGTATAAATTGAATGTCAACAGGCGCTCAATATTTGTGAAGCTCGTGCTCGTGTTTTTACTCATTTTGCTGCCAGTATTTACAGTCGGCTGGTTTAACAATGAATTCGCATCCAGAAGCGTGGCGAGTGAAATCGCCCAATCGATGGAATCAAAGGTGGAATTTTATATGAAGCTGCTGGAAGTGGATTTGTCGAAAATCATTCAGTTCCAGCGCCAGTATGTCAATGACAGCGATCTGCTGGAGCTTAGCGGAGGCTGGGAGTTTATGTCCTTTCCGGAACGCACCTATGCGTCGGAGCGGCTGCAGCGGCGTCTGCTCTTACTGCAGAGCTCCAGCCTGTACATTAAAGATGTGGCTGTCATGCTGCCGGCAATGAGCAGAATTGTATCCGCTTACAGTCCGTTTGAGGATCTGGATCGGGATTTGTTTCAAGGGCTGCTGCGGACGAACGGGGCGCAAATCTCTCATTTTACGTATTGGCAGGATCGTCTGTTCATCACAATGCCGGCTCCGGGCTGGTCCTACCGCGATCATGAGGATCCGCTTTATTTGCTTGCAGTAGAGCTGGATATTCCTCGCATCCGGGACCTGCTGAAGCAAATGAATACGAATAGCGAAGGCTATGCGAGACTGGCGAGCGAAAAGAACCGCTGGAGCATTTCTTCCTCAGATAAGGAGATCGCTGCTGCTGACGAAGGACTTGTTTCCATTGATAATCATTCCTCTGAGCTCAATTTGACTCTATCTGCTTATGTGCCTGAGACGATTGCTTATGCCAAGCTGAAAAAATACAAACAATGGTACTGGCTGCTGTCTGCTTTCGCGGTAGCGGCGGTGCTGGTTTTTGCGCTATGGATCCACCGCAATATTCATAACCCGTTAAACAAGCTGGTGCGGGCTTTCCGCCATTTGGAGGAAGGCAACTTGAACATCACGGTCAAGCATGAGGCGCATGATGAGTTCCGCTATGTATTTGCCCAGTTTAATGGAACGGTTGTCAAGCTCGGCACGCTCATTAATGATGTCTACGAGCAAAAGTACCGTGCGCAGCTATCCGAATTGCGGCAGCTTCAGGCGCAGATCAATCCCCACTTTTTATACAATGCCTTGTTCAATTTACAATTAATGGCCAAACTGCGCGATAACGAAAATATTGACCGCTTCACTTCCTACTTGGGCGATTATTTCCTATATATCACGCGCAACGCCTCCGCTGAAGTTACGCTTGCCGAAGAGGTGGCCCATGCACAGAAATATGTGCATATTCAATCTTTCCGGTTTAGCGGGCGGATTGCCGCAAAGTTTGGAGAATTGCCGGAAGCGTGCCGCAATATCGCAGTTCCCCGCTTAATATTGCAGCCGGTACTTGAGAATGCATACAAATACGGGTTGGAGCCCAAACGATCGCAAGGTCTTCTACAGGTGGGATTTGTGCCTGGAGAGGAATCGCTGACCATCTTAATTGAAGATAACGGGGAGTCGCTGTCCGACGAAAAATTGGAGCAGATCTCTTTTCAATTAAAGCATGTTACGCTCGATACGGAGACGACAGGCATGATCAACGTTTCCCGCAGGCTGCAGCTGCGATATGGCATGGAGGCAGGGCTGGCTGTAAGCCGCAGCGGGCTTGGCGGAATGAAGGTTGCGATGAAACTGCCGGTTTCCGGTCGCGAAGAACAAGGGGGATGAAAAATTGTACCGATTATTGATCGTTGATGACGAGCCGTTCATTGTCGACAGCCTATGCACACTCATAGCCGGGCGTAATGAGCTGGAGCTGGACATTTATAAAGCATACGCAGCGGACGAAGCGCTGGCGATGATGGAGCAAATCGAAGCAGATATTATCCTGACCGACATCCGGATGCCGGGTATGGACGGCATTGAGCTGCAGCAAAAGGTCATACAGCTGTATCCGCATTGTAAAGTCATTTTTTTAACCGGCTATGACGATTTTGATTATGTCCAGTCTGCGATACGCGGCGGCGGCGTTGATTATATTTTGAAAATGGAAGGATTTGAATTCATTATTGCCGCGCTGGAGCGGGCTATAGCAGGGCTGCGCGCATCAGGAGAGAAAACGGAACTGCTGCGCCGGGCCAGCGAGCAGCTTGAGGATGCAAAACCGATGCTGCAGCGGGATTTTATAACCGGCTTGCTGGAAGGAACCTGCCGCTGGAAGGAGGAGGACGCTGCCAGGCTGCAGGAGCTGGGGGTCAGTTTGCAGACTAAGGCGCCAGTGGCGTTAATGATCGGCAGTGTGGACAACTGGCCGGAAGGGCATTCCGCGATGGATCGGAAATTGCTGCTCTACGCCGTGCAAAATATTGCTGAAGAGCATTTTCGAGAGTTCTTTTCTTTCTATGCAATGCCCTTTGACCGCTCGCGGATCGTCTGGATTTTACAATCGCGCGAGGAACGGCTTCATGACTGGCCGTCTGATCAGATCGAATCGCTTACGGAACGGATTCAGGAGACTTGCAAACTGCTGCTCGGCTTGTCGCTTTCATTTGCCGTCGGCAGCAGGTCGGCCGGCTGGGCATCGCTCCCAGTCTGCTTTGAGCGGCTGCTAAAGCTGCTGCAGCGCCGGATCGGGCCGGTCGGCGAAATGATTGTCACCGACCGAAGCATAGCCTCTGATGCGCCTGCTGGTGGGGAAGCGCCCGGCTTGTGGGCAAATGCCGGCAAAGTAAAGGCGTTGCAAGAGGTTTGGGAGCGGGGAACGCTGGATGACTTCCGCCGTATTTATGACGAGATTTGGGGGGATCAGCCGCGGACCGAGCTGCCGGTACATGTCCAGAAAGAAATCTACTATACGCTTGCCGCTCATTTCATGACGCTTCTGAGCGATTGGGAGCTGGCGCCGGAACTGCAGGAAGCGGCAGAGGTCGAACGAATGATGCAGATGGAAACCCATCGTTCCTGGGAGGAGCTTGATCAATATTTTCTCAGGCTGGCGCGCTGTCTGCTGGACTATCGCGAGCAGGAGCGGGAAAAACGCTCCTTTGATTTCATTCACCGACTGCACAGCTACATCGATCATCATCTTGGCGATGACTTGTCGCTCAATCGGCTCGGCGAGATCGTATACTTGAATGCTTCTTATTTGTCACGGGTTTACAAGCAGCTCACAGGCGTGGGGTTGACTGATTATATTACGGACACCCGAATTGCGAGAGCCAAGCAGCTGCTGGCGGATCCGGGGCTGAAAATTCATGAGGTGAGCGTGCAGGTCGGCTTTGAATCACCGTCCTATTTTGGCCAAGTGTTCAAGCGCAAGACGGCGATGACACCCCAAGAGTACCGGGAAGCCTGGTGCTGAAGCATCGTAAAAAAATGAAGAGGAAAGTAAAGATCTTAAGATTTGCTGCAGAAAAGGGCTGGCGTACAATAAAGCTGTGGATGCATCCCGCATATTCGAACAGGACCTAAAAATTTGAGAGGAATAAAGGGGAGCGGCTCAATGACAAATCAAGTATGGCAGCGATTTCTGGCGATATCGGCAGTAGTCTGTCTTCTATTCCTGGCGGCATGTTCGTCCGGCGGCGGAAATAACGATGCAGGAACGGGTGCCAAAAGCGAGGCCGGTCAAAATAAAACTGGTGAAAACGGAAGCGGCCAGCCGGAGCAAAAAGAACCAGCCGCTGCGGAGAAAGTTGATCCTTTCGGCAAATATGAGCCGGAAATTGTAGTTGAGACCGTGAAAGCGACGGAGACGAATGTCAAATTCGCTCCCGGCCAATCATGGGACAGCAATATTTGGTTCGATCTGATTAAGCGGACTTTGGGCATTCAAATTAAAAACATTTGGCTGGCTCCGGCGGAGGGGCAGCAGTTTGAACAAAAGATGAATGTCACGATAGCTTCGGGCGACTTGCCGGATTTCTTCGAAGTGTCGGGATCGCAGCTGCAGCAGCTGGCCGAGGATGGACAAATTGCCGATCTTACAGCGGTGTATGACAATTACGGTTCGCCGCTACTGAAGGACTTGCTGGATTTTGATAAAGGCATTTCATTGTCGGCGGCGACGATCGGCGGCAAGCTGATGGCCATCCCCAAGCCGTTCGGCTACAGCGATACACAAGGCTTCATCTGGATTCGCAATGACTGGCTGCAAAAATACGGCCTAACCCCTCCGGAGAAGCTGGACGATGTCTGGCAGATTGCGCAGACGTTTGTCGACAAGCAAGCGGGCGGTGCCGGTACGATCGGGTTGCCGCTGCGCAAAGATCTCGAAGGCGATCTGGGCGGCGTCGATCAAATGTTCAACAGCTATCACGCTTATCCCCGCATGTGGGTTAAGGGTCAGGATGGCAAGCTTGTCTATGGCAGCATTCAACCGGAGATGAAGGAAGCGCTTGGCAAGCTGCAGGAGCTGTATAAGAGCGGAATAATTGATCAGGAGTTTGGCGTCAAGGATTATGGCAAAGTATGCGAAAGTGCGCTGGCTAGCGGCAAGGCCGGCATTTACTTTGGCGGAATGGCTGACCCGCTCGGCTGCACAAGCAGCGGCTTCCAGAAGGAGCAGGCGGACTGGGTGCCGTACAAGCTCGTTTCCAACGACGGGAAGCCGGTATTGTCTCAAGCCAAAATAGCTCCTCCTTCCTACTATGTCGTCAGCAAAGACGCCAAGCATCCGGAAGCGCTTATTAAAATCTTGAACCTGTTTGGAGACGTAGGCTTCGGCGAACGCAGCAAGGAAACCCATCAGGACTACAATCCGCTTTATTTCAGCCAAGTGGGCGATACGCCGTCAGCGAATTTTCACGTGATGCCATTTGTAGTCTTTCTTCAGAACAAAAATGTATTGGACCATAAGGATTACATGGAGTACTTGAAAGATCCGGCGGGATATGCATTCCAGGAAACTTCCGACAAGCAGCTGTTCGAGAACATGGATGCGTATCTCAAGTGGAAGGAGACGCCCGGACAGCCGGTTGATCAAACGATTGCGACCTCCTGGGCCTATTACATGATTTTCGGTCCGGTAAGCACACAAGCCGTCATCGATGAAGCGATGCAGAACAACCGCTATATTTTCGATGAATATCTCGGACCGCCGACTGAGACGATGAAGCAGAAGCAGGCGCTGCTGAGCAAAGCCGAAAAAGACATGATGACCCGTATTGTGATGGGCAGCGCCTCCATCGATGAGTTCGACAAATTTGTGGATCAGTGGCGCAAGCTGGGCGGAGATAAGATTACGGAAGAAGTGAATGCATGGTATGAGGCGCGCAAATAAGCGCCGCTGACCAGCAAGATTGAGCCTGCAGCAAGCCTGCCTGACCTGCCTGCGTGCCGGGCGGGCAGGCTGCACAGGAAAAGGGAGGGGATGACGATGAAGGCAAGAAAACCGCTGCTATCTAATATGACGTTTCACCTGATGATTTTGCCCAGCTTGATCATCGTCCTCATTTATAGCTATGGTCCGATGCTCGGGGTACTGATGGCCTTTCAGGACTATCGCGTGACGCGCGGCCTTTTTGGATCGGATTGGATCGGGCTGGACAATTTTCGCACGCTGCTGGCTTTTCCTGATACGCTCCAAGTTATATGGAATACGGTTTTTATTGCGAGCATGAAAATTGCCGCCAATTTGATAGTGCCGATCGTGTTCGCTCTGCTGCTGAATGAAGTGAGGCTAAATCTTTTCAAGCGTGGCGTGCAGACTTTGGTCTATTTGCCGCATTTTTTATCCTGGGTCATTCTGGGCGGTATTCTAATCGACATTTTGTCGCCGTCGTCCGGAATCGTCAATCAGGGACTAAAGCTGCTGGGTATAGAGCCCATCTATTTTTTGGGAAGGAATGACTGGTTTCCGTTCGTTATCGTCATCTCGGACGTCTGGAAAGAATTCGGTTACGGCACGATCGTATATCTGGCCGCGCTTAGCGCTATTAATCCGGCGCTCTACGAAGCGGCCATTGTGGATGGAGCGGGCCGCTGGAAGCAGACGCTCTACATTACGCTTCCGGGCATTGTTCCCGTTATTATTTTGTTGACTACGCTCAGCTTGGGCAATATTTTGAACGCCGGCTTCGATCAAATTTTCAATTTGTACAGTCCGGCCGTCTATCAAAGCGGGGACATCATCGATACGCTTGTATATCGTATGGGGCTGGGCCAGGCGCAATACGGGTTTGCAACGGCTATTGGTCTGTTCAAGTCGCTCATTTCGTTTGGATTAATCGCTATTTCCTACTCGATGGCGTATCGATTTGCCGGATATCGAATTTTTTGAATGGCGGGAGAGGAGAGAGAAGCGTGCTGTACGAATATGGAAATGGCCGCCGTCTGTTCACGGCGCTCAATTATATATTGCTGGCCGGCGCTTCGCTGCTGTGCATTATGCCGCTTGTCCATGTATTGGCGGTTTCATTTAGCGGCAGCGCAGCGGTCACGGGAGGCGAGGTGCTTTTTTGGCCGGTTGATTTTACGTGGAATGCGTACCAGTATGTGGCCAATAAACCGGAGTTTTGGCAGGCGCTGTGGCGTACGCTGGAGCGGGTTGTGCTTGGTGTGCCGGTCAGTATTTTGCTGACGATTATGCTTGCCTATCCTTTGTCCAAAGAGACGGCGGTATTTCGGCAGCGAACCTTGTATGTGTGGGTGTTCGTCTTTACGATGCTGTTTGGCGGCGGGCTGATTCCAACCTATCTGATCGTAAAGGAAACGCATTTGCTGGATACGGTATGGGCGCTCGTTATTCCGTCGGCAGTTAATGTCTTCAACGCTGTGCTGATGCTTAATTTTTTTCGCGGGCTGCCGAAAGCGCTGGAAGAAGCTGCGCTCGTTGACGGAGCGGGCCATTGGAAAATACTGTGGCGGATTTTTGTGCCGCTTTCAGCGCCTTCCATTGCCACCATAACCTTGTTTACGATCGTATTTCACTGGAACTCATGGTTTGACGGCTTAATTTATATGAATCGCCCGGAGCATTATCCGCTGCAAAGCTACTTGCAGACCGTCGTTGTCCAATCGGCGCTTGATCTGATCCAGAGCGGCACGGCCCAGGATTTGAAAATGATCTCCCAAATCAATGACCGGACGACCAAAGCGGCCCAAATCTTTTTAGGCGCGCTGCCGATTTTGCTTGTCTATCCGTTTCTGCAAAAGTATTTCGTAAAAGGCATTACACTTGGCAGTGTGAAAGAATAATGTTGATGAAGAAAAAGGAGGATCGCTTGGGTGAAAACAATACCATGGGACAATCTTGATGTACATGGCGAGCAGCGCAGAAGGGCGCTGCTCAATTTTGACCGGTTGGAGACGGAGCCGTACGAACCGGATACGGTGTTCAAGCCAGCCGCTTATGAGTGGCCTGGCGATTGGGAGGGGAGGACGCTGCTGGCGCTTGTGCTGCTGGCTCAGGCTACGCAGCGGGAACCGCGGCATCTGTCCGCGATCATGCAGCGTCTGCCGGATTATCTGAATGCACAGGGCTTCTTCGGGGCCTGCCATGAAGCGGGCGTAATTGACGAGCAGCAGTTATCGGGAAACAGCTGGTTTTTGCGGGCGATGGTTGAACATTACAAATGGAGACAGGATCCGTTCTCGCTCTCGGTTATTGAACGAATGATTGAGCATTTGCTGCTGCCAGCGCGCGGACATTACGCGGAATACCCGGTATTGCCGGAGCAGCGAGTCTTCGCCGGCGGGGCGATCGGCGGCCTCCAGCAGGAGCAGATCGGGGCATGGCGGCTGTCTACCGATATCGGCTGCGCTTTTATTATGCTGGATGGGGCTACCCAGGCTTATCAAATTGTGCCGCGGCGGGAACTGAAAGATTTGATTGATGAAATGATTGCTAAATTCAAGACGATCGACCTGGCCGGCCTTTCCTTTCAGACGCACGCGACCTTGTCGGCGCTGCGCGGTGTGCTGCGGCACTACGAGACGACGGGCGATGCTTCGCTGCTGCGCAAGGCGGAGGAAGTATTTGCGCTATATTTGCAAAAGGGAATGACTGCAACCTTCGCCAATTACAACTGGTTCGGCCGGTCGGAATGGACGGAAAGCTGCGCGGTTGTCGATTCCTTTATCGTTGCAGTCTCACTCTGGCAGCATACGGGCAAAGCGGTGTATCTTGACGCTGCCCATCATATTTATTATAACGGCATCGGCTACGGCCAGCGGCCTAATGGAGGATTTGGCTGCGACGTTTGCACAGGCGCCCATGGCGAAAGGATGATTGCGCCGAAATCACCCGAGTTGTTCGAGGCCTTCTGGTGCTGTACGATGCGAGGGGGAGAAGGGCTGGCCCGCGCGGTCGAATACTGCTACTTTGTGGAGGACAGCGGGCATTTATTTGTACCTTTTTATGCAGATGGTCTTGTGCGGATCGGGATGAGTGGTGGACATGTCGTTATTGGGCAGCGCACCGGCTACCCTTACGAGGGTGATGTTCATCTTGAAGTGCTTGAATCTGCAGCAGCCGATCCTGTTACTGTGGGCCTCTACGTGCCTTCATGGGCGGAGAAATCATCTATCCGCTTGCGTTTCGAAGGGCAGGAGAGAAGCGCTGACATGCAAAATGGATTTGTAACATTAACAGAGCTACTGAAAAAAGGCTCCGTAATCGAGCTTTCCTTTGATATTTCCCTGCGCAAGGAATATGAACCGGACAGTTCCCAGGGCGCTTTTTCATACCGGCACGGAGCTATGGTGCTTGGTATTGAAGGGGGGGAATCGCCAGTGGAATTGGACAGAGACGAAGAGCTTGCAGCGCTTGGCAGCGGAAGGTACAGAATGACTTCTTCCTGCAAGGAACTGGCCCCCATTAATGACCTGATCGAAAAATCGCATGAGGCTGCCGTAAAAAACAGGAAGCAGGTACTGTTTTATGAGCAGTCACAGCTGCAGTTCATGTCTGAATAGCTCCGGCGGCCGGGCGATGGAGATCCCCAATTTCCGCAATAGCCGATCTTACAGGGAGCAAATCATTAAATTGTAGGAGGGAATTGTATATGACGGACCCGGAAAAGGAAACGAACCTATTCAGTCCTCAGCTGTTTATGACGCTGGACGATCTTGCTGGCCTTCCGGCGGTAACGCTGCCCGAAGGCTACGCCGTGCGCAGCTTTCACCCCGGCGATGAGCGGCATTGGGAGGAAATCGTTAACGATTCGTTCCAGAAAAAGAGCGATTATGTCCAAGAGATGGAGAAGGACGGGCAATACCTTCCGGAGCGGGTTTTGTTCATATGCCATCACGGCCGTCCCGTTGCAACGGCGTCCGCATGGCATCGCGAAGAGTATGGGCAGGAATGCGGGTATTTGCACATGGTCGGTATTTTGTCGGCGTACGCGGGCAAGGGGCTTGGCATGCAGATCAGTCTGGCGGCGCTGCATGCAATGAAGCAGGAAGGATGCAGCAAAGCTGTGCTGCATACGGACGATTTCCGCATCCCAGCACTGAAAATATATTTCAAAATCGGGTTTGTCCCGAATGTGGTGCACGATAATCAATTCAAACGCTGGAACGACATAGCGGAAGCGCTGCATATTCGTATTCAGCTATGATCAAGATGAACTGAAGATGAGCGCCCCAATGCCCCGGAGACATTCGTCCCGGGGCATTGGGGTATTAATAATGCGGAAACTTCAAATGATTACAAACGTTCCAGAATATTTAGAGAAGATTAAAATGTGGTATAAAAACAAATAAATGCAGTCCATTCTCTCTTATGAGGTGGACTGCATTTGTCCATTCAGCTTTATCAATGTTTACAACGAATGCGGTGAGCATGGCTTGCATTCGCATGTGAAATAGAGCTTGTAGAAAATGATTATAAACCGTTTTGAACATTTCATAAACTTTTCCGGCAATTTACAATTGAATTAATATGTGAAGAGAAGAGGTTATCTGAGATGACAGTGATGTTTCGTCCGTATGAAAATAGCAATGATTTCTCGGCACTTCGCAGTTTAATCATGCAAAAATTTGCCGATCCCAAGCGCCGGTTTTATCCGAGTCTTGGAGATCTCGATTACAATCGTTCTTTTGGCGGAGATCCCTTTTTCAAAAACTTAACGATTTGTGAAAGAGATGACGGAACAATTATCGGCGCCGTTTGGCCAGGACATTATAGAATTTTATATTGTTTTACAGGTCCTGAGTTTTCGCATCTTGAAGATGAAATATTTGCTTGGGCGGAGAAAAAGTATTGTGGAACCGCGTTAGAAGATCGAAGCGGGGAAGAAGTGTACATTTGGGCATATTCAAAAGACCTGACAAGGGTGAAAATTTTATCAGACAGAGGTTACACCCAACACACTTGGTACATGTACTCAGGAGTAATTGACCTTAATTCCAATATTCCAGAACCGCGATTTCCAGAAGGGTATACAGTTCGACCTATTCAAGATGGCGATCTGTCGCAAAAAGTTATCATCATGAGGGGATCTGCCGGTTTGACAGCACCTACGATGGATATTTACAAACGGTTGATGTCTAGTCCGACATACAAGCAAGAATTAGATCTAGTAGTTGTTACTGAAAATAATGAGGTGGTGGGATTTGCGAATATATGGCAAGATGTTCAAAATAATATTGCAATTATTGAACCATTTGGAACAGTTGAATCTCACAGGAGAAAAGGGCTGGCGACTAACTTGTTGTACGAAAGCATGCATCGGTTAAAAAGGTTAGGGATCAGCGAACTTTACATCAATCATGGCGGGTTATGGACCTTAGATTCTGAGCCTGATGATGCCATGCGCGTGTATAGCAAGGTCGGATTTCAGGAATTTGGAAGAATGTTTGTTTGGTGCAAGCCTAAGTAATCTGCCGGCTTGAGAGGAGGAAATAAGCTCTCCTCGAAGAATAGTATTCGAACGAGATTATGATTGGAATTTTTGCATGAGGAGTGTGATCCGTCATGTCTGAATATAAAAAACCGAATATAACGGTTAAAGATGTGGAAAGTATGGTGAGCGATCTTTTTGGCTCGAAGGCAATAGAAGTGACACCTTTAGAAGGAGGAAATCTGAGCAGCGTTTTTTCTTTCCTCATTAAAGGGAAAGGCTGCGTCGTCAAATTTAGCGACTTAACAGGGGCTTATGATACGGAAAGCTTTATTTCGGAGCTGTTAACACGCCAGGGAGTCCCTTTTCCCAAGTGTCTTGGACAAGGAAAATGGCAATCTTTATCATACTCAATACTGGAAAGAATTGAGGGGGGAAATTTAGCTGATTGTAGTGCGGAGCAGCAGCTCTGCCAGCTTCCGGAGCTTATCGGGATTTTGACTCGAATGAACCGCGTAGAGCTCGGAGCAACAACCGGATATGGGTGGATCGAGCCGGGCGGAAATGGAAAATATGCCACTTGGAAGGACTACATGGTGGCAACTTTCGCGGAGGATCAGGCCGGGACATTTTGGGAAGGATGGTATGACTTATTCCAGACAACCTGCTTGGAAAAAGACGTTTTTGATGAATGCTATAGCCGTTTGATGGCATATTGCTCCTACAATGAACCGCACCGCCATTTTATTCATGGTGATTTTCACCCTTGGAATATTTTGTCGGACAGTCAGCACATAACCGGCATTATCGATGGAAATTGTGCCTATGGCGATTTTCTTGTGGATCTCGCCACACTGGAAGGAACGATGCCGAAAGTTAATGTGGTTCAAGCTTATGTGGACTACCAGGAGCAAGCCGGAATTCATATCCCCGACTTCAAGGAAAGATTAATCGGCGCCCATTACTTCAAAGGTATGGACGGGCTTCGCTTTTACGCCAAGATGGGGTGGAAAGATTCTTACTGCCACGTTCGCGATTTTCTGTTAAATTTGACGCATTAAATTATTTTGTTCAGCTTCCGTTCAGCTTATGTTTTGCTGTCATTCAGGTATTCTGCCGCCAGCCGCTCGTTCATTTTGACAAATGCTTTGGAATAGCTCAGATTACCAAGATGGCTGACAGGGTTGTAGCGAATCTCTCCCGCAAGCATAAGCGCCAAAATGATAGGCCCTGCTCCGCAAATGCAAAGAATTATGCGCAGCCATCTGTACTTGGGTACTTTTATAATGCCGTCCATCTTGAACAGTTTTTTGATCGTGCACAAAAAAATCGCCAATGTCGATAAGTAAATCAATAACGCCAGAATAGAAGTATCTCCGCTAACCGCATTGATGACGGCAATAAGGAGACTTGCGGCCGGCAAAAAATCCAGCCATCTGTAGTACCTGCGAGGTAGCGGAACTGAACAATACCTGAACGGAAGCTTAATCTTTTAGCTCGAATTTTGTCATAAAGCAGAACTTTTTTGTAGAGATTCTGATTTTATTTTGCCGGTTGGGCGCGTTGCATTACCGGCCGCAATTCCGCCCAAGATAAGCACAACTCCAATCCATTGCGGGGCGCTGACCGTTTCAGCTAATACCAACGAAGACATAGAAACGGCTACCGGCAGCTCGGAAGCGGTTAAGATCGTGCCTAGTCCCGGTCCGATATGCGGCATGCCAATTGAAAATAACAGGGGAGGGAGGACGACGCCAAAAAAGCCAAGCAGCAATCCATAAGGCGCTACCCCCGCCAAGACAGGCAAGTCAAAGAGAAACACCGGCGGAAATAGTACAAAAACCACGATCAGGCCGCCTGTAGAGAGCAAAGCGCTTTTTAGTACGGGCGGTGTATCTTTCCCGACCATACTGCTAAGAAAAATAAAGGTTGTAAATGTGAAAGCCGCAAGCAGTCCCCATACTGCCCCTTGCCAGGATAGATGGATTCCGCCTTTCGAAACCAGGCCTGCAGCCAGAACGGAGCCGATCAAAAGAATGGCGATCGAAGCCAACTTTCCTTTTGTCGGCTTTTTCTTATGAAATACCCGCTCAAACAGAGTGCCAATCCACACAAATTGAAAAAGAAAAATGATGGCCAGCGAAGCATTTAGGGTTTGCAGGGCTTGATAGTAAAACACGCCCGTCAAGCCGAATGGAATCCCGGATAATAGCAGCTTGTACGTTTGTTTTACCGATATTTTCTGTTTTTTTGTAAACAGAAATAGTGCCCAAGCGAGCAATGTGCCAAACAAATATTGGCCGCCTGATACCTCTGTCGCCGAATAGCCTGCCGAGTAGGCTAATTTAACAAATGTCGATAAAATTCCGTAGCAGCATCCCCCCAGAAAAACGATGAATGCATAATGCCAGGTTTTCATGATGTTGCCCCCTTTTTTGAAATAAAAAAGCCACACAGCTGCCCATCGGCAGCTGTGTGGCGAAAAATAGGGTTTCCCCTAGAAAAATCCACGTCCTGTAAAGGTTTTATTATACAATTTCCTTCATAGTATAAAATCAGCGATGCAGTTTGTCAATCAATAACAAAATGACATAGCCCCCTTAATAACGATGGCCAATTTAGAATACTCGTCATACTCTGGCTGCTCATGGAGCATTGTCCGGCATAGGCCAGCTATGGTAACATCGAGTTAAGAGTCTGCCGGGTTATTTTACCGGCAAACCACCCGTATGGTTGGGAGTCTATTACTGCATGGGAACACCTTACTCGGCTATCCTTACACTTATTGTTACTGCTGGCGTTTTGAATGTTATCATGGGTCTCTTTGTCATTTCCGGAAAATCGAAGCTCACGATGGTCAAAAGTTTCTTCATATTTTGTATTTTGGCGGCAATTTATACGTTTGGTTCGGCTTTGGAGCATGCCAGCGGTTCATTGGAAGAGATTAAATTTTGGATCATGGTTGAATATTTAGGGATGCCGTTTCTGCCGCCGCTTAACTTGTTAATTATTATGTCTTATCTTGGGATGGAACGGTATTTGAAACGTGGCCTATGGATTGCGATGTTCGCCATCCCGGCCGCAACTCTGCTGCTGGTTATGACCAATGAAATCCATCATTTTTATTATCGCGACGTTTTTCTTCGTCCAGGCACACCGTATCTGAAAGCGGATGTCGTTGCGGGTCCCTGGTACATCATCCAAGGCGCTTATACTTTTGCTTGCATGTTCGGCGGTGTTGTGCTGCTGCTGCGGGGTTGGAGCAAGATGCGATCCTACCGTTTCCAGCTTGGTACGATGCTGATCGGCTTAATTTTGCCGCTGGCAGGCGATTTTTTTTATCTTGGCGGATTGACGCCTGACGGGATGGACCCGATTCCTGTCATTATGACGATCACTTCCGCGTTTTATCTGTGGGCGCTTACATCGAAGGGCTTGTTTCATGTAGCGCCGATCGCGCGAGATAACCTGTTTACAAGTATGCGTGACGGTGTCATTGTGCTTGACCGGAACGACCGGCTAGTGGATTATAATCCGGAAGCGGCCGCGATGATGCCTGAACTGAGCGCTGCTTCAATCGGACAACCATTGTATGATTTATGGCGTCTTCACACGGACGATCCGATCTTCAGTATGTTGGGACGGAAGGGGAACGATGAGACAACTGATATTCAGGAGATTCAATGGCAGTCAGGCGGCGCAATGTTCAATTACCAGATCCGCTCCTCCATCGTACGAAATCAGGGAGGCCAGGAAGTTGGCCGATTGATCGTTCTTATCGACGTAACAGAACGTGCCCGTCTTCAGGAGGAACTGCGGCAGATGGCCTACTACGATGGTTTGACGCGCATCTATAACCGGGCACATTTTATAAAACAGAGTAATATGCTGATTTGCGAAGCAGTCCGCAGCGGGCAGCCGTTATCATTTTTACTGTTCGATATCGATCACTTCAAGCGCATCAACGACAATTTCGGCCATGACATTGGCGATCAGGCGCTGCTGCACATTGTTGCCGTATGCCTCAAGGTTCTGAGGCCTGATGACTTGTTTGCACGCTATGGCGGCGAAGAATTCGTCATCGCCATGCCAAGCGTGACAGCGGAAGCGGCCGCAATGGCAGCAGATCGCATTCGCGCGGCACTAGCGGCTCAACCGATGCTTGCACCGCAGGGGCTGCTGTCGATCACCGCCAGCTTCGGCGTGTCAGCAATGGTACCGAACAAAGGGAACGTCCCTGGGGAAGTTGGGGGTTGGTTCGCCGGCTCTGCAGAAGTGTTGGCGGAAACGGCGGCGGCGATAGCTGCCTCTGCGGACACAGAAATATCTGGAGCTGCTGAAGGTGCAGAAGCCGCGAACATGAAAGTTTCTATGAAAGATGCGGCTTGGCAGAGCGCTGTGCTGCAGCAACTGCTGAAGCAGGCGGATCATGCACTTTATGAAGCAAAACGCTCCGGCCGAAACACTGTACGGATTGCGGAACCGGAACTGTAGCTTGCCAGCTGATCGTGGTCTGGCTGCCTGGCTAACGAACCTGAGACACGCTACTGGCCGAAAAATCGGCTTGCTCCGCGTGTAACGAACCTGGGACACGCTATTGCTGGAAAAAAGGCGGGGAAGCGGCCGATTTTCGGTGAATAACGATCCGTAGATTCGTTACAGCCCACAAGCCCCCATTTTGAGCCGAATAAGGGTTGTCAGGTTCGTTAGCTGCCAAGCCAACAGACAAAAACGTGCTGCGAAAGTTGAGATAATAATTAATGGCATTAACTTTATTGTTAATGCCATTAATTATTATCCGAACCAACCCATTCAACGAAGAGATCTCGTGATGCGATATTATTTTTATTGATGCTCAAAATCATGACATTCACATTGAAATCTGGAATAAGCACAATGTAATATGAAGCTATTGCCATTGGCGGATGAGGCCTTGTCGGGTTAACGAAACGTCAACACGCTAATGACTTGAAATCCCCCTTGTTGCTCATGTAACGACTGTCTATTAACTGTAGACAAAGTCTTACTTATGGAAAGGTGCGCGAAGCGACCTGACCGGACCGTAGATCCGCAACATGCCAAAAGGGCTGGGCGGCGGACCCTGGTTCCGTTATTTGCCTCAATTTCCCGAACAAATTAGAGAAAAACAGTAAATAACGGATTCTCTGTCCGCCAAAACCTCCAATCACCTGTTTTTCGAGCAAATAACGGATCGTAGGTCCGCATGTCTCAAAGTTGGTCGCTCGTATCCACCTCCTTGAACACGCCTTGGACGATTGTCAGCCTTCATAGGTTCGCCCGATTACTTGGAGCCCCTCCAGCAACGCTCGAAAAGGTTTTGACTTCGTCACTTGGCGTAGTTTATACAACATTTCGTCCTATGAGCAATTGGCAGAGCGTGTCGCTGGAGGCGATGTGCGCAGAGGTTCGAGCCCCAAAGGGTTTAAGCCAGAGAGCTGTTTGACGGAAGCCACAGACCTTATTTCACCAATAACCCCCTTTTTGAAAATCTAACGGATCTGAGCGATCTTAATTGGACGTTTTCTGACGAAATCGTGCTCCTAATCATCAAATAACGGCGTACAGATCCGTTACAATTTCAGATCGGTCAAAATATTGAAAATAGCGGCCGTGACATCCGTCCCTCGTTCATGCTCGAAGAGCTCAGCAGCAAAGCTATAACACGCATAAATTATGATATAATTACCGAATAGCAGGGGGAAATTGTATCTTTCCCCGTATTTTTTGCCAGAAGGAGAGGTACATAACATGAAGATGAACCATTTGGGCACTTCTGGACTGATCGTCGGAGAGATTGGACTCGGCTGCATGTCCTTGGGTACAGAGGAGCGCAAGGCTGTTGCGCTTATTCATGAGGCTTTGGAGCAAGGCGTTAATTTGTTGGATACGGCTGATTTGTACGACAGCGGGCGCAATGAGGAGCTTGTAGGCAAGGCTATTCGGGGGAGAAGGGAACAGGTGGTGCTTGCGACGAAGGTCGGCAACCGGAGAGTCCCAGGACAGGAGGGCTGGGTCTGGGACCCATCTAAAACCTATATTCTCGCGGCGGTAAAAGAAAGCTTGAAAAGACTTGGGACGGATTACATTGACCTGTATCAGCTGCATGGGGGAACGATTGACGATCCGATCGACGAGACGATAGCGGCCTTCGAGCAATTGAAGCAGGAAGGGCTAATTAGGGAATACGGAATTTCGTCGATTCGGCCCAATGTTATCCGCGAGTATGCTGCAAGATCCGGGGCAGTGAGCGTCATGAACGCATACAACATTGTTGACCGGAGGGCTGAGGAGGCTGTGCTGCCTTTGCTGCAGGAAAATAAGATAAGTGTTATCGCTAGAGGACCTCTGGCCAGCGGAGCTCTTGCGGCAGGCAGGCAGCCGGTCAAGGGAGTGCACGGCTATGAATTGGCGGAGCTAGAGGCGCTGCGCAAGCAACTGCAAGAGCTGGAGCGGCCGGGAAGAAACCTTACCCAGCTTGCCATTCGTTATTCACTCAGTCATCCGGCCGTTGCCGCGGTAATTCCTGGAGCCAGCTCGCGCGAGCAACTGCTGCAGAATATTGCTGCCGCCTCGGTGGAGGAGCTGTCAGGAGAGGAATTGCAGCTCATTCGCCGAATCAGTAAAGCGGGCAGGTATGAGCAGCATCGATAAGACATCAGGTTCGATGGAACGGAACTGTCCAACAATACAAAACAGCTCCAGGTAGGTTTTGCCCGGAGCTGTTTGACCAGATGCTTACGGATTATGCATAAAAAAAGCTCGTCTACCTGCACAAATTCAAAGCCAGGAAAGAAGCCAAGGAATGGAAAAAAACCACTCCTCCATCGGGTATCTTACGTCTAATATATGCGAATATATGATCCGTTCCGCTGCGTAATTTTCTCGGTTTTAAGGTTCAGTCTATTGACAAAAGTCTAGTACTTTTGAATATTCATCTTTCGGACTCGTAAACGAGTTTGAGTTTAGAGGCAGTTGCACGCCAACTAAACTTTTTCAAGGCAACCTTGCGAGCCTCCTTCTTCATATTCCTATAGAGCGGTTTGTTTTTGATTAACTGCGCAATCGCATCAGCAAAAGCTTGGGGCTTGCGATATTGTTTGACCAGCAGCCCGGTACGGCCGTGCTCGACAATCTCTTTGATGCCGCCATTATTCGATGCAACGACAGGAAGGCCGCTGGCCATTGCCTCGATATTAACAAGACCAAACGCTTCATGTTTTTGTGAAGGACAAACGAATAAGTCGCCTTGCTTGAATATGCGATGGATACGATGGTGGGGTACCGTCCCAAGAAAACGAGCGCGTACTCCAAGTCCGCTTGAGATGGATTGCAAACGTTTGGTGTACTGGCGACGCGTCGATCCTCCGGCAATAATCACTTGGATCGGTTCGGATACCCGGCTTCGGACCAGCTTAGCTGCCTTCAGCAAAACAGGAACGCCTTTGCGAGGGATAAGCCTGCCGGCAAACAACAAAGTGAAAGCACGGCGAGGAGCGCGTTTTGTTGACGGGGTAAATCGTGACGTATCGACGCCGAGCCATGCTACCCGAATTTTGTTTGATACCTTTGGAAAGCGGGCAGAAAGCTGATTTTTAAGCGATGCGCTGTTGGCAATAATCAAGTCGGCTTTCCGCAAGCCCTCCCTCGCCGCAGCACGGCTTGCATAGGGTGGTTTAACGAAAGTCAGCGAGTGAAGAAATAAGGATACTGTAGTATTTGGAAACATGGATTTGATCGGTCCAACAAATTTCGGCCGGTTGTCGATTTGCACAATATCAAAACTGCGTCCCTTCAAGAATCGTTTTACATTGGCCAAATATTTCATTGGACCGCCGGCAGGAACGCGGTGAATGTGGATCTTGCCTATAACGGAATGTTGAGGATAACGGCGATGCGCTCTACTGACAATCGTAACCGAATGCCATTTACTCAATTCCTTGGCGATGGCCAGTATCGAAATTTCGACTGAACCGCCCAAAATCGGAGGGATGGGAATGGCTTCGGGAGCAATAATGACGATTTTCACTGCGAATTCCTCCTTGCTTTTCGCAACATTCGCAAATTCGTCTTATGATACCGAAGCACTTTGCGATAGACACTTCGTTTTTTCAAATGCCGAAAAATGTAAGGATCCGGTTTTGTATTCAACTCGATAATCCATGGTTTTATGTCTGTATCCACCCCGACATCCGCACCGATTTCAGAAACGTACGGGTACTTTCGACTTAGTGCCCTCGCAGCTTTTTCTCCCACTTTGGCTAAAATACGCTCGAATTCCAGAACTTTTGCGGCGCCAAGATGAGGTTTTAACAGTGAAATAACGGGTTTCGGCGTTCCGCCGCCATGATAGTTTGTAATGATTTTTGAGGGATGTGCAACGCGACCTATAATGCCGGTTGTTTCCCACTTCATCTTCGCATTTCGTTGTACCATAACCCGGATGTCAAATCTGCGACCTTTGTGCTTCAATAACTGGACCCCTTTTTGTACCAGGTAAGGACCGTTTTTTTTATTTTTCAGAATTGATTGGTACATGGAGTCGAACGACTTAAAAGTTCTTTTTTTTCGATCGAGTTGGTAAGTGAAAACCGTACCGCGCGATCCACTGCTTTGTTCCACGCGCATAACTCCATTTCCGAAACTTCCCAACACCGGCTTTATATAAACCATGGAATAACGATTTAACATTCGGCGTAGCGATGTGGCGCTCATACGTTTTGTATCCGGTACGAGAGCCTGCAACTCTTTGTCTTGTAAAAGTGCTTTCGTTTTGATCCATTTGTCGCCCAAATAACGTCCTGTTGTTTTTTTCATAAGGGTTCCTTTTCTTCGAGTATTTTTTCTTTACTGTCCTGTTGCAGATCAATGTCTCGCTGCATATTCCTCTAGTTTTTGCAGAAAAGGGCCGATTCTCCGTTCACTCTCAAGCGCCCACTGTAGCCGGCTTTTTGTGAACGGAAATCTCTTGGAGGAGCCAAGCACTAAATAAGTCGTTAACGGAAAGCGCAGCCAGACACGAATAAGTTTATAATCGGTTTTGTTCAGTTTCGTGACCTTGCGGTAACCATCCAAAATTGCTTTTGCAATCGAAAAATTCCATCGGTAGTCTTTGCATGAATTATAAATCACCCGATATAAATCGTAGGCGCGCAGATCGACATGCAACGTTTCGAAATCAATAAGGTACGTGCCTTTGGCTTTTATAATAAAATTGCTCGGTCCTCCATCCCCATGACACAATACTCCGTTTTGTCGACGACTTTGTCGGTAGGACTCATATCCACTGCTTCGTAAAAATGCTTTCGCTTGGTTTGCATAACGCAGAATCTCTGATCCATGCTGTTGGATAAATCGGCTAATCGGCAGACTAAAGCCATTCCTCTTTGCTTTTGCAATCTTTTTTTGAATATATCGGTGCTGGGTATGCAATGTGGAATACCAGGTTCCAATCTCGCTATAGGCAATTTTTCCTTTTAGCGCAGATTGCCCTGCCTTATGAAATCGGGCTAATGCAATACCGCATGCCCGCATATCCGTTAAAGAGAGCGGCGAAGGTTTCCTCCCTGAGATCCAAGGCGTCAGTACGAAGAGCTCTCCCTTTTGCGATATTGCATATGGTTTACGCCCTTCCGGCTTTTGTGGATTGCGCCAAGCTAGAAGAGGGCCATTCCGTTGGACGCGCAGCAGTGTTCGATCAATCCATCGTAACCGTGCAAGCTGTTTCGCCATGCGTTTCAGGCTGAATGTTCGTCCGTTTGGGGTTACAATCCGGTATATTCCTCCTCGGATTTGCTTTTGTACACTTACCTTTACCTCAAACTGTTTCACAAGTTTTGTAACATGGATTTTCGAGAAATCACTCATGTAGGCCCGCCTTTCTTCAAGTTCGAAAATAGTGAAAGGTACTTGTGGGCGATTACAGGCCATCTGTACAGGGCGGCAGTCGCACGAGCATTGACTGCCCGCTTTCTTGATTGTGATGGGTTGTTCCAGAACGACTTGATGGCACGAGCTATATGCACGCTATCTATTGAATGAATGACCTGGGCGTTTCGGGTGTTGACAAATTCCTTTAGCCCTCCCGAAAGTGTCGAAATAAGCGGAACACCGTTGGCCATAGCCTCAAGTGCAACCATGCAGAACGATTCTTCTTTGCTAGGAATAATTACGGCGCCGTAAGAACCGTACATCCGTTGTACTGTTTCGTGCGGTTTTTTTTCGACCCAGCGAATTCGCTTTAGGGCGCCAGATTGCCTTGCTAGGGTACGTAGTTTGCTCCGATAACTCGCTTTGCCGCTTCCGATTATGGTCAAATGAACTTGCCTTTTTTCCCTGGATAAGAGGGGAACGGCTTTAATTAAGGGCTCAATACCTTTTGACGGAATCAGCCTTCCTACATAGAGCAATTTGTGCGGGGCACCTGTTGAATGGTTCGATACGGGTGTCACGCCATGGGGGATGACAGCCATTTTACTTCCCTTGAGACCAGAATAAAGCCTTTTTGTTACATCGGCCTGCCAGCGACTCGGAACGACGATTCGTCTTGCGGTGCGAATCAGTTTGGCTTGGTTTTTACCATGAGGCGAAGCATTCCCCCGTGATGCCAAAGAATGACAGGTATAGACGATGGGAAGGCCGAAGCGGTCCCCAGCCATCTTGGCTGTATCGGCAAATTCTATACTATGCACATGAATAATATCGGGTTTGACGAGCTTCTCAGCGGACGCGATCCTCATAATAGCTTCGGCTTTGAATGATTTTTTGGCCCGATTGAAGTATCTTGGACTTTTTGGGAATCTGAGAATGCGTAAATTGCCGTTTGGATTTGATATCGTTAATCGATTGGAATTTCCGGGGCACAGAACTGTAACGTTTGCGCCGATTTTGCTCAACATTTTCGTCAATTGAGTGGCGACTGTTCCCAGTCCTCCGATTATTGCGGGTTGAAACTCATTCGTCATGACCCATATTTTCAATTTGCTCGTGCTCCCCATTATTCCCCTCCATAGCGACGAATTTAGAATACATATTATGTTGCTCGAACACAATTGGGGAATTAAAAATGGAAAATGTGCATTTGTTTCTGTTTTATCAGCGTACAAGCAACAATGTAATGGCAGGTTCCTGTCCATCTGTTGCCGTTAAGGAGGGGAGGAGGCGCGGTAAGGTGAGGCAGATACTAAGAAGTTATTTTTGATTTTCTGAGGCTAAGATAACCAATTATTGCCACTGCAATGAAAATGGAGACACCGATAAGATAGAGGCTGTAACGATGTAGGTAAGTACTCACCAAGAACCATTTTTCGCCTAATGTATGCCCCAGTGTGATCAGTGTAACACACCAAACAAGAGCGCCAGAATAGGCAATCAACATAAATTTACGGATCTGCAAATTGGATATTCCTGCAACATAGGCAGTAAGATGCCGCACACCCGGTATGAAAAATCCGATGAATAGCAAGAAGTTTCCGTATTTTTCAAAAAGGGTCTGAGTTCGTTGGATGCGCTTTTCGGTAATATGAAATTTAGGTCCATACTTATGCAGAAAGGGAAGCCCTAGTTTCTTGCCGATACTATAACTAATCGTAATTCCTGTTGAGGCTCCTATAAAAGCACTAACGATTGCCAGCGGATAATTCAGCGTTCCTTGAAATACATTGTAACCGACATAAGTCATCAAAACTTCATCAGGTATCGGCAAGCCTATAATGCCTAAGGATAACGCGGCAAAAATTCCCCAATAGCCATAACGGGAAATCAGTTCACTTAAATTTTGCTCCATAAAGGTCCCTCAATTCTGATTCGAATTGCGTGATAGTAATATCATCACCTTTAGTATGTAGCAGGAAACATCCACACATGCATGAAACAAAGATCGTAGTCGGGGCTTATTTTATTCCCTGGACAAGAAGCGATAGCCGATCCCCGGCTCTGTCACGATAAACTTGGGCTGGGTCGAGTCTTCTTCCAGTTTTTTGCGAAGATGTCCAATATACACTCGCAAATAATGGCTGTCTGACTCATTGTGGTTACTGCCCCACACTTGTTGAAGCAGCTGACGCTGCGTGACCACTTTCCCGGCATTGGAGGCGAGCACTTTCAAAAGATCGTATTCGGTCGGGGTCAGCTTTATGCGCTCTCCCTTCAATTCCACGATTCGCTGTGCCAAATCGATGGTCAGCTCGCCGATCTGGAGGAGGGGCTCGTTCGCCGATTTGGCCACGTGCCTTAGCGCGACACGTATTCGGGCAACCAGTTCTCCCATTCCGAACGGCTTGGTTACATAATCATCGGCGCCGCTGTCCAGCGCCACGATCTTGTCTTCCTCCCTATCTTTTGCCGTTAGTACAATGACCGGCGAATTGGACCATTCCCGGATGCGGCCAAGCACATCCATCCCGGTTATGTCCGGCAATCCGAGGTCCAGAACGATCAAGTCCGGCAACACCAAGGAAGCCTGTCGGAGACCCTCCTCTCCTGTTGAGGCTTCGTAGACGGCAAATTGATGGGCTTGCAGGGTTACTTTCAGCAGTTTGCGAATTTGGGCTTCGTCATCGACAATGAGGATGCGCGCCCCATGTTCATTCGTAGTCATGATTTTTCGTTCCCCTTTCTTGAGCTGCGGCAGGGAGGGTGTCTTGCTTGTTCAAGGGAAGCGTTATCGTCACGACGGTACCCTGTGGTTGATTCGGGTTCGCCGCGATCGTGCCCTCATGAAGCTCCACGATTCCTTTGCATATAGCGAGCCCCAATCCAGTACCAGTAATTTGCCTCGCTTTATCTGAACGGTAAAATTTTTCGAAGATCCGGTCGTATTCATACTCGTTCAGTCCGATCCCTGCATCGGAGACAGAAATGACAATCATGTCTTCCCCTATCCGTACGGACAGGACGATCTCACTGTAATCCGGACTATATTTGATCGCATTGCTGACTATATTGACCAGCATTTGCTCCAGCAGCACTTCATCGCCCAGTACGATGATGGGGCCGTCATCCGGCAGCTCGGCGCGAAGCTTGCGATGCTGCTGAAAGTCTTTGACTTGCGATAACGTGACGCCGATCAAATCTTCCACATCGCACCAATTTTTCTTCAAACGCAGCATCCCGCTCTCAAGCTGTACCATACTGAGCAAATTCACCACCAGCCGATTCATCCGAAGTGCGCCGTCCCGAATCGTGCAAAGAAGCTCCATTCGATCTTCCGAAGAGAAAAGATGCTCCCCTTCGATAAGACCGGTTGCCGAGCCGATGATGGCTGCCAAAGGGGTGCGCAGCTCATGGGAGACAGAGTTCAGAATAGCGGTACGAAGCCGTTCCGATTCTGCCGTGATTTGCGCGATTTTGGCTTCCTCCGCTAGCTTGAAACGAGCGATTGCACTGGCCGCTAAGCTCCCGAGAGCCTCAAGTAGCCGCTTTTGCTCTGTTGTGATCTCGGTCCGCTCTTGTTTCGGATAAAGTGCCATGACGCCATATTTGCGGTCCTCGGTCTGAAGCGGAATGAAATAACCCGTGACTTCGTGCAAGCGCGAAATCCTCATTCCCGCCGCCTCGCCACCGTGTTCAAACAACCGCGCCGCAACAGAGACTTCCGCATTCTCTTGCCTGTAATCGGGAAGATTGGCGGAACCATGGGCAAGCGCCAACTTGTTCCTGTCATCCGCCAAATAGATCGCAATTTCCATGTCAAAGGTCTGCGAAACCTGCCTAGAAAAATTGTCCAGCATGGAATGGATGTCCGCGTTCGCGCTCATCTGTTTGCTAAGCGCGTACAGGGCAGCGGTGTGAGCCTCCTTTTGCTTCGAATAGAGGACCTGCTGCTTCAGCCTGGCCGCCAAGCTGCCTGTTAATGCTGCAACCGCCAAATAAACGCCAAATGAAACCAGATAGCGCAAGTCCGACACGCTAAAGCTCAGGACAGGAGGTACGAAGAAGAAGTTGAAGGCCAAGACACCCAGGATTGCCGCGTAAAAAGCAGGGCCCAGTCCCCCAAAGACGGCACTGAAAAGAACCGGGAGTAGATAGATAATGGCAATATTAACTAAATCAAACGCAAGACCAAATGGTTTTAATACCATTGTCAGAAGAACGATCAGCACAGTCGTGCTTATGTAGGATCGCAGCGGCGTCCATACCGTATTCAGTCCAGGCATAACGAACCACATCCTGCTCTTTTTTTCAAAATATAAGAAAGTATAAGTTTCACCATATACATGGCTGCCTCGCGCCAAGGACCGCGTCTGCCTTTTCAGCTTGGAAGCTCACTCTCTAGGTTACCGTAAAAAAGGAGTAAAAGAAACAGGCGTAAGGTGTAAAAATTCCATAAAAATGATTGAAAAGCCTTATAAGAGTGAGAAAAACCGAGAAAAATGAAGATCTTCTGCAAAGCTTATCTTTTGCCAACCATAAACGCTATATTTTAACGGTTATACAATTGTTCTTCGCTTTACAGGTTTTTGGTCTAGGAGTAACATACGATCCATGATCTGAAAATGATTTACATCGCTGAATTCTTCGTTTGAAACGAAGGAGCGGGGGAACCAATTAAGAAGCCGGGCATACCGGCTTCATGGGGTGAATCGCCGGTAAATCCGGCGTAGGGTGACTCTTACGCCCGAATCCGGCAGCTAACCTCGTAAGCGTCTTTAAGAGAGGCAACAATTGTCGTCATTAGACACAGTGTTTTTCCTGTGCTTATGAAGCTGACGAAGAGTTCCTCTTCTGAAAGCTTCTTTTTTGTTGCCAAAATCAAGAAATCGGGATTGGAGGGAGAACGTTCATGATTGTAGTTGCCATTTTTACCGTTTTTATCTTTCTGTATCTTATTTTTGCCTTGGCGAACCCGGAAAAGTTTTAATCGCTTTTTATGAAAATGTTTGAGGAGGGCACGATATGGCCATTTTGCAGCTGATAGCGGTCATTCTGTTTTTAATCTTTCTGGTCAAACCTTTGGGGACGTACATCTTTCATGTCTTTTCCGATCAGCCCAACCGGACGGACAATATATTCGGACCGGTCGAGAAAATGATCTACAGGATAGCCGGTTTGAAAAATCGTGCGGAAATGAGCTGGAAACGGTACACGCTCAGTTTGATCTTGACCAATGTTGTCTTGGTAGTGGTCAGTTATTTGATATTACGCATGCAGAAAGGGCTGCCGCTCAACCCGAATGGCATAGATAACATGGAGCCTGCGCTTTCTTTTAATACCGTCATCAGCTTTATGACAAATACGAACCTGCAGCACTACAGCGGTGAAACGGGTCTGTCCTATTTTTCGCAAATGGCCGTCATTATGATGATGATGTTTGCATCGGGGGCAACCGGCATCGTCGTAGCGATCGCATTCATTCGGGGTCTGACGAGCAAAGGAAAAACGCTCGGCAACTTCTTCACCGATTTTGTCAAAGCGCACACGCGCCTGCTCATCCCGCTGGCTGTCATCGTGACGCTGGCGCTGGTCGCGCTGAAAGTGCCGCAAACGCTCAATCCGACCGTTCAGGCGACAACGATTGAAGGCGAGACGCAGCAAATTGCGATCGGTCCGGTAGCTTCCCTCGTATCGATCAAGCACTTGGGAACGAACGGGGGAGGATATATGGGCGTTAATTCGGCGCACCCGTTCGAAAATCCGAGCCCGCTCACGAACGTGATCGAGATGCTGTCGATGTGGTGTATTCCGGCCGCGCTTACCTATACGTTGGGCAGATTCGCGCGAAATCAAAAACAGGGCTGGATTATTTTCAGCGCGATGCTCGTGATGTTTGTCGCTTTCCTCTCGCTTGCGTACACAGCGGAAATGCGGGGGAATCCGGCTCTCAATGCGCTTGGAGTCGATGCTTCACAAGGGAATATGGAAGGCAAGGAAGTCCGGTTCGGGGTTGCGCAGTCTGCCTTGTTTACGACGGTTACGACCGCGGCGACAACCGGGTCCGTCAATAACATGCACGATACGTTGACACCGCTGGGCGGTCTTGTCCCGCTGGTGCAAATGATGCTAAACTGCGTGTTCGGCGGCGAAGGCGTGGGGCTGGTGAACATGCTCATGTATGCGATATTGGGCGTCTTCCTCTGCGGGTTGATGGTTGGCCGTACGCCGGAATTTATGGGCCGCAAAATTGAAGCCCGCGAAATGAAACTGATTGCCATCGCGATACTGGCTCATCCGTTTATTATTCTAGTGCCGACGGCCATTGCCTTTTTGACGGACTTGGGGAAAGGGGCCATCAGCAATCCCGGATTCCATGGCATATCGCAGGTGTTGTATGAATATACGTCTTCAGCTGCAAATAACGGCTCCGGCTCGAAGGTCTGGGTGACAACACGACGTTCTGGAACATTTCAACGGGATTGATCATGCTGTTCGGAAGGTACGTTTCCATCGTGGCACTGCTTGGTGTTGCCGGTTCCTTAGCGGTAAAGCAATGGGTGCCGGAAAATATCGGAACGCTCCGTACCGACACCAAAATGTTTGCGGGCATTCTCATCGGGACGGTATTGATTATCGGGGCATTGACCTTTTTGCCAACCCTTGCGCTCGGCCCGATTGCAGAGTATTTGACGCTCCAGAAATAGAAGAGGTGAAACCATGAGTACGAAAAGAAGAAGCATGCTGTCTGCAGTGATTGTTAAAAAAGCGATCGCGGACAGCTTCATCAAATGCAACCCGGTCAGCATGATGAAAAATCCGGTCATGTTTGTCGTGGAAGCGGGAACGTTCGTCGTATTGCTGATGACGCTCTTTCCTGGATTTTTCGGTACCGAAGGACGCACCGGTTTTAATTTGTCCGTCTTTCTCATTTTATTGTTTACCGTGCTATTTGCAAACTTCGCTGAGGCGTTGGCCGAAGGCCGAGGGAAAGCGCAAGCCGATACGCTCAAAAAGTCGAAGAAAGAAATCACGGCGAATAAAGTGTCCGGTAACAGCGTAAAGGTGGTTCCTTCCACGGAACTGCGCAAAGGAGATATTGTGGTTGTTTCCCAAGGGGAGACGATTCCGGGGGACGGAGAGGTCATTGACGGTCTGGCTTCCGTAGATGAATCGGCCATTACCGGGGAATCCGCTCCCGTCATTAAGGAAGCAGGGGGCGACTTCAGTTCGGTAACCGGCGGTACGAGGGTCGCTAGTGACCGGATCACCGTGCGGATTACAAGCGATCCCGGCGAAACGTTCATAGATCGGATGATCGCGCTGGTCGAAGGTGCAAAGAGGCAGAAAACGCCAAATGAAATTGCGCTGAATACGCTGCTTGTCAGCCTGACACTGATTTTCCTGATCGTCGTAGTGACGTTGGCTCCGCTGGCCGATTATTTGGGAATCAAACTGGAGGTCCCCGTTTTGATCTCGCTGCTCGTGTGTCTCATCCCTACGACAATCGGCGGCTTATTGTCCGCAATCGGCATTGCCGGGATGGACCGCGTGACCCGTTTCAATGTACTGGCTATGTCAGGAAAAGCGGTTGAAGCGGCAGGGGACATCGATACGATGATTCTGGACAAAACCGGTACAATTACGTTCGGGAACCGGATGGCCAGCGAATTTATCCCCGTTGGGAATGAATCCGCGGCGACGGTAGCTGAATGGGCGGCCGTCAGTTCGGTGAAGGATGAAACGCCTGAAGGTCGATCCGTGCTCGAACTGATGAAAAAAGAAGGGTACGCGTATCCTGAGGATGCCGCCGCCGGCGCAGAGTTCATTGCATTCAAAGCGGAGACTCGCATGAGCGGCATCGATTTGCCGGACGGACGAAAAGTTCGCAAAGGCGCGGTTGATGCGGTTAAACGTTGGGTCAGCGCGCAAGGGGGAATAATTCCCGCTGATTTGGAAAGCAAAGGAAACGCCATCGCATCGGCAGGCGGAACGCCGCTCGCCGTTGCAGTCGACAATCGCATTTACGGCTTGATTTATTTGAAGGATACGGTGAAGCCAGGCATGCGAGAGCGATTCGACCAGCTGCGAAAGATGGGTATCAAAACGATCATGTGTACGGGAGACAATCCGTTGACGGCAGCGACGATTGCACGCGAGGCCGGGGTGGACGACTTTATCGCCGAGAGCAAGCCCCAAGACAAAATTGCCGTCATCAAGCGCGAGCAGGCGGCCGGCAAACTGGTAGCGATGACCGGCGATGGCACGAATGATGCCCCCGCATTGGCGCAGGCAGACGTGGGGCTTGCAATGAACAGCGGCACGACCGCCGCTAAGGAAGCGGCCAATATGGTCGACCTTGACTCTGATCCGTCGAAAATCATTGAAGTGGTGGCGATCGGCAAGCAGCTGCTAATGACCCGCGGAGCTTTAACCACTTTTAGCTTGGCGAACGATATTGCCAAATATTTTGCGATTATCCCGGCCATGTTCATGCTGGCGATTCCGGAAATGAACGCACTGAATGTGATGGGACTGGGCTCGCCGATGTCAGCCATTTTGTCGGCGCTTGTGTTCAACGCTATCATCATCCCGCTGCTTATTCCGCTGGCTATGAAGGGCGTAGCCTACAGACCGGAAAGCTCTGCCCAACTGCTCAGCCGGAACCTGTTTATTTACGGATTGGGCGGCGTCATTGCGCCGTTCGCCGGCATCAAGCTGATCGACATGGTCGTGCACTTATGGGTGTAGTTGCAACGTATTCGTATGACAGAGAGGAAGGAAAGCGCATGAATCAATCAGAGCAGCATGTTCAGGAAGCATTCCGCGGATCGTACTGGTTTTCCATCATTCGGCTCAGTCTGTTGTTTATCCTGCTATGCGGAGTTGTGTATCCTTTAGTCTGTACCGGCATCGCCCAAGTATTGATGCCTGGTCAGGCTAATGGCAGCCTGATTAAAGGCAGCAACGGGGAAATCATCGGGTCCGAACTGATCGGGCAAAACTTTACCGATCGGCAATTTTTTCAGGGCAGGGTCTCCAGCATTGAATACAAGGCGGAAGCATCTGGGTCCAACAATTACGGGCCATCGAACCCGGACTTGCTGAAAAGGACGGCAGAAACTATTGAAGCCTGGAAGACCGACAATCCTTTCGTTCCTGTCAGCCGTTTGCCGATTGACTTGATCACGAATTCCGCTTCCGGTCTGGACCCTCATATTACGCCGGAATCGGCCAACGTGCAAATTCCGCGCATCAGCAAGCTGACAGGATTGCCTGCGAGTCAACTGGAGAAGCTGGTGCAAGAGCATACCGAAGGACGGGATTTGGGGATTTTCGGAGAACCGCGAGTCAATGTGTTAAAACTGAATATAGCGCTGCGCGAACTAATTCAAAAGTAGGAATCAGCCACAAGCCCTGCCTATTGCCTTATAGGAAGGGGCGTTCAAGGGGGGCACAATGGATAGCTTTCGCAGGAAGACACCGGAAGAAATTTTGTACTCCATCTCCAAGCTTCAGCATGGCCTTCTCAAAATCTGCATCGGTGCGGTCAGCGGTTCGGGCAAGACGTACCATATGCTTCAGGAAGGCCAGCATTTGAAGCAGCAGGGAATCGATGTCGTTATTTGTGCGGTTTCGACAAGACAGCGGCCGGAAACGGTGGAGCAGCTCGGAAATTTGGAGCGTGTGCCAAGCATTCACTGGTTCAAGGATGGAAAAGAGCGCAAAGATCTGAACCTGGAGAAGCTGGCAGAGCGCAATCCGGAAGTGGTGCTGGTCGACGGGCTTGCCCATCGTAACCGGGATGGAGCCCGGTTTCCGACTCGTCTTGACGATATTCAATTTTTGCTCAGCCAGGGGATCAGCGTTATTACGACCGTTAATGTCTATGAACTTGAAGGCGCGACGGAACTGATGAGAAAATGGACGGGCGTCGCGGTAGAGGAAACCGTCCCAACGAACACCTTGGAGATGGCGGATGAAATCCAATTGATCGACGTATCGCCGGAAACGATGCTGAAGCGGCTAGAGGAGGGGCACGTCAACGGCGACTCCGCGCCCGCGTTGTTTAAACGAAGCAACATTGGAAAATTGAGAGAGCTCGCCTTGCGGCTTGTGGCGGAGGATGTGAGCGATTCGCTCGAAAAATACCGTATGGAACGAGGATTAACCGGGCCATACGGTTCGGTCGAACGCATTCTCGTCTCGGCGCAGTACCACTGGAACGGATCCATTCACGTTCGCCGCGGCCAGCAAATCGCCAAAAGGTTGGGTGGGGATTTGACGATCGTGACGTTCGTCCATCCGAAAAAAACGTTATCGCGGGAAGCAGCCGCATTTAAGCGTTCCCTTTTAAAACTGGTGGAAAAAATAGGCGCCAGATTTGAAGAACTTCCGCTCGCAAGCAAACGGAAACTCTCCAGTATGCTGGCTCATTTTGCAGCCCAACACCAGGCGACGAGAATCGTACTTGGCCATTCCAAACAAAGCCGCTGGCAAGAGCTGTGGCGAGGGTCGATTGCCAACGCCATTCTGAAAAAAACGAAACGGACGGATATTTACTTCGTGGCAGATCGCGCCGATAAGGAAGGCGAACGGATACTGCCGACTAAAATGATGGCGGCGAACCGGGGGGATGCTCGTTACCGCAGGTTAAGCGACCATGAAGTGGAGCGGAAAATAGGGGAAATCCGCAGAGGACGGTTCAAGGTGCTCATCGGTGCCGCCCCTGGCGTCGGAAAAACATATGCTATGCTCCGTGAGGGGAACGATTTGCAGAAAAAGGGCATTGACGTCGTCATTGGACTGCTTGAAACGCACGGCCGAAAAGAGACGTTGGCGCAAGTCGGTTCATTGCAAACGATTCCGCGGGCGAAGCTCGAATATCATGGGGCACATCTGGAAGAGCTGGACGTAGCGGCTATCGTTCGCCGCAATCCGGAAGTGGTGCTTGTAGATGAACTGGCGCATACGAACGTGCCTGGCAGCAAGAACAAAAAAAGGTTCGAAGATATTGCACACATTTTGAACGCGGGCATTTCTGTTATTTCGACGATGAATGTGCAGCATCTGGAAAGCTTGAACGATGCGGTGGAGCAGATTACCGGAGTACGGGTTCGGGAAACTGTACCCGATCGCGTATTGCGCATGGCCGATGAGGTCGAGCTCATCGATGTCGCGCCCAAAGCGCTGCAGCAGCGAATGAAAGAAGGTAAAATTTATGCGCTCGATAAAGTGGATCAGGCCTTGTGTCATTTCTTTCGTACGGGCAATTTGATTGCTTTGCGTGAAATGGCTCTGCGGGAAATCGCGGACGATGTCGATGAGCGATTGGAAGCCTGGGAAAGAAACGACTCACTCCGCGGACCGTGGAGAAAACAGGAGACGGTCTTTGTCGGCGTAACATTGAGCACCAATGCCGAGCGTTTAATCAGGCGGGGCTTTCGAATTGCGTACCGCTTGAAGGCAGAGTGGGTGGTATGCTACGTTCACGATCATGCTGCGGTTGCGGATGAGTTAAAAAAACGCATCAAGGTGTTGGAAGACTTGACAACCCGGTTGGGCGGGAAGTTTGTGTTGCTCTCTGCCCGGAACCGAAGACAGATTCCATACCTGTTGCTGAATAAAGCCAACGATATTCATAGTACGCAGATGATTGTCGGACAATCGAGACGAACCTTATGGGAAAGATTATGGAAACGATCCGTAATCAGGCCGATTCTGCGTTATGGGCGACATATGGATGTGTTGGTAATTGCCGATATGGAGGTTTGTGAGCAGCTTTTTCCTAGCTCAGGCTAAACGCTGGGTCGCGATCTAACGCCATCTCGTTAAGTAAATGAAAAAGGTGACGGCTTATTTTTTATTTGTCCGTTATACGATGGAGTGTTGAATAAATAAATGTTTATATGTATAATTATACAATGATAAAAGGGAGGCCTGTTAATGAGCAATTTAGCAACTTTTCAACTCTTGGAAGAGGCAAAGAATTCAATACTTTTTACAGCAGTACGACCTGAGATCGTTATGGAACGAGGAAAAGGTATGTATGTTTGGGATACAGATCAAAAGAAATATTTGGATTTTATCGGTGGATGGGCTGTTACCTGCTTAGGACATTCGCCAGACGTAATTAGAGAAGCGTTACATAGACAATCCTCAATTTTAGTTAATGCTAGTCCTGCATACTATAATAAACCTTTGATTGAATTCTCGAAATTATTATCAGAAGTGACATGTTTCGATAGAGTTTTCTTTGCAAGTAGTGGGGCAGAAGCAAATGAAAGTGCAATTAAACTAGCAAGAAAGTATGGTGCTAAGGTATTAGGCGGAGCCTATGAAATCATATCGCTTGTAAATAGTTTCCACGGTCGTACGCTTGCAACTATGTCTGTTACTGGCAAATCATATTGGAAAGAATTATTTTCACCGAAAGTCCCTGGGTTTAAACATGTTCCTTTAAACGATATAGAAGCATGTGTATCCGCAATTGACGATAATACATGCGCCATCATGCTGGAACTTGTTCAAGGTGAGGGAGGAGTTCACTCCGTTAACTATGAGTATTTAAAAGCAATACGAGAGATTTGTAACGAAAAGGGGATTTTGTTAATATTTGATGAAATTCAAACAGGAATAGCTCGAACAGGGAAATTATTTGCTTATCAACATTACGAAATAGAAGCTGATATTATGACTCTTGGCAAAGGGATTGGGGGAGGTTTTCCACTCTCAGCAATGTTAACAAAAGAAAAGTATAATATTTTTGAGAGCGGTGACCAAGGCGGCACTTATTCCGGGCAACCTCTAGCTATGTCCGTAGGATATTCGGTGCTTAATGAGGTTATTCGATTAAATTTAGCTGCAAATGCAGAAGTACAAGGCAAATATCTAATAGATAAATTAAATGAAATAAAAGATACTTATCAATTAAGTAACATACGCGGCAAAGGCTTGCTGGTTGCATTTGACCTTCCATTGCCTGCAGGGAATGATCTGGTTCTTGAATGTTTGGGGCAAGGCTTACTTATTAATTCGCCCAATTCGAATATAATACGTCTTATGCCGCCTTTAATAGTCACTAACATTGAAATAGATAGGATGATAAGTATTTTATCTGTCTCATTAGAAAACATATATCATGCGAGGAGGTTAACAAGGTGACAAAAGAAAGAGAAGACCAGCAGCTGCAAGACCAATCGGTTTCCTGTTTCCTCTTAAGCGATCTCTTTATATAGTCATACATGAGCAATATCGTTCAAACCTTCTGCCGCGCTTTTCTGGTTTACTTGGTTCCCATAGTGACCGTGGCGGCTGCATATCTGCTCTTAAACGAAAAAATCACTACCGCGGCATTGTTGGGGACGTTCCTTACGCTTATTGGATTATTCATATCAGAAAGAAAGTCCTCTCAGAAAAAAGTCGCGTAATTCGCGGCTTTTTTTTGAAGCGGCAGCAGTTGACTTTGCCCTTAGGGTAAAGTGTACAGTGAAATTGAACAAAAGAATATGAAGAATGGAGGCAGTCTCTTGCTCTCGATTGGAGAATTCTCGAAGATATGCGAAGTATCTACAAAAACGCTTCGATATTATGATGAAATTGGATTAATTAATCCTGATGAGATTAACCCTGAAAATGGTTATAGGTATTATTCCATCAGGCAGCTAGAAAAGATGCTCTTTATTAATCGTTTGAAATCTTATCATTTTTCACTGGAAGAAATTAAAGCCATTCTGGAACTGGAAGAGGATCAATCAGAAGAGAAGCTTTATTCTGCTCTTAACCGCAAGAGAAGGGAAATACAGGAAAAGCTAAATGCGTTTGAATATACTCTGAAACAACTAAGTTACGATATTTTAAATTTAGAGAAGGGCATTCCAATTATGGCGTACCTTGGCGATATCGAAGTCCAGCTTGTTAAGACTAAGCCAATGAATATCCTTAATATCCGTCAGATGATGAGTAGTGATGACTATGCTGCAGGGTACGGGAAGTATTTTAGCAGGTTATATGAAAAGATTGCTGCAGAAAAACTCACCTTGCGCGGTACGCCCATGACGATTTATCACAGCCCTGAATTTAATCCCGCCAGCAATGATATAGAGTTCGCCATTCCAATAGAAGAGTCTGTAGAGGAAACGAGAGATTTGCCGGGAGGCCTTTGTGCGAAATCTGTTTTAAAGGGTTCCTATTCAGAACTGACATCGGTGTATGCTAGGTTGAGGGAATGGATAGAAAATGAAGGCTATGAATTGGTGAACTCACCTTATGAAGTATATGTAACCGACCCCAAGCGAGCTGCCGTCCCTGAGGAGATGGTTACTGAGGTGTATTTTCCTGTGAAGAAAAAGTAAGACCTGACATTTTCCTAAAAGCTCGCTAAACCAAAAACGTCTGTTAGAGAGGGATCTAATCATGAAAAGAAACTACTGGCCAACTGCAGAATGGCAGACCGCAGACCTTGCAACTTTGAGCATGGACACTGAAAAGCTTTCACAGCTTGAACCTATAATAAAATCCGAGTACAACAATATAAACGGTATTGTTGTTGTGAGAAATGGCTATATCGCTTATGAGCGATATTATAATGGCTACGGCCCGGATGATACACACCATGTGGCATCTGTAACGAAAAGTATAATATCGGCGCTTATTGGTATTGCCATAGATGCAAGATATATTAAAAATGTAGATCAGCAGGTGCTGGATTTTTTCCCTGAATATGTGCCCGATGCTGCTGACAAGCAGAAACGAGAAATCACCATACGCCACCTTCTCACTATGACGGCTCCCTATCCTTTTGAGGACTGGCACGAACCGCTGGACCAGATGTGTATGCAGCCTGATTGGATAAAGTATATCCTCGATACTCTGGGTCAAAAAGGAGATATTGGGACTTTTAAGTATTCTACCGCAGGGGTACACCTACTTTCAAGCATCATCACTCGCAGCACAGGAAAAAGTGCCCGTGAGTTTGCCAACGAACACTTATTTAAACCCATTGGTATGAAAGAGATACCGGATTATGAAATGACATCATTTGGGTTTGAGGATTTATTCGGGAAAAATATTAAAGGGTGGGTTAATGACCCCAGCAGTAACTCCACCGGAGGATGGGGACTTACACTAACTCCGCGCGATATGGCCCGTTTTGGTTTTCTATATTTGAACCGTGGCATTTGGGACAAAAATCGGATAATTCCCAAGACATGGGTTGACGAATCTACAGCGATGAACCCCTATAATTACGGTTATCTATGGTGGTTGCGCAAGGAAGACGGAGTTTTTGCGTACGCAGCACAGGGCGATGGCGGTAATCTCATTTGTTGCATTCCAGAAAAAGACCTCGTCCTGGCAATTGCATCAGGCTTCATCATGAATCCTCGGGACCAGTGGACACTGATTAAGGAATATATTATCCCGGCTGTAATAGAGGTGTTGTAAATGCGATTTCATCCATATTGATTGATCACCTGGCAGAAATTCGGTAAGATGATGGAGAAGGAACTTTATTCTTGGACAGCACCGGAAGCTCCAATTTGCCAAAATGAATGGAGCACTCACAGATTTATTTATTTGACCTTATGTCACAACATGCGACTTCATATAAGGCAAAGGTCTTACATATAACGAATTTCAGTCACATTTGTCACCGGTTTCGAAACGAAAGGATTTTGATGCTCCCAGTATCGCCACGGATAATGTTTAGCATCGCCGCTGTTATCAATCCCAATTCTCGGTCCAATGGCGATCGAGTCGATATGTTTGCCGCTGGCAATATAAAGTGGCTCTTCGAATAGCGGATGGCCGTAGTCCGCTTTTGTAATACCTAGTGCTTTTGTTAACTTGCCCGGTCCGTTAGTAAGTTCCCGGTCAGTTTTGCCTGGCCCGCGACGTTCACGCATCAAATGTATTCCTGTGTAAGGTTCGATTGCTCGTATCAACACGACTTCAGGTTGATTGACTCTTCCGCTAACAACATTCAAAAGACAATGCGTATGCATTTCATACGTATAGGCGTGCCCGGCTGGACCAAACATTACTTCCGTTCTTGGCGTTCTTCGATTTCCATAGCTGTGTGCTGCTCTATCTTCCGGCCCGATATATGATTCTGTTTCAACAATCCATCCGGAGGCCGTACCATCTCTTGTTGTCTTTACTAATACCATACCCAGCAAAGCTTGGGCCAGTTCTTGCGTCGGAAGCTCAAAAAACGAAGCGGATACAGGTTGTAAAATCATTGTGGTCCCCCTTGTTAGTTTTCAATTAATCCATATTTTAATGCTTCTTGTGCAAGTAATTTCAAATCTTCAATAAAATACTTATGAAGCACTGGTCTTCGCCGTATCGCCAAAGGGTGGTATGAAAATGCAACCGGTATATCTTCGAAAATATGCCATCTCCCCCTCAAACTTTTCACATCGGCATCCGAATGCGGAAAAAGCGTTTCGACAACTGTGTTACCCAATCCCAAAAGCAAGCGGGGATTCTTCTCTGCAAGCTGGTGCTGAAAATGTGAAAAACAAGCGTCTCTGGCAAGCGGTTTATTATAAGCCCGTTTCGGACGACATTTTAGCAGATAACTAATATAGACGTTGTCGAGTTCCATTCCCGCATCCAAGATGCCGCGCTGCAGCGTTTCCCTGGTCCCGCAAACAAATGGATTCCCTTCAGCATCTTCACGCATACCAGGATTATCCAATAAAATAAAAATCTTAGCCGAAGGATTACCTTCACCCCAGATCACGCGTTCGCGGTGATTGGACAGTTCGCATTTTTGACATTGAACAGCGAAAGGAGGAGGTGGTTCTTCCTTCAATAAACGCGGGTTGAAACCTTCCATAATGTTTAGTTCCCTTCTTTCTGGATAAAACAACGATTTGTCCGATGACGGATTTAACGCTGCAAATATTTACAGTTTTTGCAATCAGACGATTTATATGCAAATTTCAAGGGGGACGGACAAATTAACAGAAAACTCTTCACTACTAGCAACTGGTGGCGTAATATACCAAGTAGGGTGGTAGGAATGATAACAAAAGGGTATGCAACTTTCAGGGTGAAACTCTTTCCAATCGATAGATAAGCAATGCTAAACTTTCTTGAACAATAAGGGTGAAAAAGTTCAATTCAAAGGGAGATATAATCATGCCGGATCATATTTCAAATAAATTAAGAATCATTGGTACTAATGAACAAGTGAAAGAAGTAATGGAATTTATTAAATACGATAGTGAAGGAATTGGCACAATCGATTTCAATAAAATTACACCAATGCCGAGATGGGTATACGGAAGCTCCCCAGACGTAATGGGCATCAGCCTTTCTGACGAAAAAAAATGGGGAAGAGAAAATACATCGTTAGGCTGGGCAAGACAGCATTGGGGAACTAAATGGAATGCCTTTTCTCAGCCTGATACTCGTAATACCGAAGATACTTTATATTTTCAAACCGCATGGAACGGTGTGCCAGATATTATACAAAAAATAGCTTGGATTTTCCCCAATGTGACACTTGAATACAGTTTTGCAAATGAAGATTTAGGAAGTAGCAATTGTGGCATTTATCGCTTTAAAGAGAATGAAGTATTAGAAGAAATTCATTATCAATCAGGCTCTAAGGAAGCATACGAATTAGCGTTTGATTTAGCTGAAAACGGTTAAATACCATCCTGGTACAAATTCAATGAAGAGAAAAACACCTACGAGTGCATAGATAACGATTGATCACCTTGAAAGTTCACCAAAAGCCTTGTTAGTTGTATAACGTCACCTATTAGACAACTTTCGAGGTGAAGATAATGCTTAATCTATCAGAATTCAATGTAATCACAAAAGAACAAAAACTCCAAAGATCGCTATGAGGCGTTTCAACGCTTCTACCAATGGGAGCAAGGCATACCGACCGAGTTTAAGCAGTTCAAGGAGATCCAGAAGACGTTCAACAATTTCAAGCAAGAGATATTCAATTACTTCTTGCATCCATTAACAAACGCCTACACCTAAAGCGTGAATAACATCATCAAGTCGGTAGAAAAGGCAGGAAAGGGGTATTCATACGATGTGTTGAGAGCGAAGGTTTTATACGGCACGAGAGCGACAGTACGCAAACCGAAGTTCGACAAGGACATGAGCTTCGAACGCTTCGACAACATCCATTACCGTCCTGATGGATCGATGGAACCAATATTAATTCATAGTGATGAACCGCAACTCGTCACCGTTGGAACGGACATCACCACACTTACTGACATTTTTGAGAGAGGTGAATTTTAGTGGCTAATCCCACTATTTTCACCTCGAAAGTTCAATACCCGTCAAAGGGGGTATCGCTTCCAAACAATTAATGATTATTACAAAGCATGGAACACGTTCGAAGATCATAAAATTTGACTAATAAGTTTAGCCGCGGCAAATTCGAGTGTCGACATTATCCGTTACGAAACGAAATGCGGCCAAAGGGGAGTTGTAGTCTCAGTTTTAAAGATACAACTTCCCTTTGTAATAAAAGAGATATGCGTCACTTGCAGCTTAAACCTCATATTTTCGAACGTTAAAATTACTCTCCAGAAGTACCCAGTTTTGCGGGAACGGATAACCCAATTCCCAATAACTGATCCCTCTTAAATTGTAGTTTTTCACTAAGTCGAACTTGGCCTGGGCGCTGCGCGCATCCTCGAACCAGACTTCATGATAGCGTCCCTTTTCATCCCTATATTTGAAAAATGGCGATTGGCTAGTCTGGCTATATTGAATTTCTGCTTGATATTTAATCGCCCGCCGGATTGCTTCCTGCATATCAAATGTTTCGGCTTCTTGACCTGGGACATGGGGAACAATCCAGTCGCGCGCATACAACTGAAATCCCATCAAAATCTTGTTTCTGGGAATGACGGTAACGGCATAATCCAGAACCGCGATCATTTGATCAATTGGAGATATGGCTTGTGGCGGGCCCTTTCTGTAACCCCATTCATACGTCATGAGGACGACAAAGTCGACGATCTGTCCGTGCGCTGGGTAATCGTGCGCTTCGTATAACAAGCCCGGTTGCTCTCCGCTTGTTTTGGGGGCCAAGTCGGATGATACAAAGTAACCTTCGGGATGTAGCCGGTCGACCGTACGTTTTAGAAATTGATTATATAGTTCGCGATCGTTGGGCGCGACATTTTCGAAATCTACGTTAAGTCCGCGATACCCTTTCTCTTTCATCGTATTAATGATATTCGTCAACAGCTTTTCGACTAATTCGGGGTCGGCTAAAATCGTATGCGCAAGCGCGGTGCCTGTCTCCGTTGCCGAAAAATTCGTGATCGCCATCATCGGAACGACACCATTGGATATCGCGGCTTGTATAATCGCGTTGTCATCGATGCCCTCCAGACTTCCATCCGCGCGCATGCGATATCCAAAAGGACTTACGTAGGTCAAATCAGAGGCCACCTCACGAACGCCTTGCGCACCTGCCGGCCCGAATTGGGTCGTAAAAGCATTCACGTCAATCGTTGGTTTCGGTTTTTCCGGGATCGTTAAAGTCTGTCCCGGATAGATTTGATCGGGATTCGCAATCCGATTTGCTTGCATAATGGCCTGCACTGTAGTTCCATAATACAGCGCGATGTTCCAAAGCGTATCTCCCGGTCTTACTGTATAGAAAATAACGGGGATTGTAATGGTTTGTCCTGGATAAATCATAGAAGGATTTGTGATGTGGCTCGCTTGCATAATCGCCTGTACTGTAGTTCCATACTGCTGAGCAATGCTTGAGAGGGTGTCACCTGGCCGCACCGTATACCTAACATAGGGTGTAGGAATGATGATTGCTTGGCCAATTACTAAATGATTGGGGTTTTCAAGACCGTTGGCACGAACTATTTCATTGGTTTCAATACCATATTGCTGAGACAGTCGCCATAGAGAATCTCCAGTTTGCACCACATGAATGTGCACAAGGAATACCTCGCTTCTTCGTTTTAGTTTATACATTATATTCCTGGAGTAATTTGATAATACCATTACGAGCACATTAGTGAAGGCTGAACCAATCAGATTATCTATTTTTCAAACAATCGAAAGGGTGTGACCAGTTTGTTCTATAGAAGGAAGTTTTATATCGTAAAAAATGAATTTGTTGATATTTTCAACAGACATTTTAATGAAACTAATTTGCCTAATCAAATTAAGCATGGAGCTCGATTGGTAGGAAGGTGGATGACACCACACGATGATTCAACCACAGAGATTTTTGCTGTTTGGGAGTATGACT
The DNA here is from genome assembly GCF_042676285.1 of Paenibacillus sp. GCM10027626. Classification (NCBI taxonomy): domain Bacteria; kingdom Bacillati; phylum Bacillota; class Bacilli; order Caryophanales; family Paenibacillaceae; genus Paenibacillus; species Paenibacillus sp. GCM10027626. The sequence continues at coordinate 45,630 of NZ_JBHTHC010000007.1, read as the reverse complement.
GTTATGAGAAGTACGAAGAAATAGAAGCAAATGTTAGGAGTGACAGTGAACACCTTAAACGAATAAATAAATGGTATGAAGAAAATGGCGGTAGAGATCATGTGTATAAGGAGTATCTTGAAGAAGTGAAAAATGAGCAGTTGATTTCGACGTTATTAAAGTAGAGGTAAATTGCTCGATGCTGGTAACCTCTTCATTCCTCTGATGGCGCCGCGCGGTCAAAAGTTCGGTAACCTTACTGACTCTGCTTTAAATCAGTATTCTAAAGTGACTCCATGACAAAATATGTCGGCCAAAATGGTAGGCTTATTTTGTTCAAATAGTAGATCATAGCACTGACGCCTTCCTTAGTGAAGCTGCAATGGAGAAACTGAAGACTTTTATATTGACTAAACGTTCACTCAATAATAAAATTAATCTGTAAGCCTACTAAAATTTATAGATGGAGGGATTGTAAATGCACTTATATTACGAGGTCAGCGGGAATGGAAAGCCTGTTGTGCTCCTTCACAGTGGTGGTGCAGATCTACGGGATTGGACGTATGTCGTACCTTTTTTGGCAAACCATTATCAAGTAGTTGCTTTTGATGGGCGCGGCGCAGGGAATTCTCCTTCGCCCACGGAACCGGCTAACTATGTTGCAGACTTGCTGGCTCTCCTCGATCACCTGGAGATTGGCCAAGCTGCGATTGTCGGTCATTCGATGGGCGGCAGAATCGCCACCGATTTTGCGCTGGAACACCCTGATCGTGTATCGGAACTCGTAGTTGTCGGTCCTGCACTGTCAGGTTTTAACTTCTCTCAGGAATTCCAGGAATGGATGCAGCGGATCAATGCGGCCTTCCCTGATATAGATAAGGTCATTGAACGTTCCTTCGATGCTCCGTCGTATCGCATCATTAAGTCAAGCCCGCATTGGGAATTGATGATTGACATGTTCCGGCATCATTTGAAGAAGACGACGGAATGGGGCACCTTTGAATCGGTCTGGCCAGAGCCCCCAGCTATTGATCGGTTGGGAGACATGCAGGTCAGGACAATGCTTTTGATTGGGGATGAAGAACTGCCAGATAACATTCGGACGGCAGAATGTTTCCGGGATATTCCGGATTTTCAGTCGATTACAATACCTGGTGCAGATCATATGGTTACATTAACCCATCCTAATGAACTGTGCCGCCATATGATCCGTTTTTTGGGAGGGTGAAGTGATGCCGCGCACGCAGGAAGAAAATGAACGCATTCGTCAGATTTCCAAAGATAAAATTCTCATGGCTGCCATGGAGTTGTTCATGAAGCGGGGATATCACGCTACGTCTATTGACGATGTAGCCAAACATGCGAATATATCCAAAGGTCTGCTTTATAATTATTACAAAGGGAAAGAAGAACTGCTTGGGACCATGGTTGAAGCCAGAATCAATGAAATGGTTCAGGTTATGGAAGTTGCGGCCACGAAGGAGACGCCTGCCGGGCAGCTTAAGCATATTGCTGAAGGCGCAATCGATAATGTCAAAGAAAAACCGGAAGTGTTCCGGTTCTATCTTCATTTACAGACACAGCCTGAATCCGACCAAGTGTTGGCAAAATACAGTAAACTGCTGATCGAAGAAAGCGCCAGACAGTTCAACTTACAATGCGAGATGTTCCAAAACCTAGGGGTTAAAGAGCCGAGAAAACGGTCATTGTATTTTTCATCTGCGCTTCAAGGCATTATGTTGATGATCTCAACCTATCCGGAGCAGTTTCCTATTGAAGAAATCAAGGCACAGATCATTCTGGAATTTTGTGAATGATACCAGAGATCGTTTTAGCCCGGGTGCCTTTCATCGATATTGGCTTGGGTATCACTTGCAGGTCTTTAAATTGTGAGGCAATTAATTTTTCACCTGCTTTTTTGTAGATTTTTGTGGACTTCATAATGCTGATTCTTGCCTTGTCATAGGTTGTATCTTGTTCTAACTTGCCTTCTACCATCACCGTCCCCAAAAGATCAAGACGTAAAGTTCTTTCGTTAGGCGAATCAATGCTGGAAACCGGTGTGTCGGGATCCTCTAAATTTCCGTCACCTGCAAATAACGCTATTCTGTTCCTGACTGGGCCGTCAGGATCGGGGAAGTCTGCGCTGCATAACAAACGTAGGTATCATTTGAACTCCGACGCGTTGGCAAAAACCCCTTTCTGCTTAAACGCCAGAAAGGGGAATTTAATTAATGATGAATATACAACGTTGACTATTGTGGTAAAAAATAAACTAGACGCTATGGCTTCTTCTGGATAGGAGCGGTTGCTCGGCATCCCAGCGGAAGGTCAGGGCGGCCAAAAAGATTAATGCAATGGTATATGCAGTGACGATCCCTACATAAGGAAGCACTTCCCCCAAATCGGTAAAAGAAAATCGCACGCCCTTAACCAGATAGGTTAACGGGAACAAATTGCCCGCTGTTTTTATCCATTGGGGTGCACTCTGCAAGCTGTAGAAAGTTTCGGAGCCGAACAGCATCGGAATATAAAGCAGATTCGAGAACATGTTGATCTGCGCTTCGTTCCGGGCAAGATTTGTGACGAAGAAGCCCATGGCCGTAAAGCATAAAGTTCCCAATGCCAGCATGAATCCCAAGACGGCCAGATTAGCCCCAGAGATTGAAATCCCGAAAGCGATTATCCCGCCAGCTAGAATGATCCCGTTAATCATTAACCCGAGAACCGTTCGGGCAAGAGTCATGTTGAACACAAAGGAAAGATTGGAGCAAGGAGTCACTTTTAGCAGCTTATAAACACCGCGGCTTCGCTGTTGATGGACTTGGAAGGCGGTCCCCTGAACACTCCAGAAAACCGTGCTCAATACGACAGTGCCTGTGAGCAGGGTAAACCGGTATTCGGGCGAGTCAAAATATAAGCCGAGTCCGATCAACAGGCCAGCCGGAAACAGGATGGAATAGAAAAGAGAAATTCGGTCCCTTAGTGCTGTGACGATCATGGAGCGAAATATGGTCATGAACATGCGGCTTGCACCTCCTTCGCTGTCAACTTTAAATACAAATCATTCATATGACTTACCTCATGCTGCTCACATAACTGCTCAGGAATCCCTTCGGCAATTATGGAGCCGCTGCTTATCATCACTACCCGATCGGCAAGCTTCTGAACCTCCTCCATATCATGGGAGGTAAATACGACTGCCGTTCCGGAAGCGGCCAGCTTGCGGATGACGGTATGAATCTCCAGCCGGCTTCTCGGGTCCAGAGCGGAGGTAGGTTCATCGAGAAACACGAGCTGCGGATCGTGAACCGTAGCGATGGCAATAGCGAGGCGCTTCTGCTGGCCTCCGGATAAGCGAGAGGCTTCGGTGCCCGCGGCGTCCTGCAATCCACATAAGCTAAGCAGCGCTGTTCCTTTTTCCATGTCGAGCTTTGTTTTGTAAAAGGCTGCAAATAGTCTTAAATTTTCGATACAGCTTAAGCTCGGGAAGAAAGGGGTCTCCTGCAATTGAACCCCTATTTGAGATAAATGGTCCTGACGCCAAAAGGTGACTTTCCCTTGATCGGGGCGGCGTAAGCCGAGCAGCATTTCGATCATGGTGGATTTGCCGGCGCCATTGGGCCCGATAACGGCCAGTATTTCTCCCTCATGAACCTGAAGCCTTACCTGGTTGACAACGGTGCGGGGGCCATAGCTTTTCGTCAGCTGTTCCGCTTGAAGCAGCAGCATTCTTTCATTCATTGAACTGCACTCCTTTCAGAAAATAAATGAGGTTGTTTCTGAATCAATTCCTCCAACCGGGCAAGAAATTTCAATTGAATCTCATAGTGGTCGTACATGTTTTGAAAGGTTAATTGGACGATCTCGGTGTAATCCTTGTAGGTTACCTTCTGTTGTTCACCGGCTTTCATCAGTGCGTATTGCTGTTCGATCAATTTGCGCTGCTCGGCCAATGCATCCAGCACGATATCTCGAGGAAGTGCGTACAGAAAAGTAATGGCGGTATAGGTCGTAGTCGGAAAGGAGATGGAGGACTGCCGCAAAGCTTCCTCCAACAGCTTGACAAATTCCCGGCGTCCCTGTTCCGTAATACGGTAAACTGCTTTGGTACGATGCCCTGTCTGCTGCACCGAATCGATTTCCACCAACTTCTCTTTCTCCATCGTTTTTAACGCATGATAGATCGATCCCGGCAGGATGCCCGCCCATGTGTCGGTTTGGGATTGCTGCAAAATCTGCTGGATCTCGTACCCCGACATCGGATATTTCGTCAATAAACCTAACACCATGAGCCGCGTCATGCTATCACCCCAATTCATACGATATTGTATAGTCAACGTTGACTATATCTTCATTCAATTTACCATATTCTTTCTGAAGTGTAAAGGTGTGTGGCGGCGCGTACTAAATGCTTTTCCTTGAGCTGGCAGCATGCCGAATTACTCTACCTCAGCCATGTACAGCAGCAAAGTCCAAAAGTGCGGCAATCGTTACACCTCCCCCAAACTTCTTTTCTCTGTTTATTCCCAATAAGATACTCCGCCTACATCAATACCCTGATGTTTTGAAGCGCTTTTGAAACGATCTCTTCTTTACACTTATCTAAAGGAGGGATTTCCGCGCTTATGTCGTTTTTTTCGAATGATCACTGCGGCACTCTCCCATGTATGCGAGTTTGATGTGCAGCTAACGGTCATCGTGTTTCTTTTGATCAAGAAAGGGGCTTTCATATGGTTTATAAGAAATCGCTATATGCTGTTCTCATTAGTGCTTTGCTGCTAGCCTGCTTAACTCCGCTTCAATCCGCTCAGGCACTTGATAATCAAATAAAATCGGATATTAAGCTAGAGGTGAACCCGAACATTATCACAAAGCTTTATTTGCCAGGTTCAAACGGCGTGGAGCGATGGGGGTTTGAAACAGGGGGAGAGATCAACTTGTCCTCGCCTGCAATCGGTGCCGACGGCACAGTTTATATTGGATCATTGGACGGCAAGCTTTATGCAGCCGATAAAAAGGGAAAGAAGAAATGGGAATTCGCAACAGAAGATAAAGTATACTCCTCACCGACAATTGGCGCAGATGGCACCGTGTATATTGGGTCTGGCCACAATCTATATGCAATTGCACCGGATGGAATGTTGAAGTGGCGGTTCGAAGCAGGAGGCGCTGTTTACTCCACAGCGGCTATTGGAGCAGACGGCACCGTCTATTTCGAATGTGAGGACGGGAAACTCTATGCGCTCAATCCGGACGGTACGAAGAGATGGGAGTTCGCAACAGGGGGACCGATGAGCTACAAGCCTGCCATCGATTCTAACGGTACCATCTATGTCGGTTCCCGCGATAAGAAGCTCTATGCGATCAAACCGAACGGAACGAAGAAATGGGAACTCACTACAGTCAATGAAGTGAAAACCTCGCCGGCGATCGGCACAGACGGAACCATCTATATCGCTTCTGGCGCCGAGAGTCTGTATGCAATCAAACCGGATGGGACGAAAAAATGGGAATATAAATTGGATAATCGCCTTTATGGAGGCACTGTTTATTCCTCGCCAACGATCGGTGCAGACGGCACCATCTATGTCGGAGCGGGTGGCTCAGGCATATATGCAATCATGCCGGACGGAACGAAGAAGTGGAAATTCGAACCGGGCACGGGCGGCATTTTGATCGCTACGCCTACAGTCGGCGCGGACGGCGCCATCTATGTCGGATCGGCCGATAGTAAGCTCTATGCGATAAAGCCGGACGGAACGAAGAAATGGGAGTTCAAAACCAATGGCCAAATCGTCGCTGCAGCGGCTGTCGGTCCTGACGGAGCGGTATATATTGGATCTGGCGACCATAAATTATATGCCATCGGAATGGTATACGTTAACGGAGTAAACTTGAATAAAACAGTGCTCAAATTGGAAGCTGGGCAAAGTGAAACGCTGCAGGCGACAGTTGCCCCAGGAGACGCTTCATATCAAGAAATCGCGTGGTCCAGCAGCAACGATCGTATAGCTAAAGTGGACGTTACCGGCAAAGTTACAGGCATCGCGCCAGGCACGGCAACGATTACGGCAACGTCGGAGGAGGGAGGTTACTATAAGCAATGCGTTGTGACTGTAACCGGAGTGGGTGTTAATGGCATTAAACTAGATCCGCCGACAATCGTCTTGAAAACAGGGGAGATAGGCAAGCTGACAGCGGCGATCTCTCCTTCCGATGCGACAAATAAGCAAGTCATGTGGAGCAGCGATAATCAACAAGTCGCCGATGTTGACAGCAGCGGCCAAGTAACGGGGAAATCTACTGGTACGGCGACTATTACCGCGAAGACAGAGGATGGAGGATTTACTGCCGTTAGTGTCGTGCGTGTAAGTGAAACGAATAATGTGAAGGAGTTGCCTGCGCAGGATATTGCTCTATCAGATATCGACGGACATTGGGCGAAAGATGCAATCATGCAGGCGGTGAGCACAGGCTTCGTGCGTGGTTATCCCGATCGCACCTTCAAGCCGGATCGTCAAATTACTCGCGCCGAGTTTGCCGTAATGTTAATGAATGCGCTGAAGCCTTCTGCCAATGGCGTGAAGCTAACCTTTAAAGACAAGGGCACGATCGGTTCATGGGCAGCGAAAGAAATTATGCAATGCGTAGAGCTCAACATCATCCATGGTTATCCCGACGGCACGTTTCGTCCGAACAAAACGATCAGCCATGCCGAGATGATTCATATGGTCGTCCTGGCAGGCAAATTGCCGACCGCAGATGGTGCAGCGACTGGGTACCTGGATAATGCGGATATTCCCAAGTTTGCGAGAAGCAACGCAGCCGCAGCCGAAATGTATGGCATTGCCAGCTACATTACTGACAACAAATTCAAGCCGAATGAGCCATCGACTCGCGCCGAGGCCGTAACCGCGATAATTAATATGCTGAAAGTGAAAATGTAGTGTTTTTTAAAAAAAGAAGGTGGGAGGTAAAAAAGAATCGAATTTATATTGATTACCAGACTAGTCTCAGAATAATCACATTTTAGGAGGACGGAATGAAGCTGAGAAATCAGGTAATCAGCAACTCGGTTATTGATCTGGATGCCACGGAAGTGCATACGCTCGGGCCCAATCTCAAACTTGAGAATTGCACCATCAATTCAGACTGCACGACCCGGTCGCTAATTGTCAGTAATACGGAAATGGTCGGCGGTTTTTTTGATCAAAGAAAGACGCTCAAAAATTTTCAATTCGACCGTGTGATATTCAGCGGTGTGAAGTTCACCGGAACGTTTGTCGGCTGCGACTTCGGGAATAACAGCGAATCATTGCCCGGAAAGGCGCTTGACTGCGATTTCTCGCAGGCAAAGGTGTGCGACTCACGGGTCTACGAGTGTGACCCGGAACGAATCGTGTTTCCGGTCTGGCCTCGTTTCTCTATCGTCAATCCCTACCTTGCGAGGGATTATGTGCTGACGCAGACGTGGCCGTCCAATATGGGGATCCGTATGGACGTCTACACGGATAATTCAACCCGATGCAACGTGATCTTTGGCGATGCTGCTGTTTTTGCAAAAGAATACAAGGTCGATCAGAGCGATTTGAGGGTGCTGTTGGAAAAGATACCGGGTATCGTTATTTTGTAGGGCCATCTGAAGAGGCTATTATAATTGAAGGAGGCAGGGTTCCGTTGATAACAGCGAATGAGATATTTTCGATAATCAGTAATGGCAGTTTTTTTGAGAATGTCTTTAATAAAAATGTTGATTGGGACGCTGAATTGGACGCTAGGGATGCAATTGAATTCGAAGCGGCATGGAATTCCAGTTACGATAAAATTAATGAAATTGATCCCTCTGAAAATAAGATGATCAGAGAAATTAGGGAGTTTGTGTTCAAGCAAACTTTTCGGATCACTCAGAATTCAGAGCTGGCGGGGTATACATCGGACGACTTTGGTCTAATTTCCAAGGCGTTTGACAACAAGACCGATATTGAATTTATCAATAATCTATGGGATTCTTACCTGCAAGGAAAATTTCCTAATTAGGAGACGCATAATGAAGGAGTTAAGCGAAGAGGATTTAATTGAACTATATAAGTTCAACTAAAGAAAATCCGGAAGATGGTCATCTTCCAGACGGAGACAAAGGCGATCAATGATCGTTTGGGGTTCACGAGATATACGTTCCAAGAACCCGGTCACATTCCGACGGATTTCGGCAACAGTCGAATAGAACACGTTGTTGATGACATCGGCCTTCAACCATTTCCACAATCCTTCGACCAGATTCAATTGCGGGCTGTACGGTGGTAAGAAAACGAATTCCAGCCGATCCCGGTTCTCATCCAGAAGGGGTTGCAGCAAACGAGCGTGGTGAATCCTGGCGTTATCCAATACCATAACGATTTTGCCACTTGGATAGGCCGAAAGGATCTGCCGAAGAAAGGCCAGAAAGGTCTGGGCATTGTATTGCTCATCTTCTGTCCAATGAATCTGCCCGGTTTCATAATTGAGCGTGGCCAACAGCTTCACGCCCCGATGTTTGCCGGTCGTGGGAATGATTCGCTGTTTCCCCTTCAGAAACCAGGTATATTGTAGCGCTTGGTAGTCGCGGATCATAGACTCATCCTCAAACAGAAGGTGGTCGATTTCTCCGATTTCCAGTTTTTTTTAACTCGGGGAACGCCACTTCACGAAACGTCTGCTGTTTGATCGGATCTGCTGCAGCCAATGTATAGGTCGGTTTGGTGTAACTGAGATTCAGTCGGTTCGCCAGATCGGCAACCCCTTGAAGCGAGTAGGACACTTGAAATTCGCGCTTGATGTACGCTCCCATCAAATTCAGCGTCCAATTAAACTTGGAAGGAAAACCTACCTCATGTGGAAGGTGCTGGACTACCGTACGTTTGAATTGCTCCTCTTGCTCGGACGTCAGCCGCCGCGGCGCACCGGGAGAGTGATTCATTTGCAGTCCGTCGAGACCACCGTCTTGAAACGCTTGAATGTACTTCGAAACCGTTTTTTCATTGCGCCCAATGATCGCTGCAATCTCTTTTCGTGTCCTGCCTTGCGTATAAAGATACACGGCCTGATAGCGCTCGAACATCCGGCGATCTTTTTCTTTCTTCATTCGGCGTTCTAATTCATTGATGTCTTGTTGGTGATCCATCCCATTCTCTCCCGTCGATTTTGGCTATCTATTTATTTCAACAGCCGTGGGAGGTAATTCCTTCCTCTGTTCTTGCAGGGGATGTTCTTTTCTTGAACTTATATAGTAAGAAAAATTATGAACATTGAAGGCACTGAAGAAGAAATTGATCGTATGATTGAACTTCTTGAACAAAGCGTTCCGCATCCGGAAGTTAGTGATCTAATATTCTGGAATGAAATTGAACTGACACCAGAACAGGTCGTTGAAAAAGCACTTAGTTATAAGCCAATTCAACTATAACAAGGCCAATAGAAGATTGTCATACCGATCGCCGCCAATGCCTGGTGGCATTTTTTCATTTTTTGATCCAGAAATACAAACGAATAAAAAGTGATGGATAGGCCAACATACAAAAGCCGGAATATTTCGGCGGCAGAACAAAAACGATTGCACAAGGAGATGAACAGGAATGGGAATTTTAAGCGGGAATCCTAAAGACGAGCCTCTTCACTATGGAGAGATATACGATCTGTGGACATTTTCTGTGAAAGCAAAAGGATGTGTTTCAATCTATCAAGCTTACCATTACCATGCGGGCGATAAAGATCTGAAAAACCTTCTTGACGATCTGATTAAGCAATCCAAGTTAGAAGAACAAGAATGTGATGCTGTTTTAATTAATAATGGAATCGCGCCAAGTCCCAGCTTACCTGAACGACCACAAGCAAATTTAAATGACATTCCTGTAGGGGCGAGGCTAACAGATCAAGAAATTGCCCCGCTAATTGCTGCAGATATAGCTGCAAGCATGGCTGCATGCAGCCTAACGATGGGCAAATCGATTCGGGAAGATATTGGAGCGTTATTTGCAAAATACAATGCCTTGAAAGCAGCTACGGGTTTGAGAATACTACAGATGAGCAAAGAAAAAGGCTGGCTTGTACCACCTCCTTTGCATGTAAAACGACCCGAGCTAGTTGAAGCATAAAATTTAAAAATGAGGAGAAGTAAAAATGCATCAACAACAAAATCTGACGCATCAAATCAATCAATGTGAGCAAATTATTCATCAGTTAATGAATCAAACTCAGCAGGCTTCGCAAATGTACCAGCAATTGCTGCAACAAGAACAACAAAACAAAACTCGGCTAGAAGAATTGGCCCAAAGAGAACAAAAAGCCGTACAAACGATTCAACAAGCATTGCAAGGTCATCAACAGGCAATGCAGCAAATGCAGAAAGTCACACAAATTTGCAAGCAGTTGGGACAGTCGATTCAGACTAATAACGCGATGCAGTTTAATCAAGCATATACGCCAAGCAACAATTATAGTACATTTAGAAATTACCAATAAAAATCGGAATCCCCTCAAAAGAGAATGAACGGAAGCCTCTTCGCCGGGGCTTCCTTTTTGGGGCTTTTACGCTGAACCTCTGCAGACAGGTGCCGTATTCGCCCCGGATATTTCATTTTCACGTTTTAACGATTTTCCAAAGGCTTCCTGTGCCCGGTTTCGGTTTCCATCCGGTATGACCACTTCCCATCATCCCGAAATCCACCATATAGAGCTCGCTTCCGGCAGGACTGAATTTGACGTCAATCGGCCGAAAAGGTCCATCCGCAGTAGACTCATCGTTCGGATTCACCAGAAAATTAGCAATCTGTCCCGTATCAGGATTTACTCTTACGACTCCGAACCCCCCAAATTGCGCAACAAACACTTCCCCCCAATGACCAAAATCGGCATTCGTACAAAAATCAAACTTCATGGCAGCGCTGTGCGGTTGGAAACGAACTTGCGGCTGACTAGCGAGTGGGGGATGTTCCTTCAACAAAAAAGTGGGCTTCGCTTGTTCTGGCACATAAAAATGAGGAAGGGTAACGGGCAAACCACTGAACAATTCCGGAAAGCCGTACCAGCCGCCAGGCGTGACTTCCCACATTTTATCCCAATCCTGCCGGATTTGCCGGCTTCCACGCGGATCGGCTCCGTGATCGGTCGCGATCAACTTCCCGGTGAACGGGGAGAATTTTAAGCCGAACGTATTCCGGAATCCGTCGGCAACAATTTGCAAATCGGTTCCGTCCAGATTGCAGCGATAGATAACCCCGTTGGCAGAGAGTTGTCCGGGAATAATTTCACCGTCGCGGCTTGGCGTTCCAAACGGTTTATATGCCCCCGTCACCGCCACATCAGGATGATCCGTCGAAGGATTACGAGTGATAAAGTTCGTTCCCGCCAATACGGAGTCTCGAGCCGGAGCATCGTGAAAATCGGGATGATACTTTAAGATCAAGCCGTTGTCGAGACCAACGACAGCCGAATTGGTTGCGGTCCCAACAGAGAAATAGAGCTTGCCGTCCGGGCCAATCAGCACGTCCCCGGTGTAGTGATCCCCACATGTTCGGAGACCGGTGACAATCGTTTCTCTCATGCCGCCGCGCGACACTCGGATGATCTGGCCGCATCCAGTACCGTGCTCTTCGCCGAGGGAACCCGCTGCGACAAACAGATCACCCTCGTGCCATGCCAGACCTGTAACAGGCCCCCCGAAGCCAGCGGCATATTCAGTTAACGAACCGTCCTTCTCCACTCGCATGACGCGACCTTTCCCCGGTTCGGTTCCATACGCAAACCCCGCCTCTGCGATATAAATTGTTCCTTGCTCATCGAAAGCAATCACGGTCGGAAATGTGAGCCCGATCGCGATCCGTTCCAACCGATAGCCTTCTTCCAATATGTAACTTGGTTTTTGGGTATGTCCCTCTTCCTTGAATAATTCAGATAAAGTTTGTTTTAGCCCGACAAGTGTATTCAATTGAGCAAGCTGACTGTTTACGAGCTCTGGGATCCGTAACTGCGGGGAAGAGGCTGGTAAAAAGTATTCCGCATAACTCTTATATTCCTGCAATAATTGATATTCCCGGTCATACAGCTCCTTGATGCATTCAAGTACGCGCTTGAACTCTACTTTGATGCTTGCCGATGGGATGCGGATCCCTTGCGACATGGCAAGCTTTTGCAAAGACGACAATTGCTTTTCTTGCTCATTCAGCAGCTCGGCAAATGTATCTCTTAATTTGGGAAATGCGTTATTCTCTTGCAGGTATTGATAGAGATAATAATTTACCCACTCCCATCGATATTGTTTCTGAACCATGCCATTAGGAATATACTCCTTCATTATCGCTAACCTCCTCTGCGCGTCATCGGAAACGACCCGATGATCTCCATCTGCCCCCGGATTTTTAAAAAATGACCGTAATGTATATTCAAAAACGAGATCTGTTAGAACCGGAACCGGAAGACCAGTGGAAGGCCAAATTGAGTTCAACGCTAAGAGTCCACATTTCAAGGGAAAGAACAGTCTGCGGTAAAATATGTGGTGATTTCAAAGGAGATGCTCGTAAGAGGAACTTTCTCCGACCTCAGAAGGAGATAAAAATCAACCTTGCGCTCAATGTCTTCAGTTCCATGGCCTTTTATAATAAAGAAAAAGCCATGATCAACAGGAGGCCACCCATATGCCGTTGCTTATTCCGAAGTCTTTGCAGCAATTCCCGATCGGGGAGATCCGCGACCCGCTAATAGCAAAATCTTTTCCTGCCGCTGGCTTGGAAGAGTTGCGTATCGATGTACAAACATTAGGAAATGTACTCATTCGCTTTGATGCGGAAACCGATGTTTCTGTAACCGCTGCGGGAGAAGGGCACCTTCTTCCACAGCGGGTCGAACGAGAGGGTAATACTTTGGTCGTGGAGGGGCGTAACCTCGGCTCGTATTTCCGATCGGGTCAAAAGCTAAAGATTCTTATTGAAATTCGCGTACCGGAGCATACGAAGGTCAATATTTCGTTCTGGGCCGGCGTCGTGATCCTGAGCGGTGGTACGGGAGAGGTGAACATTCGCGGAAAGTTCGGCGAAGTCAGCGGCATCACACATTCCGAGCGCGTAACCATTCGCCTGCGCGGCGGCGACGTATCGCTGAATGAGCTGCATGGCACGGCCGATATCCATGTTTCGCTCGGCAGCGCTACGCTCGGCTGGACGGAACTGCGCGGAACGGAGCGAATCAAAGTTCATTGCGGCTTCGGCGGTGTGGATCTACTGCTGCCGCCCGGTATCTCCCCGGTAGAGGATCAAGGAGGATTTTTTAAACTAAAGAAAGTGGCTTCGCCGGAGGGTTCGTCAATTGAAGCCAAAATAGGTTTCGGGGGGCTCGACGTGTTGGATTGGGGAATCGAACGGGATAAATGAAAACGGCGAAGCCTACCTGGATTGACCGATCGTTCTAATAATGACGTTAGGTATAACCAGCAACAGCACAAGGGAGGCGTAAACGCCAATTGTATAGCTGGTAACGTAAATGAGACCGAATCCCTGATGAAAAAGGGAGGAGATGAGATGAATCAACATATTCGTAAAACAGAAGGCGTAACTTCGGATCATCCAGTTCCTGTGCTGAATGATCCGTTTCTTTTTAATTTGTACGAGCGCCATAATGGTTATAAGCGGCCATACAATATTTAGCACATTAAACCCCATACTGCTAATTTTTCCTCCGGTGGCGTAAGGCGCCATATATCCGGAAGTCACCACGACAAGAAGTACGGACACGAAATAAACGTAGCCGTTGATGCGATGAAGCTTACGGCTTTTTTCAAAAAGACGAGTAGAAAAGTTGAGCAGCCCCGACGCCATGGCCATACATGCAAATGCAACATGAACGTACATTACATTCAGCCAGACGGGGAGATTAAGCTGACGCTTGAGTCCGGTTTTATGGCTTAAAAATCCTTCGGCTCCGGGATCAATCATGTAATTTTTCACCAAGGCGTACAGGATAAATAGAATGCTTACACAGGTCAAAAGACCGTATAACGTTTTTTTTCGTTTCTTCATGTGATCAAAACACCCGCAATTCCATATTAATATCACTAAACAATGCCGCTTTAGAAGATCCGTTTTCCTGTTAATTTGGATGCCGGCAGTATACCGGCTTTGGCGATTCCGGTCATTTGATCTCCGTCGGCTGCAACTTCGAATTTCAGATTTAAGCGCATTGGCTTCGTGATTCGAAGCGACCAGGTAAGCTTATTGCTCTGAAGCACAGGGTCCATAAATTCGACCGTTTCATCACCTTGTGTTGCTGTTCCTTTGATCATACTATCACTTGTCGATATCGAAAGCTTGACCTCCATTTTCCCAACTGGTGTAGCGATTGTCGTATCCCAATCCCCGTCGAAGATAGATGCCTGTGCGATTTTGTTATCTATGGCGCCGTAATTCCTCGTCACTGTGTCTGCCACGATGTTCGGTTCGCCGCCCCTTGATGATTTATTACTGCCAGGAGCCATTCCTGTTTTTCTCCACACCGTTCCCCTCCGTTCAAATTCGAACAATCGTTCAACCGCGTGCGCGATCCGCGGTCCAAGCTCACGTTCCACCAAATACAGTGCTACATCGAGACCGGAAGTTACGCCGCCGCCGGTAACCAGGTTACCGTCATCCACGATACGTGCCGGGATAGGAATGGCCCCGGTTGCTCCAAGTAAATCCATGCCCAGATGGTTCGTTACCGCCGGTCTGCCTTCCAGCAATCCTCCCATAGCGAGAATCAGAGAACCGCCGCATACCGTAGCGATTACGATGTCTTTTTGCCCGAGTGCCTGTCCAATCAAACCCGTCAATTCTGTATTCATGGCTCGACCCAGAATAGCCGGGATGGAGTCAGGACCATCTCCTTCGACCTCACCGGACGCACCAGGCACGAGAATGATGCCTGCACGTTCTGGATCCAGTCTACCGTTCGCTTCAATTTTTAATCCGTTGATGCCGCTAGTCACGGACCTCGGCCCTTCCGCGGTGACAAATTCTACCTTTAACGCGTTGTCGGCATTCATTGCAGCGGCGCAAAAAACCTCATAGGGTGCAATAGCATCCAGAAGATCGAAACCATCAAAAAGTGCGATTTGAGCCGTTAACATTAAATAAATCCCCCTTATCCTAAGTACATCATGTGTCATTCCTATGATGATGTTCGTCTTTGCAATAGAATCATAACAAACGAATATCTCAAATGAAGTTGTTAAAAGGTCACAAAACAATAAACAATTCATCACAAAACATAGAGTTTCGTTTGTTTTTGCAGAAAAAATGATAAACTGGATGTGAAGGTGGGATGATCATGAGCCTATTAAATACGATACTCGTTGTAGACGATGACCAAAGTATCGTTGAACTATTGAGGGACTTTTTGGAGAACGAAAATTTTAAAGTATTAACTGCTTGTGACACCTCTGAAGCATGGGCATTGTTTGAGCAGAATTCCATACATTGCATAGTGCTTGACATCATGATGCCGGGACAAAATGGATTTGAGTTATGTCGTCAGATTCGGAAGGAGAGCAACGTCCCGATCCTATTCTTGAGTGCGCGCAGCGATGATGTGGATAAGATTCGCGGGCTGACGCTTGGCGGCGATGACTATATCGTCAAAACCGCTTCACCTGGAGAGATTGTTGCCAGGGTAAAAGCTGTATTGCGGCGTTCCGTTTCCCAGCAGCAAATGAATGAAAGAATCTTGGATTATGGACGCTTCCAGTTCAATCTGTCGGCAAGAGAATTGGTAGTGGAGGGGAAAAACGTAGTGCTCACTCCTAAGGAATATGAGTTGCTGCGATTGTTTGTTGAACACCCCAGACATGTTTTCTCCTATGAACAATTACTTGCAAAATTTTGGGATGGGGTGGGCGATAAGCATACGATTCGGGTCCATCTCGGTCGGCTTCGCGAGAAAATTGAATCCGATCCGAACCATCCGCAATACCTGATCAACGTATGGGGAGTAGGGTATCGCTTCGAGGGAGGATAAGATGAAGACACTTCGCATTCGTACGTTTACTTTGCTTTGCTTCTTCTTCATTCTGTCATTGCCATGGCTCTTCTTTGTTGCCGCTCACTTCATGGAAACCAAAACGTTAAGCTTTGCAAAAAGCCATTCGCAAAATGAAACTTTGCAAAGACATTTGTCCGAGACGATCCACCTGATCGAAACCAATACGGACAAATGGATGGACCCCAATTGGCAAAACCAATTGCATATCCAATTACAGAAAGCGAAGATGGACGTGGCTATTCTAACTGCGTCAGATGAAGATATTTATCGGTCTAACCCGGGGCGCCGGGGCGCTTTGTCATCAACTGAACGGTTCTCCGTCATAGAGGACGGTCATTTACTTGGGAAAGTTGTCATTTATTTGCCGAAGTCGAATACGGTTCAAATGATTTCGATATTTGCTGGATTATTACTAGCATTCTTTATTATTGGTGTGGGAATGCGAAGGTTCCTTCTTAAGCCCCTCGAAAGGATGAGTTTAGCAGCCAGACAAATTGCGGCAGGAGATTGGGATGTGCAGTTACCCATGTCCAGGATCACAGAAATTGCCGAAGTACGCGATGGATTTGAAGTTATGGTGAATGGACTTCAAAAGTCTTATCAGAAACAAGTGGAATTGGAAGAAGAACGCCGATTCGTGATTGCAGCTGTCGCGCATGATTTACGGACACCGTTGTTTGCTTTACGAGGTTATTTGGATGGTCTGGAACAAGGGATTGCTCAATCACCGGAGAAAATAACGAAATATTTGGCAGTTTGTAAGGAAAAATCGGCACAATTGGATCGGCTGGTAGAGGACCTTTTCACCTTTACAAAGATGGAGTATGTGGAGACGAAACTTAACGATAAGACTGTTGATCTTAAATTCATACTCCTAAAGTCTATTGAAAGTCTGAGTCCGCTAGCTCGGCAAAAACACATCTCTATCTCAAACCATTGTACAGACGGTTGCATCATTAGCGGCGACCTGGACTTATTGGAACGATCCATGAACAATCTTTTGGATAATGCCGTCAGACACACACCCATAGGTGGCGAAATTGTTGTTCAATGTTATAAAGATGGCAATAAAGTAAAGTTTACGATACATGATACAGGGCCGGGGTTCTCTTCGGAAGAACTGCAGCGCGTCTTTGAACCGCTATATCGCGGGGAAGCATCCAGAAGTCGTTCAACTGGAGGCAGCGGATTAGGCTTAACCATTTCTCAAAGAATTGTCAGGCGACACGGAGGTGAGCTTGCCGCAGGTAACCATTCGGAAGGTGGAGCTCTGCTAACTGGTTGGATACCGCGCGGTGCTCAATGACCGACGAAGTGAAAAATAGGCTTTCGACTCTGGATGTCAATAGCCTATTTTTGCTGAATTTTATCCCCCGATGTAGGACATACCGATTTTCTTCCGCTGTTCTGTATTGTGGGTGCTGCGTTCATCTGAATAGCGATCGTTTCGCTCCGTCCACACCCGTTGTATCGCTTCCAGCAATTCTTCATTTGATGCTCCGCCGCGCAACATCGAACGTAAATCAAACCCGTCCGAAGCGAAAAGACAGGTAAATAGTTTTCCCTCTGCCGACAGTCTTGCCCGTGTACATGCGGAACAGAAAGGTTCAGAAATCGAACTGATAAAACCGATTTTAGCCGCGCTTTGATTATAACGGTAATATTGAGCGACTTCCCCAAGATATGCCGGTTCCACCGGTTCAAGTTCATACACTTTCTGCAGCAGTTGCAGCAGTTCCTTTTTCGTAACAACTTGCTTGGAATCCCATCCATTGTCATTGCCAACATCCATAAACTCAATCAGCCGAATCGTTAAATTGCGATCTTTAAAATAGGTTGTCATCGGAATGATCTCTTTAACGTTGATGTGTCTTTGTATCACCATGTTCACTTTAATTTCAAAACCAAGTTGCGTTGCGTAATCGATATTATCCAGAATCTGTGCAGGATCGAACCCTCTGCCGTTCATTTGGCCAAATATTTCCGGATTTAAGGCATCCAGACTAATATTGATTCTTCTCAATCCCGCTTTAAAAAGTTCCTGGCCTTGTTGATGCAGCAGCAATCCGTTGGTTGTCAACGCAATATCTTCCACTCCTTTGATGGAAACAATTTGCCTGACAAGTTCGTTAAGATTTTTTCGCAAAAGGGGTTCTCCGCCCGTCAGCCTGACTTTTTTTACGCCCAGGGACACAAACAATTCCGCCAATCGGCGGATTTCCTCATACGACAGCAGCTCCTGCTTCTTGAAGAAAGCGTGATTATCATGATAAATCTCCTTCGGCATACAATACGTACAGCGAAAATTGCAACGATCGGTGACAGATATCCTCAAGTCGCGCATAAGTCTATGAAGACTATCTTTTACTGGCTGGATCATCGCTGCTTCACTTTCCTTAACATACTTGTTATCCCCCGCTTACAGGCGGAATGAAAGCAACTACATCACCCGACACAATCTCATCTTCGGGCAGAGCATATTCTTCGTTTACCGCCACATGGATGGACCCTGATCTGCTCGGAAAGTTGTCGTAAGTCAGCGCGGCCCATTCACACAATTCCCGTACGGTCGTCGAGATTAATGGAATGCTTTCCTGCTCTTTCCCGGTAATCTCCTTCAAACTTGCGAAATAACGAAGCGTAATCAAGTAAATGCACTCCCTTATTTGTAGTCTATAGTTTCATTGTCAGCCGGTCTTTCTTTTTTCCAAATCGGTACTGTTTTTTTGATTCTTTCTATGGCATACTCGTTGGCTTCGTAAGCCGCTTTGCGGTGAGGCGCAGAAACAGCAATGACTACGGCAATGTCCGAAATCTGCAGATCACCAGTGCGGTGGGCGATCGCTGCAATTGTCCCAGGCCACTTTGTCTCAATCTCAGCGCCGATTTCGGCCAATTTTCTTTCCGCCATCGGAATATAAGCTTCATAAGAAAGACAGTGTGTCCGCTTACCGTGTGTCCACTCGCGAACATGACCTGTAAATACAGTCACCGCACCCGCACCAGGGTGTAACACAGCATCGATATAGGGTTGGATACAAATAGGGTCCTCTACAATTTCATATCTTCCCATCTAGAACGCTCCTCCCTATGAGATTCAGATCCTCCATTCTTTTGCGCCTTCCTCTATCCCGAGTAATAAGACGCCAACATAAGTTCCTTTTGCGTGTTTATCCGTACCGCCTGGCAAAATCATCATCGCATTGCCTCGAGCGATTGAACTCACGGCATTGGATTGATTAAATCCCGCTGGAGTGATCGTTGCCAGTGTACCGTCGAACTGATAGATCGCACGAATAAATCGTGTAAACATATTGGGGTTAACGAAATCCTCCGTTAATACGGCCTGGGTATATGGCAAAAATGGTCTATGGCATCCCATCATCTTTAGCAGAGCCGGCCTGACAAATACCTCAAATCCGATGTAACAAGCTGAAGGATTGCCGGATAAGCCAAACAAAAACTGCTCGCCCAGCACGGCAACTGTAGTCACACTTCCCGGACGCATTGCTACTTTATTGAACAATACTTTTGCTCCCAGCCGCTCGTAGATTGCCGGCAAATAATCATAATCTCCTACCGATACCCCGCCTGTCGTGATGATACAATCTGATTCAGATAACGCGGTTTGAATTAAATCCAGACAGATGCCAAGATCATCCTTCGTCTGTTTATAGATTCGTGAATGAATCCCAATTCTGGCTAATTGCGCGCTCACCATCGGTCCGTTGCTATTACGAATTTTACCGGGACTTAACGGTTCATATACTTCTAACAGTTCTGACCCCGTGCAGATGACCCCGACAACGGGTTTTTTTGCTGCTTTTACGTCGGTGTAACCGAATGTAGCCAACAGTGCAACCGTTCCGGGATGAATGAAACGGCCCGATTCGATTACCAACTCTTCTGCTTTGACGTCTTCGCCTTGAGGTGATACATTCTCCATCGCGTTGAACGCCTTGCGAACCGCAAAGGAGTGACCCGCTTCCAGGATTTCTGCCTGTTCCAGCATGACAACGGCATCGGCATAAGGAGGCATCGCTGCCCCGGTCATGATGCGCACCGCTTCGCCGTGAGATAATGCTCTGCCAGCGATATCTCCCGCACCGATATGATCAACCACGCGAAACAAAATCTTACGGTTTTCATCCGCTTCTGCCGAATCCTGCGAACGTATGGCAAAACCGTCATAAAGAGCCCGGTGAAAAGGCGGGACATCATGTCTGGCGATAACCGGTTCGGCCAAAATCCGTCCATAGCTGTGCGGAAGAAGGACTGATTCCGCCTCGAAGTGTTTTACATGGGCCATTACAAGATCCACCGCCTCCGTTACGGAAATAGCAATTCTGCTTTTTGCCATGTCGCGCACTCCTTCGGCATAGGTTTATATTGGGAACGGATAATTTAAAAAAGAGGATGATCACGATGACTGGATTTAGCCATTTTAACGAACAGGGACGGGCAACAATGGTCGATATTAGCTTCAAGAATGAATCAGTACGCACAGCGGCAGCACAGTCTCAAGTCATGGTGAATGCCCATATCTATCGTCAACTTATGGATGGAACCAACAAAAAGGGGGATGTATTTGCTGTCGCACAAGTTGCCGGGATTATGGCTGCCAAAAATACGGCGCAGTTCATTCCGATGTGCCATCCAATCCTGCTTACCGGTTCGAACATTGAATTCCGTTGGGAGGTTGACGAAAAGCAGGACCGTTACATCATTTACATCAGGTCCGAAGTGAAAACAAAAGGTCCCACGGGCGTTGAGATGGAAGCTCTTACCGCAGCGGCTGTCTCCGCATTGACGATTTACGATATGTGCAAGGCTGCCGGAAAAGAAATCATAATCGGACCGACCCTGTTAGTCAGTAAAACCGGAGGCAAAAACGGTGATTATTTGCGTATAGACAGCGAAAGTTCTTTTTAACTTCGTCGAAAAGTGCGCTAACCGAAAAGCTGGTGGTAGAGCTTTCTTCCTTGATGAACATCATTCAATCCATGAATAAGTAGTCGTCCGTTGGAAAATAAAATCATGCGATACTCCTTTATGTGCATTTCAACAAAATATGGCGTGCGCCGAACGGAAATATTTGCAAGTCTTCCAGTCCTTTCTGCTTCATCAAAATCAATTGTCCGACTATTGCCGGGGATCACTTGTACGGTATTCTGTCCGCAAAGCATCTCAATTTGCGTTTTTCTTATCGGCGACAAGGATTCGAAAGTCGGCGAATCTCCGCATGTCGGACAATTCAAACGTTTTATCCTTGTTAAACCCGAATCAATTCGTGTATGGCTCCATAAGTCAAAATGATGAACCTTACGGATTAAAGCATCCTTATTGCCAGTTAACCATTTCAATGCCTCCGTACACTGCAAAGCGGCTGTCATTTGAACTGCTGATCCGATAATACCGGCCATGTCGCATGTTTCGTTAACGGCTGGGAGGGAGGGCAACAAACAACGCAAACATGCGGAAGAACCGGGGACAAAGGGGAATACAACGCCGGTGCTGCCAACACATGCGCCATAAACCCACGGTCGGCGGTATTTATATGCCGCGTCATTAATCATGATCCTCGTTTCAAAATTATCTGTCGCGTCCATGAGCAGGTCGCACTGTCTTGCCAGATGTTCAATGTGCGTACCGTCTGCATGATCAATCGTAATCGTCAACTGCACATCCGACCGGATTTCGCGCAATCGTTGTTCTGCAGCCACCACTTTCGGCATTGTTTCCCTGGCTTGTCGTTCACAGAAAAGTTGTTGCCGTTGCAAATTGGAGATTTCGACAACGTCCCTATCCACGAGATGAAGATGGCCTATACCCGCACGTACGAGCATTTCCGCGATAGCGGAACCGAGGGCTCCGCAGCCGATAACTGCAACTGTAGCTTTCTCCAGCAGACGTTGACCATGTTGACCTATCGGTTTGAACTTCTGTTGCCGCGAATATCGCTCATCCATCGAGTTTCCCTCCGTTTCCTAAGACAACAGTCTTCCGGCTCGGTAACATGGTTGACCCTTTCGTTAATAACAGTATTATGGAGAAAATTTAAATATGACCTCTATAACATACCCTACATACGATTTAGCATAGTTTATTGTAAACGCCAGAGCATGAACGGGAGTGAATGTCGTGTTCAAACGATTCGGACGTCCTTTATTTTTCTTATTAGTTATGATAATCGCGGTGGCACTTATCGGAAACGAAATAATTAAGGAGATTAGAGCGGCCAACCAATCAGCTTCCGACAAAACAGATCTGCTTGTTTCGGCAGCAGTTAGCTTATCTGACAGCTTGGAGGAGATTAAAACGGTGTTCGAGAAGAAGCAGCCCAAGGTTAAAATCCACTTTAATTTCGGGGCTTCCGGCGCACTTCGCCAGCAAATCGAACAGGGAGCAGCAGTGGACTTGTTCCTGTCAGCCGACGAGAAAAACATGAAGTTGCTGGTCGATCAAGACCTGATTGATATCAATCGGCAATCGGCGTTATTGGGTAATGAACTTGTCGTCGTGGTGCCAGCAGAAAGCACAAATCGCATTGAGCATATTCAAGATCTATTACGGGATTCATTCAAACACGTTGCGCTTGGTGAACCTCGTATCGTTCCTGCAGGCACATATGCCGAAGAAGCATTGCGTTTTTCACAACAATGGGACGCTCTTAAAGATAAAGCCGTATTTGGTAATAATGTGCGCCAAGTGTTAGCGTACGTTGAAACCGGAAATGCCGATGCTGGGTTTGTATATAAAACAGATGCTTTGTCTTCAGATAAAGTTAAGATGGCGTACATTGTGGATCAAGCGGCTTATAGCCCAATTCTTTATTATGTAGGAACAGCCAAAGATACGAAGCATACAAAGCAAGCCCAGGCTTTTTACGAATTCCTTTTAGACACCGAAGCGCAAAGTATTTTTCAAAAATACGGCTTCCGTCCGGCAGGGTAAAGGATGTGCTGCGCGTTAAATTGGAGTTTATTTGCAGAGCCGCTTTTGCTTTCGTTGAAGGTAAGTCTGATAGCAAGTACGGTTTCGTTAGCACTAGGCATTATCATTTCGTATTGGATGGTTAGACATAAATTTATTGGGAAAATATTTCTCGAAACAACCATTATGATGCCTCTTGTTCTTCCGCCGACCGTTGTAGGATTTCTTCTATTAGTTTTGCTAGGTCGCAGAAGTTGGATAGGAAAGGCATTCGAATGGATAACGGGTCAGCCGATTATCTTCTCCTGGGCTGCTGCGGTGATTGCTGCAATCGTTGTAACTTTTCCGCTTGTCTACCAGTCGATCAAAACCGGATTTTCAAACGTCTCACTCGAACATGAAGAGGCGGCCTGGCTGGATGGGGCAAACGAATGGCAGGTCCTCTTTTCGATTACATTGCCGCTAGCTAAGCCCTCTTTAATTACAGCTTACATACTCGGTTTTGCACGGGCGCTTGGTGAATTTGGCGCCACGTTAATGGTTGCCGGAAACATTCCGGGCAGAACGCAAACGATACCAACCGCAATTTATGGGGCTGTAGAATCGAATGAGATGGTTCTCACCTGGTTATGGACTTTGGTGATGATTCACATCTCATTTGTTTTGTTGTTACTAGCTCGTGCGATAAAGTAAAATGCAATTTCATTGACACAATGGCCCAAATTTTGTACATTGATGTAATGCCCTCATTTGGTTGCAAGGTGAAAATATTGAATGCGAAAAGAGGTGAATCTATGAATATCACTGTTGTGGAACACAATCCTTATTGGAAGGAAGAGTATCTAAAGGAAGAAAGCGAAATTAAAGAGATTCTCAAAGGTGAATTAGTGAATAGCTTTCACATTGGCAGTACTTCCGTTCCTGGCCTGCAAGCGAAACCCATTATTGATATCTTGCTTGTAGTGAATGACATCAATGCATTGGATCATTACACCATACAATTTGAAAAGCTTGGCTACGAAGTGATGGGCGAGTTCGGTATTAGTGGCAGAAGATACTTCCGTAAAGGAGGAGACAACCGAACACATCAAATTCACGCTTTCCAGTATGATAACGTCCAAGAAATCGAGCGCCATCTATCCTTTAGAGACTTTCTTTGCCATCATCCTGAAATTTCGCAGGAGTATGGTGAATTAAAAAGAGAACTGGCAAAAAAATATCCAAATGACATAGAGGGGTATGGGGACGGAAAAAACGATTTTGTGAAAAAAGTTGAAAAGCAAGCATTGATTTGGCATTGGACTGTCCGTTAAGACCATAACGTGTTACAATCTAAACACCTTCAAGAGAATGTTCCTATGTTGTAAGATATAGAGACAACCTTGGAGGTGTCTTTGTACAATAAAGGAGAGCAAAATTATCGTTGAAAGGTGTGAAAGGCATGAAATTTAGCGAATTTCGTTATGAACGTCCGAATATCGAACAGCTAGGCAAGCAATTCAAGGAGCATCTGCACACATTCACGGCAGCGGCGACTCTGGAGGAGCAAGATCGTGCCATGGAAGCGATCAATAAGCTGCGCAGTCATTTCGACACGCAATGCCAGCTTGCCTCCATACGTCATTCTATTGATACGAATGATGAGTTTTACAAGGCGGAGCAGGATTATGTCGATGAAGTTGCTCCGGTATTTCAAGAATACATAACTGATTATTACCGGGCGTTGACCGGTTCGAAATTCCGTGCGGAGCTGGAGCAAAAATGGGGCGTCCAATTGTTCCAACTGGCTGAACTGGCGGTGAAGACGTTCCACCCGGATATTATTGAAGATCTCCAACAGGAGAACAAGCTGACGACAGCGTACAATAAGCTGATTGCATCCGCTAAAATTCAGTTCGAAGGCGAGGAACGCACACTGGCGCAATTGGCTCCGTTCGCGCAGTCTGCGGATCGGGAGATGAGACGGTGCGCTTCTGAGGCGTATTATCAATTTATGGCGGAACATGAAGCGGAATTTGACCGTATCTATGATGATCTGGTGAAGGTTCGCACGAAGATGGCGAAGAAGTTGGGCTATACGAACTTCTTGGAGCTGGCTTATGCGCGGCTGAACCGCACGGATTATAATGCGAAGATGGTTGCGAATTTCCGCCAGCAGGTGCTCGACCATATCGTGCCGCTTGCGACCCGGCTGCGCGAGCGCCAACGCAACCGGATCGGTGTCGATACGCTTCGTTTTTATGATGAAGGGCTTAGCTTCAAGAGTGGAAATGCGACGCCAAAGGGCGATCCGGACTGGATTATTGCCAATGGCGCAAAGATGTATGCAGAATTGTCTCTGGAAATGAATGAATTTTTTACGTTTATGGTTGAAAATGAGCTGATGGATCTCGTCAGCAAGAAGGGCAAGCAAAGCGGGGGGTACTGCGATTATTTGAGCCAGTTCGGCGCGCCGTTTATTTTCTCGAACTTCAACGGCACTTCGGGCGATATCGATGTCCTGACGCATGAAGCGGGACATGCTTTCCAAGTTTATGAGAGCAGACATTTCAAAGTGCCGGAATATAACTGGCCGACTTTGGAAGCTGCCGAGATTCATTCCATGAGTATGGAGTTTTTTACGTGGCCGTGGATGACGCTGTTCTTTGAAGAGGAGACGGAGAAATATAAATTTGATCATTTGTCGTCTGCGTTGCTCTTTTTGCCCTATGGCGTATCGGTCGATGAATTCCAGCATTTTGTCTATGAGCATCCGGAGGCGACGCCAGCGGAGCGGCGCGCGGCTTGGCGCGAGATTGAGCGCAAATATTTGCCGCACCGCAATTATGAAGGCTGCGATTATTTGGAACGCGGCGGGTTCTGGCATAAGCAGGGACATATTTTCGGCTCTCCATTCTACTATATTGATTACACATTGGCGCAAATTTGTGCCTTCCAATTCTGGAAGCGCATGAACGAAGATTACAAAGCGGCATGGTCTGACTACTTGAAGCTGTGCCGTTCCGGCGGCAGTCAGTCATTTACGGGACTAGTCTCTGTAGCCGGCCTTATCTCGCCATTTGAGGACGGATGTGTAGCATCGGTTATCGGTGTAATCGAACGATGGCTGAATGAAGTGGATGATACAAGGCTGTAGATCTAGGATCGTAGAATGCTATTGGTTGGAGTGTGGCAAGGCCGCATGCGCAGAAGGGCGTGTGCGGCTTTTCTGTAAGCAGGCGAACTGCGTATCTTTTGGCTTATCTCGTTCGTTATCATAATAGATATTGTATTGTATAGATGATACGAAGAGGTGGAGGGAGCAAAGTGAAAATTATCGTTTTGGGCGGGACGAGGTATTTCGGGAAGCGGTTAGTACAGAAGCTGATCGACAATGGCGATGAGGTTACGATTGTAACACGGGGTGCCGCGCCAGATCCGTTTGGTGATCGGGTGGTGCGTGTCCGGGCCGATCGCAGCAATCGCGATTCGCTGCAAGCAGCGATCGGGGACGAGGTATGGGATGTCGTCTATGACAATATTTGCTTTACGGTGCAGGAAGCACAGATGGCATGTGAGCTTTTTGCCGGCAAGGTGAAGCAATATGTTTTTACGTCGTCGTTGTCGGTGTATCCATGGGCGAATCACGCTCAGGCGGAGCAGGGCTTCGATCCGTATGACTATCCGGTCGCAGCTGAAACAACTGCTGAGATGGACTATGGCGAAGCGAAGCGGCAGGCAGAAGCGGTTTTTTTCCAGCAAGCGGATATCCCGGTCTATGCCGTTCGTTTCCCGATTGTGCTCGGCGAGGATGATTATACGCGGCGGCTTCATTTTCATGTGGAACGGGTGCGGCGAGGGGAGCCGATTGGCATCCCGAACCGGGAGGCGAAAATGTCGTTTATTGATTCGGATGAAGCAGCTTCAGTTCTATACTGGTTGAAAGATCATCCCGGTGCGGGACCTGTCAATGCGTGCTCCAACGGGGAGTTGTCTCTCGCCCGTATTGTAGAAGTAGTAGAGGAGGCTGTCGGCCGGGCAGCGATCATCGTACCGCCTACCGAGGAGAATCATTCGCCATTTGGTGTGCCGGGACATTGGTTTATGGATAATCGGCACGCGCGGGAAGCTGGGTTTGCCTTTTCTGAATTGACGGGCTGGTTCATCCCGCTGGTACACAGATTGGCGCAGATGTCGCGGAGTTCATAGATAAAACGAGAGCTTTCAGCGGCGGATACTGCTACTGTTCGTATCATGCTAAAATGATAAGAGGTGAGTAACATGATCATCAAAAGTCTTGAAGATATTAAGTTACAAAAGTTTGCGACTTGCTTTAATGAAGCCTTCTCCGACTACATCATTCCATTTCACGTATCTGCAGATTATTTAGCTGATAAATTTGCAGGTGCTGGGGTCAATTACCATTTGTCGTTCGGCGCCTTTGATCAAGATAAGCAGATTGCCTTTATTATGCATGGCATCGGCGACCGAAACGGCGAAAAAACAGCCTACAATTCCGCTACAGGAGTTGTTCCTCTATACAGAGGGAGAAGGCTTGTCGGCCAAATCTATCATCATGCTTTTCCCATTCTTAAAGAACATCATGTGCAAAAATGTTTGCTTGAAGTAATCCAAACGAATGAAAAAGCGATTAAAGCGTATAGCGCTTTAGGCTTTCAAATCAAAAGAGAACTGGTTTGCTTGAAAGGCTGTGTAGATTTAAACCTTCCAGCCGACCATCGACACGAATCCATCATTGTTGTTCGTCCGGATGAATTCGATTGGAAATCGGCGCATTCTTATTGGAATTTTGAACCCTCCTGGGAACAATCCGTTCACGCTATTTTACGTAATCCGCATTTATACGATGTAATCACGATCAGGGAAGATAACAAGGTGTATGGGTATGCTGTCGTTAAATCGGCCAATGGGGCGGTTCTTCAGTTCGGCGTCCTGCACGAAAAAAGAAACCAGGGATACGGATATTCTTTATTTCAGTGGATTGGAAAGAGGCATTCGACCGTTACCGTTAACAATGTAGACAAACGAGATGCCGAATCTATCCGATTCCTTGGAAGAATAGGTCTTAACGTTTATATTGAGCAATATGAGATGGAGAAAGCTTTGTGACCAATTGGACCCACTGTGCTTCACATTGTTCCTTCCATTAGCAACTCAATTGCTTTTATGTTATAATTCTGACGTATAAAATAATTCCTTTTAAATATGAAGGAGGGAATACCTGATGAAAAAAAGATCGATAAAATATTTATCTTCGGGCATTGGGTATTCTACTGCCATTTTTTTCTAGAATTGATTTTGGCGGGATAAGTCTGTCTAAAATTGAGAGAAAAAATATTTAAAAGGAGACTTTAAACGATGAACATCAATAATCATATAATTTCAAGATATAACCCAGAAAATATCGCGAAACCTGTTGGAAACTATAGTCATGTAACTAAAATAAGTAGAAATGCTGATTTGTATGTATTTTCTGGTCAAATTGGTATCGATCAAAACAATCATATCCCTACAGATTTCAATGAACAAGTAACAAATACAATGAGCAATATTGTTGAAATCCTTTTTTCTCAAAAGTTAACTCCTGATAATGTTATTAAAATTAACATTTGGGCCACAGAAGAGATTGACTGGGATCATTTTGATGAAATATGGGATAAAGTATTCGGTACTACACCTCCTTCAATGACGATTGCATATATTAAAGGATTAGGTTTACCTGAATTAAAAATTGAATTAGATGTTTGGGCGGCCGGTTGATTTTGAAATCCTAATAAGAGAGTCTATGCTGCGGCTCGGTCCATATACTGAGGGCTGGACAATTCCAAGAGTAGAAACCGTTCATATATTTTAAAAAAAGCTGGTGTTTTAAAAACACCAGCTTTTTGTCATAGTACGCCCAGCACGGGCGCCGTCTTCATCAAGCATTTCTGCAAGTGGAGGCCTCCGATACAAGCCCCCAAACCATTGTGTTTTGGTGAAATTTGGGTAAACCTTCATTTGAAGAAACTCTAAGTTGCTGCATGCATTTCAATAGCAAATCCAGATGAGACTTATGGTACACATTCTCGTCCCCACAGACGATACAACCAAAATAAGCATTAAATCCTAGCGTTGAAGTCGCTAATTAATTGTTCTATTCCTTCGAAGATTGAAATTTACATGCCAGGAGTTAAGTCCCATTCCGCCAGTAATAATCGCGATTCCATTCTACGTCCACACAAAGCTTTAACCAAGCAGATTGGCCCAAAAGAAGCTATGGATCGTTTGCAGAAAGAGTTCGAGCGAATTCTAAAATAAGACAAGTAATAGGGGAGCGACTGCAAGATCGCTTCTTTATTTGTGTGTATGCCAGAACATGAGCTCGTCTATACGTTGAAAGTTTGATGGAGCTGGCAAGCGATTCTGTTCTTTGTACGTCAAATTTCTGAAGCTCGATCCAAATGGATAACGGAGGTCAAGGAAAGTAAAAGAAAGCTTGTATCTTTCGGGTCAATCCTTTTCTATAATAGTTTGTGCAACAGCAGGACTGATTCAAATCTAAAACGTTGAACGCTAATCAAGCACAGAGCAGGTGGGTGATTCGTCTTGAAACAAAAGGGTCAAAAGAATGCTGCGATACCAGTCATCTTAGATACGGATATGGGTCCCGATTGCGATGATGCGGGAGCGCTCGCTGTCTTGCTATCGTTGGCTAATCAGGGGGAAGCAGAAATTTTGGGCGTTATGCATTGTACGTCAAGCCCTTGGGGAAGCGGATGTATTTCCGCGATCAATACTTACTTTGGAAGAGCGGACATTCCAATCGGTACTTTGCAAGATGGTTGTTTTTTGAATGATGCTGTGTATCAAAAGTATAATATATACCTCTCTGAGCATTATCTGCACTCTCTTCGACAAGGGAGAGATGCTGAGGATGCAACCACTTTATATCGAAGACTTCTGGCAACAGCCGCTGATCGAAGTGTAGTGATTATCGCAATCGGGCCTTTAATTAATTTATATCATTTAATGAATTCTAAATCCGATGATATTTATCCATGGGATGGCGAAACTTTGATTAAGGAAAAGGTTGACAGATTGGTCGTCATGGGTGGGGTTTATCCATCAGGGAAAGAATGGAATTTCGAAATGCATCCCATTGCAGCGAAATTTGTTGTCGATCATTGGCCTGCACCTGTAACATTTTGCGGATATGAAGTGGGTATAGATGTACTAACCGGATCACGATTGTTCAGTCATACAGCTGCAGATCACCCTGTACGCAAAGCTTATGAACTATATTTAGAAAAGGGACAAACCAGGAGCAGTTGGGATCCGATTACTGTCTTGATTGGTGTACGAGGTGAATGTGAATTATGGGATGTAGAACATGAGGGTTGGGTTGAAGTGAATGAAATGGGTGAAAACAAATGGAATACAGGAAAAATCTCCAACAAGGAGCATAGCTACATTAAGATGAAAGGAGCAAAGGCTGAGATTGAGGCAATAATCGACGAGCTTATGAGCAAAGAAATTGATGTCAAATATATCAAAGGTTAAATGGAGGGACAACGTAAATGATAGACATCGCGGTTGTTGGATATGGTTTTCGAGGGAAAGTATTAAGTAATCTAATGTTGAAAATGAACAAAAATGTTAAGATATCAGCTATCGTTGATAACCGGATAGAGGAAATTAAAAATGAACTTGGGGAAAGCTCAGGTCATATCGATTTTTACGACACTGTAGATGAGTTACTTGATCATGAAACACCGGATGGTATTATTATCAGCACCAGATGTTCATCCCATGCTCAAATTGCTATTAAAGTTTTGGAGAAACGAATTCCTTTTATTCTTGAGAAACCCGTTTCCACTAATCTGAAGGATTTAATGGCTCTCAAGTCAGCGTATGAAAGGAGCGGTACTGAAGTCGCTGTACCTTTTTCTTTGAGGCTGAATACACTCGGTCAAGCTGCGAAGGAAATTGCAGAATCAGGTATTCTAGGGACAATTGAGCATGTACAGGCGATTAATAATGTTTCCTATGGATCAGTATACTTTCAACACTGGTACAGGGATGATGAGGAAACCGGTGGACTTTTTTTGCAAAAAGCAACTCATGATTTTGATATGATCCAGTATATTTTAAAATTAAGACCGATCTGGATCAGTGCAGTAAAGTCCAAACAAATATTCAAAGGTGATAAACCGGCTGGACTGACATGTGCAGCATGCGAAGAGCAGGATACGTGCCCGGAAAGTGCAATATTGCATCGGGAAAAGGGGGAACCTGTTCATGGCGAAATGTGTTGTTTTGCAGTTGATACCGGAAATGAGGACTCTGGAAGTGCAATCATCCAATATGAGAGCGGGATGCATGCCAGCTATTCCCAAAACTTTTTTGCCCGGAATAAAGCGGCAACGCGAATGTTTCGATTTTTGGGATATAAAGGAACTATGGAGTTCGACTATTATACAAACCGTATACATGTAAATATGCATCACACAACACGGAGTGAAATATACGATATTCCTTTTGGGGATGACACCCATGGTGGGGGTGACATAGTCGTATGTCAAAGCCTGCTTGATACAATTACGAAAGGCTTTCCTTCCCAGACCCCCTTTGAAGAGGCTATGCAAAGTGCACTACTTTGCTTGAAGGCAAAAGAGTCAGCAGAAACACGAACTTTTCAGGAAATAAAGTGGTCGGAATAAACAGCCAATACATAAAGTGATAGCGACTCTTGACTTAAGGGTCGCTATCAGCTTTAAATGAAGGGGAAATTTCATCATATAGGTCATTTGGCAGTATGATAAATGCTCTGCTATAATTAAAACAAGAAAATGTAAACGGTTTCTTTTTAGGAGGGATAACATCGTGCGGATACTGTCACACATAAGAAAGCTATCTATATTACATAAGCTTATCCTGGCCTTTGTTTTGATTACTTTACCTTTATTCAGTCTCAGTCTTTATATGAATGAGCTAGGGAAAGCAGAAGTGCAAACGCAATTGTCAAACACGATGAAATCGCAAATCCACTATTATTCATTATCCCTTCAGAATGAAATTCAGCAAATTCTTAAGAACCAACAAGAGATCGTCGATGATGAGCAATTGCAAAATTTAGTTGGAATGGAATCGATTTTATCTAGCTATGAAAAAGCCCAAACAATTAATTATTTAGAAAAAAAATTAAAGAGCTTCAAGGAATCCAGTGCAATTATTAAAGATGCCAGCCTATATGTACATTCGCTAAATGATGTGATTACAACTGCAAATTCCAGCGAAAATACAGTCACCAAGAATAGCGTGAAGGCGATATCACAAGCTATCTTCAATAAAGGATTCCCGCTCGCTTCGTTGAATGAACGTCTTTATATCAATTTAAAGTCACCCCGTTACTCGGTTTCCGAGTATTCAGATGAAAAAGAATCCATTATATTGCAAATGGAACTATCCGCGGATGGGCTTAGAACTACACTGCAAAATTTTCATCCAAACGGAGAAACAGTATTATTCGGTGATACATGGGCTGTAGGAAGTCATACAGATTTAATGCTCTTCGACAAAATTAGCAGTCAACTGGATTTCAATCAAGCTTCTGAAAGTTTACAGTCGACGATTTCAATAGCAGGTATAAACTATCTCATATTTTTTGAAAAGTCTCTGATTTTGGATACAAGGTTTCTTTTCATTATTCCTGAAGACCAGGTACTCGGTACGCTGAAATCCTATCAAAATTGGTTCTGGTTGCTAATTGTCAGTTCTTTGATTGTTGTTGTTGTATTTTCCTATATTATTTATATGCTTATACATAAACCGTTGAGACGATTAATTGAGCAATTCAAGAAAGTGGAAGCGGGACAATTCGATGTATCCGCCTCTTATTCAAATCAAGATGAATTCGGTTACTTGTTTAGACAGTTTGATAAGATGGTGCGCAATTTAAAGGTTTTGATTGATGATCTTTATGTACAGAAGATCAGGCGTCAGCATGCAGAACTGCAGCAGCTGCAAGCGCAAATTAACCCTCATTTTCTCTATAACAGTTTTTTCATTTTGCATCGCTTGATCCTGAATTATGACATCGATTCCGCTAAAGTAATATCCGAAAATTTAGGGGACTATTTTCAGTATGTTACACGGAATGCGAAAATGGAAGTTTCTCTTTTGGAAGAGGTGAAGCATGCCAGATCCTACGTTGAAATACAAAATGTCCGTTTTTCCAACCGGATCAACGCCATATTTGAAGAATTACCCGCACAATTTCATCAAATTCAGATTCCGCGGCTAATCTTACAGCCCATCATTGAGAATGCCTATAAGCATGGACTTGAAGAAATCGTTGAGCACGGAAAGTTGACGATCCGTTTCGCAGCAACTGACGAACAATTGCGAATTATTGTAGAAGATAATGGTTCGGGGTTGAATGAGTCGGCGTTCAACGACCTAACGGACAAGCTGAATCAAGTAGAGAATGGCGGAGAAAGCACAGGGCTGATCAATATCCACCGCAGGCTTCAGCTTAAATATGGAGAGAGCTCAGGAATTTCAATCGCGCATAGCAGCTTGGGAGGACTGCTGGTACGACTGAGCATACCAATTAAAGACAATGAGTGTCAACAAAAGTAGAAATAAGCCCATTGATCGGGAGAAAAGCATCTTTATAATAGAAAGAGTAGTGTATGTAAGCGTTTCCTCAGCAAAACTAATGAAGGAGGAATGAACAATGTCAGAGGATAAAGATGCCATTGAACAACGGTTTGGGGCAGGAGGTAGTTTTACCAGAAGAAAGTTGTTAGCAGCGCTAGGAGTTGCCGGAGCGACGATCGTTGCAGGGAGCTTGTTACCATCAGGTGCGTTTGCAGCGGACGAGCAAGGGAAGGGAAAAGGCAAGGAAAAGGGAAAAGCTAATAATCACTTCGATCCGAATGATCCCGAAGTTCAAGTTCAGCTTGTCGATTTTGGCGCTGACGGAACAGTACAGGCTGACACAGCGGCGCTGATCGCTTTGGCTGGATATGTGAATGGGTTTCCTAATGGAACCCAGCCGCTCGGCATTGTTGACGGTATACCGGTACGAGTCGAGATTGACCGTGCATCTGCCCCGTTAAAATATACGTTCAACACAGGTGTCCGATTTACCAGGCCGGTGGAGATCGTAGGAAGCGTATCAAAGGCGTTGAATTATACAGGTTCAGGCATCATGTTGGCTATGGGAGCGGATGATGGACGCAACAGTGGAAACCTTTTCAACGACGACCATTACATTTTGGAGGGGCTTCATTTTACCGGCGGCAAAAATATGACAACCGGCATTAGCTTCGCACCGTTTACCGGACTTATGGCACGCATAAAAAATTGTATTTTTAACCAGTTTGGCCATCCTGACAGCTGGGCGATTACTTTTGAGGCACAAAACTGGTGGCCGGAAATTACGGGGTGCCGGTGGGAATCATTGGATGACTTGGCCAAGAATTTTGTAAAGGCCATCGATGATGGACGCAGCGGCGCCTATAGAGGTTCAGGCAATTCGCGTCTGAATTTCATCGATAACAAATGCAAATGGCACGGTGTGCTTGTTGGTGGTATCGGCATTTACACCAATGCCGTGAAGACGTTAATCAGCCGGAGCGATTTTGAAAATGCGGCAGTTGGCGTGCAGCTTGGCTACCCTTCGCTGATGTCGGAGGTTGTCAATTGTTACTTTGAGCAGCCGCTGGGAGGAACCTCGATTCGTCTGGGAGATCCAACCCCTCAGCCGAACAACAACATTTTATTGATCAACGTTAAAGATATTTTCGTTAATTTGCACAACCAGGGGAAGTTTCTGGATACGGCCAATGCCAGTGTAGTCGCCAGCCTCAACATCGACGGCGTAACCCTCATCATGGGCGGGGAACAACAGCCTGTGTTTCATTTGAACGATCAGCCGGGACAAGCGGTCAAGGTACGTAATCTTACAGCTTCTTACCAGCCGCTTTTGCCGGTCACCTCGAATCCGATTCATGTCATTGATGTAGACGGTGTTCATCATAAAAAAGTCGTAAACGGCGCGCTTGCGGTGTCTCAGTTGGGTGATAATTTTACGGTTCCTCCGAGCAAGCTTACGCCACTGGCAGATATGTGGTATGTCAAGACCGATTTTACAGCTTGTTCTGCATCTCGTGTTCAATTGAACAATGCCGACTTAATGCGGACAAGAAAATCACAGTACGCGCTGAGATTCGCTCCGGGAGGCACCGGCAGTTACAAATCCGTTTATTTCATGGTGCCGGCCTTAAGTGAAGTGGCAGGTCATGTATGTACTGTTCAATTGTTCGCCCGTGCTTCCTCGGCTGCCAATTTGCGTGTCGTCGCGCAAGCGGCTTATTCGCGGTCAGCCATTGAACCGGCGGAAATCAAAGCGGAAAACGTCGCACTGACATCCAGCTTTCAGGAATTTACCTTTCCTTTCTGGGTAGGCCCACATGCCAGTTTAACCGAGGATTCCTGGTTTATGTTGGAGCTGCGGATGCCGGACTCTCCAGCTTGGTATGAGTTTACCGGTGTTCGAATTAATCAGGGTGACTTTGGTTTATGCGCAAGCAACGATGATCGTACGAAAGGGGAGACATTAGAAATTGTACAGCGTTATTTCGAACGCCGCGCAGTCGTTCTATCCGGAACAGCCCTGAGCACAGTCACTGTTGATATGGCACCGAAGGCCAAGGCGCTTGCTTCAGCCGTAATGACCTTCATTAGTCCGGTGCAAAGCCCGATTTCTGGCGTGGAAGTACACGGGGGAGCGAAATTCAGCTTTGGCAGTCCTATTACGAATCTTGATGCCGTTGTAGACTTCAATACGAAAGCCTTCGAATTTTAGCCGATTGGAAAGAGGAGAATCCATGTGTACAGACTATTAATTGTCGACGATGAACCGATTATCGTAAATAGTATGTATCAATTGTTTCGCGAGGCCGTCCATTTGGATCTGGAGATTTACCGCGCATACAGCGGCTATGCCGCCTTGGACGTTTTGCAGCAGCACCGTATGGATGTGGTGCTCTCCGACATTCGCATGCCGGGATTAAGCGGCATTGAGCTGCAAAAGCTCATTGTGGAAAAATGGCCGCTGTGCAAGATCATTTTTTTGACCGGGTACAATGAATTCGAGTACGCCAAGCAAGCAATACGAAACGGCGGTGTGAGCGATTATTTGCTTAAGCATGAGAAGGATGATGTAATCCTGCAATCGGTAGAGAAGGCCATTGCCATCATCGACGCACAGGCCCAGTCCGAAAGCTATGCCTTGCGGACGCGAACGAAGCTGAAGCTGGCGCTCTCAGCCGCGCAAAAAAATGTTTTGTTCGATTTGATTTACGATCATAATCCTTCCCCGGCGCTATTGACTCAGAAATTCCGGCAGGTTGAAATGCCGCTTCAAGCCAATCAACCCGTCTATCAGATTATAGGAAGGATAGATAACTGGGATCATGTTAAGTGCGGGAAGGATCGGGAGCTTCTAGCCTTTGCCGTGCAAAATATCGTGGATGAATATTTGGGTGCTGTGTCTATATGCGTGTCAGTGGTCTTCGATCATTATAAGTTCCTTTGGTTACTGCAACCGGTCAGTTCAAACGGCTCGAAAGCAGAGCAGGATCAGCTATGGAAGCGCTTGATCGCCAGCGGGCAAGGAATTATGGAGGATGCGCAGTCGGCGTGCAAGCAAATGCTGAAGCTATCGGTTTCCTTTGCCATTAGTTCTGAAGCAGTTAGCTGGGAGGGATTCGGCAAGCAATTCAATTATTTGAAGATGTTGCTCGGACACGGTTTCGATGGCAAGCAGGAGTTGTTGATTCAAGATGGGAATCGGCTTGGCGGTGTAGATATTGATAAAAATCGCAAGTATTTTGCAGGTTCGCATAAGCTTAGGAAACAGCTTGGGCAATTGGAAGAATATCTGGAAAGCGGTCAATCCGGTGCATTCATGGAACTCTACGGGCAGATCGTGGAGCGAGAACCCACTTGTAGGAATACCGACCTGCTTGAACGCTTTTATTCCGTTTCTCTTGCTCTGTTATCTTACGCTAATCGTACAGGGATGCTGCATCTTCTTTCTTCTAAAATCAATATCGGCAAAATGACACAGTTTGATGCTCATGAAAGATGGGAAGACATTGTTCACTATTTCTTGGAATTCGCTCAGTTATTGTTCGCGGGCAGGCAAAACCACTCGGATATGGGCACACAAAGAACCATTCAAATTATCCAGCAGTACGTTAAGACCCATTTGGAGCAAGAATTGACGTTAACGAGTCTGGCTGTTTTCGTGAACCACAGTCCGGCTTACTTGTCCAGATTATACAAAAAAGAGACGGGGGTAACCTTATTCAATTTCATTACCGAGTGCCGTATGACAAAAGCGAAGGAGTTATTATCTGAAACTGCGATGAAGATCCACCAGATCGCCGCTGAGGTCGGATATGAGTCCACGCCGACTTTCACCCGTTCATTCAAAAAGTGGTTCAATGTGACGCCTCAAGAATACCGGGATACCTTTCAGCAGCTTGATAGAAATGGATAACAGCGGTCAAGAAAAGTAAAAGGATGCTCGTATCTTGCGGCTTGTCGGTTCACTATAATTAAGCTGTAAATACAAAAGGAAGTACAACATCTAAAAAACGGGAGGGTATTATGGTATGAAGCTCAGACGATTGAATGGCACTGTCGGCGCTGTACTGGTATGTGCACTCTTATCCACGGCTTGCAGCAGCAACAGCCCGGATGACAAACCGAATACTGGGGCAAACAATGCGCCAAAGACGACGCCAACCGGCAGTTCGAACAACAAGGACAGCTATGACCCATTCGGCAAGTATGATCCGCCTATTGAGGTGACTGCTGTCCGGGCAGCCACTATTTTAAAATTTGACGAAGGGGAAACCTATGAAAAGAATGGGTGGATGGATTTCTATGAAAGCGAGTTTGGCATTAAGCTGAAGTATTTATGGGTCTCCGACCAATTTGATCAAAAGATGAATGCTACGATGGTGTCGGGTAAGCTGCCTGACATTATGCCGCTTGGCGGCAATCAGTTTAAACGGCTGGCCGAGACGGATCAGCTGGAAGACTTGAGCGAAGCGCTTGAGCGATACGGTTCAGAGGATTTGAAAAAGATCTACACGGGCGGAGGGAAGCTTGGCCTCGACACCGTGACGAAGGACGGAAAAATTTTGGCGCTGCCTTGGCTCGGCGGTTATACAGGCTCGGCGCCGTTATTATGGATTCGCACCGACTGGCTCAAAAAGCTGAATTTGCCCGAACCTAAAACGATGGATGACGTCCTGAAAATCGCAGAAGCTTTCGTGAATCAGGATCCGGACGGCAACAATGTTAAGGATACGTATGGATTTGTCGTCAACAAAGATTTGTATACGGATTTGTTTGGGGTGGACGGTTTCTTCAACAGTTATCATGCCTATCCGAAAATTTGGATCAAGAATGAAGCCGGGGAAATCGTTTACGGCAGTATTCAACCGGAAATGAAAACGGCCTTGGCGGAGCTGCAAGCGCTATATAAGAATGGGACGCTCGATCAGGAGTTAGTTGTTAAAGACGCGGATAAAGTAGGACAAATGGTTAACGCCGGGAAAATAGGAATCACTTACTCTGTCGACTGGCTGCCGCTT
Organism: Paenibacillus sp. GCM10027626; assembly: GCF_042676285.1. NCBI lineage: Bacteria > Bacillati > Bacillota > Bacilli > Caryophanales > Paenibacillaceae > Paenibacillus > Paenibacillus sp. GCM10027626. Next base: position 7,012 of record NZ_JBHTHC010000007.1, on the reverse strand, counting down.
TACTTGCAAGCGGGCAAAAATCAGGACCCTGAAATGGAATGGAAGCCTTATCCGCTGTTGTCGATCGATGATACACCCGCCAAACCGAAGGCCGGCTATCCGATTAATGCTTATTATGCGGTACGTAAAGGATTTGAACATCCTGAGGCTTTAGTGAAAATGATGAACGCAAGCCTGGTATTATGGAGCAAGAAATATCCGGAACGGAACCTGGCACCGAAGCTTGAATTCAATAATGGGGTTGAAAAGTGGGTGTACAGGCTCGTCCATAATCAAATTCCGACGCAAAATCTTGATGCCTATCGAAATGTGAATGCCGCCATCGATAATAATGATGAATCTGTGTTGAACCCCAACTCAGGTGAGCCGGATGTGTATAAACATATGAAAGAATATCTCAATGGAGTTATCAACGGATGGGGTTACTACATGGATTTCGGTCCCGAAGGTTCGCAATCCGTCTTGACTGAATACGACAAAAACAATGCTTTTAAAATAACGGAATTTATCGGGGTACCGACACCGAAAATGGTCGAGCACGGAGATACACTGGCCAAATTGGAGCTGAGTGCCTTTACGAAAATTATAATGGGCGAAGCCTCCGTTGATTCCTTTGATGAGTTCGTCGCCAATTGGAAAAAACTTGGCGGTGATGATATTACCCGGGAAGTTCAGGCTGCAATGCAATAGCTGGAAGAGGTAGTGAGAGATAATGGGTATGACAAAATCAAGGAGACGGCTTCTTCGTGAACTTCCTTTGCATGTGATGCTGCTGCCAGGCGTAGTCATCTTGTTTATTTACAATTATATCCCCATGGCTGGCATCTCCATCGCATTTCAAAATTTTTTTCCCACGAACGGTTTGTTCGGATCGGATTGGATCGGGCTGGCGAACTTCCGTTATGTGCTGCAAATGCCGGATATCTTACAAGTATTGTGGAATACGGTGTACATCGCCTCGATGAAAATAATCGCGGGCTTGATTACTCCGCTAATCATTGCGCTATTATTGAATGAAGTGAAGAAGGAAGTGGTCAAACGAGGCGTTCAGACGCTAATCTATTTGCCGCACTTTTTGTCATGGGTACTACTGGGCGGGATCCTGATCGATATTTTATCGCCTTCTCAAGGAATTATTGCGCAAATATTGAAACTGGCAGGAATTGACCCTATATTCTTCCTGGGATCGAATAAATGGTTTCCTTATGTAATGGTAGTATCGGAGGTCTGGAAGGAATTTGGCTTTGGTACAATCGTATTTTTGGCAGCCATTACCGGGATTAATCCTACATTATATGAGGCAGCCATTATGGATGGCGCTTCCCATTGGCGGCAAACCTGGCATATTACTCTTCCTGGCATGATGCCGATTGTTATCCTGATGACCACATTAAGCTTAGGCAATGTGTTAAATGCCGGATTTGACCAAATCTTCAATCTCTATAGTCCAGCGATCTATGAGAGTGGAGACATTCTGGATACGGTAGTCTATCGGATGGGCTTAATAGATGCGCAATTCGGCGTTGCTACAGCGATAGGGCTTTTGAAATCGATCGTATCCACTGTACTGATCTCGATTTCCTATTATATGGCTTATCGTTTGGCCAACTATCGCATATTTTGAAGAGAGGGGGGAATTTTTTGCAGCATCATCATCTGTCGATTGGCCGCAGGGCTTTTATCGCCGGCAATTATACCTTTCTTATTTTTCTGTCTTTTTTATGCTTGTTCCCGCTTGTTCATGTGCTGGCTATTTCTTTTAGCTCCAGTTCTGCCGCAGGGGCCGGCCTGGTAAAGCTGTGGCCGGTTGATTTTCAACTGTCCTCTTACCGGTATATTTTGCAGAAGCAGGAGTTTATCCAGTCATTCCTCGTTACGTTGCAGCGGGTTGCACTTGGATTTATCCTCAATATGCTGATGTCTATTCTATGTGCTTATCCGCTCTCCAAAGAAACGAGCGCTTTCAAATACCGGACCTATTATGCGTGGTACTTTATTTTTACCATCTTGTTCGGCGGGGGTCTGATTCCATGGTATTTAACGGTGAGCGAGACGGGACTAATTGATACGATTTGGGCGCTTGTTATTCCTGGAGCCGTACCTGTCTTCAATGTGATTCTGCTGCTGAATTTTTTTCGGGGGTTGCCCAAAGAGATTGAAGAATCTGCATTTATGGATGGAGCAGGACACTGGAAGGTGCTATGGAAGATGTATGTTCCGTTATCGCTTCCTTCTCTGGCAACGATATCATTGTTTACGCTCGTAGGTCACTGGAACGCCTGGTTCGACGGGATGATTCTGATGAACTTTCCGGACAAGTACCCGCTGTCTACCTATCTTCAGTTAGTCGTAATCAATAGTGACCCGATGAAGATGAGCGCGGGCGATATTCTTAAATTTGCAGAAATATCGGACCGAACCACGCGCGCAGCGCAAATCTTTCTGGGCGCGCTGCCGATCCTGCTCGTCTACCCGTTTCTGCAGAAATATTTTGTAAAGGGTATTGTGCTTGGCAGTACGAAAGGATAAGACCAGATTGTATGGAGTGAAGGAGGATGGCTGTCATGCCGGAAACGTTGCGGGCTGCATTCGGAAAGGTGAACATTACGCCAGAGGAATACGCTCCACTGCAAGGCTACGATGTTACAACGAATATTGCGAATCCCACGCAGGATATATTGGATGAACTGTATGCAAAAATTGTTATACTGGACGATGGCGCAGAGCGTAATGTAATCATTAGTGTGGACTGTTGTTTAGTAAATGAGGAACCGTTTCTGCCCATTAAGCCTTTTGTGGAAGAGGTTGCCTTCAATTATTTGGCAGCGACATTCCCCGAGGGCACGAAGCGCTTGTGGGGGGAAGCTGCGGGTGTAACTGCCGACAAAGTGACCACCCATGCGACCCATACGCATACTGCGCCAGCTTATATCGGACAGAAGTATACGTCGCGGATCGCAGCCGAAATCAAGAAGATGACAAGCCGATTACAGCCGGCAACTGTGAAGGTCGCTTCCGGAGAATGCGCAGTGTCAGTCAATCGCCGGCCGAATCTGCGCCATAATGACGACTTGGCGATAGATCGCTCGCTTCATGTCTTGCTGTTTGAATCAGCCAATGGTGAGCCGCTCGGCGCACTTGTAAATTGTGCCGTTCATCCGACACTATTAACGCATACGTCTTCCAGAGTGTCGGCAGAATTTGTCGGACTGGCGATGAGCGGGCTGGAAAAGCGCTTCGGCGGCGAGTTCGTCGCCACGTTCATTCAAGGCTTTAGCGGCGATGTTGGTCCAATCAATCAATTTTGGGCAGAGACGACCGATACGTATCCGAAGGTCGTAAAAATGGGGCAAGCATTGTGTGAAAATATTATCGATTTGCTTCCGCAAGCCCAAACGGTTGCTGGAGCGCCAATAAGAAGTGCGCAAAAAAAAGTGGCTTTGCCGACGAATGAGCGTTATTATCAGCCATCCTTAGAAGCAACTATGCATGCGCTGATGATCGGTGATATTCTGCTGTTTGCTACCTCATTGGAGACGTTTAATGGTTATGCCGGGCAAATCAGAACACATTCGCCGGCCCGATTCACGCTTGCCGCCGGTGTATCCAACGGCTATGACGGCTATCTACCAACGCTGGAGGCGTTCGGGGAAGGATTAAGAGGGTATGAGATCGAGACGACTCCCTATTCGGAAGAAGCGTGCGAGCGGTTTATATCGGAATCGGCGATGTTTATACAATCTCTGTATGTATAGCTAGGTGCTCATCTGGCGATGTTCATTGCTATAGGATAGTCATAGATTCAGAGCTCGGCCGAAAGGCCGGGCTCTGATCGTTCTTTTTCTTGGCAAAAATACTGAACAAAAATTTCTTGACTTTAGGTCAGACCTAAGGTGTATTGTTAAGGTATTCCAAGCCGCAGCCCTTAGGAGGATGCATATGAAGACGGAAATTACGATAAGTGAATTGGTCAAGCTGATGAACGTGTCGGTTCATCAAATCCGTTACTTTGAGGAAAAAGGAGTTCTCGAACCTGCCTACACCGATAACAATCAGTACAGAATGTACGGCGTGAAACAAATTTATCAGCTCGCACAAATATTGTTACTCCGCAAGCTGGGCGTGCCAGTTCATGCCATCAAGGAATGCATGACTTCCTTTTCTACAGACCAGTATCGGCAATTGCTTCACCGTTCCTTGTGGGAAGTGGAGGCGGAACTGCTGCGGCTTACAGATCTGCGACAGTTCATCAAGAAAGTGTTGCATGAACAGCATACCTTTAGTTCACAGCCTGACCAATATCAAATCAAGCGGAAGGACACTACCTATTTGGCCCGCTGGATGGAAATGGATATGACCGCAAAGCTTACCGCCAAACTGCTGGCTGAGCAGCCGAAACGCATTCCGTATTTATTCGAATCGGACGTTCATCATATTTTTGATGGTTCGGACACCATTGCTTTATGCGCTGAAACGCAAGCGCCTGGCGATATTTCTTTGCCTGCGGGTGATTATCTTTGTATGCAGAGGCTGGTGGAGGAGGAGCATGAGCTCGAACCAATGATGGAAGAGTTCTGCGACTATGCTGTAGCCCAGTCTTATGTCATAACAGGGCCTTTAATCCTCATCGAAAAATCTTATTTATCCCTGTTCAGTGAAAATAAATTACATTACGAGCTGCAGGCCATGATCAGCCGCACGCCAAATTCGGAAGGGGGGAGTCAATCATGACGGCTGCACAGATAATGATTGAACCTATGCAGCTCAAGTACAATCCTCAGGTCGGCCAGTTGTTAGTTCACGGGTTTCGCGGGAAATTTCAGCACCTGACAAATCTGAATGACGAAGAGCTTGCGCTTTTTTTCGAAAAGCTTTTTGATCAGTATCCTGCTGAGCCGGCCGGCCAAAGAATGGTAGCGGTGCAAGGGAGAGAAGTCGTTGGCACATTGTCTTTGAAATGGAAAGTGGAGGCAGATAGGAAACAAGAAAAACAGAAGCTGCCTTCGTGGAAAAATTTCAACATGTTCAGCAAGTGGAATCTGCTAAAAATGTTGGTCGGGTTGTATTTTCTCGATCATAAGCCGGAGGCGGGGGAATGTTATATTGCTGACGTCGTTGTCCACCCGGATCATCGAGGCAAGGGCGTCGGCAAACTGCTGCTAGAGCGGGCTCACCAGTTTGTGCTGTCAGAGCCGCGGCTGGATAGACTCAGCCTGTATGTCTCCGGCAAAAACCCGCGGGCCAAGCATTTATACGAACAGCTATCGTTTCAAACGCATTTGCAAGAGAACAGTTATGTGTGGCATTTTTTATTCAATGAGCTTGAATGGGAATATATGGTTAACGTGATAAAGGGTTAAAAGAACAGCTTGCATTCGTTTGACAGGGAGAGGATAGGGAATGAGCCAATCGAAAGCGCGGATCACTGGCCTTGATTTTGCAAGAGCGTTGGCGATCTTCGCATGATTATTGTAAACTACAAGCTTGCGATGCAGGCAGAGAGCAGCGGGCCGGCATGGCTGCAGGCGATAGCGGGCCTGTTTGAAGGAAGAGCATCGGCATTGTTTGTCGTGCTGGCCGGCATCGGAGTAACACTATTGACTTCGAAAGCCCGAAGCTCAATGAACGGGGAGCTTATTCACCAAAACCGGAACAGCTTTTACCGAAGAGCCGCTTTCTTGTTTATTGCCGGCATGCTTTTATTGTTAATGGACTGGAGCGCCGATATTTTTCATTATTATGCGGTGTTCATGCTTGTGGCTGCGGTGTTGATCACCGTATCCGATAATATAATACTCGGTATGTTCTCGTTATCACATTATATCGGACATGTGGTGACCGGATTGGGGCTGCTTCAAATAACGGGCTATTTGGAAAATCGCTCTCTTGCTTTTGCCATGATGTACGGTACCTCATATTTTATCATAGCCATTATCTTTTCATATACGTGGAGAAAATGGATGACGAGAGGGCCGATTGAGCTAATGATGAGAAAATTATGCTAAGTGCGGCCGAATGGCTGCAAAGCGGGTCGCGAATGTACAAGATAGACCAGGTCCAGAAAACGATCTTGCTCCTTCCAGGACAATCCATTATCCTTAACATGAGAAGAAGGGGTAGTTCAACAACAGTTCTGGAGGGATGCTTGATGAGATACGATTCGAAAAAATTGTTTTGGCTAAATGAACCCGTGAGTTATTCTATTGAGGAAGATGAGGTTGTTATTAACACTGACCCTGGCACTGACTTCTGGCAGCGCACCTACTATGGTTTTAGAAACGATAATGCTCCTGCGCTGTTATTCAAGATAAATGAGCCATATTTTTCTTTCGTTGTTAGAACAGAGTTTGATAGCAAAGATCGTTTTGACCAATGTGGTGTCGTTATCTACCAAAACAGTGATAATTGGTTCAAGGCTTCAATTGAATACGAAAATGAAACGTATCAACGATTAGGAAGCGTCGTTACGAACAACGGATATTCAGATTGGGCGACTACAGATATTAATTCTAATATTAAAAGTATGTTTTACAGACTTAGCCGTCGTCAAAGCGATTTCTGCATCGAAAATTCATGTGATGGTTTAGAATATAAACAAATGCGCATTTTTCATTTATTTGAAGGCAGTGGGGAAATTCAACTGGGGATTTATGCATGTAGTCCTGGAAATTCTTCTTTTAAATCTGTTTTTAGGGAGATGGAGATAACGGAATGCCAATGGGAAGCGCATGAATAGGAGATTCCAGAGAGAGCGTCGATTAATTCTTCACAACTTGCCCTGTGCGATGAATCTCATGATTCGGATCCCTTCATTTTCTCCATGAAATGAAGGGTTTTCTTTCATTTTCTCACAAATTCTCTCGTTTTCGTGGTATAATCATATTTACATGATCTGAGCCGGGGGGAGTTCCAATGTCAAACACAAACATGTCCAATGAGAATACCAACCAACTGTCCATTTCGGATTACGGGATCGCCGTGCCTCAAGTGGAGTCTCTTCCTAAACTCCCTT